>MVPY01000001.1 GCA_002067065.1 Methanobacterium sp. PtaB.Bin024
AGCCGCCCCAATCGAGGAACAGGGATTAGGTTGGAAGAGCAGTTTTGGGACTGGTAAAGGTGATGATACGATTACGGGTGGTCCGGAAGTTATCTGGACCAACACACCCACCAAATGGGACAACAACTTCTTCAGGATATTATTCGAATTTGAATGGGAACTAACCCAGAGCCCGGCTGGTGCCTACCAGTGGAGACCGAAGGGTGATGCTGGCGCTGATACCGTGCCAGATCCCCACGACCTATCAAAACGTCGCACCCCTGGAATGCTTACCACAGATCTCTCTTTACGATTCGACCCTGACTATGAAAAGATCTCACGACACTTCTATGAAAACCCGGACGAACTTGCCGATGCATTTGCCCGGGCATGGTTCAAGCTAACCCACCGTGACATGGGCCCAAAAACACGCTACCTTGGTCCAGAAGTACCAGACGAGGATCTCATCTGGCAGGACCCCATACCTGTAGTTGACCATGAACTAGTTGATGAAGAAGACATCACTAACCTAAAAGCCAAGATACTGGCCTCTGACCTGTCAGTTTCAGAAATGGTTTCCACCGCCTGGGCATCAGCATCCACTTTCCGTGGTTCAGACAAACGTGGAGGAGTCAATGGTGCCCGTATCCGCCTGGCACCCCAGAAGGATTGGGAAGTCAACCAACCAGATCAGCTAGCCAAAGTGCTCAAAGTACTTGAAGACATCCAAGGTGAATTTAACCAGGCTCAATCAGGCAACAAGAAGGTTGCACTGGCCGATCTCATAGTTCTGGCAGGTTGTGCAGGTGTTGAACAGGCCGCCAAAAATGCAGGCTATGATGTAACTGTACTCTTCACACCAGGACGCATGGATGCCTCACAGGACGATACCGATGTGGAAGCTTTTGCCCCCCTTGAACCAGTTGCAGATGGATTCCGAAACTACCAGAAGACTCAAACCATCTTTAGAGCAGAAGAGATGCTGGTGGACAAGGCACAACTTTTAACATTGACACCCCCAGAAATGACGGTTCTCCTTGGTGGCCTACGTGTC
>MVPY01000002.1 GCA_002067065.1 Methanobacterium sp. PtaB.Bin024
TAGGGCAGTGCACAGGTGATAAAAACTTTATTTGAATCTTCAGCCAAATTTACTCCTCCTCAAGAAAGATTATAAAACATTATAAAGATGACATGAGTTAGTTCCCAATCAAGATGGGCGATTAAGAGTATTTCAATCTTTAACTAATTCATCTAAAAATCTATGTGTATCCAATAATAAAATCTAATTTCATTTAGGCTATGATGTCATATAAAATCTTATACTTAATATTCCAGTGATTGATGAAATTTGAATAAATGATATAAAAATATCAATTCCAATCTTTCTTGGTTTCATCATGGTGCAGCATGGGAAGCGAAGTAATGATTTGTTATTATTTTGATGATAATTGTTGAAGGCTGTGTTTTTCCTACAAAATCAGTTTATTAATCTCTAATTTGATTTGGAATAGGTTAAGATTGAACAGATAATTCAGAAATATAAATTTTTAGTAATATTTTCTTCAATAACATAAGAAGATACTATTTTAGTTCATAACTGTTTTTTATTCAAAGGAAGTCCTTACAATAATTTTCGATATTTAAATTGACAGTTTAAGTCGTTATCTAGTATTATTTAACAAAGTAATATATGGAAACAATCTTTCCTACGAATATTCTTAAGGGCTTCTTGATGTTTTTTTTTGGAGCTGAAGCTATTTATTCATCTACATTTTTTGCAGGAGCATTTTTCTTTGCTTCTTCTTTTGTAACTCCTTTTTCCATAATATTTCTCTTTGTAAATTAAATTATTAAATAATTGTTTCAAATTAAGCCAGGAATATGCTGTTATAATTGAGAAATTCATTTAATATCCTGTAAAAACTGTATTGCCCGTTGCCACAACAATTCAGATGATTTTCTGTTGTAATCTTGTGAATCTGGATCAGTGAACAGGTGTCCTGTGCAGGGATACTCAAAATATTCATAACTGGCGCCAGATTGATGAATGCTCTTTGAAAATTCATCGATAAATTGTTGATTTTTCCACGGATCTTTAGCTGCATAATGAACCTGAACAGGGACACTTGATGGCCACATTTCAATACCAATCATATTAAGAGGTAAAGCAGCGTGAAATAAAAGACATCCCTTGGCACCAGGCTTTGTTCCAGCAAGTAACTCAGCTGACGTTCCTCCATTCGAAAATCCTGCATAAACTGTTTCACTGGGAAAATCTTTAACTGAAGAAATGGTACGAGACACCATTTCTGTGATTCCAATTTCCTGAAATTTTTCGATTGCTTGTTCCATATCATCAAATGTTTCACCATTATAAAGATCTGGAATGAGAACATTATGTCCTTTACCTTTTAACATTTCTGCAGCTTCAATTATTCCCCTTCGAAGCCCTAAAACTGAATGAAAGATTACTATATTTGCCATAAATCGCTC
>MVPY01000003.1 GCA_002067065.1 Methanobacterium sp. PtaB.Bin024
TATAGCCACATTTAACACAGAAATTCTTATTATACTCACTATTCCTACAGTTTGGACATATAATACCTGAATCAGTATCATGAAAAATCCTATCTATCAAACCTGGTCTGGATAAGTCATTACCACACCTTTCACAAAAATCCGCCCCTTTTACATATTTTGTCCCACATTTTTCACAATACATAACATCAACCTGAATTAACTTATCTATATTAGATCATGTTTTAGGTGATAGCAGAAACATGAATAGTAGTAGAGCATTTTTTTTACTTTGATAAATAATTAGAACAATTATAAGGATATTCATCTCTGTTTTATTATATCTTTTTTTTTTAGATGTTTCAGTGAATGGTGAGATATAATTTTATGTTAGTATGTTATCAATAAATTATATATGGGGGGTTATTCCTAATTTACATTAATTAATTTAAATCCAGAGTAAATAGAGGGGGAATGGTATTGAAGAAGTTGATGGTATTATTAGTTATTGTTTTTGTCCTGTTTTTGGGCATTAGTGCAGTTTCTGCAGCCGATACAACTGCGCCGACTGCTGTTGCAGGTAGTCCTGCGCGAGATGCTGTTAATGTGAAAGTGTATGCTGATGTTAATACAACTTTTAGTGAAGATATTCATCCAGGATCTAATTACAATCAAATTGCTTTACAGCCTGCATCTGGAGGTGCAAGCGCTGTAATTGAAACTTCCATTAACGGTAAAACTTTAACGATCAAGCAATATACTGGCACGTATATGCAAGCAGGCACAAAGTATCGTGTCGTTCTTCCTGCGGGTAGTTTAACTGATGAGGCTGGGAACCCTATAGCTGCTTATAGCCGTTGTTTCACTACGGATGGTACTCCACCTACTGCTGTTGCGGGTAGTCCTGCTAGGAATGCGGTGAACGTACCTGTTACTACTCAGATTAAAACTACTTTCAATGAAGACATCCTTCCAGGCAGTACTAGTAACTACTCATCCATTGCACTAAGATATCAGATAGGAACCACCCGTAGTGGTTCTCCTATATTTGCAACTAGAGATGTATCAGTATCCATTGATGGTAAAGTTTTGACTGTTACTCCTAATTCAAACCTTGCCAAAGCAACCAAATACTCATTAATTCTTCCTGCGGGTAGTTTAACTGATCTGTCTGGGAACGCTATAGTCTTTTACAGTCGTAGTTTCACAACTGATAGTACTGCGCCTACTGCTGTTGCGGGTAGTCCTGCTAGGAATGCGGTGAACGTACCTGTTACTACTCAGATTAAAACTACTTTCAATGAAAACATCTATCAAGGCAGTAACTTCTATGATATTAAGCTAACGTATGTGGAAATTGTTGATGGTGTTTCGGTAACTAGATCGATAGATAATGGTGATTTAGAGGTTTCAATTGATGGTGCTGTTTTGACGGTTCAACCATATACACACCTTGCTGGAAGTACCAAATACACTTTAGTTCTTCCTACGGGTAGTTTAAAAGATCTGGCTGGGAACGGTATAGCGGCTTACAGTCGTCCATTCACCACGGATAGTACTGCGCCTAAAGCTATTGCTGGTAGTCCTGCCAGAAATGCAGTGAACGTAGCAGTAGGCAAGACCATTACCACTACATTCAACGAAAAAATCATTTTCGGCAATAATTACGCATCTATCAAACTTAAACACAAGGAAGGATCCTCATGGGTATATGACGATGCACATGTATCGATACTGGATAATGTCTTGATTGTTGATCCTAATTCAGACCTTGCCAAAGGAACCACATACACATTAGATCTTCCTGCGGGTAGTTTGTGTGATGAAGGTTGGAACCCTATAGCGGCTTACAGTCGTCCATTCACCACAACTTACACCTAAAACAACCTCTTATTTTTTTTATTTTTTATTTAAAAAAAATGTTAACATCTACTTTACCCATATAGAACTTTTCTTTGGAAATTTAAAAATTCAACTGTTTTTACATCATTAGTTATATTTAAACACATGTAAGGGTATTAATAAAATAAGGGAGGTTCCAATCATGGTTGATAAAACAGACA
>MVPY01000004.1 GCA_002067065.1 Methanobacterium sp. PtaB.Bin024
ACACAAAAGATAATATTATTAAAAAACTATAAAAAGTTTAATAAATTTACTTCGCTAAACCCTGATATAACGAAGTAAGGTAATTTACTCATAATTTTTCCAGATTACACCAATAAATCTTAACAGGAGGTTACCAAAGATAGGATTAAGTGTGTTCAATCAGCGCTATTCTAGCCCCGTTAGGGTCTTCTATGAATGCGAGTAATCCCACGGTTATGGGAGTGGGATCCATAGTGACTTTAGCACCTTTAGCTTTAAGCTCTTTAATTGTGGTGTTTAAATCTTCAACTTCCATCCCTATTGAAAACAATCCAGGTTCATCCTGTGGATTTTGAATAATTTCCACCATAGTTTCTCCTTCACCCTTCAGTAACGTAATTTTTCCTGCAGGTCCGAGATCGTACTGGCTATCTATTTTAAATCCCATGACTTCTGTGTAAAACTTAATGGACTCTTCCATATCCTTAACTATTAATGTAGTGTATTTTATTTTCATATTCAAGTCACCATCCCCTAGTTTTCATTATCACTTTTTATATGAAATGGATAAAGTAAACAGATTCATGTATGGGCTAAACCAATTCAACTATTTTTTGGTTTTTAACCGTTAGTTGAGATAAAAATAAAAGCAATAATAATTATCACCACAACAATTGCAATGATGATGAAAAGAGGGGTAAAACTCTTAACAACATCCATTTTACCGGGCATTATTTGGATATTGTTCTCCTCTGCTAATTTCATGATATATTCGTTGGCTTCCTTAGGAGGGGTTAGAGTCACCCTTTCATAGAGAGCCGTGGCAAATAATGGGCCAAAACCTTCCTCCTGGAGGTTTTCTATTAAAATCTCATCCAATCTACCAGGATCATCCTTCAAGGGTGTGTAATCATACATGCAATTTGCACAGAAATATTTACCCTGTCTTTCGATAAGCAGACCCTTCTTCCTACACTGAGGACATTTAAGGTAAATAGTGGATTTCATAGTTATAATTATGAATTTTTTAGGGGATAAATATTACGTCACTCTTGTAATTTCATATATCAATTTATGGTTCGCAAAAAAATTGTAGATACTAGTGTTTTTTGATCAAATGGGGTATATGTGTTACACTATTTAGTGCATAAATTAAGTTTTTTGATTCTATCCATTAAAATTAAAAAATCTTAATTATTTTTCCAGCTAAATTATTATGGCATCTACAAGAATCTAGATTATTAATAGGGATCTAAAAAGTGTAACAAGGATCTAAAAATTGCACAATATTATTCCTGTTACCAAAGCTATTGCAACTACTACCACTAATATTATGGTTTCTTTATTGTCCATTAATTGTCCTCAGTTTTACAGTTGATTTCAAAGTCATTAAATGTCCCAATGTTTTTTTGTATCATGAAAAATCTATGTGGCATTAAATGTTTAGGTTAAACTAAAATGTTGTATTATATGTACATTATATTTATCTTTTTCTGTGGATGTTTTTTTATGGAAAAAACATATCCACCCTATAAATTATTTTTTATAACAAAAATAACTTCACAGATGATGGATTAGTTGATT
>MVPY01000005.1 GCA_002067065.1 Methanobacterium sp. PtaB.Bin024
TTCGAAGGCGAAGTCATAATGGACACTACTGAATGTAAGGGTGAATCATGCCATGCCTGTATGGATGTCTGCCCCTGCAATGCAGCAAGCCTTGTGGATGGTAAATCAGCCATAGAAGAGAAATTCTGCATTCTCTGCGGTGCCTGCAGTAACGTATGCCCACAAAACTGTATCACCATAAAACGGGAAAAGATGAACCTGGAAAATGTTCGCTCCAAATCCTGGCAGAATAAGTTAGGCGGATTGATTGAAGGGAAATAAACCTCTTTTTTTCTTATTTCTCCAATTTTTTAATTTTTAAAACGCTTTTAAATACAATTAGATAGAGGTCTAAGATTAGGATCTACAGATCAGGATATATATAATTTCAATTAGTTCTAACCTTAATAAGTTTAAAATAAGTACTCTTTGTATTCATGACTCGTTTTCGGACTTGGCACGATTTAACTATTTATTTATGGCCTTAAGAAATTATGTTCAATTGATAACCATTTTTTTTGTACCATCAAAATTTTTAGACCATTTAATGATATTAAATCCCCCCGATAGAATTTTACTATCTATTTCCTCTTTTTTTATTTTTGTAATATTTTGAAGGGAAATCCATGTGAATGAAGGAATAATTGAAGAAAAATAGTAGGATGAGTAGACTTTAGGAGATGTGTGTATGGTACTTTGAATATGTTCATAGATATGTGCTGTCATTAACACCTTTAAGTACAAAGTATCATTTTAAATAATGCTCCTTCAATCTACCTTGTTAAGTTAAATGAAATCGACAATCAAATCAACCCCATACACATAAATTATTGTCTAAAAAACATCTGCTGAACTTTTGGAAATAATGTGGTAGAACAGGAGAGTAATAGTAAATACATTTTTGAAATAAGCTATTGGTTTTCTAGGAATATGGGTGTTTTAAAAAAAATTGATCCTTTAATCTAACTTTAACTATTTTTGAGAGATTTAAAAAAAATAAAAAAAAGAAATGGGGTGGATTTTTATGTTATCCAGTCTTTGCTGTGGTGAATGGACGACTGTATGCTGCTATAGGATTGCCAGCATTGTCAGTGACACTACCTGCTGCAAGAACTAAGGTATATTTAGTACTCGTGTTGAGTGTGCCTGTAGGAGTAACAGTTAAAACCTTACCCACTACCGAGATAGTCACAGGAACAACAGCCCCACTACTACTCACCAACCGAATACCAGCCTCATTGGCAACAACAATATTCTCATTGAAAGTAGTAGTAATCACCTTATCCACCGGCACATTCACAGAATTCCTAGCAGGACTACCCGCAACAGCCTTAGGACCAGTACTATCCGTAGTAAACGGACGACTATAAGCAGCCACAGGATTACCCGCCAAATCAGTCACACTACCAGCAGCCAAAACCAAAGTATACCTAGTAGCCCTATTAAGCGCCGAAGTAGGAGTAACAGTTAAAACCTTACCCACTACCGAGATAGTCACAGGAACAACAGCCCCACTACTACTCACCAACCGAATACCAGCCTCATTGGCAACAACAATATTCTCATTGAAAGTAGTAGTAATCACCTTATCCACCGGCACATTCACAGAATTCCTAGCAGGACTACCCGCAACAGCCTTAGGACCTGTAGTATCAGTGCTTGTGGTGAAATCACTGATGTAAAGTGCCATTGGATTACCCATGAGATCAGTTATACTGCCTGCACCTAAGGTTAGGATGTATTTAGTTCCTATTGCTAGTAAGTTTGTAGGGGTTATGGTTAATGTGTTGCCGTTGATCTCCGTGTTTATGGGTATCACTGTTCCACTGCTACTTTCCAACTGGATCGACATATTACCTTCTTTGATATCATCACTAAAGGTTACATTTATGACCTTGTTACGGGCCACATTGGTTGAACCATTGGCTGGATCCACACTATCCACATCTACAGTTTCTCCGTTGTCATGGATATTGTTATTTTCATAGGTGTTGTCATCTGCATCAGTAGCTCGTATTCCTTTACCTTGGTTCTCATAGATGTCGTTGCCTGTAACCTCATTACCAGAAGATTGTTCAACGTTTATTCCATCTTCTTCGTTGTTGTTGACGTCGTTGTTTTGGATGGTGTTGTTATCTGAATCATTAACGCTTATCCCGTCTCCCTGGTTGTCTTGGATGTTGTTATCTGAGACGGTGTTGTAGTCGGATTCTTTGATGCTTAATCCATCTTCTCCGTTGTTGCTGATGTCGTTATCTGTTATCTGGTTGTTGTCAGATCCATCAGATACTTCAACACCATTTTGGGTGTTTTCACTGATGTTGTTGTTTGTTATGCTATTATTCTGGCCGTTGTCAACTTCAACCCCAACAGTGTTGTTTGTGATGTTGTTGTCACTGATTGTGACATTGTTGGCGGAGTTTAAACTGATTCCAGTAGTACCACCGCTTAGAGTGAAGCCTGTGATGTTGGTTCCAGAACCCTGTGCATTTACTGTGATGGTGGATGAGGTTCCGTCGTTGTTAAGTATAGCTCCATTACTCAGTAAGTTCAGTGTCTTGTTAATAGTTAGTGCCATGTCAGTGTAGGTTTGAGAAAGGAAAGTTATAGTGTCTCCACTGTTAGCACCATCAATAACGGACTGGCAACTGGCGAACATAGTGGAAGATACTATGAAGTTCTGGGGGTTGCTAAGAGTATTGTCTTCAATAATAACATCACCATTGGCCCGGTAGTACTGGTTGTACTGAATACTGAACCCATCACTATCGATGATGTTATTAGACAAGTTAAGGTACTTTACATCTGGATTCTCCATAGCAATACCCAAACCAGTACTAGTCATATTATTACCAGTTATACTCGCATTCAAACTACCAACAGTAGCAGCCTTCTTACCAGTAATATTCATAGCAGTAACCTGACTGTTAGTCAACGAGTTATTAGCAACAATACCCTGGAAATTACCACCCAGGAATATGCCGACATTATTAGCATCCACAATGTTGTTGATAATAGTGGTGAAGGTATCAGTTTCCTTATTGGTATTATGGTTCACCAATGAAATACCATCACCATAACCACCCGTCATGTTAATTATCGTGTTATTGTCGATAGTCAGATTCATATACAGCTTGTAAATGTTGATTCCATCATCACCGTTCACTAAACTGTTACCCTGAATCAGGGTACTGTATATAAAGCTACCACCGATACCATTCTCATCACCATAATTCATGTCCATATAGTTATCAGTAATGGTAAAACCAGAACCACTGAGATAGATTCCACCGTTGGTGTTACTCATGAAGTTACTATCTATCAACACATTATTCAGACTAGTGAGATTTCCAGAATCACTGATCAGAATCCCATAATCAGTGTTATTGTAAATTTCATTGGACTGAATTGTGCTTTCATTCACATTACCAAAGTACACGGCATTAAACGTATTATTAAACACGTTATCTGAGATGTTAATACCCTGAGTATCGGATGCACTAATACCATTACAACTACCATCACCATTAATGGTAAAACCAGTGATATTAGTACCAGAAGCATCAAAACCAATAATGCTGAAAACTGGTGAACCAGAACTAGCATTACAATTCAAAACAGCCCCATCACCCACCAAATTCAAAGCAGTGGTGATAGATAGCGCGATGTCGTTATAAGTTCCTTCAAGGAAAGTCACAGTATCCCCAAGGTTAGCACCATCAATAAGGGACTGAATATAGTCATTATCCATAGTAGAACTTACTATAATATTTTGCGGACTGCTGAAGACATTTTCACCAAAGATGACGTCTCCATTATCCCGATAGTATTGATTATACTGTACACTGTAACTGGCACTCTCAACCCGATTACCATCCAAGTTCCAGTACAACACATTAGGGTTCTCCATAGCAATACCCAGATTAGACGCACCAGTCATATTATTGTCAGTTATACTCGCATTTAAACTACCACTGGTCGCAGATTTCTTACCAGTGATATTCATAGCAGCAACCTGACTGTTAATCAATGAATTACTAGAAACAATACCCTGGAAATTACCACCCAAGAATATACCGACATTATTAGCATCCACAATGTTATTAGTAACCGTGGTGTAAGTATCAGTCTCCTTATTGGTATTATGGTTTGACAAGGAAATACCATCACCATAACCGCCAGTCATGTTAATTATAGTGTTATTATTAATGGTCAGGTTTTTATACAGCTTGAAAATGTTAATACCATCATCACCATTCACCAAGGTGTTATTCTGGATCAAAGTACTGTACACATCATTCCCACCAATACCATTCTCATCACCATAATTCATGTCCATATAATTATTGATGATAGTAAACCCAGAACCAACAATGGAAATACCACCATTACTGTTAATTAAAGTGTTACCGTCAATCAACACATTATTTCGACTGATCATATTTCCAGAATCACTGATCTTAATCCCATAATCAGTGTTATTGTAGATTTCATTGGACTGAATTGTGCTTTCATTCACATTACCAAAGTACACAGCATTAAACGTATTATTAAACACGTTATCTGAGATGTTAATACCCTGAGTATCGGATGCACTAATACCATTACAACTACCATCACCATTAATGGTAAAACCAGTGATATTAGTACCAGAAGCATCAAAACCAATAATGCTGAAAACTGGTGAACCAGAACTAGCATTACAATTCAAAACAGCCCCATTACTCACTAAATTCAGAGCCTTAGTAATGGACAATGCAATGTCATTATAGACACCTGCCGCGAAGTTAATGGTATCTCCAATAGACGCAGTGTTGTCAATTAAATTTTGGATTTGGTCACTGGTCCAAGATGAATCGACATTGTGCGAAGCAGCAGCCACTGGTTGGGCAAACATAGTGCCAGTTGACAAGGTCAATACCATTAACAGGACAAATAGTCCTATGTTGATCCTTTTTATTTTAATTCCTCCTATGATTTTTTCAATGGCCCCCTTGAGTGAAAACAAGAGGTATGCATTTCGTCAAAATTTTTATAAAAAATATTTTGAAAAAGTAGGTTTTTTTATATAAAAAATATAATAAACCCCCATTCAACGAAGTGCATATATTTATGATTCGGTGAAAATGAAATATGTATAAAATGATATATATAGATTGTCATGTAAGTCGATGCCCGAAATAATTCTAAAATTTTCAATGTTTTCAGCCGCTAAAATGAGAATTTAAACTGTTTGAATTATTAGTTTATTGTTTCCTATATTCTTAAACTAATTCAATATTACTGAATGATTATTATTCTTTATGAGAATAAAAAGTTATTTTTTGGATTTTTTATTTATGGTCTTTATGTTCTTCCCATAACAAGCCCCTGTTAGATGATCATGATCAATATAATCGTAATTATCCCCATGCAGGTGAATTCTGGTTTATATCATCCATGATTAGTTCCTTAAAAGTTTTTGATTCATCATTGGTTTTCGATGGTAGATTTCCATCACTAGAATTCCAAACCCAAATTCTAGAAAACCCGCAATTAAAACATGACAAAAAAACTCAAAAATAAAAAAAAATGAATAGAGTGAATTTTTCAGCTATTTTTTGGAATTCTCTATCATGACACGTATATCATTCCGATAATGGGCACCTATGACCACGATTATAAGCATGATAATGGCAATTATTCCCCAGAACTGTGAATTCTGGTTAAGTTCATCCACTATAAGTTCCTGTACTGTTTTTGAATCTTGATCTCCATCTCCACCTCCGTCTGACGAGCCTGAACTTGACGAAGCTCCTGCTGCAGATGCTGCCGCAGTAGTCCCTAAGGCTTGTGAACCAGAGGATACTCCACTGCTACTTGTGCTGCTTGAACTACCGGAACTGGTTGCTGTGCCTGAGTTGGCACCTGAATCACCGGCACCTGAATCACCGGCACCTGAA
>MVPY01000006.1 GCA_002067065.1 Methanobacterium sp. PtaB.Bin024
GGGTTAATAAATCGATTGCCAATGATAATTCCTCCGAAATATTTTCCGCAGGAGTCATTAGCTTATAAAAATAGCAGTTAAGGTGAACTCCATCACCTGATCATAGTTAGGTTAACTGTTTATATAAAACTGATGTTTTTAGAAAAAATTGATGTTTTTAGATAGTTACAATTTTTAGATAATTTATTATAATCCAAGAAAAAGATTCATTAAAACCCGAAATTTATTATAATTGAAGATAAAAACTCATTAAAACCAGAAAGAAAATTGATTCATTAAAAAAACTAAAAAGTAAATTCATTATTTAGAAAAATTTCATTCGATGTGAATATTTATGTATCAAGAAACGAATAACCAGATCATTATCCGACCACACAGACTTAGCTGGAGAGAAAAAATATTTTTCCTCCTCTCCGGAATTGTGGTCAGCATCCCCATCACCCTGTTTTTGAGTGCACTGGGCCAGAGTTTCTACGATTTTCTACCGGTTATCTATACCGAGGTAATCACCATAGTACTACTGGCACCCTTTATAGAAGAGTTCGCCAAGGCTTATCCATTGTTCTACCGTTATTCCCTTAGCGAACGTTCCTTATTTATCCTGGCTTTACTGGTGGGGCTGGGATTTGGTATAACTGAATTCTTCATCTACGTGTTCATCTACGAGGTGTCATTCCTCATCCGATTACCAGGACTCTTCTTCCACGCAGCAAGTACGTCTCTAGTTGCCTTTGGAATTATCAGAAATCAACCCATCCGCTACTATTTCCTGGCGGTTTTCATGCATTTAGCAGCTAACCTCATGGCCATATTCGACCAGATGATTCCAGTCATGGTGGTAACCTTCTTCACCTACTTCCTATCCTGGATATTCTACATGAAAACCACCGAAAGATATCTGGAGCCGGAATGAATTAGAAAGAAATGGTATTTTTCCTTCTAAGGAATTTATGGTACTTCACTCTAGGAAATTATGAGGTACCTTCACCCTATGAACTCTACCCTTGCCTCTACACGAAAATTCCACTCACATTGGAATAGTTAATATTGGATGACTGTGTGAGGTTTTCTGGTGGTGTAGCTGAGCCAAGATATAGGTAAACTACAATTAGTATAAT
>MVPY01000007.1 GCA_002067065.1 Methanobacterium sp. PtaB.Bin024
ATGTAAGGGTTCATTTTATTAATAACAATCAAAGCCCCTGGGCAGGGCTTTGGGAAGCTGAAATTTGGGGAAGTGGTTCAATACCAGTCGAGTTGATTTCCTTTAATGCGACATATTATGATGGTAAAGTAAACCTGGAATGGATCACTGCTACTGAAACAAATAACCGAGGTTTTGAAATTCAAAGAAAGCAAGAAAACTCCGAATGGGAAAATATTGCTTTTATTGAAGCACATGGAACAACAACCAAACAAAATGAATATTTCTACATTGATGATTTAAGCCTAATTAAGTCATCAGTTCTTGCTTACAGATTAAAGCAAATTGATTTTAATGGAAGCTTTGAGTACTCACAAATTGTTGAATTAGAGACAATACCAACTAAATATGAATTATCACAAAACTATCCTAATCCATTTAACCCTGGTACAACAATAAGATTCTCTCTACCACATGAAACGCATATAAAAATTAATGTTTACAACATGCTTGGAGAACATATCAAAACTCTTGCAGAAGGAATTTACCAAGCAGGAAATTATAAAATAAGTTTTGATGCCGGTGATTTATCAAGCGGTGCATATATTTACAGAATTGAAAGTACAGGGTTTGTTCAGGTTAAAAAAATGATTCTTCTTCGATAGGGTATTTACCATAGAAAGAGTAATAACGGATAAAAGTTAAGGTACAACAAGATCTCACGTTAATTCAAAGATTAAACCTCACTAGAAGTGAGGTTTTTTATTTTAAAAAGAATCTTTTAAAATAAACTGACAGAAAAAAACAAGTAAGGATAATATTTTTCAGTTAATTAAATATTATATATTACAATTAAAAAATTATTCTCAGGATAGGGATAAGTTGGCTAAAGTAAAATTTATCACTTCGTTGTTAATATTTTATTGATTTGGTTTTGAACTTTATAAATATAATTATCTTTTTGCATTGAAATTTATTATTGTAAAGTAATAAATTAAGAAGGAATATAAGTTGAGATTATTCCTTGATACTTGTTGTTTTAATAAAATCAAGTTTTCTCAATTTTGAATTTGTAAATATCTGACGCATTATTTGATTGACCAAAATCTTTGTTATCTAATAAATAACTTGTTAAGATATGTTGGTAAAATTAAAATGAAATAAAGTACTTTTATACGAATAAAGATTTAATTATTTTAGTTATTAAAGAACGAAAGATTTTTTCAAAATGCACTCTTTGTGCACCTTCCTTTCGTAAAAAATAAATTCACCTGATGAAAATATTGAGTAAAAATTACCAAATTTGCGATTTTACCGTCAGTCTCACTATAAATGTTTCAAAAAAATAATGATTCATAACGGCACATATATTGGGATTAGATTTATCATTATAAATATAAAAGGAC
>MVPY01000008.1 GCA_002067065.1 Methanobacterium sp. PtaB.Bin024
AATGTACATGATTGCAAATTACAGGTACTTCACTGATGATATAGCCACTTACATTGAATATCCCGGTGATGCAGCCAAAAAGATCACAGTTGAAGATCCAGATAGTGGTGAGTTGATTGGCCTTGAATTTGGTGGTAATCCTATTTCTAGGGTCAGTCCAATGATCTATGCTAATGGCGGTTATTACCACACTTATGGTGATCCTCTTAATCCTACTTCATTTATTTACAGAGACGCTGGTTACGAGGGTGTTAGGAGTTTTGCCTTTGTTACAACCAAAGTTACAGATGAGATCTTACGGTATTGGCTGGATCAGGAATATAAAACTGATGGTAATGGTAATCTGCTTTATCCTGATGGGCCTATGAGGGCTGCTTATGGTACTTTCCTTAGTTCTCTTCTGATGATTAAAGCCCATGATATGGTGGCAGACCAGGCAGCGGCAGAATATAATGTTACCTGGACGCGGACTACTCCTATTGTGGTTTCGATTTTTGATGATGCTTACAGTACCGTTTTGACCTTAGAATGTGATCATCGTTTTGGTATGGATGTAGTTGGTGATCCAAGCAGTGTTTGGGCATTTCGTTATGCATGTTCGGCAGCCATTAATCCTATTGAACACTGGGTTATGGAAACATTATTCCCTGGAGGAGATGATGTTTCTATTACGATTGGTTTGGGTCAAATGATTTTGAATGGTGAAATGGTTGACATGTTCTTGAGTAATGATTACCTTGTGATGATGTCTTCTATTGAAAATCTGTATTTAGTTGTTGATCTTGAAACTGGTATTGTAAGGGATGTGATGATAACTTACATGCCAATCTCCGGTGCTTACTGTTTCAGCGATCTGCAAACAGAATGGGCCAGTGAACTGGGTGAAGATTTATTGAGCGCTGTTTCAAATTTGAATTCTAATCTTCTTAATTCGGTTAGTTCAATGGTTAATTCTTTTGGTGGTATATTCATAATGTTTGGATCTAGTGACTATGGTGGATGGCTTACAAGAAATTTAATGTTACCTTTATTGTTCCCATTGATGACAACAAAGTTGGTTGAAACTTTTAGGCCCGGAGCAATAGAAGAAGCTGAAAGAAATGGAACTTTAAACCTTATGTCTAATTATTGGGATCACTTAATAGAAGGATTACAAAAATATTACTATGATATAACACCCTCGCAATCTGATCTAGAAAAAGAAATACCAGAAAACTTAATGAGCCGTCCTGAACTTACAAAAGATTATAATTTCATTATTTTCCCATATGGTGGCGATGAGGGAGATGATACTTGGCTCCATTATAAAGTCAATAGAATGCCCCACAATAATGACTGTTGGATTATAGAATGTTCAATAGTTTACTATGTTGGGGACAAATCATATAGGGAAACTCAATATGCGGTTTTGCTACCTGGAAAAACTATCTCCATGCTATACGAAGGTGATCAGCATACATTTAAATTTAGAATACCTAAAAATGAACAAGGAGGAATAATTGAAACACATACAATAACTTTTTACTGTTTTCAAAGAATATGACTAATAATATTTAATGGAGGTAACTTAATGGATTTTACCGGAACAACGAATGTTTATTATCTTTCGCCAGCTTATTTACTAATTTTATTAGTATTTATAGGATTTCTGTATCATTTGATCAGGAACAGAGAATATAAAAATACTTTACCGGCAAGTATTATTATAGGAATTATTTTGGGATTGGTATTCAATTCTGGAGGTAGTTTACGATTTTTATTGGTGGAAACTTTGATTTTTATTGTATTGGTAATTCTTGGAGGATTTCTCGCTGTTGGATTTAAAAAGCTAAGAATTACGAATGAAACGGAAAATTTCAATGAACTTAAAAATGAATTAGAAGGCCATAAGAAATGGTGGACCGATAAAACTCCCAAAATTCAAGCTATGACTATCATTGGTGCATGTTTAGTGTGTCTCATTCTAATTATTGGTACTATTAGTCTTTTTAACCCTGTTGAGAATTCTGTCGAATTCGAGATTCATACTATTCCTGATGGCCTTGAAGACATGAATTATACTGATAATGGGGAATCAATCTTCATCGTAGCTGAAAACAGCACCCAGTACGCTTTAGAAGGTTCATCAGAAGCAGATGCAACAGTTACAATCACATCAGATGATCTGGGCATATACAACCAAACCCTACCTCTGGATGCAGAAAACAAATACGCATACAACTTGAACATACCCTCAAATGTTTCGATAATTAAAATCACATTAGAAGCAACTAAACCCGGAAAAGATAATAGGTACATTACCTTTTTCATTAAAAAGCGCTTATGATGAAGTTTTGAAAATAAATCCCAACGACACTACAACTTTAAATAACAAAGGTGTTCAATTAGTACGTCAAACAAAATATACAGAAGCAATAAAATGTTTCGATAAAGTCCTGGAAATTGAACCGGAAGATGCAGTAGTATCACACAATAGAAATCTAGTAAAAGAAAAATTAGAAATCCACAAATTTCTTAGATTACCTGAAGGAATACCCAAAAATAGAATTCACAGAAAAAAACGGGAAAAAATTTTAGAAATTAAAGAAAAGTGAAAAAACTCTGCTCTACCCTGATGGGCCTATGAAGGCGGCTTATGGTACTTTCTTGGAGGCCCTTTTGGTTATTTATTGTCATGATATAGTGGCTGATGCTGCGGCATACAAATACAATGTAACTTGGAGTCGTACTACTCCTATTGTGGTTTCTGTGTGTGATGATACAAGCTCGACTTATATTACGGGTGAGATGAGTCATCGTATGGGTATGGATGTAGTTGGCGATCCAGAGAATGTGAGGGCCTTCCGTTATGCTTGTTCGTCTTCCTTCTCAATTATAGAATATTGGGTTGGACAGGCTTTATTCCCTTCTTATAACAGTACTAGTGATCTTCTTGGCAGTGTGACTCTTGGTTTGGGTTATATGATGCTTAACGGTGATCCTTTGGAGATTTTTGAAAGTAATGGTTACACAATTATAAGAGCAGTCGGTGATAATCAGAGAATATTGATTATTGATCCATTGACTGGTATTGTAAGGGATGGTATGTCTTTAAATGAGATTATCAGCGGTACCAAGTGCTTTGGCGACCAGCAAACCGAATGGGGCCATGGTTTTGGTAACTCATTACTGGACAACAAAGACGCTATAAATGAGGTTATGGAAACTGGTAAAGGTGTGGCTACAGATTTCGGCCAGGGAAGCGATGAATGGCAAGATGAAGCACTCGGACTTGCAGGCAGCACAGCAATATCCATTGGAGTTGCAGTGATGCTCCTTGGCGGACCACCAGGATGGTTTATTGGTGGTGCATTAATATTGGCGGGAGTAGCATGTTCTTATTTTGCTGCTGATTTAGATGAGGGATGGACAACATCCAGATGGATTAACTTTGGTTTAAGTGTTGGCCCTGCTTTGATACCCTATGTTGGATGGCAAGGTGGTGTAGCCGGTAGGCTTGGTATTAGTTATGTCACTAAGACGGGGGCTACAAAGCTGGTAACAACAGTTACAGGAAAATCTGAGAGTTATGTAATTACCAATATGCCTAAATGGGGTGGTGGTACTTTCACAGGTGGTTATATGAGTGCTGTGGAATATGTTAAATATGGGACTACAAAGAGGGTGATAAGGACTGCGTTTGGTGATACAAGAGAAGAAGCTGCTAAAAATGCTTTAAAAGATACTGTAGTTCCTGATCGTGTTTCAGTTGTAGTGAATAGTTATAGTCCTGAAATTGACTATTATGGTTCTGTAGTATATGATAACATCTCAGAATACTTTGCAACAGCTTAATTATCGATTTGAAATAATACTAAATTAATAGGATATGCTGGATAATATAAGAACTGTTTATTGTTTAAAATATGAAAAACATTCATCATTACATCTTAAATAGTTACAATTAATTTAAGTTTTGAGGAGTTTAGGATGAAACAGAGAAGTATTTCAGAAATATTTTTCAAATTACCTTATGAGCTTAGTGAAGCTGAACGTAAAACTCAGATTTTACTTTTAATACCTTTTGGATTAATTACAAGTATTATTTTGAGTTACATCTGGTTTGGGCTGTTAATAGGTCTCAATTTCATCCCATTTTTTATTGCATTTTGTCTTATTTTACTGGGAGTTATATTTATTCTTTATTTCTGGGATAATTTAGATCATTCATATGGCCTGAAACCATTTAATTCTCCATTTCAACTTTCTTACCAGGGTTACGTTATTATTCTACTCTGTGAGGCACCTGCTTTTTTTTGGGGCATGTTCTCATTGGGATTTACCTCAAACAACATTTGGTTTGGATTAGGTGGTGCTGTTGCACTTGTTTATCCTATTTTGGGAATGTTTTTGAGAATTAAAACATTCAATGATGACAGTATAATAATTCCTGGAGGTAAGGCTGTTCTACCTGATAAAGTGGTTTTACCTGATGGTCAAGAGCTTTCTTCAGGGAAAAGTGAAGTTGTTGAAACGGTTAGAGGGTTTGGTTTTATGCCGATCTCTTATTGGATTCTTGCTTCGGCTATAGGTTTGTATACTGTTGGTCGTGGGTTTTCAGGGATTCATTTATACTTAACTGGAGGTTATCCTTCTTTGGAGGCTGCAGTTTTCGCCATTGTTTTAGGTCTATTACTACAAACCGTGTACTTATTCCCTGACAAACTTAATAATATAGTACCTATTGAGCTGAGAAGTAAAAAAGGCTTCATATTCATGTTCATATTAGTGTTCGTGTTATTTGGTCTTTCACAGTTTGTGTTTTCACTTTTATGGTAACAATTTAGCTGTTGAGTACAAGGTCATCTTTCTTGGTTGGGAAGGTAGTATTGGTGGTAAATTAGCTGTTAAAACTCTCACGTCTAAAGGAACTTCCAAAGAGCTTTTTAATATTCCTAATGATTATAAGGGGTATGTTGTCCAAAATATTAAGAGAACGAGTCAGGATCCTATATATGGGCCTCTTGCAGATTTTACTAGTGTACGTTATTTTGACTATGGTTCTCCTGAAGGAGTACTTAGATTAGCATATGGGTGGACGAAAGAAGAAATTGCCTCTAGTTTGAAGAAAGATGGTATGATCACTTTAGGGACAACTATAATTGGGCGGGAAGTAGATATAAATAGTGAGTATGTTGACAGTGCTTTTGGCTATAAAAAATATAATAGTACTGAGGAGTACCTTGCATCAGTTTGATTTATTCGTGTGATCTTGTATGAAGTATAAACATAAACGTATGTTGAGTCTTTTGTTTAGGATGCCTTGGGGTTTTACTGAAGACGAGCGTAAAATTCAAATTTTGCTTTTTATACCCTTTGGATTGGTTGTTTCTGCAATTTCTAGCTGCGTTATTGGAGCATTTGCTGGGGGTATAATCCTATTTTTCCTAGCTTTTAGTCTTTTTATACCTGGAACTGGATTAGTTTTTTATTTTTGGGATAAATTGGATGAAAAGTATGGGTTAGAAGATTCTTATCATCTTTTAGTCTTTTTTTACTTAGTGTAGCACCTGGATTTTTCATGATAATGTTAACGTTAGGCGTAATATCTGAAAATATATTTTTTGGTTTGGGGGCAGGGATTGCGGTTGTTTATCCTATTTTGGGAATGTTTTTGAGGATTAAAACCTTCAGTGATGAAAGTATTACAAATGAAGGCATGGGTTATATACCTATTTCTTACTGGATTATGGCAATGGCTTTAGGAATTTTTACCATAGGTCGTGGATTTTCATATATAAGCATATATATTAGTAAAGGATTTCCATCTTTAGAATTTATTATTGCTTCGATTCTTGTAGGCTTATTAATACAAACAGTGTATTTGTTCCCTGATAAGCTTAATAAAATTGTTCCGATTGATTTAAGAGGTAAATATGGTTTTTGGTTCATGTTTATATTGGCATTTGTGTTGTATGGTGTTTCGCAGTTTTTGATAGATTTTATGAAGTTTTTAATCTCATTAGTAGTATAGTGTCATGAAATGTTATGGTATGGACAATATCCAGATGGCTTTAACTTAGTTTAAATGTTATGTCTGTATTACTATTTATTGTATGGGAGATGTTGTAATTGGGCTTGTTTGATGGTTTGAAGAAGAGGTCTTTGTTTGAGAAGGGTAAGCGTGTTGGAAATGAGGGTGATCATGAAGGGGTTTTGAATTATTATAATCAGGTTTTGGAGTTGGATCCAGAGGATGTGGATGCTATTTTCAATAAGGGCTGTGCGTTTATAAATTTGAATCGGCAGGAAGAGGCGTTGGAATGTTTTGAGAAGGTTTTTGTCAATAAGTCCGGATATGCCAATGTATGGCTTTTTAAGGTTTTGTTTTAGGGGCGCTTGAAAGACATGATGGAGCTTTAAAATGTTTTGAGAGGGTTTTGGAGTTGGATCCTGATAATTTTGATGCATTGAACAATGCAGGGTACGCATTTCAAAAGATGGGAGAATATGGAAAGGCTTTAAAATATTATGATAAAGCATTAGTGGTGTTTCCAGATTCAATTGTAGTGTTGACTAATAAGGGGGCAGTTTTAATAGATCTTGAAGAATATGATGAAGCTTTAGAGTGTTTAGATAGTGCTTTGGAACTTGAAGAGCAGAATTTCAAGGCATGGTATTACAAAGGAATAACCGCTAGAAAACTAAAAAATCTTCAAGAAGCTATCACCTGCTTTGAAAAATCATTAAAAGCGAATCCTAATTTTGAACCTGCCAAAAAAGCCAAAGAAGAGATTTTATCAACTAAATCTTAACTTATACTGGTGGTGTGTTTAATACGGGTTTATTTGAGTATGTTTCTACCTTGCACTGGCTTAAGTCACAAGATCCCCGTTAAATAAATGATTGTTGGGTTATTGAAACTTCTGTTAGTTATTATGTGAGAGGCGAAAGATATACAGAAAATCAATATGCTGTTTTGCTACTTGGAAGATATATCTCCATATTATATGAGGGTGACCAGCGTACATTTAAATTTAGAATACCTAAAAATGGAGGAGTAATAATTAAATCTTGTACAATAACTTACCACTGTTTTCAAAAAAATGTGAACTAGTAATATTTAATGGAGGTACTTAATGGAAATTATAACAACTCATGCTTATTATCTTTCGCCAGCTTATTTGCTGATTATTGTTGTGTTAATTGGTTTTATTTATCACTTGATTCGCAATCAGGAATATAAAAACACAATTTTATCAAGCACTATTATTGGAATTATTATTACATTGTTATTAGTTCCTGTAGATAATCTGATGTATTTTTTCTTACGAATGGGCATGTTTGTAGCTCTGGTAATGTTCGGAGGATTTTTAGCTGTTGGATTTAAAAAGTTAAAGATTATGAATGAGATGGAAAGTTTCTATGAACTTCCTGAAAATGGATCAGAAGGCCATAGGAAGTGGTGGTCTGGTCAAAGTCCCAGAAGCCAAACTATTACCATTTGCAGTGTTTCCTTAGTGGGTATTGCTCTAATAATCGGTGCAGTTTGCTTTTTAACTCCGGCCGAGAATCCTATCCTACTTGATCTTGAATTTACTCCTTCAAATGGATTTGTAAATGCGAATTACACTGATAATGGGGAAATGATTGTTTTTATAGCTAATAATACCACTCAATGCGTTTTAACTGGTTCTTCAGAAGTAAATGCAACTGTTACAATCACCTCAAGCGATCTAGGGATATACAACCAGGATATACCTTTGGATTCAGAAAATAGATTTACATATAAACTGGACCTACCTGAAAATTTTTCATCAATCAAAATCACATTAAACGCCACTAAATCAGGGAAAAGTGATGGATCTATCAATTTTTTCATTAGAAAAGCAATAGTATTTAGTTGCTAATATCATAAGCTCTACTAATACTCATCTCACAATACAAAATGAAAGATTACAATTGAAGATATGGAGTAATGATAATATGTATAACGTATAAAAACAGGGAATCCAGTATTATTTGTTAAAGGTGCTGCAGGTACAGGCATTGGTATTTTCATATTATCTGTATTAGCTAGAGGACTTTCTTATGATCTTATTGAAGAACCTTATCAGAACTACATGCAATTTTGGGAGGATGATTCTGGAAGTTCAGGTGG
>MVPY01000009.1 GCA_002067065.1 Methanobacterium sp. PtaB.Bin024
GCTTTCAGTGTCTTCCTGTCCTTCTAAGCCCTTCTTAGCCGGGTCTATTCCTAGTTTGTCATTGATTGCTTTGATACCCTTCTGGAGTTCACCTATAACTGGTGATTTCTCTAGTTCATCGTTGTAGGATTTCCAGGCCTCTTCCTGTTCAGCTTGTTTTTCTTTTTCTGATTTCTCAACAGGCTCATCTTCAACCGGTTCGGGTTCTGCTTTCTTTAACTCTTCTACTTCTGCTTTAAGAGAGTCTATTGTCTCTTTATCTTCTTTTCGAGCATCTTCAACCTGTTTTTTGATTAGCTCTTTAACTTCATCTTCATTCATGTCTTCAACCTCCTTAATTGATGGTTTATTATTTTTAGTTGAACTATCGGTTTTACGCTCATCCTGAGCCTTCTGCATCAGTGTATCGAGCATATCTTTCATCTTTTGCATCATATTCATATTAGCGTCACTAAACATCCTTCCGGCCTTTTGCACAAAATTGCTTTTAATACTTGTAGCAATGGCATTAGCTACACATGGCCTATCTACCAGGGCTATACTGATAGCCACGGGGTCTTCTATATCGGTGATTTTAGTTCTCTTATCAGCAGATAAGCATTCGCAAATCTTTGTAACCCTTTTATCGCTGGTAAAATTCTTTAATAGTTCATCTGCTTTTGTTCTGGGAACATACATTCCACTTGCACCTTTAAGTGTGCCGTTTTCTACTTCTCTCCATGTGTCATCGTCGTTTATCTTGATTGTGGTCATCCATGTCCCCATTGGTAAGGTTACAGTTTCTCCTAATACGTTTGTTATGGTTTCATCATTTTTGAGGGTCCAGTTTTCTACTGAATCACCTATAACATCACCTTTACCGTTTAGGACGTGCATTTTATCTGCTAGTCTGAATTGTGCATTGTATTCTCTGCAAAACTTCGCCACTTCATCAACTGTGAAACTTTCCCCATCGCAATCCTTACAATCCGGTATCATGACGGGTGTGGTTACTTCTCTTTTGGCTTCGTCCTTGCTTACTATGGTTCCTAATTTAGAAACAGATATGTCCTTTTGACTTGAATCATCTTCCTGGTTGTCATTCCAACTTGTTTCGCATATACCGGCTCTCTGGTCTTCTTTGTATTCATCTGTCATTGTACTGTCACTCATGCAGCGTTTGATGAAGTCTTCCTTCACTTCATCAGTGTTTGGTTTTGGGATCGGCATGATAAATCTAACCTCCTTCTAAATTTAGTTAAATATTCAATAAATCTAAAAAAATATGATAAAATGTTTAGAATATATACTATAATTCTGAACTCAAAAATCAAAATACGTGGGATATAAAAAAATATGATTAAACAATGTTCAACTAACTGTTCTCTGTTAAATCAACAATCTCACCTTCAGGAACATCCACTGGCTCAGCAAAAGGCTCAGAAGCAGGAGCATACGTATGCGTACAATTAGGATGAGCGGGTAAATCAGGAACCTCATCAATAGGATAAGGACTACCCTCAACAAGATCAGGACATTCACAATCCCAATCACCCTCAGTACCCGATTCGGGTATTTCGACCATAGTCACACCATAATTCTTTAAACTCATCTTTGTTCCCGTATTCCGGGCCCGCATGGTCTCAGTCCTGGCTATGTTCTTAGCCCGCTCAACAGGTGACATCATCCGGTTACCGGCCGGTATGGGTTCCAAGTTTAGTTCTCGTATCCTGCTTGCGACTTGCGGTATACTATCTCCACGGGCCACTCCACGCCACACCTCAGTCCGGATATTATTCCTTAATCCTGTATCAATACTCCTGATTAAGTCGAAATTATAATTTTTAAGATTAAAGAGCGCCTGTTTATCTGCAGGTCCGAAGTAGCTCTTGACTTCCATTAACTTAAACCCTTCCGATTTCCCCTTATTGTAAAAGTTTTCTATATGCTTATCCACATTACCCGCTGTCTTGTAGAGTATATCGTTCAAGTCTTTGTCTATGCTTTCAAAGAAGTTGTACCGTGCAAGGCTTAATTCATAGCCTTCCTTTGCTCCGTTTATAATTGCTTTCCGTGCGGTTTCGAGTTGTTCGGTAATCATTCCTGTTAATATTTTGTTTAGTTTTTTTTCTCCAGGAATTGGTTTAGCCTTAGATGCTATTGTGTTTTCCACGTTCCTTAATCGTGCTATGGCGTGGTCACAACAGGCGATCTGCCGGTCTATGGATTCAAGTTTGGGATTCAACTTGTTCCCGCTCCTTTAACAAATCACGCCTTAAGTCTTCAATAATTTTAATAGCTTTCTCTGGCACGCCATCATCCTCTTCTGCTGTGTCTTCATTGGTAGCTGGTAAATCCATACCCATATACGTAATCGGGTTCATGTTATTGGGGATGTAATAATTATTCAATGCCGGGTCTTCTAGGAGCTTTTCATCAACCTTAAAACCACGCTTAGAAGCCCATTTCATTATTAACTGCTTATGAGTGAAAATACCACCATTTAAACCTTCTATATCAATATCTAATTCTGCTTTCTGATCCTCGGTATCAATACTATTCAATACAATCTGTACATCAGTATAACCAAAACCAAACTCTTCATCCCATACAATATCATTTAATAAGTTTTCTAGTTTCTTTTGTCTTGGTAGGACTATGCGGTTCTTATAATTCTTATCTGACTGTTTAGCGGTATCTCCACCCAATGGGCCTGAGATGTTCACCCCTATCTGGTGTGGGTCCATCCCGTGGCTGGCTATGACTTCATCACGTGCATCTAAACGGTATAATCTGAAGCTGCTGTCTTTCTGTTCAGTTGCTAATTTTTCGAAACGTACTTCTAT
>MVPY01000010.1 GCA_002067065.1 Methanobacterium sp. PtaB.Bin024
TGTGATGGTGTTGGTTGCTTCGTCGGTGTCGTTTATGGTGTCTAGGGTGTGGGTGGGGATTATGTCTTCTTTGTCCAGTGCTTTGTTTATTTCTGGTGTGATAGTGATTGTTCTAGTCTTCATTTTATTATTTCCTCCTTCTCCTAGGCCTTAATACAGTCCTTTCATAAGTTAATAAACTTAAACTATCAATACGATCATCATGAAGAGACTCAGGATCATCATAGGTTAACTTATCAAAATTAGGGAAATTCACAGCTTGTTTCTTCAAAATATCAAGGTAAGGATTCTGAGAGTCTTCAACAAAATATAAACGATTATCCTTTAATCTATGAACTAACTTACCCGCCCTAACTACTTTATTTTTAAAAACAGGAATAAATTTAACATTATAATCTACAAACAATTCTTTCCAGTATCTATCAACAATCTTACCTGCTGCTGCTGGTTGTTTTTCTATCAACTGTTCCACCTCACTACCGTCTTCTTCCATGATTGAAGACATACGGCCTTCCAATGGTCCTGGGTTTAATCTGAATGTGGATTGTTTCCTTACCACATCAAATCCTTTGTATCTCTCAATAAGTGAGTGGGCGGTGTAATCCGCTGTGTCTTTATCAGTTGCAGCTATATCCCATAATCGGACTAATGATAAGAGTGTTGTTGATTGTGTAAGTTCTTTATATTCTTCTATTGTTAATGTTGCTTTGTCTATGTCTTCCTGACTGAAAACGTCTCCACTTTTAGGAGTGTAATGCCAATCCCCATATTTCTGGTAACGTTGATCAGCATATGTAAGTTTATCTAAAGTTTTACTATACGTTGCTTTATTGATATATGGGTTATCCCTCCAATCCAGGGGGAAATAAGGATGTGGTCCTTCTACAAATGTTTCAAGAAGATAATCAGTTGAAGGTCCCCCAGGGTTAGATAAATTAATCATGCCCAATGGTATTCTACTATCCAATGAGCTTCTTAATGAACGGAAAAAGAATGTTAGAACGTTGGGATTTAATTCTGATGCTTCATCATTTATTATACGGTCATAACTTTCACTTTTGACTTTACCCTTCTTTTTAGGATGGTCAAATGCTTTAAACCATATCTTAGCCCCACTGGGAGCAGTTATTCTTAATTTACTCTCGTTGCTTTCACATGCCAGATCTCCCAGGCGGTCTTCATCACACACCCATTCATTGAGATTCTGCCAGATGCTATCTTCACCTGTAAGTTCTGCATAGTTAAGACGGGTGACAAGACAACTGTAATCTTCTACATCAAGGTATTGAGCTGCTAACATTGTACCTAGGTAAGTTTTACCTCCAAAACCTCCAGCTCCTACAAGGAGCATGTTAGGTTCGTTATTTTCGAGTGGCCGGTTAGCTTGTAATAATGGCCATGATTGCTTTGGATATGGTTTGTGTAAAAGGTACGGATTTTTACAGATACTCTCATTAAATAGTATTAATTCATGGTTTGTCAGTATCTTGGGGTTGAACTGTTCTATCTGCATTGTTATAGTTCCCCCTGTCTATAAATTGTATGAGTTTATCCACCCTTCCAAATACATCAACAGTCTTTTTAATCTCTTGCTTTGATGTAAATGTAGTAATTTCAGAAGGTTCACCCACAGCAGTCTTACTAACCTTCTGGGCTGACTCTAAAGCCTTACCAATATTCATAAGCTGATAACCAACACTCTTAACCGGCTTACCACCCAATATATCACTCAATTCAGCATCAGCAGCATTACGAAGCTTAACAGCCACATTACTAAACTCAACATCATTAAGAAGAATATCCTCAACATCAGCCTCACATTCATCTTTTTCCTTAACCTTTTGTGCCACTCTGGCCTGATGTGATTCTCTTTTGGCTTTCCATTTCCATTTTCCTGCGTGTCTTCTTAGTGCGTCGTAGCTTACTTTGTGCCATTCTGCGGCTTCTTTTACTGTTGGGTAGATTTTTATTCCGTTTTCGTTTATGTATCCGTATATGAGTTCTTTTTTTATTTGGTTTCGGATTTTTTCTGTGAGGGTTTTGGTGGTTGTCATTGGTCTCACATTTTTGTGGTTTTGTGATTTTTTTTGTGAAAAAAAGTGAATTTGGATTTTTTCAGAATATTGTGTATGTTTGGTATGTGTGGTGTGCCAGGTCCCATCCTGTTAGTGGTCCCGGTTCAGTTGTAATGTTTTCTGCATCTACTGGTTCTGGTTCTGGGATGTAAGGGGTTAGGTAGTATGGGTTATCATCTTCCTTTTCCTACAAAATCCATTAAAGTCTGTTGTTTACGTTGTTCAACCTGTAAGGTTTCAGCTGTTGCCATCCGTTCCCTTATTATATCGCAGTAATCATGCTCCTTTTCAATAAGAATACAGTTACGGTTTAGGTTTTCACATGCAACGCCTGTCGTACCAGACCCAGCACAATTATCAAGGACTAAATCATTTTCATTGGTATAGGTTTTAATAAGGTATTCAAAGAGTGCCACTGGCTTTTGAGTTGGATGTGCTGCTGTTAAAACTTGTCTAAATTTAATTATATCGTCAGGGTAATATTCATCAGAAATATATTGTCTGTTTTCAACTATCCCATATCCATGACCTTTTTCCTTTTCAGTTCCCCACGGCCCTCTCACATGAGGGGTTCCTTTAATCATTTGAGGGTTATATGTGGGGGGTTCTTTTGAAAATATACAAATATCTTCATGTCTTTTTAAAGGCATTTTTTTGGCTAATAAATGTCTGGTTTTCCTTATTTTATCCCAAACAACATTATATCGAAACATCTCAATGTTACTGTGAATTAATGTAGTTGTGAACGGCTGACTGGCTGTTAGTACAATAGCCCCATGGGGTTTAATCAATCGTTTATATTCAAGCCATAAATCCTCTAATGGTAAGATTGTATCCCATTTACAGGCTGTTGTACCATACGGAAGATCACAGAGTATCATATCCACTGATTCATCCTCAATCTCTGGGAAGACGTTAAAGCAGTCGTCCTCGTAGAGTTTCCATGACATGATTATCACTTTTAAAATAAATTAATTTGAGATTCATACTTTCAGAATCTCATTGGTTTGGAAGCATGCATGAGCTTTCTGCCATGGTGTGGGCTCTGGTTGAACTGTTGCATTTTCTGCAACTACTGGTTCTGGTTCTGGGATGTAAGGGGTTAGGTAGTATGGGTTGTGGTATACTTTTTCTTTACCTGAAAAGCTGTAGTCTGCACGACATACTGCGCAGGAAATTTCATCATAG
>MVPY01000011.1 GCA_002067065.1 Methanobacterium sp. PtaB.Bin024
TGAACGTGTGAATAAAGAGTTAAGAGCTTTCCCAGAGGGTCAGCATGATGATATTACCGATACTTTTGCTTATGGATATAATTACTTCAGAATGATTATTGAAAAGAAATTCGCCGGTGTTGGTTACGTTACATTATAAATTATAAATTATTTATCGAGGTTTAAAAGACTTGTCAATACTACAAACAATACAGAAAGCCCTACCCTTTCAGATAACACGGAAACCAGGAAGAAAACAAAATATAGGCAACGCAGGGTACGGGTGGATGTACCCCTACCTAGCAATGGCGGGTAATTACGGAACCGATAGACAGAAATCCGCAAGAGTAACATGGAGTACGTACTACTCCGCAATGAAAACCGAGATAATATACAGTTGCATACATGCCTATGTAGTTGAAACCTTATCTGCAAACTTCGATGTTTACAGTGACGATAAAGACACCGACGACCCCGATATAGTAAATTACATAACTGACTTCTACCAGCGACCCGCCGGGAGCAATGAACATGAAGACTACACCAACTACATATCAAAGGCCATACAATCACACCAAGGTACGGGGGATTTCTTTGCAGAAGTAAGCTTCGATGACACCATCCGGGGCCTACCGGTAGGGCAATATTTCATACAACCCCATCGGATGATGTACCACTACGACACAGATCAGTACGGACTAATCGGAACCAATATCAGATACGAACCTGATGAACTAATCCACGTAATGATACCTGATATTACAAACGAGTTATGGGGCCAAAGCCCGATAGACATCTGTGCAAAATCAATTATGATGGATATTAATGCCCGGAATTTTAATAATGATTTCTTTGAAGCTAAGATGGACCCTAGGGGTGCTTTTGAATTCGATAAAGAAATGAAAGATGATGATGTCCGTACCGCTGTTCAATTAATGAAAGAACAGGCCAAAGAAAATCCCAGAGGACATATAACCTTACACGGGGCCAAATACCAGAAAGTAACCCAAAGTAATCGTGACCTTGAGTTTACCACTCTCTTAAATATGATGCGTGACCGTTGTATCATGACCTATCAGGTACCGCCAAAATTAGTCGGTGTAAAAGACGGTGGACAGTTAGGTGGTAAAGGTGACAGTGAAGAGGATATGAAGTTATTTAAGAAGCGTTTACAGGGCCGTATCTTTAAACCATTTGAATCAGAGTTTAAACGGGTCTTAGGGTCTGCATGGAAATCCTTTGGATGGGATGAGGAGTTCCACTTTGGAGTTATTGACCTTGAAGATAAGATGCAGAGGGTTAATATTGAGAACATACGGTTAAGGAACGGTTCGCTTGTTGTTAATGAGGTTAAAACTGGTTATGGTGAAGACCCAGTGGAATGGGGTGATGAACCTTTATCTTATGCTGTTGGTAATGGTGGTTACTTACAATCCAACGGTGAACCAACAGAGCCGGTTAAACAGATAGAACGGGATACTTTTAAGGTTAAGTCAATATTACGAGAGAAGGGTTATTTATACGATTAATTATTATTTCTATTTTACTTCTTTATATTGTGGTTTAACGAAGTTGATTTTTTATGTGCCAACACTGCAAGTCTGGTAACGTCCTGATAGATGAAGGGTTACTTGATGCCCTAATTATAGGTAACATAAAAGAGGGCAACCTTAAACCAGAAGACCTGAAAGGACTTAAAACCAAGGCAGTGAAACCACAATTAACTTTTAAACCAGATAAAGACATTGGGGAAGGAACAGCAACTAAAGAAGAATTAGAATACAGAAAAGAACTATTAAGTTTACTAGAAAAATTGTATGAAGAAATTAATAAATTTATCTGGAAAAAAGAAGCCCCGATAAAGAAATTAGACAAAATAGAAAAATTAATTGATAAATTCGTAGTTAATGGTCAAAAGCTTGTAGAAAAATCCATACCCCAAATCTGGGATGAAGGAATAGATGAGGGGTTAAATGAACTGGAAAAAATAGACAGTGAATCCGAATACAAAATAGATAAGATAGATGACAGTAAACAGGGTTTAATCAGAGAACAGCAGACCCGAAATATTAGGAAGATAGGCAATAATCTACTAGGAAGATTAGAACAACTTATTTTAATCAACACTATTAATGAGAATAAAGCACCATCCAAACAAAAGAAGTCAATACAGAAGGCCGTACCTACATCAAACTGGACAGAATGTATGCGACAGCTCAATAAAGAAGATTCAACCCTAACAGTAGATGAATTAAGAGATTACTGCGAAAGTTACGAATCAGCATTCAATGAAGCACAAAACAATACAGATAAAGCCGGGATGTGGGGATGGTTAGCAGCACACCGGGAAGCTTTATTAAGCGCTCTAATTATGGGCACCGGTATCCTGGGTGATCTGATAGCTGACTGGGTAACATGGGGTGATGACCGTGTATGTGATGAATGCCTTGAACTGGAAGCTAAAAGTCCGTATAGTATTTTAAGTTGGCCATCGGAACCTCATTTTGGTTGTAGATGTGAACAACAAAACGTTAGACTTGCATCACTTGAATAGATTATTTTTTAATTCAATTAACTATTTTTTTGGAGTTATTGAGCGTATGCCATACAGTACAGAAGACTACATCCACCTACCCAACCCAGAACACCCTGAAAGTGATTTCAGGCTTAACAATAAAGGCAAAATAAACATTGTAGGAACCACCAACTACGGGGCTGGGATAAAAGCACGATTAGGACTGCTAAAAGGCAGTGGTAAGTCTGCAGTTTATGTTTATCTATTTAAGAAAACAAAGTATGACGAAAACTCTGCAAAAGAGTGGTTAGAACGTCATAGGAGTGATAAAGCAATGAATGATGACCTATTAATAAATAAAAAATTCAGGTTCAACTTACCAGTCATTAAATCCTACCGTGGAGATGATGGCTTCCTATACCTCGAATATGCACTTGCAACCACCGATGTAGATCTAGAAAAAGAACAAGTTACAGAGAATTTCCTTAAAAGCATGGCAGAACAAGCCCCACGTGTAAATATGTACTTAGAACACAAATACACCGAAGAGAACACCCTAGGCCCCGTTATCAAAGGGGAAATCAAAGGCAACCAGTTATGGGTTAAAGGCCGTGTACGCAAATCAAAGGAAGAAAAAGTAAACGACCTATTAGAATCCAAAACCCACATGGGCGGTTCATTTGGCGGTATATGTCATAAGGACTACATGGAAGACGGTATAAGAAAATTAGATGAAGGATTACTATTAGATGCTACTTTTACCCCGATGCCGGTCAATCAAGCAACCCTTGGAACGGCATCTTTAGAGTATAAGGATTGCACGGTTTGTAACCAGATAATAAAGAGTATTGAACGTAAGTATGATATTAATATTTCAAATAAAGACGTTGAAGACGTTGAAACATCAAAGGAGGATATAACTATGGATAAAGAAGAAATGAAAGAACTATTAGACGCCAACAAAGCGTCAATACTAGATGAAGTTAAAGAACTCATAAAAACCCCCGAACCAGAACCAACACCAGCCGTAGAGGTTGAAAAAGAAGTAGAGGTTCCTGAGGTTAAAGAAGTTGATGAAAACAAAATAGCAGAAAACGTAACTGCTAATGTACTTAAAGCCCTGGGAATCGAACCCGAAGAGCCAGAAGCAGAGCCAGAAGCCAAACTAGTTGTTATGGATGCTAAAGCCCTTGAACAGAGAGATGAAGAGCTAATCCAGAAAGCCCTTAAATCAATCGCTAAGGCAAGAGAAGGCGAACCTAAATCCAAACGATTAGGTGGGCCTAAATTCATCAACCCAGAAGAGCCAGAGCCAGAAGATGAAACCAAAGAAGTTAAAAAGGTTTCCACCAGAAAAGCCGCTGAAATGATAGTAGCCAACAAAGGACTGGCCTAAATAAAATTTAAAAGGAGGATTATTAAGATGACCACAATAAAAGAAGCAATGGAAGGACACTTCGCAAGCAAATCCGACCTGGTAGAACTCCAGAAAGCAATCAACACCGGAGCATCCAGCGCAGGGGATATAATAGAACCTGAAATAGACCCCCAACTCCAAAACATGGTAGTGAAAAAATACCCATTCTATTCCTACCTGAACAGCCTGGGAAGAGTAACCGGAACCAGATCAAACAAACCAGCATTCCTTAAAAAAGTATCCGGAGGTGCCGGTGGATTTATATCAGAAGGGGGTACTTTAACCAGTGCAACCGACAGTGTATATGACCTATTAACCGGAACCATGACCACATGGAACTTCCAATTAGAGATCACCGACCAGATGATAATGGGATCACAGGACAGCATAGTAGATATATACGACCAGGAAATACAGGACGGACTAGAAGCCCACCTGGGAGATATTGACAGGGCAATACTAACCGGTGAATCTGGAGGTAACAACCCGGTAGGTTTATCCACCCTCATAACCACAAACACCGACAACTTCGGCGGTACTGATGAGATCACTGATAAATTCCAGTTAGACAGTATGTGCGATACTATAATGGACGCTGGTGGAATGCCAAGCGCATTAGTCACCTCAAGTAATGTTAAATCACAACTTGAAGATGTACTCTATCCTAACGTGAACGCACCATTAATCCCAAGGACCGAAATGGCCTTCGGATTCCAAGTAACCCGTTACGACAGCCCCGCTGGTGAAATACCAATCATCGTAGACCCTGCCCTTGCTGGTGGGAGTGATGATGAACAGATACTCTTCGTTGATTACAGCACCGTCATGCTCAAGTACCTGATGGAACCACGTGTCATAGACCTTGCCAAGACCAAACTAACCACACCATCCGTATTAGCTTCATTCCAGAGCTTCATGTGCCGTGCTGAAAACTTTAACGGTAAAATCTACGGTATTAAAACTAAAACATAAGGAGATTACTTAACTCCTTATCTATTTTTTGAGAGGTGATTAAATTATGACTCAATTAACAACCGCTGAAGCTGCAAGGATAAACAGACAAAACCGTTCCAGCTATGAAACCGGTTTAGGTGACCGGGTAAGAGCATTAGAAGGCGAGTCCAACATACCAACAGGTACAGAGGCCCAAGTACCCATATGTGCAGCTGACGGCGTGCCAGAACCGAAAACAGTAAGCGGTGACCTTACAAACAACGCCGCCGGAGCATTTACGGTTGGTAATGATAAAATCACAGAACCAAAATTAAAGATAGTAAACCGTGATCTAACAATAGCAGCCGAAGGAACATCCGCAACCGTCACCAATGCAGCAGATATAAACGGTTTCATTGGACAAGCCCACTTTACAGCAGCATCAGCAGATGCCACGGCGGTGAAGATTGATAGTGTGCGTTTTGTACCTGCCACGGGTGCTTTAACTGTGACTGTTAGTGCTGCTGCTACTGCTGAAACTGTTGTACGTGTACCTGTTATACAGGCAGCTTAAAATTACTTTATTCTTTTTTTTACTTATTTATTAGGGGTTGATTTTATGAAAGAAGTACGATTTAAGCACAAACATGCTAACCATAGTCTACGTGTGGCCGGTAAAAGGATTGTATTTAAGGATGGCGTTGCCAATGTCAGCGATGATGTTGCAGATGCCATTATTAATTTACAGGACGACGATTATACAGTTAAACCAGAAGCCGCTCCTAAGAAAAAACGAAGACGTAAGAAGGGGGCTTAATCATGCCACCATTGAAAATAGAAAAAGATGGCGAAATAGGGAATGTTAGTGAGGATAATCCCATCCCGGTACAAGGACTTAAAACAGCCGATGCTTTCACTGAATCGGATCTCGTTGATGGAAAAATCACCGCTGGAACGGGTGTAACATGGAAAGGAATAGATATATACAATGATTCAGAAACCAACACCTTAACTTTCGCATTAAATAATACAGATACCTTTACTTTTACTTTAGCGACTGGAGAATCACTTATTAATCAAATATTCAATGATTTCAGTGAAATAACCATCGCGGGAACATCGCCTGATTTTAGAATTATTGTTCGGAGTTAAATTAAAATGGCTGTAACACTACCACACAGTGGATAGTCACACTCACACCATACCAGCACACACCCATACTACCCCCGCCCATAGTCACAGCCTTTCAAACCACACCCACCAGGTACAGAATCACAGTCACACCGTGTCAGAGGATAATATTGGTTCAGCGGCACCAATTAATATAATGCCACCGTATATAGCTCGGTATATGTGGAGGAGAACAGCATGAACGGAGAAGTGGGTACTAATCAAATAATCGAAAGGAGAAATGAGTTATGGTTTTAATCACACTTACACAGCTCCAGGATGAGGCGGCCCTGCCACGCCGTGATGTGGACTTATCAGATTGGAGCGATGCACAATTACAATCTGAAATAGATTGGGCTACCAGCTACATACAAAGAGAATCTAACAGGTTATTTACCGATACGGAGTACACCCAGACCAATGATGAACCCCACAGTGGCAGCTATATCTATCTCAAGGTCACCCCGATAAAGAGCATAGAAACCTTCACAATTGATGAGGTTGAGGTAGATGAAGACACCTATACTTTAAACACCAGCACCGGCAAGATAGCATTCACCACCGACCCACTAGGAGAATACGACTATTCCATTACTTACATTGTTTGCGAGGACAACACGGATATAATTAACATAGCTAAGGACATCTGCATGGACATTGTGTTTGCAAAGCTTGACGGGTCCTTTGATGAAGACGATGATATATCCTCAATCAAATCTGGGAACAGCCAAATCAGTTACAGTAAATCCACAAAGCAGAAAATAGACAGCAAAATCGCCAGTATCACAAAGAATGAAATCTTCCTGGGAATAATCTAGGTGATCTCATTGAATAAGTATGAACGGGCCTTCCAAAAGCTCTTAAAACATGTTGGCCGGGATATAACCATTACCACATGTATTGATATTGATGAAGAAAGCAAACCGGTCTATGATGAAACCACCCACACAATAACAGCACAAATAGACCTTATTAAAGGAACTGAAAAGATTATAGACGATATAATACTTAAACCAGGAGATGCTGTTGGTTACTTCCAAAACAAGCATATAGAATATCTTACAGAAGAAAGCAAAGTAGAAGTAACTATTAAAGGGATTGATTTTACGTTTAAGATTGTGAAAGTCCTCCCAGATCTAATTAACACTGTTGTACCAATGAAACAAGGGTTTTAATCATGGGAACAATTGACCTCTCAATCAAAGACGAAGCCACCCCATTCATCCAATCAAGGGTAGATGAGTTCATCCCACAAGCCGTTATAATGCTCGATGACGTAGCAGAAATCTATAAAGAACATCTAGAAGGAGAAGCTCCA
>MVPY01000012.1 GCA_002067065.1 Methanobacterium sp. PtaB.Bin024
TGGTAGTGGAGGTATGACAACTATACTTAATACAAATAATCTTATTCCATTAAATTCTGAAGATGCTTATGATACCACAGCTTATGGTTATACTGCCATTGCTGTTGCCGGCATTCCTAACTCTGATATTGTTGACTGGGTGCTTGTTGAGTTAAGGACAGGGACTGCCTCTAATACTAAAGCAGCTGAACGAGCTGCTTTTCTTAAAAGTGATGGAACAATTGTAGATACAGATGGAACAAGTCCCGTGACGTTTTCGGGTTTAAGTGTCGGAAATTATTATGTGGTTGTTAGACACCGAAACCATCTGGCAATTATGACTGCAACTACAATTCCTTTGAGCAGCAGTTCTTCTTTATATAATTTTACAACAGCTCAATCACAGGCTTATGGAACAGATGCAATGAAAGTTTTAAGTGGTGGTACATATGGTATGAATACTGGAGACGGCAATCAAGATGGATTTGTAACCAGTACGGACTTTAACGTTTTTAACCCAAAGTTTACGAGTGCTGCAAGCGGTTATGAATATCCTGACTGGAATTTAGATGGATTTGTGACCAGTACTGACTTTAATTTTTTTAATCCAAACTTTACGACAGCTAAACAAACTTTTGTACCATAAGATTTTATAAAATTTTATAAATAAGGTGTACTATGAATAAAACTATTTCTATTTTACTTGGTCTAATAATAATTGTATTAAACCTACAGTTTAGAACACATGCTCAGACTATACAACAGCAACTTGTGATTGTTCAAAATGATGGGATTGTAGGTGGAAGTTTCAGAGTGGGTATTCAAGTCAAAGGTACAAATTTACCTACAGCTAATACTATTGGCTCTGCAACTATTGATGTTCAATTCAATAATACGCACCTTGCATATATTAACGCAACCAATAGCAGTGCAACTAATGGTCCAGTGCCAACCAATGGTTATACTAAATCACATACAAATAATACTACCTTTATCAGAATTGGAGTTTTGGGTACCAACGTCGGTCCTGAAGGATTTTCCGGATTTGATTTAGATACTATATATACAACTTGGTCAACGTTAAATTTCACAATTCTGAGTACCATTAACACCAGTTTAACAATAAATGATACCACAAATGCAATTGGATTGTTTGCTAATCATGCAAATGATCCTGCAACTGGTATCATAAATAATCAACCATTAACCGCCCCAATAAACATTATCGATTCGCCGTTACCTGTCGAACTTTCATCTTTCACATCTAAATATCTGAATGATAAGGTTCAGCTAAACTGGGTTACAAAAACAGAAGTTAACAACTATGGATTTTATGTTGAGAGAAAAGTTAACGATGGTCAGTGGAATAGTTTAACATTTATTGAAGGGCACGGTAATTCAAACTCACCAAAAGAATACAGCTATTCAGATAAAGACCTGTTTGCAGGAGGAAGTATATTTCAGTACAGGCTAAAGCAAGTTGACACCGATGGTAAGTTTGAATATTCGGATATAGTTGAAGTAGAAATATTACCGGCAAAGTTTGAGCTTTCACAGAATTATCCAAACCCGTTTAATCCGAGCACAACTATACAGTTTTCATTACCGAAAGCAACACAGTTAAAAATTAATATTTATAATATGCTCGGAGAATTGGTAGAAACACTCGCAGAAGGAACCTACGAAGCTGGTTACCATAAAGCGGAATTCAATGCTTCTACACTTCCAAGCGGTGCATACATTTATAGATTCGAAAGTCCGGATTTTGTCCAGGTAAGAAAAATGGTTTTGATAAAATAATTTTTTACTATTTATAATCATCCAATTATAAAAAAGTTGGTTTTTTCTACGTAATGTGTCGAACAAGGTTATTCTTTTAAGGGCTATTTGTGTTGTCAACTTTATTATTTCGCCCCTGCCCAATTATTAATTAATTGTATCCATAATTAGGATGAATGTGTTTAATAAACATTTTTCAAATATTTGATTTTTGATAATCCATAAGAGGGATGAAATGAAGCGTAAAATAATTTTAATAATAATGCTGATCTTTTTAAGCATAGGCAATATAAAGGCACAGTATGGACCGGTAGTTTCTTTTTCTTACGATGATGGATATCCTTCATGGTGGGATCTCGGTTTCCCTTTGTATCAGAAGTACGGATTTCCGGCAGTAGGTTGGATAAATGCTATTTCCTGGTGGATGCAAGGTACTGATTACCACGCTCTGGAGCATTTAAAAGTTATGCAGAAAGCTGGCTGGGAGATTAGCAGTCACACATATTCTCATGCGGAACCTATAACTGAAGCTGAAGTTAGTATTATGAAAAACTGGCTGGACTCTCTTGGATTTCCAAATTCAGGTTTTCAATCACCCCGCAATGATTGGGATCATGATCTGGTTAATATAGTTAGGAAATACCATCCATATTATTCTGCAGGTACAGGCGACTATAATCAAAGCGAAGAGGGGATGTCTCATCCCTATGATATTTACTTTTTGAAACGGTTCAGTTTAACAAACGATGTAACTATACAACAAGTTAGAAAATTATTGGACTCTGCTGCTGTGAAAAACCAATGGGTAATTTTTTATGGTCATCCATTGGGTAATCATTCTGGTGGTTGGTATCAAGATACGGCACTTTTAAGAGCCACGTTTGATGAGGTGGTTTCGAGGCAGATTCCGGTTAAGACAGTTAGAGAAGTTGTAAATGATCTATATCCGCCGGGTTGTGTAATCAGATGTTCTGATGATACATCACAGTATCCTGTACGCAGCACTTTTGAAAATGAAGGATCCTTCAATGCATCCGTCTGGAATGAATACTGGCATACTGTTAGTTGGACGGACCCCCGCTACATAGGTTCACCTGCAGTGTATTGTAACACTTCAAATAAAAATTTACCAGTGATGAAGTTTTACCGCAATATCCCTAATGGTCAATATGAGGTAAGAGCAACTATTATTGTGAAAGATCCCGATAGGACTTACAGATTATTTTATTCAATTAATGATGAAAGTAATCCGTCAAAAGACAGTGTGGAAGTAAGTAAAAATAGTGATGTGTCCTTAGGAATGGTTACTGTTACTAACGGGCAGTTTGCACTTTATACGCAGAAAGCAGATGTGATCTCTGGTAGTAATGGATATGTGGGATGGGCATATATACGGCTAATTACCCAGACAGTTGTAAATGCAAAAGTATATCTTCAGGGAAGTTATGCTGGAAGCGGAACAATGACAACAACATTGAATTCATCAGGTAAGTTACCTTTTCATCACCCATATAATGATACATTAGGAATCTGGAATTACCGTGGCAGTGAAAGAGTTTATAATATGCCCGCAGATATAGTTGATTGGGTTCTTGTTGAGTTAAGAACTGGCACAGCAGCAAATACAATCGTAGGAAGCCGGGCAGCTTTCTTAAAAAGTGACGGTAGCATTGTAGACCTGGATGGATTAAGTCAAGTAAAATTTAATAGAATAGTTCCCGGAAATTACTATATAGTTATAAGGCACAGAAATCATCTGCCAATTATGAGCGCTAATCCGGTCAACCTGAGTTTTACAAATAGCTCTCTTTATGATTTCAGTACCGCACAAACACAAGCTTATGGAACCGAGTCAATGGCTGACCTTGGGAACAGTGTTTTTGGAATGATTGCAGGAGATGCAAATCAAGATGGCTTTATAACTAGCTCCGATTTTAATATTTTCTATTCTAAGTTTCTAAATGCTGCAAATGGATATGACTATTGTGACTGGAATTTAGATGGATTAGTAACTAGTACTGATTTTAACTTTTTTAATGCAAATTTTATCACTGCCAAACATACATTTGTACCCTAAAGTATATCATGAAAGATATATTAGGGGAGTATGGGTTATATTAGCAGATGAAGCTTACACAGCCGATTAATATAGACTAAAACTCAATACTTCCAGTTTATTCATTGGTGCCAGCGATTGAAGAATTGAAATCAATAGCTTTTCAGCTTACTCATAGCAAGGTTTTAAGCAGATAAGAAAAATGATTTTATAAAATATTTCCTATCTATTAAATTTTAGGAGAGTATATGAAGTATATTCCAGAATATTTTTTCTACTCAGGATTTTTTTTATTGATATGTATAATTACATCTCAATGTACAACAATTGCTCACACATCGAAATATTTTGTAGATAAAAATGCCACCGGTCGAAACAATGGAATTTCATGGGATAATGCTTGGCAATCATTTTCTGATATTGACTGGGATTTAATACAACCAGGAGATATTATTTATATTTCGGGAGGAAAGGATTCGACTATTTACTATGAGACATTGGCACCAAAATGCAGAGGCACTGAAACTCAACGAATTACTATTGTAGCTGGTAAATACGCTCCTTTATCAACGGGACACAGCGGCAGGGTTATAATTGATGGTCAGGCAGAAACAAGACACGAAAGCATTTTATTTGATGATTATAAAGGAACAGCACCCGCTTATGTTACAGTTAAAGGATTAGAATGTCGTCAATCTACTGCCGGAGTTAATTTTAATATCGATTCTGAACCTGGCGTTTGTAAAGGAATTATTCTGGATTCACTTTTTATTTACGATTGGTATGATTTAGCTGGGGTGCTCTGCATAGGTAATGCTGATAGTACAATTATACAAAACTGCAGAATAGTTTCATTTGTAAACAAGGGTTTTCAAACCGACTGTTTTCATTTTAATGGAGATGGAGATTTGTATCCACGACGTACTATAATACGGAATAACTTTATTGCAAATCGTAATCAAGATCCGAAAGCACACAACGATGGAATACAAAGTGTACAGGCAGATGGTTTCATTATTTATAATAATATTATTATTAACGATTCAGTTTACAGCCCAGAGGGGGGAGGATTACCGTTTATATTGGGAAGTATTGATTATAATTATAGAAAGCCAATCCAGCAGCGCAATCCGGTAATTCTATATAATAATTTCTGTTATATGGGCGGTGTCTGGTATCCAAACGCCAATATGGGTTATAATATGTGGACGCGATATTATAGTGACGAAGCTCATCAGCCGCTTACATATATCATTAATAATACAATTGTTACAAACGGACCAAGAATAGCAGGAGTTGGTCAAGAATATAAAATAGATTTATTTATAAACAATATTAATGCAATGTATTGTTTACCAGATGGAGTGTATGATAAAGATTGGAGAAGCAGTAATACCCATGGTTGGCATACAAACTTCTCATCAAGTAGTGTTTGGCGTAAAAATATGCCAATGGATAGTATTAGAAACAATCTGTTCTGGAAGGAAGATAACGTGCAAACTTTATTTTCTGGCGGATACATATATAGTACGGTTGGAATGGGGGAAATATCAAATTGGACAGAATGGCGAATTCTTGGGGGGACCGGAGTAAATGCCGATCCATTGTTTGTAAAACATTTTGGTCATGAACCAAGTCAATTAACTTTAAATGGAGAGCTAAGACCTAATTCTCCTGCCATAAATAAGGGAGAGAATATCCAGCCTTATCTGGATTACTTTTATAAAACCTGGGGAATTATACTTCCCAATGAAGGCATAAATGGTGTTCCAAGAGATAATACTCCTGCAATAGGAGCTTATGAATATGAATAATAAGATGAACCAGATCTGATTCTGCAGGCAGCATTAAAATTAATTTTGTTTAATAAATAAATTAATATTCTTTTCATTACAAGTACTTTTATGCTGATAAAGATTTAATTATTTTAGTTATTAAAGAACGAAAGATTTTTTCAAAATGCACTCTTTGTGCACCCTCCTTTCGTAAAAAATAAATTCACCTGATGAAAATTTGAGTAAAAGTTACCATATTTACATTTTTACCGATCGTCTCATTTTGAATGTTTCAAAAAAATAATGATTCATAACGGCACATATATTGGGATTAGATTTATCATTATAAATATAAAAGGACAGCGATGAAAATACGAGGATTCTTAATCAGCCATCAAATAAACAGTTTATTATTTATTGTAGCTTTATTTCTATCATTATCACTTCCAATTTATGCCACAAACTGGTATGTGTATAAGAATGCAAGCGGCTCTAACAATGGAACAAGTTGGACTAATGCGTGGAAATCTTTTTCTAATATTAACTGGAGTTCAATAAAGCCTGGAGATTATATTTATATATCAGGCGGCACAGACTCTTTGGTATATAGTGCACCTTTACAGCCAAATTGCAGCGGCAATACTGTTAATTGGATAACAATTACTACAGGTAAATATTCTCCATCACCATCAGGACACTCAGGCAGGGTAATAATAGATGGAAACAATCATAGTCAATCAGCTATTCTATTTCACGATGGTTCTGGTTCAAATCCAAGTTATATTACTATAAAGGGTATTGAAACAAGGAATGTATATTCAGGAGTGTATGCTAATGTTGATAATTTTCACAGAGGAATTAAGATTGATTCTTGTATGATATATGGTTTCTACAGTGCTGGAATAAGGCTTGAGACAGGTGAGGTTGGTTATCAGAATATGGATAGTGTTTTTATCGAGAATTGCAGAATAGTTTCTCCTAATTATATTGAAGGTGAATCAGACGGGATACAAGTAAAAGGTGCTTCCAGAGTTTTTATTCATAACAATTATATAAGAATAAAAAACCAACATCCCACTCAGCACGTAGATGCAATACAGGGCTACTTAGGTAATGGATTTGTGATAACTAACAATATTCTGATAAATGATTCAGTTTATAGTCCTGAAGGCGGAGGTATTCCCATTATACTAGGTTCGGAAGGGAATAATCCGGTTATCATTTATAATAACTTCTGTTATATGGGAGGTGTTTGGATGTCTGGTGCTAATTGGGGTGGTACACTTATGACACGCTGGTATGATCATAATCCTATGCCTCCAACCTGGATACTGCATAATACAGTTGTAAGCAATGGACCCAGAGTAAGAGGTGTTTGGCTTGAATATTCAACTTCAACAAATACAAGAGTAATCAATAATCTTATAGCACAATATGCACCTTCAAGCAGTAATACAATTTCAACCTTTGATAATAGCACTGGTTCAAATCTCAGAGTGGACAGTATAAGAAATAACCTATATTACAGAAGTTGGGATAGTGATGTTGGGTTTGCAGGCAGTATTACTGGGAATGGAAGAACAGGCACTCCTTCTGGATGGACTGATTTTGTTAATAACTATGGCGGCACAGGAGTGAAGGGAAACCCATTACTTGTAAGTAATATCGGACACGAACCCAATCAAGGTACTATTAATGGTGAATTAAAATCTGGTTCACCGGCGATAAATGCAGGTGAAGATGCCGAGTGGTATATAAATTATCTCAATTCAACTTATAATCTAAAAGGCAGATTAGTTTGGGGAGATATAAACGGTAATCCAAGAGATGATACTCCTACTATCGGTGCTTATGAATATGATGCCGGACCAGATTTGACTCCTCCAAGAGTAACCGGGGCAAGTTTACTGGACTCAGTAACATTGGTAGTAAATTTTTCAGAGGCATTAGATCAAGCAACAGCTGAGAACAAGAGCAACTAC
>MVPY01000013.1 GCA_002067065.1 Methanobacterium sp. PtaB.Bin024
ATCACCCTCCCAGGTCAATTAAGTATTAAAAGGTAAGGGCAGATCTTCCCAACCATGGAAGGGGATCCCACATAACTAGTATAGTATTATTACTATTTAAATTGTTATTATATTTCAAATAATTTGAAATTAATATTATTGATATATAAATATGCGGTTTTGGTCGTGTTGGAAAACTCAGGAAGTTCCGAAGCCATGCTTTACGGAAATACTTTGCCAACACCATGGAAAGCCATAATTGCCCCCACTTAGCTATACGGATGATGATGGGACATAAAGTCGGTGACAAAGTTACAAGTGCTTATTTCTATCCAGACCAGGAAAGATTGTTGAAGGAATATAAGAAGGTTATGGAGTATTTAACGATTTATGAGAAATTAAAAGTGATTGATAATACTGATGAAGTTGTTAAAGAACAGGATAAGAAGATTGAGAATTTAACAGCTGATAATGAATGGATGAAGGAACAGTTAAAGGTTTTAATGGCTCAGAAAATGTCGAAAATGCGAGAAAAGAAATAATACTTTTTTCCTAATTGTTCTCGATTACTTCTCAGTCTCTCTTTTTGAATAGATTATTATACAATGAAAAACTAATATCCATCTTGTAAACGTAAAAAAGAACTCTTAGAAGGGGTATCAATCGCCAAACATCCACCCCGACTAAGAGCCTACGGAGCGTGTCCGCATGGATAAATGTGTAAATTCGACCATAAATAGTTTATTACAAGATGATTTAAGTAGTGTAGGCTCTGATTCTGATTTTAAAACATTATGTAAAGCTTTTGACAAGAACTATGAAAAATGGGAATCCTTACCCCCCGGGGATTTACGTAGAAAAGTTCTAGTTCAAGAGAATGAAAAACTGATGAGATTGATCCTTGCCGGGTGATCCTTTTGCCAACCTGCCGGATCGGTTTTAATGAAAATAGTAATTATTATGCTTCTTTTTTGAGTACGGTAACTGTTACCCCTTCACCCTCAATATCAGCTACCCATTGGAGCTTATCGCCCCACTCCAAATTTAACATTTTCATGATCTCGATAGGTACAATTGTCCTTGATGATTTCCCTTTCGTGTCAGCTTGTCCTATTTTTGTTTCGTATTTCAAAATCATAATCCCTCCTTTAGTGTTAATTATATTTAATATATGCAGATTCCTTATATTTAATCTTATCTTTTATCCTATATGTCATCTTACCATAAAACTTATATGTAATGAAAGTCTATCTAATTATAGGAAATCTTATAAGACAACTTATATTATTTCCTCACACTGAAGACTTTATCTTCAGACATTGGAAGGCTTTTTTTAGCCTTCCTTTCTTTCCTCAGGCGATGGGGAAAGACTGAGAACAAAAAATAAAGGGAAAGAAAGGAGGGATTGAATGAAAGGATTTGAAAAATACGCAATTCAAGATGGAATTGACCCAATCCGAATATGGGAATGCCAACAAAACCATCCCGAACTCGTTGTAAAAGACTTGAAAGAAGAGTTCGGACTAACAGAAAAACAATGCGACTTTGTTAGATACACACTCATGAAAAGAGGTGTTAATAAATGGTTATTCGCAAGAAGACAATTTATCAACCTTAAACATGACATGAAACACAAGTTACAACCTATTTATGAGGGTGATGTTGGTTTTAAGGAGCTTCGGAAAGAATATTCTAAGATTTATCAACGAATGCAGAATATTTGTAAGATGCCTCGTTGGGTTGAATGGGGGCCTCATCATAAGAATATGAAGAAATGTGATGAGGAGATTGTTGTTAAAGGAAGACACTGTTAAAGGGGTGATTTTGTATGTCTAATGAGTATGGATTATGGGCATGGTATCGTAAACCCATATCTGAACGCAAACAAATCGTGAACGAAACCAGCGAACAAAGATTCGCCCGCCAATTAATAGAATGGGCACATGGTGTTGGTAAATTACTCAGGGGTGAATAAACTATGACTAAACTACCAGAACAGTGCCGGACATGTGACAAAACATGCCTAGGCAACTGCAAACACTACAATGCACGTGAAGAATACTTCAACGACCCAAAAACGTTGAAAAGGATTTGGGAGATTCAACAGGAAGATTTCACACTCCACGCCGAAGGGGGGTGCTGAGATGTTCACAGATCCGGATAAAAAAATAGTTCAACAGTTCATTAACGAGCTTCAAAGAAGAATCAAAGCTAAAAATGAGCGCATTGAAGAATTGGAACAGGAATTAAGTGAATGCATGGAAAGAAGTCCTGGGGTGTTTTAACATGTCTATATCACTTGATAATAGGGGGAATGTTGAATGATTTGTCCTGGTTGCTACGAATCACACATGAGGGATTACGGAGAATACTACCAATGCCCCCAGTGTGGCGACATACAAGTCAAATGCCAAAGCGACCGTGGAATGGAACGATTTAAAAAGGCGTGTCTAAGTAAACGACAACCCACACTCTGGGAACAGGTTAAAACATTCCTAGTAACTTACAGGATGCCAATCACCTATGGTTTGTTGTTGAGTTTCATGATT
>MVPY01000014.1 GCA_002067065.1 Methanobacterium sp. PtaB.Bin024
ATGATTATTGAAGGTGGACATGTTGGACAACGTGGCCAAGTTGGACATAATGGACATGCTGGAAATGGCTATTTTGGGGGGTTTAGGGTATTCATTTTTTCGGAGAAATTTGACCCCCTTATCTGGCTGGTGAAAATGCTCCGTTCGGTGAAAGAAGGCCGTGTCTTTGGCCTGGCCACGTCTGGCCAACTTGGCCAACTTGGCCAACCTATGGGGGCAGCCGTATGAAGCGTATTAATTATAAAAAATTAGCCTATGATGCTGATTCTAAAAAATACGGTAAATTATACGAACAAAAACCATTCCTAACCTTATCACAAAGGGAAAGACACTGGTGGATACGATACTACAAATTAGAAGTTGCAGCACAAAAAGCAGGTTGGAATGAAAAGTTCCCTAAACTACCTGATGGTGCTATACGTGATAAGCCCTGGTTCCGGCATGATCACTGGATTAACCTTGAGCTTAATGTTATTCAAAGATTCGTTGAAAAAAAACTAGTTGACTGGGAAAAGTTGCAGGATTACAAGGTAGACATGGTGTTTTGTGATGATGATTGTGAAGGTTGTAAATCTTACTTGCTTTGTGAATTAAGGAGGGAATAATAAAATGACGGTTTACGGTTTAAGGAACAAATACATCTTAAATGACCCTGATGATTGGGCTATGGGTCAAGACCACGATGATATTTATGAAGAGGGGTATTGTAGTGGTCTTAGTTTTGCATTAGATGTTTTGGAAAAGTTAATTGAAGATTAAAAAAGGAGGGAAAAAGTGTATGAAAAGCTTAGAAAACTTCATAGTGAAACACACAAACGCTTATGAGGTTTACAGTAGCGACTCATGGCGTTTTGAAGAGATTACGGTCCTTGAACTGGATTTAAATCATTATGGTTTTGATTGGTGGGCTTATCAGAATATTAAAAACTATCCTGATTTTGATTGGCCAGAATCGTGGTATGTTGCCAGTGAGGAAAATTTACGACATCCTGTTATTGCTATTCAATGTGCAATGCAGAAGTTAAAAACTGTTTATTCTGCTTTAGAAGATATTGTGATGGATGTTTGTGCTCAAAACCTTTATTTGGATGTTGTTTTGGGAAGACCTTAAAGGAGGGAAAAGTGAATGGAAAAAGAAATGCCTTGGGATAATATTATAAGCACTGAAGAGTACACTAAAAGAAGTGTAAGGGATATAAAGGTTTGTTATGAGTTGTGTACTCCTGATTGTCCTTATTATTGTGAAAAACATCTTTTAAAACCAAAGGAGGGAAAATGAATGGAAAAACAAGAGAAAATAAAGCTAATTAAGGAATTTAAAAACAGAATAGACAAGCAGGGGAAAGAAGACGTTAAATATGAATCAACAGCATGGCTTCATGGTTTACAAGAGTCTGTTCTGGTTCTGGAAACTGTTTTGGGTTTAGAACCTGATGAATGGGATGATTCTTAATGAAAAAACTAAGCATAATTGATTTCAACCTCAAAACCAGGGAAGAAGTCGAGAAAGTGAAGGATAACACTTATAACCACTGCAACTTTGAAAAGCTCGCAATTTGTGGACTGTATACTCCAGTCGGGTATTTTAGGGGTGTTTAGGGATGGTTAGACCAATAAAATACCGAGCATGGGATAAAGAACGAAAAGAAATGCATGATGTGTATGCCTTATTCTTAAATGAAGATGGAACTGTTAGGTACGTGTATTTCTGGGATGATACGCCCATGGAAAAACACCGAAATGTTGAATTACTCCAGTTCACAGGACTTTTGGATAAAAAGGGGGTGGAGATTTATGAAGGTGACATAATACTTTTTGGGGACAACGCTATTCATGGGGGAACTCATGGAAAGGTGATTTGGCTTGAATCTAGGGTTGGATTTGTTTATGAGTTCATAGATGGAAAATTCAAAGGCCAATGTACCGATATGGTGGATGATTGGAGAACTTATGAAGTGGTTGGTAATGTTTTTGAGAATCCAGAACTCCTGGAGGCCACTGAATGAAAGTAGCCGTAATCTGTGAGTTTTCAGGAACAGTCAGAGATGCATTTATCAAACAAGGCCATGATGCAGTTTCATTTGACATTTTACCCACAGAATCACAGGGGCCACATGTTCAATGTGATATTTTAGATCTTAGTTTTAATTCCTGGAAAGAATTTGAACTGGCAATATGTCACCCACCCTGTACCCATCTGGCAGTGTCAGGTGCAAGATGGTTTAAGGAAAAAAGCAAGGAACAGGAAGAAGCCTTAAATTTTGTTAGATACCTTATGTTACTTCCAATCCCTAAAATGTGTATAGAAAACCCGGTAAGCATCATTTCAGGCCGAATCAGGCAACCGGATCAAACAATTCAACCTTGGCAGTTTGGACATGGTGAAACTAAAAAAACATGTTTGTGGCTTAAAAACCTCTCAAAACTCAAACCAAGTAATATAGTTGAAGGTCGTGAAAGTAGGGTTCATAAATGTTCTCCGGGTCCTGAAAGATGGAAAGAAAGAAGCAGATTTTATGAAGGAATTGCTGATGCTATGGCAGAACAATGGGGGTAATAAGTTGATAGTTGATGAAAATAAATTGTTGGAACATTTAAAAGAATTAGGATTAAGTGATGAGGGGATTGATGAAACGGTTTCATTGAGCCAAACGATTAAATTAATTGTTTTAGATGCGTTTGAAGATTTGAACTTTGAATCAAGAGTAATCAAAGAGTGAGCTTCGTTAAACTGTGAAGGAATAAAGGGAGGGATTGTGATAGGATGAGTGACGTGGACTATGAACTGGAAATTTACAGGTGCCCCTACTGTGGGGCT
>MVPY01000015.1 GCA_002067065.1 Methanobacterium sp. PtaB.Bin024
AATCAGTCATGGATCCCCGGACTGTTTTACCTTAGGCGCTGGTGAAAACTGCATCCACCCCATATAGAACTCCACTCAATGAATTAAGCTTTAAGGGCGTCTTCCACCCTATCCCCTATTATATCGGCGATCCTTGGATCAGGACCAAATGGTTCGATGTAGACGATTTCCCCTTCAAATTTAATATCTTCCTGTTTCAGTTTTTTGTAACCAGCATCTTCACGTGGTTTACTTAAACCCAGCATGTAGGTAATGTCCTGTTTGGTGTGAACACCGTGTGCTATGAAAAGAGGCACAGCAATAATTTTACTAACACCCTTTTTTGCCAGGGTATTTATGGCAGTACGTATAGTTGGCTTTTCTACATTCATAAATCCCACTTCCACAGGGAAATCTGACCTTTCCTTATACTTGCGAGCCAATTCGAATATCACTTTTCTTCCGTATGGTAAACTGCTCCCATGTCCGATGAGTAAAATGCCAGTACTTTCCTTTGAGTGTGAATCTTTCTCCATTACATGTCCTCCGTCTGTGATAAGAATTGAATGAGTAATAAACTCTGTAAATAGTTTATTATAATTTCAGTTCTATTAGACCATATGGGGGGTCATCATATTTAAAGATAGTTTAAAGCTTGTTTGGGTAATACTCAATTTTTCTTGAATTTTTTGGTGGATTAAATCATCGAAGCCCATTAAAACTCAAAACAAATTATAAAAATGTTTTTAAGAGGCAAGAAAAAAGATGGACTCTAAAATTTCTTTTAAATTTTAAAAAAGGATCGATTATCTGCTAAATATGGAAAATATGTTTAAATATTTTGAATACCTGTTTATGAAAAATATTAAATAAAATGAATAAAATATCAACCAATAACATTTGATTAAACCAGGTGAAAGAGTCCTTCCACTACTGTAATATGCTCCAACCTGGTTTATCGACATAAATTTAGGTGATTTAATGAATAAAGTAATAATATTTGTTTTAATCATAATTTTGGCCGTAGTGACGATTTCTGGCTGTACTGAATAGGAACAAAATAAAACCTATTCTGCAAATGGAGTGACCTTCCAGTACCCTGGAAACTGGAGTGAATTGAATGAAACTGAATATAAGACCCTTGATTTGGGAAGTAATATTGAAGTGATATTCATTTTAGGCATTGAACAGACTGTTTTGACTTTTGAAAAAGTTATTCCCGGCCAAAATCAGGTACTGAAAACCTTACCTGGATGGGCTCAAACAATAAAGTCTATGTTACCTTCTAGAGGGGCCCAATTTTTATCTGAGAAAAATTTAACCGTAGCGGGAGTCGATGCTTATCAACTCCGGTTCAGGTCTAACGATGGATATTACTATACTAGTACGGCCTATAAAAATTAATACAGGCTATGTATTGATGTATACCAGCACTTCCAACGAAACAAAAACCTTGGATAATATATTGAACAGTTTCCAAATGGAATAAAGAGATTTCCAGATACTATAAAAAGGGGTTATACGATCTTCCGGATCAGCACTGAAGTGTTGTTAACTTTACCGGTAGGTAGGATCATGACTTCCTTATGGAAGCCTCGGGTGGCTTTCTCTGTAACTGGAGAGTATAGAATGGCCCTCATACCGGTATAGGTCCGGTAGATGATGGGTGTGATGGTATCCACCATATCCCAAAGGTTGGTAAATACTCGTTCCTTGGGTTCGGCCAGGGCAGCCACCATTATCACCGTGTAATCTATATCCTGTACACTGGTTTCATCTCCCGTTAAAACCTCGATTTCTGATTCCAGTCCTAATTTTTTAAGTACCTGGCGGGATAACTCTGCCACCTCTGGTTCGATCTCCACACTCACACACCGGGATCCATATAGTTTATTGAAGAGGATCAAGGTCAAGGGGAGTGGTCCCCCACCTATAAACACAACCTTATGCTCTGGAGTGAATTTCACCAGTTGATTCTCGTTCTTTATAAGTCCCTGGTAACGCGGGTAGAAATGGAATGATTCCAGGGTTGCCCAGGGGTCATCCGACCTTAATATGGCCTTTGCATTTTCAGTTTCCAGTCTGGCCCCAAATTTCACGTAGAACTTCCTGATTACCTTCAGGGCCTCGTTCATCTGTGCATCGTCCAGAATGTGCTTGGCCGAGTCGAAATCGATTTCCTGGTCATGGGCAATTTCCTCCACAGAATCCATGAGGGGTATGATCTCATCCATGGGCATTTCTTCCAGTTTGTAATCGTCGTATTCTTTTAGAGAATTAGCTATGGCCTTAATTTTATCCCAGTATTTATAACAACTCATATTCTGGTATCTCCATTAAATCCGTGATAATTTTTTTAATAAAAGGGTAATAGGTGATGAACTCAATTCAGCCCTACTATAAAAATTAAATAGGTTTTAACTATCCGGTATTATTCTATTGTTCTTTTATAATATAAAAATCAAATTATTACCATTTCGACAAAGAATGACTGAAAAATAATACTAAAATTTCTTTAAAATTATTGGAATTTTCAAAATGGGGGGATGAAAGTTTTACAAGGGTTAACTCATTGGAATTTTTTAAAAACAGGATAAATAAAAAAGGAGGGGAAGTCTAAGATTCTTAATCATTGGAGTGCTATCTAGTTGCTGTTCATCTTCAGGGAAATATCATCGTAATCCATGATCTTTCCCATATCATCATTTAAAACGGCAAAAAATAAATCTAAAGCTTTTTTAACCCCTTGTTCCTGTCTTTTAAGTAGTTGAGATGAGCAGGGGGCTGTGAGATTTGCGTAGTACCCTGAAGTGGTAACTATGGTGAATTCATTGGTGGATATGGCAATACCCCCTCTACCAACACCGGCAGTGGTTCCGATACCGATATCCGCCTTTGATATCTCCCTCACTGCATTGGCCATCAAAACAGCCACCTGTTTATCGTAGTTTTCCTCGTAGACCTTAACTCCCTTGATCACTTTGTAGGGTTGGGGAGCATTGATTTTCAGGTTATTTTTTAAACCGGACAACGTGGGGACGAATATACCACAAACAACAGATATATCGGGCTTTAGCTTATCTGAAGTAAGGTTGGATTCATGATCAGGAGATAGATAACAGCATCCAAATTCTCCCTCGTATCCCTGAGAAAAGGCGTGTATCTCCCGGGCAATCAGTCCATGGGTAAAGCATTCAGCGGTGGCAACTTTTAACATATTTCTTTTTTCCCGATGTTCATGATCAAATTGAACACTTCTTTCAACCCGAATCAGAACACCCTTTTTACGTAAAATCAAATCAGACACTCATTTCATCCATCTTCAGTTTATTATCCATTGATCAGTAACTTCAATATTTCCCTGGTCATTTTATTGGCGTATTCGTCCAGGACGTAAGGTGTGATGGGGATTTGGTCTTTGATGAATCTACCGGTGGTTATTATTTCATGGTTTTCTTTGATCCCCTGTTCTTTAAGCAACCTGACGACTGGATTACTTTCGTCTGCCTGGGAGATGTCCAT
>MVPY01000016.1 GCA_002067065.1 Methanobacterium sp. PtaB.Bin024
GATGCTAAAGTTGCCGGTGCAAAATATGCTGATGAAGCTGGACTGGCTGAAAGGGCTATTTACAACTCCATAAACATGGCTTCCGAAGCTGATGAACTGCAAGCTGTTGCAGACACCGATATATCAGCATCCATCGTTCTGGGATTCAACCCCATGGCCCCAGGTGTCGAAGGTAAAATAGATATCTGGGAAACTGGTGGAAGCGCTATAGATAAAGGACTTATGCAAATGGCTGAAGAGTGTGGAATCACCAAACCATTCATGGATGTTGCTATAACTCCATTAGGTCAGGGTGCAGGACCAGCCCTCAGGACTTCATACGCTGTTAAAAGCAAATGGGGATTACCTGTGGGTAGTGGTATCCACAACGTGCCATCTGCATGGGACTGGCTACGAGGATACAAAAAACCTGTGGACAAAGGTGGACAAGGACACGCAGAAGCTTGGCCTGTTTGTGACGTAGGATCCAACCTGATACAGCAAACTGTGGGTGGAGACTTCGTACTATTCGGTCCTATTGAAAACGCATCAATGGCTTTCCCAGCTTGTGGTATGGCTGACATCTTCATGGCTGAAGCAGCAGTAGATCTCGGAACCGAACCTGTTGAAGAACACCCCTACTTCAAACTGTTATAGGTGTATAACACCTATACAACCTATTTTTTTATTTTTTGAGAAATTAGTTCAATGATTCTTTTTAATAATGATATTATGTTATTTCTAAAATAATGAAAATGTTCTATCTTCAGTTAGGAAAGAGGTATGAAAACTTTATATAGGTTGGATTCTTTAATTTGTTTTTTGATCATTAACACTAAACTTTCAAAGATCTAAATATAATAAGCACAAAGTATATATCTTGGAAAGCGGAAACCCTATTCCGGTGATAACTTGTTGGAAATAATCGCACTGGTAGGATTATTAATAATTTCATTGATCATTGTAATCAAATCAGCAGATGTGTTTGTTGATAACCTGGTTGAAATTGGTGGTGCTCTTGGAATTTCCCAGATAATATTAGGAGTAACTGCTTCTGCAATTGGAACTTCCCTACCTGAATTTGGATCAGCAGTGATAGCATCTTTATCTGGGAGTACTGAATTAGGTGTAGGAACAGTAATTGGTTCAAACATCTGGAACATAGCCGGTATTCTGGGTATATCAGCTGTTGTAGCAGGATCAATCCGCACAGGTAGTGAAGGCCTGACTCGAGATTGGTTAATGACATTGGGGACTGGTTTAATTTTACTATTTTTCATGTTATTTGGGGATATAACTTGGACTGCAGCAGTGGTCATGATCGCAGCATACTGTTTCTATTTATGGCTTTTAATCAAAGCTCAAAAGAAGCATAGTGATGAAGATGGTCAAGAGAAAGAAAAAGAATCACAGAATATAGATGAAACACCAGAAAAACTGGAAAAAAATTCCGAAAAGACCATCAATAAAAAATCAATTGCTTTTGTAATTGTGGGTTTTGTGGGATTGGTTATTGGATGTCGCTTGATGGTTTACAGTGGTGTGGAACTGGCTAGCATAGCAGGCATACCTGCAATGATAATGGGACTTTTCACATTGGCCATTGGTACCAGCATACCTGAACTAGTAGTGACTCTTTCCTCAGCCATGAAAGGATTGCATGATCTTTCCATTGGAACAGTACTGGGAAGTAACACCTTCAATATTCTAATTGGAATTGGAGTTCCTGCCCTATTTATGAGCGTGCCTGTGGAAAGGCTTTCCTTAACCTTTGATGCACCGGTCATGATATTTGTGACAATTTTATTATTTGTGCTGGTAAGAAAGAGCAATATGAAATTGAATAGAGTCGGGGGCATAATATTATTGGCAACTTACATTGTTTATGCCTTTTTACGGATATTTGTACTTACTTAAGGTGATGAGATGCACGAAAAGATAATGGTAGCTACCATGGGCGAATACATGGATGAGATAATGAAATATACCTTGGATATTATCCAGGAAAGAAAAACAGAAGTAATAGGCATATATGTAGTGGAAACTTCTACACCTTTTTTAACCCCTAAAAAAGTTAAAGAAATGATGGCAACAGAATTAAGGGATCAAGGAGAAGAAATCCTGGAGAGCATGCGACAGGAATTTCAATCATCCAAACATTACATGATAAACTTCAAGAAGCTGTTGAGAGAGGGAGATCCAGCTGAAGAAATTGTAAAAGCTGCTGAAGAAGAAGGTGTTGACTTAATAATTTTGGGAACAGGGAAGGATATCATTGATAAACGGTTATTGGGTAGTGTTTCTGAAAAAGTCGTTCATTCAGCTCCCTGCAACATAATGCTTATCAAAACAATTTAAAACCGGCATTGATTCTCCAAATTTCTTTTTCTTTGACCAAAATATCGTTCAAACGTCAAAATAGAATAGACTCTAACGAAACAAAGAAAATGGCATTGGTTAAGTAACAGTTTTCAATTAGTATATATAATCATCAAGAAGTCTCTATGTACAGGAATATGGAATTCCGGTGGTAATATGTTTGAATTATTCATATTAATTTTGGCTCTAATTATATCATTGATTATCGTAATTAAAGCCGCCGACGTGTTTGTTGATAGCATAGTTGAAATTGGATTGGCCTTGGGCATATCCGAAATAATTTTAGGAGTCACTGCTTCAGCAGTGGGAACTTCTCTGCCAGAATTTGGTTCTGCAATGATTGCTATTTTAACTGGAAGTCCTGATGTTGGAGTAGGTTGTGCTATTGGGGCCAACATCTGGAATATAGCTGGTATATTAGGTGTATCTGCGATATTTGCCGGATTAATAACAACAAAAATGGAGGAAGTGCGTCGAGATGGGTCAATGGCTTTTTTGACGACTTTAACAATTACGGTAGCATTGCTTTTGATGGGAGAGATTTCATTTGTTGTAGGTATTATCCTGATTATAATGTATGTTGTTTATCTCTGGATCCTAATCAGAGCCCAAAAAAGCAGTAAAGATAGGGAAATAGAGTGTTGTGAAGTTGATGAAAAAAATAGAGACTTAAATAAAAAAACTATTTTGATGGCTGTTTTGGGATTAGTTGGTTTAGCAATTGGTTGCAGGGCTATAGTTTACTGCACAGTGGAACTTTCGGTAATGGCCAGTATTCCTGAGGTATTAGCCGGTATTTTATTAGCATTTGGAACCACAGCCCCTGAATTTTTCACAGTTTTAACTTCGGCTAAGAAGGGATTAAACAGCCTTGCTATTGGAACCGTATTTGGTAGTAACATTTTCAACATATTAATTGGGCTGGGAATTCCCTCTTTACTTGTTACCATTCCAGTTGAACCAATCACCATCTATTTCGATGCTCCGGTAATGGTGTTCATGACTTTACTCCTCTTGTTTTTAATAAAAAGGGGAATGAAACTTACCCGTGTAGAAGGAATTATTCTTGTAGCATCTTACATAATATATATAGTGACAAGACTAACTATTTTTAGTTGAAATCATATAAGTGAAACTGGATGTGTGATTAAGATGTATGACAAAATATTGTTAACCACCATGGGCGAATACATGGATGAAATCATAGAACACACTTTAAACTTGATTCAGGGGGAAGCTGAAGTAATATGCATTTATATAGTGGAAACATCTGTGCCATTTTTAACTCCTAAAAAGGTTAAAGAAATGATGATAGATGAGTTAACAGCTAAAGGTAAGGATATTCTTGAGGACATGTCTAAAGGATTTGATAAACCAGGAATAAATTTCAGAAAATTGATGGTTAAAGGTAATCCTGCTGATGAGATAGTTAAAGCAGCTACCGATGAAGAAGTAGATGTTATAGTAATGGGCACAGGTAAAAGTATAGTTGACAAACATTTACTGGGAAGTGTATCGGAAAAAGTGGTTCATTCTGCTCCCTGTACTATTCTTCTGGTGAGAACGGCTAACTAGTTCTTCCTTTTCTTTTCTTTTTTCCTAAATCCGAAATTCATTTCACAAGATTTATAACTATTTTAGATAAAACCTATTTTACAAGTTATAGTTATGGAGTTAACTATTAATCCGGAGGGATTGTCCTGTCATTCTTAAAGAAACTATTAGGTCTGGGTCCTAAACCCATCATGGCCAAGAGCAGATACATTACCATTGAAGACGCCAAAATGGCACCATTCACCAGGAAAACTGTGGGCCGAGGTTACGGTGCTAATCTGCGTCCTGATGAATATTACGTTGTGGCATCGGTGGAGTTGGGAAACACCACCACCAAATGCATCCTCACTGCCACCAACCTCAACACCAGCCGAACCTATCTATTGGACAAAACAGTGAAAATGACCCGGGATATTAGACCCCCTAAAAAGGATGAAAAAGTCTTTGGGGAGACAGTTTGGCATGTTGAATTAACCAAAGAATCAGTCGCTGATTTGGTCAAGGACACCATCCTAGAATCTGTAAAACGTTCCAAAATAAGCATAGATGATGATCTGGATTTTGTGGTTCGTTCAACTGGAGTCACCGCCGGGTTTGCATCTCCCAAAGAGGTGGGTGAACTAATCATAGCCCTGGCAGACGGTTGCCTGGATGCAGGGATACCACCAGGCAAAATGTCACCATCAATTTCCAAGGAAAGCTTACCCAAAAAATTACAGGAATTCACATTACTGGACAAAGTAATGTTCGACGGAGCAGTGGTAAGTGTAATTCCTCCAACAGGAAGAGCTGTAGTAGCAAATGAAATGGAGGGAGAACTGGTAACTGCCGGTATAAAAGCAGGTGCAAAATGGACTGAAATTGATTACCGTAATCCATGTGTTTCAATGGACTTTGGAACAACATTGGCTGGTAGGATTGTAAATAACGATGAACCCTACGCAAAAACCATTGGAAACTTCTGTGGACTGGCTGGAGCTGTTGCTGATTCCATAATAAGAGGAACAAAAAAGGTAGATAAACGTGGTGGTGCAGCTTTGGACCTGTATACAAAGGACATCCTCAAAAAAGCTGATTGGAAAGCAGCAGAAGAATTTGCCCAGCGTGCCCATGAACACGTTGACATTCGCAAAGTTCCTGAAGGTAGAGAGAGATTTGGAACTGTACCAGTAGATCCTCAAGCTGCCTATGATGCAGGAACCACTCTTATTGGCTGTGACGTAGGTAAAGATGGTGACGAGATACCAGATCTCACCCGATTAGGTCATGAAATAATAGAATCAACGGATATGCACACGTTATTTGCCACCCTGGATCATGTTAGCGCCACAATTGTTAAAAGATTAATTGAAGAAGCTGCTGATGAAGGTGTTATTGAAGAAGGATCTGTCTTGGGAATTACAGGCAGGGCAGGAATCACCGGCCGCAAACCAGAACTGATTTTAGAATTTGCCCAGGATTATTTTGAAGATGTTTTATTTGTCTCAGATGCCCTGGCTATGGGTGCAGCAGTAATGGCTCGATGCATGAACTCCATGGGAACCCCCCACATACCACTTGGTGGTCGACAGGGCGGTCCATGTATATTAGGACAACGGATGAAGTTACAGCAGAGATAACTTATTTTAAATGGTTATAAGTACTTTAATACAATAAATTATAATGGTAGAAAAATTTAGAGATTAATTTCTCATCAATAGGTGGGTAAATTCAATCTCTAATCTTTAGGAACAATAAAAATAACTGAAAAAGAGGATTATTTTAGTAATTAAAATCATATTGATCTTATATCTTGAGATTTGTGATTGTCATGAAAAGAATTTTATGGTACTTGATTGCTGGCAGTAAAGGGGGGGTTAACAGGGCCAGAATAATCAAAAGCCTC
>MVPY01000017.1 GCA_002067065.1 Methanobacterium sp. PtaB.Bin024
GCTATTTTTATAAGCTAATGACTCCTGCGGAAAATATTTCGGAGGAATTATCATTGGCAATCGATTTATTAACCCAATTTAATTTATTAGTACTGGTTATCATCATCTTCATAGCCAGTTTAATCTCACTGCGACTGGGATTATCAGTGGCAATAATAGAAATAGTTTTAGGAGCTGTTTTTGGGAATCTGGGTTTCTTACAGGCTACGGATTGGATGACCCTGGTAGCTTCACTGGGAGGAATACTGTTAACCTTCCTAGCAGGTACAGAGATAAACATCAACCTGATGAGGGAAAAGTATAAAGAAAGTTTTCTGATAGGATTCTGTTCATTCCTGGCTCCGTTTATAGGTGTTTCCCTTTACACATATTCTGTTGCGGGATGGAACTTAGAAGCAGCTTTAATTGGTGGAATCGCACTTTCCACAACTTCTCTGGCAGTGGTGTACTCCGTACTGATGGAAACTGATATACCAAACTCTGATCTGGTGAAGATAATTTTAGCCGCCACCTTCGTAACCGACATATCAACCGCCTTAGCACTGAGCATAATTTTCATAAAACCAGACCTGTACACCATTCTTTTCATCGTGATATCCATTGCTGTAATAGCCCTGGCAGCCAAATATTCAAAACACATATTCGGTCACGATAAACTGAAAAATAAGGTCATCGAACCGGAGATAAAATATGTATTCGTGCTTCTGGTATTGTTCATGTATTTCGCCGCTCTAGGTAATGGACAAGCAGTTCTGCCGGCGTTTGTCTTGGGTCTTCTCATGTCCAAAGAATTGGCAAAGGTCAAAGAAGCAACCACCAGGCTAAGAACGGTGGCATACGCGGTAATAACACCCATATTTTTCATAGTAGGTGGTTTAAACGTTTCTTTTTCGTTAGTACTGGCTTTTTTAGGTCTATTTGTAATATTATTTGCTATTAAATTTATTTCTAAGTTCATAGGAGTTTATTTCCTGGCCAACAAGTATATACCCAACGGAAGTATGTACACCACACTTCTAATGAGCACAGGATTAACTTTTGGAACCATAGCCAGCGTATTCGGCCTTAACGCAGGATACATAGATCAAGTGCAGTACTCAGTACTAATAGGAGTGGTGGTTGCCAGTGCAGTGATACCCACCTTTATAGCCCAAAAATGGTTCCTACCACGCCACAGAGAAGATATAGTGGAATAGATGAATGACAGGAATGAAAGCGTTGAATAGACAAGTAAGGGATATAAAAAAAGTCCAATAGACGGATGATAGACATGAAAGTGTTGGAAAATGCTTTGAAATATGTTCATCAAAGGGAATATGATGGAGGGGGCTTCACTCTTTACGAAGGAATTCCAGATGGTAAAAACACCTATTACGGCCTCTCAATTCTCAATTTATTGGGAGAAACCCCAAATAACATCGATAAAACCATTTACTGGCTTAAAAACCTACAAAATAGCCGTGTATTCGGCATATATGGAAAGTTCAACCTTTTAAACAGCTTAGTTTTGTTAGGTAAGGAACCAGAAATTCCTGATAAATATATTCATCCATTACTGGAAAAAAAGAAATTCCCTAATCTGGAAATAGCCTTTTTAACTACCGCAATATTAAAATTAATCGGATATCACGATTTTAATCATATATCTGAATGGATTTTAAGGCAACAGAATGACGATGGAGGATTCAACATCGGCGGATCAGATATTCAATCTACCTATTACGCCGTTGAATCTTTAAACTGCATCGATGAATCATTGATAGAAAATAGAGATAATATTTTAGATTTTACCAAGAGATGCAGAACAAAAGAAGGATTATTCGTTTATACTCCAATCAGTTATCCCCCATACATCGAATCAATCTATTCCGGGGTAAAAATTTTTGAAACACTGGGAAAAATTCCTGAAAACAAAGAATCCATGGTGGATTTTGTTTTAGAACTTCAAAATAATGATGGGGGATTTAGAAGATCTATCTATATGGGAATTTCTGAGCTTGAATATACATACAGGGCTTTATACGTGCTAAAAACATTATCATATCTTTAAATTGTTTAATTTAAAAAAATGGAGGATTATTATGGATAGTATAATAGAAGAAGTTTTAATAAGGAAAATTTCAGACAGCAGAGGAAACCCCACCGTAGAAGTGGAGATTATAACAGCAAATGGTTATGGGATCGCAGCAGCGCCCAGTGGTGCCAGTACCGGGGCGCTTGAAGTAACAGCATTTCCAGAGATAGGTGTGGATGAATTAATTAAAAAATATAAATCTGAAATAGTTTCTGAGCTTGAAGGACTATCTGCAGAAGATACCAGTATTATCGATAAAACTATGAAAGCTTTAGATGGTACAGAGAATCTTTCAACGTTAGGTGGTAATACTGTGGTTGCAGTTTCCCTGGCGGCGGCAAAAGCGGCATCTTCATCCTATAACATGCCCCTTTACAGATTCCTGGGTGGTAACCTGGTTAATGAAATCCCATACCCACTGGGAAATATGATCAACGGGGGAGCACATGTTGGGAAAACCAAACAGGTGGAAAGTTCCTGGATTGGCGCACCTGACATACAGGAGTTTCTAGTCGTCCCCGTAGGAGCAAACAATATTAAAGAGGCAGTATTTGCAAATTCAGCCGTGCACAAAAGAATTGGAGAGTTAATAAGATCTAAAGATCCGCTATTTACTGGTGGTAAAGGTGATGAGGGTGGTTGGGCTCCGAATCTATCTGATTATGAGGCACTGGAAATTCAGGCAAAGGCCTGTGAAGATGTTGGAGATGAGTTAGGTATTAAAATTAAACCATCACTTGATTTAGCTCCTAGTGGACTCTGGGATGAATCTAAAAAGGTATATGTGTATGGTAGGGAAAAAGTCACCAGAAACACCGGTGAACAGATTGATTTCGTCATGGAAATCATCGATACTTACAACTTGTTCTTTGTGGAAGACCCCTTACATGAAAATGACTTTGAAGGGTTTGCAGAACTCACCAGGAAGGTTGGAGATCGATGTATTATCTGTGGGGACGATATCTTTGTAACCAATGTAGATATACTGGCCAAAGGAATAGAAATGGGTACTGCAAATGCTATTATAATAAAACCCAACCAGATCGGAACTTTAAGCGAGACATATAGGACAGTTAAACTCGCAAAAGACAACAATTACACTCCTGTAGTGTCACATCGCTCTGGTGAAACCACAGATGAAACAATAGCCCATCTAGCGGTGGCCTTCTCCTGTCCTCTTATAAAAACAGGTGCCATAGGTGGTGAAAGAATTGCCAAACTCAACGAACTCATCCGCATCGAGGAAGACATGGCCAACCCAGTTATGGCTAAATTTAAAAAATAATAAATACCAAAGCATTCAGGATAAGAGTACCAAAACATTCAGGATAAGGTGAGTTTTTGAACCTCTGGAAAGATATTAAAACCAAACCATCGCTAAAGACTGTGCATGCGGTTATTGAAACTCTAAAAGGTTCAAAGAACAAATATGAATACAACGTGGATAAAGAGGTATTTGTACTGGAACGGGTTTTGCATTCTCCGTTCCAATATCCCACCGATTATGGTATGATACCCCGGACCATGGGAAATGATGGGAATCCACTGGACATCATGGTGATGATGCGTCAGCCAACCTTCCCTGGATGCATCATAGAATGCAGGCCCATCGGAGTGATGAAGATGACCGATGAAGGAGAAAGAGACGATAAAATATTGGGTGTACCAGTAAATGACCCGAGATTTACCGACATCAATGATATTCAGGATGTTCCACTCGCATTTTTAGAGGAAATAGAACACTTTTTCCGTGAATACAAAAAATTAGAAGGAAAAATCACTGAAATTTTGGGCTGGAAAAATACAGGAAAAGCTTTAGAAGCCATCGACCATTCAATAGAACTTTACAATGAGATGCTGTCCCTGAAAACTCTTTTTCAGTTGAAATAATTAAGATAGGATCATAAATCAATTTAAATGATATTATGAATAATTTTAAAGACTTCATGAACAACAACGCCCTTAAATTCATCATCCTAATAGGGGTGGTGAGTCTCTTTGCGGACATGACCTATGAAGGAGCGCGTAGTATAACAGGACCCTATCTGGCTATTTTAGGGGCAAGTGCAGTTACTGTCGGATTTGTAGCTGGATTTGGAGAATTGGCAGGTTATGTGCTTAGATTCTTCTCAGGACGCTTTATTGATAGTACAGGTAGGTACTGGGCCGTTACTATTGGTGGCTATCTGATTAATCTTATTGCAGTACCTCTTTTGGCTCTGGCTGGAAGTTGGGAGGTAGCTGCAGTATTGATTATAACTGAAAGATTAGGTAAAGGTATCCGAGTGCCCTCCAGAGACGTGATGTTATCCCATGCCTGCAGTCAGGTGGGTCAGGGTTGGGGATTTGGCCTGCATGAAGCGTTGGATCAGATTGGGGCAATACTAGGTCCTTTAATTGTTGCTGCAATACTTTTTTATCATGGAAGTTACCAGCTAGGATTTGCCTTTCTTTTGCTACCTGCTGTGTTAGCCATTTTAGTGTTAGTGATTTCCAGATTTCTTTATCCTCATCCACATGACTTAGAAGTTGAAGTCCCTCAATTAAATACAAAGGGATTTAAAAGGATGTACTGGTTGTACGTTATTGCAGCAGCTTTAATTGCTGCGGGATTCGCTGACTTTGCACTCATTGCGTACCATTTCCAGAAGGTGGGTATTGTTTCTGCAGCTATGATACCTATTTTCTATGCATTGGCCATGGGTACAGATGGAATTTCGGCTTTGATATTCGGAAAACTTTTCGATAAGGTAGGCTTATCCATCATGATCGTTGTGGCTTTAATATCCTCACTCTTTGCACCCTTAGTATTTTTAGGTGGATTCTACATGGCTTTCATGGGAATGGTAATTTGGGGAGTGAGTATGGGTGCCCAGGAATCTATAATGAGGTCTTCAGTTGCAGTCATGTCTACTGTTAAAAGACGTGGCTCTGCTTATGGTGTTTTTCAAACCATTTATGGTGTTTCATGGTTTGCTGGAAGCTTATTCATGGGTGCGTTATATGATTTTTCCGTAACTTATTTGGTGGTCTTCTCTGTCTTGATACAACTTATATCGATTCCTGTTTTTATTTCAATGTTAAGAATACGGAATCGAAAAGGAGAGAACATCTGACAAGATATGTATATATACATGATGGAGATTAATAAATGAAGATTAATTGGGAAAAAATCCCCAAGACTCAAGAGGAAATCATTGTAACTGAGTATATTGAAGGCAAAATTAACATTCTTGAACGTTTACTTGACGTGTACACAAAAGAGCATTTATTAACCATTTCTTTCACGCCCCCTCCTTTAAAAGGTAATTACTACACGTATGAAATAAAATTTCATAGACACGGCCAGAAATATCTAATCAATGTATGGAAAGGAATACGAACCGGCGATGCCTTGCCGATTTTATATGGATATCTCCAATGATTCAAAAATGTAGAATCCCTATTTACTGTGTTCAAAATCATAGCAATTAGGTGATAAGAAAAATTGGATACTGTAAAACAGGATGAATCAACACACGTAATAGTAGTAACCAGGTCGGCAGAGATGAGAGGGCCCCAGGCAGATAGTGTAAATGTAAACAATGATTTACTGCGATGATATTTTCTATACATAAAGTTAATTATGGTTTAGATGTCCAAATTATTAAAATAATTAAAAGTGGACTTTAAGTAAAGTTTGATTAATTCAAGAAATATTTGAAAATTAGGAGGTATGAAATACATGAATTTATGGAAAGAAATACCAACCGGACCATCGGTCCCAGAGGTAATATATGCAGTAATTGAAATACCAAAAGGTTCCAGGAACAAATACGAATACGATAAGGAATTGGAAGCGTTTGCACTGGATAGAGTTCTTCACTCCCCGGTCCATTATCCTGCAGAATATGGTATAATACCCCAAACGTTGTGGGATGATGGAGACCCCATGGATATCATCGTATTGATGGAACAGCCAACATTTCCGGGATGTGTAATTGAATCTCGGCCTGTTGGAGTGATGAAGATGATAGATGGCGGCGATAGTGATGATAAAATACTAAGTGTCCCTGTCAACGATCCTAGATATAAGGAGGTGAATGATATCGATGATCTCCCAAAGGCCGTGTTGAATGAGATAGCAGAATTTTTCAGGATTTATAAAAAATTGGAAGGAAAAGAGACTGAAGTTTTAGGATGGGAAGATAAAAGTGCAGCGATAGATGCTATAAATCATTCCATTGACCTGTATAAAAAGGAAGTTTAGTTAGACCATTGTTAATTTAGCAGATCATTAAAAGATCTCCCCAAATCAACAGGAACATTCTTATATTCTATCTGGGAAGCTACTTCACCCAATCCTATATCCATTGAATGTTTTATATAGGGGTGTTCTTTAATTGGGAGTTTATCCACTTTAACCGCGTTGTTACTCAGAAAGAGTATTAGCCTCTCGTATATCCTGGGCAATGCCGGTAAAGATTTTCTTAGATGTTTTATTATGGCCAGTGCCAAGGATTCCGCAGCTACCGGGTCACGACTGGCAAATACCAGTCCCGGTTCAAGGCTAACAACGTTCGCCTTGGCGAATTTCAGTCTACCAATTCCCAGTACCTGTGAATCAGGACCGAATGTGGTCTGGGCTTTGGTGGC
>MVPY01000018.1 GCA_002067065.1 Methanobacterium sp. PtaB.Bin024
AAACAAAAATCACTCCCAAATTACTTTGAAAAAAGATCATACCAAAAAAAGAAAATGAATTATGGGACAATCCCATATTGTTAATTGTTCTGTAAAAATATCATTTGGAATAGGTAAGTTTTAATTAGTATTATGCTTTGAGAGAGGAGTATACCTGACAAAAGTTACATAATAAATTGTACGATTGAAATTGATGAGTTCAAATGTAGAACTCAAAACCCATCCAATAATACCTAAACAAATGACTAACAATCCAGGATTTCCTGAAGATAAATAACCGAAAAATATACCAACTAAAATCAATAACATGATAATAAAAAAATTTCTATAATTCATTTTAATCTATAATTCATTTTAATAATTCATTTTACATACCTTAAAGTCATTTTTTTAAAAGTAATTCTCCCGAATTTTTAATTCTTTCTAATCTAGGATCCAATTCTAACGCCTTATCAAGATAATTTTTGGATTTTTGGTCTTTTTTTTCTTTTTTAAGTAGAATACTTTCGTTATACCACGCTGCTACATCTTCAGGATCTAATTCTAGGACTTTATCAAAACATTCCATTGCTCTTTCATATTTTTTTTGACTTGTTAACTCAACGCCTTTATTATTTAATGCTGTAGTGTCGTTTGGGTTTACCGTCAGAGCTTTATTATAAGGTTTTAATGCGTTTTCATTGTTTTTCCAGGTTTTAATTGTGTAGATATAATATCCTATGATAAGAAGTGAAATTATTCCTGTTTCTATGTAATATAACATGTTTATACTTGAAGAAAATTGAATAGTAACTGCCCACATCACCACTAAAAGCACAACTAAGGCAATAGAATAAGATATTTTATTGTAATATTCTCTAAATTCAAAAAATCCAGTTATAATTCCAAATAAAAAGAGAAGTATTAGCGGAACATAAAATGGATTGGAACTGATATAAATTAAAAGAATAATCAAAAATAAAGAATAACTGATGATTAACGCATTATTTAAACCTTGTTTCATAAAATTTCACCCATGTTTATGTTTAATTCTCTCTGTTTAAAAGATTTATCTGAATATTTTATATTATAAAAAAATTAATAATAAAGTTTTTTACACTCCTAAAATTGAATTTCATTAAATAAAGAAAAATTAAAGGAAAATACCATAGTACTGCTCCTTTACTTTTTACTATTTTACGGTTAGAAGCCGTGACTAACTAGAGTAATTTTAACAATAGGAATAATATTTAATTCCTTCAATATCATACACTACATATGGATCATTAAACGCATGATAAACCGTATCTAGATTATATCCTATTGATAATCCTGATAAAAACGTAGTTGTAGCTGAAGCTCCAAATGCAAGGCTGCCCACTTCAGCTTCACCCAACCCAGGGACAAAAATACCGAGTACAGCCCCTAAAGTTCCTAATCGGATAACAGCGTTGTCTAGAGCCTGTTTTTCAGACATCATCTTGGTGACTTTCACATCAGGAACTGTGACATATATGTTATGCCATCTGCCTGGTACGTAACGGAAAACAGGTGTCCATATGCCTATAGTTATAGTTTTCCAACTTACACTTGCCGACCAGTATCCAATATTGATTGGTCCCCATCTATAAACTGATACCCACTTCACATGAATGATAGGTATAGAAAAGCTGTAATATGTTTTTTTCCAACCAGCTATTACGAAGTGTGGGGGTTCATACCATGCTCCAATTTTAACTTTGTGCCACATTGCTTTGATGTCTCTCATTTCATCAGGGGTTAATAGTGTGGCGTTTACTGGTGGTTGGTCGTTGATGATTAGTGCAATACCTGTGTAGAGTTCATTGAATTTATCCCGTGTCATTTCAATGTTTCCCAGGTTAGGGTCGAATAGATAAACTGTTGTATCTGTGATGTTTTGTATAACTTCGAAGTGATTATTTCCATTGATAGACAGAACTACCAAATAATTGGCTCTAAGTTGGTCTATGGTTAATCTTGCCCCTATTGCAGTTGCTCCTTTAGCTTCTGCTGCCCTCTTTAATCCATCTAAACTAGTTCCTGTTTCGTCTGTACCTGCTAGTCATTAGACATGATTGTTATTTATTTGGTCTCTACGACGGTACATATAAACCAATGAAAACGTGGTGAGTATTATCAATCCTAAAAAGATATAAAAAAACAGGTAATCATTTGTGGTTTTTAGATATGAAAGCATGTTTAAATAAATATATGAAATAGCTAAAATCTGGATTATTATTACACCTACTAAACTTCTTAATAATAACTTAAAACTTATTTTTTTAATCCTGAATATTTCGATGAAAAAGACAGGTAGAATAATAATACTTATTAATAAATCTCTAAAGTTTCCATAAATTAAAAATGATAAAAATGCACCTATAGCAACTAGCACATAAATAATTATCCACACTGATTCTTTTTGCATTTCTTTTTCTCCGTATACTTTTTACAACCTTTTATAATATAGTTAATTTTAAAAATTATTATTTGGTGATCCCCGAGGAATAGGTTAATCGTATAAAAAACGATTTGGCTTTACAGACCAAGGATCATCAAGACCGTCTATAACTTGTTCAACACCATACCAAGTCACACCAGCACCCATTCCTATTAATATGATACCTGCTGGAGTTCCCCATCCTTCTGTTATACCAATTAATCCTATACCTCCTCGTATCATTGTAGTACCGGTAGATATGGCTATAGCTCCTTTGAAAACTTTTATATACACATTGTCATTCCATACTTCTCCTTCTTCTTTAACCCATCTTGGTGTATAATATACAAATCTTTGTGGAGGCTGATATCTCCATACAACTACTGGGTAGCTACCTGTACGCCATTCTAGGGTAATATACGGTTCTGTATGTCCGGGTATAGGAATGATACCAAAAAGTTTATATGGCGGTACCCATTTCCATTTAAGAACTGGCACAGGATATGAGAAACTTCTCCATTCGATGGTTGGATAATAAAAACCTGGTATTGTAAAGTAGTGTGCATCCTTTGTCCAATACCCAAGGGCTTTGATGTCCCGCATTTCATCATCAGTCAACAATACTGTGCCTGGCGGTAATGTATCATTCAAAACCAGTGCAACTCCAGTGTACATTTCATTGAATTTATCTAAGGGCATTTCAATATTTCCTAAGTTAGGGTCAAATAGATAGACAGTTGTGGTTGTGATATTTTTGATGATTTCAAAGTGTTTTTTTCCATCTATATCCAAAACTACCAGATAGTTCGTTTTAAGTTGGTCAACAGTTAATCTTGCCCCTATTGCGGAGACTCCCATGGATTGTGCCGCTGTTTTAAGACCATAAAAGCTTGCCCCTGTTTCGTCTGTACCTGCCAGGGTAGCGAGTTCATTTTCTGTAGCATAAATTCCAAAACTTTTAAGTATTGTAGCCAATGCTGCAGCTCCACAACTGTAGATGGTAGTTGCTAAAACCATTTCACCAGAATCTATTGTAGATGAATCTGCAAGCAAATTATCTGTAAAGTTATTTCCCGACAGAATTATGCCTATCGAGTTGTAATGGGTAATCCCCACACCATTATCGGATAGGCTATTTCCTGTTATGCTGTTACTATTTGTGTCGTATAGATATGTACCTACCCAATTATCAGAGATAACGTTACCAATTATATCGTTGTTGTTAGAATAGAAAAGATAAGTTCCATAGTAATTTTCGGTAATAATAGTTCCGTTTATTTGATTGTTATCAGAATTGAACAGATAAAGCCCATTTTCATTTATTTTTATGTTACCTCCTAATATAGAGTTACAATTTGAATTGTAGAGGAATATTCCATAACGACTGTTTTTTACAGTATTTCCAGTAATGATATTGTTTCCCGATTTATATAGGTATATTCCTTTGGAACTGTTTGTTATGATGTTGTTGATTATGTTAACGTTGTAGGAGTGGCTTAAAGATATACCGTAAGAGTCTGCAGAACTTTCAATATTCAAGTTTTTTATGGTTGTGCCGCTTCCTTCATTGTTCATTACGAAAACACTTTTATCTGAATTATCTGCTTCTACAGTTACATTTGCTCCAGTAACTGGTTGTATACTTAGTTTTTTGTTTATTGCTACATTTTCAGTATAGATACCTTCTGCCAGGGTTATTATGTCTCCGTCTTTTGTATCAGGATCGTCTACGGCCTCTTGTATTGTAGCAAAACTTTCCTGAGTACGGGTATTATACACTCCAAGCACATTTACACTGGTTACATTAACTGTTTTGGAAACCGTCTGATTATCCAGGGTGACTGAAACGTTAGCTGTACCTGCTGATGAGCTGGTGAGTTTAAGTTCTGCTTTACCTTTTTTAGTTGATCCTGAGCTGTTGATGGTTCCCAAGGTTGAACTGAAGTTAACAGGTATATTATCAGGTATGTTTCCATCTGATGATGTATCGTTTCCATGGTTGTTATGGGTTAGGTCTGCTGTTATTATGTAGTTGTAGTGGGTTCCGCTGCGGTTTGAACGGTCGGTGGAACTATTTATGGAGAGTACCAGCCATGGATCGTATGTTACGCTTCCGCCAGCTATACCGATGTCACTAGGACTGGTTAAGGATACGATGGGGTTATTGGATCCCCACCAGTTGTTAGTTGCATTGGCAGTACCATTACCTACTTTATAGAGTCCGTATCTGCTGTTTTCGACTATACTGTTGAGGTGAATTTCTGCTGTGGAATTGTTTAGATGTATTCCATCATAATTATTGTGGATTAAGTTACTGTAAATCCGGCATTTATCGGAGTTCTGGACGTTAATTCCAGCAACGGAATTGTAAGTTATTTTATTACTGGAGACTTCATTATCGGAGCCTGCACTGATAAGCACACCATTCAGGCTGTTGTTTAATATTATATTTCCTGAAACCACATTCTCAGTGGAATTATACAAATATATTCCGTTAAGATTGTTGATGATGTTATTTCCTAAGATTTCATTGGTTGCGGAATTATTAATATAGATACCAGCATTACCAGTGGATCCATCTATAACTAGATCTTGTATTGTTGTGCTGCTTCCACTGGTATTTATGGTGAATATTGGTAAAGTGGGGTTTAATGGCTGAATGACCACGTTAACTCCAGAAATTGGTCTTATGGTGATTTTTTTGTTGATGTTGATGTTTTCAGTGTAGTTTAAGTTTCCAAGCCAGATGGTATCACCGTCTATGGTAGTAGGGTCATCTATGGCAGTTTGTATACTATCGAATATCTTCTGGGTTCTGAAATTGAAAGTCCCATTGTGTATCTCTTCATCATATCTAGTTAAACTGATGCTGTCGACGTAGAATGTGATTGTTTGAACTGTGTTACTGGTCAAGATTTTAGCTGTTGCATAGATGGTGCTGGGATCAGAAAGCAGGTGAGTTATGGATAATTTTTGAGGTATGTTTGATAGAACCATACTCGGGCTGCTATACGATTCAGTTGCTGTTCCTGTGGAATTACGGCCTACTAACTCGATGCGGACTGTTCCGGATCCTTTTACATAAGCAGATACGGTGTAAGTCTGTCCAGATTGAACCAGTACAGCATATGGTAATGAAGCAGTTCCTATTTTGCAGATATCTATTGATTCGCCGACTGTTGATCCGTTTGTTTGGACTTTGAAGCTTCTGATCCCTTGCCATGCCCAATCTGTTGATGAAGAGACAGTTGCACCAGTACCACTTACACCAGTAGTATTTTCTAAGGTATCAGAACCAGTGCATATGTTATCCTCAAAAATTAAATTTCCAGTTATACCGGATAATGCCAACCATGGAATTACCGAAACTATATGCGGAGCATGTTCAGTGGGTTTATAGGAGATTAAGATTTTGGAAAACATGTAAATCAACGATTCGTAACGCATGGTATCTCCCAAACTGGTGTCTGAGACATTCTTGGGTGCGGTTCCATGGCTATCTATATAGGATATAACATTTTCTGCTATATCCGTAAATTCGTCACTGTAGATGGTTCCACTAATAATGTTTTCTGTGGGACTGGATGGCGCACTTACAGACCCCAAGATTATAGCTGTGTTTAAATAATTCTCAATGTTTATTACTGACTGAGCAGTGAGCTTTAAAAACTGGGACATAGATACTTGACGTCCAGAGATAGTTACACTGGTTGGTAATTGACTGTAAGTATCTACGTAGTTTTTCACACTTTTGGATGCGTTTTTTATCTCATCTAATGTGAAAAATACGGTGTTTGAGTTTGATAGGGTGGCCCATGGGTTGATAGTTATAGATAGTGGAACGGCATCTGTTAAGTTATATGAATTAACCAGTTGGCTGAACATGTAAACCAGTGTTTGATATTGTATATTTCCATGGGTTGTTGCTTTATAGTTAGGTCCTCTGCCATTGGCGTACATGAATTCGTTTACATCTTTTGCAAGCTTTATATAATCGGCATTACTGAAAGTGGGGTCTGTTATATTTTCTGAGGGAGTTGGTGGTTCATCATAAGTAGCTTTAATGAATGAAGTTAATAGATTACCATTTGCATTTTGTACAGCTGCGGTTAACAGTTGTAAGAATTGGGCTCTGGTAACCGTGGTTGTCCCGATACTGATAGTGGTAGGTAGGTTATGGTTGGTTTCTACATAGGATTGAACTGTGGCTGCTGCTGTTTCAATTTGGTCCAGAGTGAAAAATTTGTTGTTAACATTGGATACAACACTCCACTTATCGACGGTGATGCTTTGTGGTAATATCTCTTCGGTTTTTTCGTAGGCTAAAATTTGGGAGAACATGAAAACCAGTGAATTAAAGCGGATGTTTCCCATGGTAACGGTTTGGAAGTTAGGCGCTCTTCCATTAGTGTCCATGAAGGAGATGATATTGTTTGCCAGACTTAGATAGTCTTTACTGCTGATAATTCCG
>MVPY01000019.1 GCA_002067065.1 Methanobacterium sp. PtaB.Bin024
CCTAGCCAGGTAAGGCGCGGGCCTTGAGAGCCCGTGGAGCTTTGCTCCTCCAGGGTTCAAATCCCTGTCCCGGCGCTTTTAATACCTTATTTTGCTTTTATTTTAAATTGCATGACCTTATTAAAATCTTCAAATACATCATTGTCACGTACTTCAAAGATACAGGGCATTGATTTCCCTACATTTTTGGTCTGCTTTATTTTTGCTTTTATTCCTTCACTTATATCCAGACTATAAATATCTTCCACATACTTGCCTGGAATGTATATTATTGCTTGCATATAGCCTTTCCAGGCTGACATCCATACAATGGTTCTTCTTTTTTTCTGTACTTTACACAGCCAAGCTTTTCCATCTTTATAATATCTCCACGTGTATTCCAAATTATTCTCATCAAATAGTTTCAGTAAATTCTGGTATGCTTCAAACGATGGGCCAAGTATTTCTTCAAGAACTTTATCATCTGGATATACGTTTTCATCACGTAATTCAATATTGTTTATTGTTTCCATACAATTTCCCTCAATATCTTTTATTATTTAATGAAATACTGATAGCTAATGGAATTGTAATAATAATAAAAGAAGTGGCTATGACTATTTAGAAGCAAGTCTTGATAATGTAATTTTATTAGTTTATTCATTAGATCCTTTAAATATCTTTAAGAAAACACTCCGTTTTGAAAAAGAACTCTCGACCTTGACTCCGTAACTTTTAAACAAACTTTCAAACTCTATTACCATAAGTTTGGCATGATTAATGCCTAGATTGTGAGTCATTATTATCGTGTAATAGTCATCATCTTCTGTGTGATCTATCGAGTCCTGACCTAACATGCTCCTATTAAGGACTATGCCATCGATTAATTCCTGTAAACTGCATTCTTTAAGAGGTTTCTGATAAAGCCATTCTATTGCAAACTCTAGTGGTTTTTGATCCTTCACGTATACACTGAAACGCTCCATATCAGCAGTTTCTAATAACATTTTAGCGGCATTTTTAGTGAAAGTTATTGATAAATGACTCAGTTCTCTTCCTATTCGCATCCAAGTCTCTTCTTCAATGGTTAATGGGGATTTTTGTTCTGGATTGTTTTCTAAACATTCTAATGCGATTTCTAAGACTTTTTGATGTGTCTTGTATTTTTCTGCATGCTTTTTAAGTAATTTGTAGTGTTCCAGAGAGATAGTAGTGTTAATACGGCGCTTTTTCATATTAATATGTCCCCTTTACAGTCATGCATTATTATTTAGTATTTTTTTATCATTCCTTAAAACTTTCTATACGTATGATACAAAAAAACATGCGCATGGCGTGCAGCTAAACTATAAATAATTGCACAGAAGATAAATTTTCGATAGAGGGCTTGTTAATTAACATAAAAATAATAGATTAATTCTTTAGTTGGGGGCTTGAAAATGGATGATAAAGTTTTAGGTGGGATAATACTAATTTTGGTGATTGTAGCAGGTGTAGCGGGTGTGTTGTTTTATAATTCTGATTTTAATAACCCGGGAACTGATAATAACACTAAAAACACCACGAATAATAATACTGCAAGTAATGATACCACCAACACATCAACCGATCAATTAGCCTTAACTTTACTTCCAGTTAACCAGCCAGGAAATAACCCTGGCCCATCTCCAGGACCATCACCTGGTCCTGGTCCAAGTCCTGATCCTATGGATAATATTATCAGTCTTTTTGATGCTTATTTGAAAGCTAATTATGATCAATCTTTAGTACCGGGTATGGCGGTAGTCATAGTCCAAGATGGGAAAATAATCTATATGAACACTCTGGGAGTTAGGGATCTGGCTTCAGGAGAACCCGTTGATAAAAATACATTATTTGGAATAGGTTCTAACACCAAACCATTTTCAGCAACCAACATTGGGCAACTGGTGAGTAAAGGCCTGATGAGTTGGGATGACCCTATAGCTAAATATTTTTCTGTTCCAGATGAATTCCAATTATACAGTGACTATGTCAGTAATAATATCACCATCAGAGATGCTCTCTGTCATCGCAGTGGATTACCTGCACTTGATGGAGACCTGATATGGGCGGGGTTTAATCAGCCCTATCCTTATATTATGAAAAATCTTCGCTACAGAGAGAATAGCACTCCATTCCGCAGTACCTGGCAATACAATAATTTGATTTATGTTATACCAAGTTATGCTGCAGCACGTGTAGCTAAAACTCCTTGGAATGAATTAATTAAGGAAGATCTGTTAATCCCTTTGGGTATGAGAACCTCCGTTACCAGTTACTGGGATTTCCTGAAGACAAAAAATCATGCCAAACCCTATTATCTTCTTAAAAATGGTACCATGATGGAATATGACATTATCCCTGATTCAGTTGGACCGGCGGGGAGCATATATACTTCCATAAGTGAAATAGCTAACTGGTTGAAGTTCCAGATCGCTGATACTGGATATTATAACGGAGTCAAAATCTTAAACAAAAAGGAGTTAGATGAAACACGCACTGGACAAATCAAAGTGAATGACCAATCTCAATATGGCTTTGGATGGGGTGTTTTAAAAGATTATATAACACATGCGGGAGGCCTTGATGCTTTTAAAAGCCAGGTTACAGTTTATCCATCAAAGGGTTTAGCTATAGCCGTATTGGCCAATGGAGGGGAATATGCAGGTGCTTACAGAACTGCATTAGATAAAAAATTCAGGGATTTAATCAACGGTAATTATACTAGTAATCCATGGTCTACTCAGAAGAAAAAAGCTCAAGACTCATTGAAACCTGTGCCTCCCACACCACCCATAATAAAACCAACACTGCCTTTAAACGGTTACACTGGCACTTATTCCAATAAATTCTATGGAAATATAAAGATCACAACATCTAATGGTGCATTAATCTGTTACTACGGTGTTGATAAACATCCTTTCAAATTAACACACTGGAACAACAACACATATGAAGAAATAGTCTTTAACAACTATTTTGAATTCTCAAATATTAAGAAGGGGAAAGCTAACCAATTAACGGTAAAATTATCAGACTCACCGGAAAATGCTACATTCAACCGTACAAAAAGTGCCTGAAATATAATCCAAATGAGTTGAAGTAAGAATAATAACCGATTTAATGTAAAAGAGGGGAATATCAGTGGATATTAGGATTATAAGTGGAGTGGTACTGGTTTGTGCCATAGTAGTTGTTGCGGGTGTGTTGTTTTATAATTCTGATTTTAATAACCAGGGAACTGATAATAACAATAAGAACACCACGAATAATGATTCTGCAAATAATACCACTAATACGTCAACCAATCAATTGGCTTTGACTTTACTTTCAGATAACCAGCCAGGATCTAACCCCGGACCATCACCTGGCCCTGGTCCAAGTCCCGGCCCTACTCCTGATCCCATGGATAATATAATCACTCTTTTCGATGTCTATCTGAATAAATATTATGATCAATCTTTAATACCTGGCATGGCGGTAGTCATAGTCCAAGATGGGAAAATAATCTACCTGAATACTTTAGGAGTTAAGGATCTTGCTTCAGGAGCACCCGTTGATGAGAATACATTGTTCGGAATATGTTCCATTTCCAAACAATTTACTTCGACTAATATCGCCCAATTAGTGGATAAAGGGTTGATGAGTTGGGATGACTTCATATCTAAGTACTATTCAGTTCCAAACGAATTCCTGTTATATAACGATTTCTTTGTCAGCAACAACATCACCATTAGAGATGTTCTGATGCATAACAGTGGATTAAGTAGAGAACTGGGAAATGAGTATCCTACATACTTTAATGATTCATTTTCTGAATCTATTTTCAAGCTCCGATACGTACAGAATGTCACTCCTTTCCGCAGTACATATGCATATAATAGTTTAGTTTATGCATTGGGGGGTTACTGCGCATCACAGGCAAATAATACCACCTGGAATGA
>MVPY01000020.1 GCA_002067065.1 Methanobacterium sp. PtaB.Bin024
CAGTTACACTATCACCTACATCGTATCCGAGACCGACACGGACATAATCAGCATGGCACGTGATATCTGCATGGACCTGGCCTTCCTCAAAATCGAGGGTAAGACTGATGACACCCCAGAAGTCCAATCATTCAAATCTGGGAACAGTCAAATCTCGTATAGTAAACCAAACCCTATGACCACTATCGATAATCGGATAGCAGGTATTAAACGGAATGAAATCAGTGTTGGAGTGTTATAGGACATGGATCCATTCTTACAATTCCTACGAACCGAGTTACCCACTGGTGACACAATCGGAAAGGACGTGACGGTTACCACGTGTACAGATATTGATGAAGAAGGAAAGCCAGTATACGATGAAACCAGTCACACATTACTTGCACAGATAGACCTTATGAAAGGAACAGAGAAGATTATAGATGATATGATACTTAAACCCGGTGATGCTATGGGTTACTTCCAAAACAAAGATATTGAGTACCTTACAGAGGAAAGCAAGGCAGAAGTAACCATTAATGGGGTTGATTTCACGTTTAAGGTTATGAATGTTCTTCCAGATATAATAAATATTGTTGTACCAATGAAACAAGGGTTTTAACTATGGGTTCTGTTGACATCTCTATAAAAGACGAAGCCACACCATTCCTAGAAGGCAAGGTAAATGATTTCATCCCACAGGCCGTTAACATGATGGACAACGTGGCAGACACTTATAAAGGATATTTAGAAGCAGATGCCCCTGTTGGTGAAACCCATGAACTTGCAGACCTTAGTATGTGGGAACCTTTAGGATTATTAGAACGATTTATTTTCAGCGGATCAGGACACTTTGATTGGGTTGTAGGTGGAACAGCAGCACATGATATTTACCCAGTCAATGCAAAGGCGTTATACTGGGAAGGTGCGGATCATCCAGTCAAACACGTTTACCATCCGGGAACAGAACCAAACGATTACCCATCAGAAGCCTATGAATCGGCAGATGGTGAAATTGACGAAATTATAAATGAGTTTGCAGGGTGGGTAGTAGAATGACACTTACAACAATAGGCACTGTTGATATTGAAAAGACACGGTGGAAAGGTGCCAGATTACCAATCACAGAACTTAACGGATTCTACCAGATGGCACGTGTGGACTTCACCCTAAATGTGCAATGGATACCACCAACCGAAACCCTAAATCTCCAAAACCTCCTTGAAGACACCATCAAAGCAACTGTTGAAGCTTTTATTTATAGTGGTGAAGAAATATTCGAGAGCAAATACGTCTTCAAGGGACTGTTCAGACCTAAAAAAAGTTTCAACAAGATGGCACAGATTGAAGTAGAAGACCCAGTAAACGGGTTTAAAAAAGTAGCAATAGGTAGAAATAAACTATTGATGGGTAATGCTGCCGGTCACGTGGTGTTCATGTTTAACGATGAGTTAGACGATTCTAGGGAGTTAAGACAATATGTTCCATCTATTTTTATACAGTACTTGATTGATAATCAGAAATTCCAAGCAGATATTTAAATGAAAATACCAAGGATCCTTCATGGCATCTGGTTTGGTGGTGAATTACCAGAACAATTCCGGGAGTACCGTGGAACATGGAAAAAGCACCACCCCGACTGGAAGTTCATATTATGGGAAGATGACAACCTCTTTGAACTTGAGAACCAGAAACTATTTGATAAGGCCCGTACACCAGCCGAACAGTCCGACATAGCCCGTTATGAGATTCTTAAAAGGTTTGGTGGTGTCTATGCTGATATGGACTTTGAATGCTACCAGAACATAGAACCACTCCTAGGTTATCATAGCTTTTTTATCGTGATGGACAAACCAGTCTGGAAGGGTAATATCCAGAAATATAATATCCCATACCTCAACAACGCCCTCATGGGTTGTATCCCAGACCATCCTTTAATTAACCGTTTAATAAACCGTTTACCTTCTTTTGTTAAAGAAAATAAAGATGAACACGTTTGTTTCCGTACCGGTCCGGGATTTGTAAGCCAAACACTCCATGATGAACGTGATGTTCTACTTTTAGACAACTACAAGCTCAGGAAGGAAGGATACACACGACACCATTATGCTAATAGTTGGAAGGAAACCGAACCACAACCCAGGCCCTGGCCAAAAAGATGATACCAAATTGGACATGGAATGAATATGGCCGGGGTTTCAGCACCCGAACCGGTAAAAAAGAATCCATCCAATGGATTAAGAAAAACATACCAAAGGATGCTAAAATCCTAGATGTGGGGTTTGGTTGTGCTATATACGCTAGACTACTAAGACATGAAGGTTATAAATACATTGACGGCGTTGATGTCTATGAATCTGGAATATATGAGCTTAAACTGGATAAATATTATAATAACATCTTTATTAGTGATATTCTGGATTTCTATTTTGATTATTATGATCTTATTATATTAGGTGATGTCCTTGAGCACCTATCACTCAGTGATGGTAAGAATTTACTTGAAGAGTGGATTAAACAGGACAAAACCAGCAATATACTAATATCTGTTCCTTATGAGTTAAAACAACAACCAACAGAAGAAAACAAACACGAAGAACACTTACAGGACAAGATAAACGAGGAGTACATGGCACTATATTATCCCTACTTAGAACTTTTATTTTCAGATGAAATGGACGACCTACCAGGTAAGAGGATAGCAATTTACACTTATACAAAAAAATGTAATGAGAGGTGAGATTTTGTCAAAACCAACACAAAAAAGTATAGAAAACAGTATCAAGAACTGTTTAAGACATGATGATGAATTTACAGCATTAAACTATTATGATAACTTTAAAGACAGATTTCCAAAGCTAGACATGAATAAACTAGTAGAAGAAGTTAGAAACGAAAACAAACCAAAAGTAAAGATTGAAATTGAAAAAGAAGAAAAACAAGAAGAAATAATTGATAAGGAGGATGAATAATTATGACAGGAGAAGATATAGCAGGAATAGTCGACCTAGACGCTAAAGCATTAGAAGTACTAGACAGTAGCAACTTCATGATCGTCCTGGGAGTTCCTGTAGTAAAAGAAGAACTAAGCGGAACCATTGGTGGAAGCCCCGCAAATACGGACTTCACAACACGATACCCAATATTCCCAGCCAGTGGTAAAACCAAAGCACCAATCGCAGCCGATGTAACTGCATATACAAGGGTGGAAGGTAGCCCTGATGTTGACACGGAGGCCGCTGTAAGTGCAATAAGCACCGGAACCGACGTACCAACAGGATATACAATCTATAACACCGTTGAACTTACCACAGCACCATTAGAGACTGATGACGCTGTACTATTAGATTACCACGCTTATAACGATTTATATGTCCAGCAGAGCATTAAACCAAAGATAGACCAGAATACAGACGATCTAGAAAGACTAGGTAGCAGAACGGTCTATACAAAGTATGGTAATATTAAATCTGAAGTAGAAGTGGAATGTGCTTTAGCAGACTTGAAGGCAATGTTACTTTCCTTCCGGGCAGCAAGTGATCAAACCGGTGTAGAAGCAGGACAAACCATATATGAAGTAAGAAGCACCCCACAAGTCCTCAAAGGATTCATACCCATCTACAGCGGTGATGAAACTGACGACCCAATAGACCGGGAAGAAATGGGCCGTATTATACTCGATGGCGTGCAGATACCCCCATCACTACCAGAGGTTAAAACCGGGGATACTGCTACTGTGACTTTAACGTGCAGTATTGGTGAGAAGCTGCGTATCCTGGCACCTACTGAAACCTAATTTAAGGGATTTACTTTTTTTATTCCCTTAACCTTTTATTTTACTTTTTTTGTTTGGTGAGTAAGTCCTCCTGAAAGGATGATGCCCGTGGATATGGGGTGGGACGAGTAGGAATGGGTTCACCAATACTTTTTTTGAGGTGTAACTAAATGTTAGAATTTATTTTATCAATCGGACTAATAATCGAACTAATTATAATAATTCAATTCATACGTGATAATAAAAGCCAAAACTACCTAATAAAATCACTAAGAAAAACGAATAACCAATTATTTGGGGGATTAATCAAATATAAAGGAGAATAAGATAAGATGGTTGTAAAAATACCAAAACTCTACCGAACCAAAACCATAGAAATAGACGTTGGAGAAGAAGAACCAATCGAAATAGAAGTAAGAGGATATAGGCCAGTTGATATAGAAATCGCTGCAAAACTACAAAGCCTAAGAAACGAATTACCAGCACTATTTAATAAATTAAAGGTCTTCAGGGAACTACAAAACAAGCTTATAAAAGAAGCACAGAAACAACCCGCAGACAAACCATTATCAGAAGAAGAGTTAGGGGATAAGTTTATAGACGGTGTACTACAAATACAGGACAATGAGTTTACAGAGAAAGAATTACAAGAACTAGAAAACAGTAAATCAGAAGTTGACAGGATAAACAGGGAAATAGAGGAATACGCCAGTATATTAGGACAACGTGGGCTTAAACGGTTCTACTATAAAGATGATGAAGGATATAAGGAAGCAGAATCAAATAATGAAGGCACAGATTACATTGATAAGCTCCAAGATATAGAGATTGATCAGGATCATTTATTGAAGATTGCTTATGCCATGATAGAATTATCAGCCCCTAATCAAAAGCTACAAAAGAGGTTAGAGAAGAAGGCGGCTGATAAGGGAAAGCCAAAAAAAAAGGGAAGGAAACCCTCGAAGAAACCTTAGATGACTATCGTAAAATGTTCATGGGAATTGCCCTGGAATGGAAACAACCCTATGAATACGTACTTGAATTACCCGATATGAACGCCATCTGGGATACATTAGACATTTACAATCCAGAAGATGATGAAAATAATGGATTACCAAGTGCTGAAGAACGTAGAAAGAAAATAGAAGCTGTTAGGAAGGCACGGAGTGAAAAGCTGAAAAGAGAGAATAGGAAGGGCTGATTATACTTTTTTAATTACGGCGATCCATTTCCCATTTACTTTATCAAGTTCCCAGAGGATTTGATCACCCCCTGTTAATTCTAGATAATCTCTTACCTCTGAAGGTATTGTTGTCTTTAAAGTGTATTTTTCCTTATTCGCATACCCCACTTTAGTCACACTTCCTTTCATATTTGACTATTAATTATTGTTAATTATATATTCAATACCCCTAATTACTACCAAAGTATAAATATTAGTAGTTACTATAATAACTATTATAAAAACAAGGGGTGTGAATTATGCAAAAAATAAACAAAAAATTTGAAGAAATGACGGTTGAAGAAAAGGAAGATGTATTCCTGGATCTGAAAGCTGATTATCTGAATAAAAAAGAGATAAAATAAATTAATTTTTTTTATAGGCTTGCCGAGATGGTTACAACACCATATTCTGCTGTTGTACTCTCTTCCTTAATTACTTCTCCATTTTTAACTATTTGGACTTTTAACATACCTGTGCTGTTTGTTTGTTTTTGTATACTAGCAGATACTATGTTCACTGATCCCATATTCTCCTGATGGTTACCAGTTCCGTCTATTGATCTTGTATTGCTATCAGCACCAACACTTCCGCTCCATTCTTCGTTTGTGATTATTTTAATAATGGTATTTCCAGAATCACTATTGGATGTGCTGGTATAGTCATTATCCCCCGTGTCAGTTGATGTTGTATTGCTACTAGTACACCCTGATGCGAATATAACTAAAACGAGAATGGGTATTATTAAAAGAGCTATTTTTTTTGTGATATTATTCACCTCCCATGCTATTTTTTTTAATATAATATCTCTATTCTTTTTTCTAATCTATTTGACTATTTTAAACTTTCTAAAACTATTTTTCTAAAAAATCATTTTTAATGGAGTATTCTTTTTATGGCTGATAAAGAACTTGGTATCACAGCTAAAGCCGATGTAGATTCTGCTATTTCAGATTTGCAGAACCTAATTGATAAGCTTGGAGATATGCCGGATACCACATCGACAACTGTTGAAGTACTCGTTAATGATGCTGCTTTAGTTGGATTAAACACTGAAATGTCCAACATTTCAGACAAAAACATTGATCTATCTGTAATTGTTAATGACACTGCACTTGACACTTTACAGGCCGAAATAGGTACAATAGATACCACTCTTGATTATACGGTCAATGTGGATAGTACTGGTTTAGATCAGTTAGGAGCGGATGCGGATGCAGCAGCGACAGAAGTAAGCAGCATAGGAGATGCTGCCACCGATGCCAGTGCCGATATCGCATCTATTGATGATACGGCCATAAATGAGGCAGCATCAGCAGCAACAAGTTTAGGTGACAACCTAGAAGGAGCTGCTACTGGTGCTGGTGATTTTAATACGGAAATTAGCGAATCTGGAGATCATATTTCTGCTTTATCGGCAGGATTACAGGGAGTAGTGGCACTTGGTTTAGGTACTTTTTTTGCAACAGCTATTGAAGGGGCCGGTAGTTTCAATGATACTTGGAGCAGATTGGCTGTCGTTATGGGTGAGGGTGGATTACCTATTGAACAGGTTAAAGACGAGTGGAGCGATGCCATATCAAGCATGCAGGATACCACGGGGAGGGGAGCCGGAAGCATAAGGCAATATATCATCTCAATGGGACTAGCAGGAGTTACCAGCAAGGATTCAATCATTTCAAGCTTCAGCGGGGTGGCCGGGGCCGCTTATATTACGGGCTACAGTATTGATAGCATTACAAGTGCATTTAGGCGTGTTGTAGCTACCGGTACACTTGGTAATAGGCAGTTAATGGCACTCGGATTATCCGAACAGGATATAATGAAAGCCACTGGCCTATCCGTTGAGCAAGTAAGTGAAAAATTACAGGGTATGGATGCTAACCAGCGTGCTGCGTTCCTTGGAATGATAATGAACAGCAAATATGGGGTTGATGCTAATAACGCTTACAAACAGAGTTGGCAATATGTCTTGGATGTTCTTAGTAGGACATGGGATTATCTTAGTAGAGTCATTGGTGGATTAATTCTTCCTGTTGTTATTCCTGCACTTGAGGCGGTTTCATGGGTTTTACAGCAAGTTGCAGATTGGATCGGTAAATTAGATGGCCCCTTAAAAACCGTTATGGGTGTTGTAGTTGCTGGTGTTGGTGGATGGATACTCTTATCAACAGTTCTAACCACCATCACTGGGATAATGAACATGCTAGGCATCAGCTTAGGGCTTACAACAGCCCGGCAGGTTGCCAGTACCATAGCCCAACATGCTAACACTGCCGCCAGGTGGTTAGGTATTGGT
>MVPY01000021.1 GCA_002067065.1 Methanobacterium sp. PtaB.Bin024
GCTGATGGTGATGTGGATGAACGTATAAATGAATTTGCAGGATGGATCGTGGAATGACACTGAAAACAATAGGTACCGTTGATATTGAAAAGACCCGCTGGAGGGGTGCCAGATTACCAATTTCAGAATTAAACGGGTTCTACCAAATGGCACGAGTAGACTTCCACCTTAAGATTCAATGGATCACCCCGACCGAAACAATTAACCTACAGGGCCTGCTTGAAGACACCATCAAAGCAACGGTAGAAGATTTTACCTATGGTATAGATGAAGAAGAGCAACCAATACCAATATTTGAAAGTAAACATGTCTTTAAAGGATTATTCCGTCCTAAAAAAGCATTCAACACAATGGCACAGATAGAAGTAGAAGACCCTGTAACTAGTTTTAAAAAGGTAGTAATGGGAAGGAATAAGCTCCTAATGGCCGATGTTACTGGACATGTTGTATTCCTATTCAATGATGATTTGGGTGATTCAAGAGATTTAAGACAGTACGTCCCGGCTATTTTTATACAATATCTTGTTGATAATCAGAAATTCAAAGTTGATGTATAAATGAGGATTCCACGTGTTTTTCATCATATCTGGTTTGGTAGTTCATTACCAGACAGATTCAAAGAATATATCAAAACTTGGAAGCGGTTTCATCCTGGGTGGAAATTCATGTCCTGGGATGAGGATAACCTTCCAGAACTGATTAATCAACGATTATATAATAAAGCCCGTACCTATGCTGAGAAATCAGATATATCACGGTTAGAAATCCTTAAAAAGTATGGTGGTGTTTATGTTGATACTGATTATGAATGTTTTAGTAATATCTCACCTTTAATTAAAGATTCGCGATTCTTTATTATATGTGATAGGAAGATATGGAAGCTTAACCATCCAAAATATCATATACCCTACTTAAACAACGCTTTCATGGGATGCACACCAGAACACCAATTAGTAGATAGATTAATTAAAGAATTACCGGGTTTTTATAAAAAGAACAGAAGACATCATGTTTGTTTCCGTACAGGCCCAGGATTTGTAAGCCAAAAACTCTACAAAGAACCAAGTGTACGTTTATTAGATCATAACTTAACAACTAAAAAATACGCTAAACACCATTATGCGAACAGTTGGGAATCAATAGAACCACAACCACAAATATATCCTGGAGATTAGTCCTATGATTAGTTTTAATAAATATGGCCGTGGTTTTAGTACCCAAACCGGTAAACAGGAATCTATGGCCTGGATTAATCGACATTTATCTAGAGATGCAAAAATCCTTGATGTTGGTTTTGGATGTGCCATATACGCTAGGTTACTAATAAAACAAGGATATGAGAACATTGATGGGGTTGATGTCTATGAACACGGAATTAAAGAACTTAAACTAGATAAATACTATAATAATATCTTTATTAGTAATATTCTAGATTTTGATTTTGAATTCTATGATTTAATTATCCTCGGAGATGTCCTTGAACACCTACACCTAAAAGACGGTATGGCATTACTTGAATGCTGGATACGTGACGGTAAAACTAATAACTTGTTAATTAGCATTCCATACAATCTTAAGCAGGCCGGTACACGTGATAACCCTCATGAAGAGCATCTACAACCAGAGATTACTCCAGATTACATGAAACACCATTATCCTTACTTGAAACTCCTGTACTCTGCAGAAATGGCGGATGTACCTGGTAAAATTGCAATTTACACATGGCAGAGAATCTAATAGAACCTATTTTTGGAGGTGGATTATATTGACCAAACCAACACTGAGAGATGTTGAAAAAACAATCAAAAGATGCTTAAAGGCTAGTGATAACAAAACAGCATTAAATTATTACAACAATTATAAGCCTTTATTCAAAGGATTAGACTTAAATAAACTAAAAGAAGAAGTAAAAAAACCAAATAAAAAGGTTGAAGATAAAATTAAAGAAAATGAAGAATTAAAAGAATCAAAGGAGGAATAAGAATATGGTTAATGAAGATATAGCAGGAATAGTCAACTTAGACCAGAAAGCATTAGAAGTATTAGACAGTTCAAACTTCATGCTATCACTCGGTATTCCCGTAACAAAAGAAGTATTAGGTGGTGAAATAGGGGGAAGCCCAGCAAACACAGAATTCACAACCAGATACCCCATATACCCTGCTAGTGGAAAAACCAAAGCACCAGTTATAAGTGATATAACCGCTTACACACGAAAAGAAGGCAGCCCTGATGTAGATACAGAGGTAACAGTATCAGCCATAGAAACCGGAGAAGACGAAGATACAGGGTACACAGTATATAACACAGTAGTTCTAGCCAGTGCACCAGCATCAGAAACCGCCGACAATGTATTACTCGACTATCATGCATACAATGACATATACACACAACAGTCCATCAAACCCAAAATAGACCAAAACACAGACGACTTAGAGAGAATGGGTAGCAGAACAGTCTATACAAAATATGGTAATATCAAATCAGAGATAGAAGTTGAAGTCGCAATCTCAGACCTCAAACAAATACTACTCGGATTCCAAGCGGAAAGTGACCAGACCGGAGTAGAAGCGGGATATGTCCTTTATAAACAGAGGAGCATCCCACAAATCCTTAAAGGATTCATACCTATTTACAGTGGTGATGAAACAGATGATCCTATCGACCGGGAAGAAATGGGCCGTATAATACTTAACAGTGTACAAATACCCCCATCCCTACCAGAGGGAAAAGTAGGGGATAATGCTACCGTGACTTTAACTCTGAGCATCGGTAGTGAGCTACGTATTCTAGCTAAGAAAGAAACTTAATTAAAGGGATTTATTTTTAAGACCCTTTACTATTATTTTTTGATTTAATTTTGTTTATGGGGAATATCGGGGGCGGTTATTCCCCTTTTTATTTTATTTTTTGGAGGTGTTAAAAGAATGTTAGAACTTGTTTTAGCAATAGCCATATTAATTTTAGTTATTATCATCTATGTGATGTACTGTGATATGCTATCTAAAAATTACTTAATTAAATCACTCAGTGAAACAAATAACCAATTATTTGAGGAACTAATCAAATATAAAGAGGAATAAAAAAATGGTTGTAAAAATACCAAAACTATACCGAACCAGAACCATCGAAATAGACACTGGAGAGGAAGAACCAATCGAAATAGAAATCAGAGGATACAGACCAGCAGATATAGATATAGCCGCAAAACTACAAAGTCTAAGAAATGAATTACCTGCCCTATTCAACAAACTAAAAGTCTTCAGGGACTTACAACAGAAACTAATAGAAAAAGCTAAGGAAGCTACAGGCGACGAACCCATATCTGAGGATGAACTAGAAAATGAATTTATAGATGGTATATTAAGTTTAGATGATAACGAATTTACAGAAGAAGAATTACAGGAATTAGAAGATAGTAAGGTAGAAGTTGATAGAATAAACAAGGAAATGGAAGAATACGCTAGTGTCCTTGGACAACGTGGACTTAAAAGATTCTTCTATAAGGATGATAAAGATTATAAAGAAGCCGAGTCCAGTAACACCGCAACAGATTACATAGACCAACTCCCGGATATTGAAATTGATCAAGACTACTTATTACAGATAGCCTATGCTATGATTGAACTATCTGCACCTAATCAGAAGCTCCAGAAAAGACTGGAAAAAAAGGCGGCTGATAAGGGAAAGTCAAAAAAAGGAAAAAGGAAACCCTCGAAGAAACCTTAGATGGATACCGTAAGATGTTTACCGGTGCAGCATTGGAATGGAAGCAACCTTATGAATACATACTAGAATTACCTGATATGAACCCCATCTGGGATATGTTAGACATCTACAACCCAGAAGATGAAGAAAACAAGGATTTACCATCAGCAGAAGAAAGAAAAGAACATACAGAGGCGTTCAGGAGAGCTCAGAGCGAAAGACTAAAGAAGAAGAGTAAGAAGAGCTAATCACTTTCTACTTTTTTTATCACGGCGATCCATTTCCCATCTATCTTGTCAAGTGTCCAGAGTAGATCATCACCTTGTTTTAATTCAAGGTAATCCCTTATTTCTGATGGTATTGTTGTCTTTAAAGTGTATTTTTCCTTATTCGCCCATCCTACTTTTGTTGAACTTCCCCTCATGGTTTGATTATTTGTCTCGTTAAATATATAGCCAATGCCCCCAGTTACTACTAAAGTTTATATATTAGTAGTTACTATAATAACTATTAAACTAGTAATATGGAGAGTGATCTATTATGAGAACAGATAAAAAATTTGAAGATATGACTGTTGAGGAGAAGGATGAAATATTCCTTGATCTCAAAGCAGATTATCTGAATAAAAAAGAAAAATAAATAAATTAATTTCTTATAGACTTGCTGAAACAGACACAACACCATATTCTGCTGTTGTACTTTCTTCTTTTATTACTTGGCCATCTTTAAGTATTTGTACCCTTAACATACCCGTGCTATTCGTTTCTTTTTGTATAACAGCTGATACTATATCAGCAGAACCCATATTCTCCTGATGATTACCAGTTCCATCTATTGACCTTGTATTACTATCAGCACCAACACTACCACTCCATTCTTCATTCGTGATTATTTTCACTACTACATTCCCAGAACTACTGCCACCGGAACTACTGGAGCTTGTAGAATAATTACTGCCAGTATTTGTTGATGTTGTATTGCTACTAGTACACCCCGATATAAGGACAACTAGGATTAAAAGAGGGATTATTAAAAGGGCTATTTTTTTCGTGATAATATTCACCTCCCATTTTTTTTTAATTCTTTAATATTTTTTTTCTAATCTATTTGACTATTTTAAACTTTCTAAAAACTATTTTTCTAGAGAATCATTCTTAACGGAGTATTTTTCAAATGGCTGAAAAAGAACTAGGCATCACAGCGAAAGCAGATGTAGATTCCGCTATTTCAGATTTGCAGAATCTAATCGATAAACTCGGTGCAATGCCAGATACAGTATCATCTAATGTTGAAGTAATAGTTAATGATACCGCAATAGACACATTAGAAGCCGAAATAGGTGCGATGGATACTAGCATCGATTATACGGTTAATATGGATGATGCCGAGCTTGAGACCCTTGAGAATGAAATAAGTACAGTTGATGGTGAAATAATTGATATTGATGTCGATGATACTAAAATACAGGAAGCTGCAGAAAGTGCTGGAGAGTTAAATGATGCACTTACATCAATTGATGATACAGCAATAAATGAAGCAGCATCAGCAGCTTCAAGTTTAGGAGATAATTTAGGAGGGGCCTCTGAAGATGCATCTAGTTTTAACCAGGAAATTAGTGAATCAGATGATCATATTTCTGCTTTATCTGCCGGATTACAGGGGGTGCTGGCTCTGGGGCTGGGGGCATTCTTCACAACCGCAATTCAAGGAGCTGGTGAATTTAATGATAGCTGGAGTAGATTGGCTGTTGCCGTTGGCGAAGGTGGATTACCTATTGATCAGGTTCAGGCAGATTGGTCTGGAGCAATATCAAATATGCAGGACGTCACTGGCCGTGGTGCTGGCACAATACGTAGCTATATTATTTCTATGGGAACGGCCGGAGTAACCAGCAAAGATGTTTTAACAGGGGCGTTCTCAGGAATAGCTGGAGCATCCTATGTCACCGGTCAGAGCATAGATTCAATAACCAACGCATTTAAGCGGGTAGTTTCAACCGGTACGCTTGGAACACGTCAATTAATGAGTCTGGGATTAACAAGTGATGATATCTACAAAGCAACAGGACTGACAGTTGATCAAGTCAATGAGAAACTAGCGACAATGGACGCTACCCAAAGGGCAGCGTTCATGTCACAGATAATGAACGCCAAATATGGAGCCGACGCCAACAACGCTTATAAAAATAGCTGGCAGCATGTAATCGATGTACTTGGTAGAATGTGGGAATATCTAAGCCGAATTATCGGCGGATTAATACTACCGATTGTTATTCCTGCATTAGAAGCCATGTCATGGGTATTACAACAGGTTGCCGGATGGTTGGGTAGTTTAGAAGGTCCCTGGAAAACTATTATGGGTATTATTGTTGCTGGTGTTGGTGGCTGGATTCTCCTATCCACCGTGATAACTACCCTGACTGGTATTATAAACATGTTAGGTATTAGTCTTGGCCTTACAACAGCCCGGCAGGTTGCCAGTACCATAGCCCAACATGCTAACACTGCCGCCAGGTGGTTAGGTATTGGT
>MVPY01000022.1 GCA_002067065.1 Methanobacterium sp. PtaB.Bin024
AACCGTACCCGCATCAGCAAAAGTGGAAACCGACCCATTGACAAAATATAATCAAGAGAAATATGTAAGCCCTGGTACTGAAGGACATGGAATACCAACAGTATGTTTTGTTAGCGGAATAATTGGCGGACTATTAGGTGGTATAGGTGGTGGACTTGCTTACTGGGCAGTCTATGAATCACTGGTAACCCTACCGGCATATGCACCATTAATCGCAGGACAAGTATCAACACTTGCAGTAATGGTTGCAGGATCTTTTGCTTTAGGACTATTCTTTGTCAACTCAGTAATTGCTTCATACAATATTGGAGGAACCATAGAAGGGTTCCACGACCCCAAATTCAAGAGAATACCTAAAGGAGCTCTGGCATGTTTAATTGCATCCCTAGTAACCGGACTTATAGGAGTATTACTACTTAAAGGAGGTGTCTTCTAATGTCAGTAGCAGCAGGAGGCGGCGGTGAACCCGCAATAGACCCAAAAAAGACCGCAGCTTTAGGAATAATTGGAGGATTCGTTGGCATATATCTCACGCCATATTTTGGCGTAATTGGACCACTTCTAGCAGCATTAGGTGCAGTATGTGCCATAATATGGGGTGCTGATGCCATAGCCAGAGTAGCCAGCTACGGTTTAGGTACTGGTGTACCTTCCATTGGATACATGTCACTGGCTGTCGGTGTTATTGGTTCCCTAGCAGGTCTTGCAGGCGGAATAATGCTCGGCTCAACATACACACTCATTGCTCCTTTACTGGGAGTAGTTCTATCAGTTATTCTTGGTGGAGTGATTGCTATAGTAGGTAAGAAAGTAATAGGAATGAAAATACCGGTTCTGGTAACTGGTACAATGGAGCTTACTGGTGCCGCTGCACTATCCATAATTGGATTTTCAGCAGCCATTGCAGGAAATTATACCATGGCATCCATAGCACAGTCTGTAGTTGCGACTGGTTTCATTGGACTCCTATTTATCATGAACACCATGGCTATTCAACACCCATTCAACGCATGTTTAGGACCACAAGAAAACCGAGTGAGAACCCTGAAACTTGCAGCAGCCACAGGTTTCATATCAATGGCCATAGTAGGTCTCTTAGGAATGGGCTCTACTGATGCATGGTGGCTTATCGCCGTCATTGGTGCCATAGCTTGGTTCATATCCATTAGGATGTTCCTACAAGCATCCAAAGACGAAGCAGCATCTGTCGCATGGTCTGGACTGTGGCCTAAAGAAGAGGAACACTAGGAGGGATAAAAATGGAAATGTTACCACTCGTACAAGTAGTTCCTGAAATGAACCTAACCATTGACCCTTCCACTGGTATGGTTGGCGCAGCTGTAGGTGGCGCTGTTATCGTATCCATGGACGGAATAAACGAACAACTAAATGAATTAGAGGTTGCAGTAGAAGATGTATACACAGCCCTTGATCCAACTACCGTGTCTGAAGGTTCCTATCCTGGAAGGGAAGGAACATACATGACTGCAGGTACAATTACCAACATGGTATATGGATTTATATTAGGGCTTGTGCTACTGATAGCCCTATTGTTATAGGAGGTGTTAAAGTTGGCTGAAAAGAAATCACCAGCAGAAGGATGGCCTGTAATAAACGGGGACTATGAAGTAGGAGACCCTGAAAGTCCTGTTGCAGCCACAACACTGGCTTCTCACATCGAAAGTATCCCAGTTGATGCTGGAGCCGCCATAGCAGGACCCTGCAAAACTGAAAACTTAGGGATAGAGAAGATGCTTGCAAACCTCATCTCAAACCCCAACATCCGGTTTTTGATCCTAACTGGATCAGAAGTGCAGGGACACATCACTGGTCAGAGTATAGAAGCTCTCCATGCTAATGGTGTTGACCCTGAAAAAAGGAAAATAGTCGATGCAACTGGAGCCATTCCATTCATAGAAAACATACCCGATGAAGGAATCGAACGATTCCAACAGCAAATGGAAATTGTAAGCATAATTGACGTAGAGGACGCTGCTACCATACAGTCCAAAGTCAAAGAATGCATTGACAAAGATCCAGGAGCTTTTGAAGAAGAAGCAATGGTCATAGAAGTGGAAGAAGGCGATGGCGAAGAAGAAGAAGGGGAAGCAATACCACCAGTTGCCCCTGAGACAGCTTTAATCGAAGCAAGAATGCGTAACATCCAGACCCAGGTGAAATCCATCGGTGGTCTTAATAGGATGGCAGCAGGTATGTACGCCGGAAAAGTTCAGGGAATAATGATGGGCCTGATCTTCATCCTGACTATTGGAACCATTCTGCTCTTGAAATAATGGGGGTTTTAGATGTTAATATCAAACAAACCTAATATTCGAGGCATAAAAAAAGTAGCAGCAGATGTAAAATATCGAACCCAACTCATTGGAAGGGATCAGAGACTGTTCTCAGGACTCATAGCCACCAGAATTTATGGTATGGCTATAGGTTTCATAATAGCAGTTATCCTGGTAGGTCTTCCAGTATTATGGGCAGCATATATGGGGGCCTAATAATATGGCTGACGAAGAAAAAACCGCTATACCTACTGTTATAGTCCCCACTGACGAATTCAACAAGGCTAATGAAAGATTAGATGAAATGGATGAAAAGGTTGAATTCACTTGGGGTGAAATGAACCAGAGAGTTGGTCAGCAAGTAGGCAGGGATATTGGTATTTTATATGGAATAATAATAGGACTAATAATCCTGTTTGTGGCATTCAAAGTAGTGAAAGTAGGATATATCCTATCCGCCTTTGGAGGCGTCTAATTCAAGGAGGTTTACGTATGATAAGGTTTGACAAGGAACAAGTGGTTATAGATGTTGCTGGTGTCAATGTAGGTGGACAACCAGGTGAATACCCCACAGTTTTAGCTGGAACCATCTTTTACGGTGGACACAGCATTATAAGTGATGAAAAAGCAGGAGTTTTTGACAAAGACAAAGCAGAATCCCTGATAAAAACTATGGAAGAAATGCAAGACGTCACTGGAAACCCATGTATCGTCCAGACATTCGGTGCAACAGCCGAAGCAATGGTCAAATACCTGGAATTCGTGGGTGAAGTTTCTGATGCACCATTCATGATTGATTCAACTTCAGCTGATGCTAAAGTTGCCGGTGCAAAATATGCTGATGAAGCTGGACTGGCTGAAAGGGCTATTTACAACTCCATAAACATGGCATCAGAAGCTGATGAACTGCAAGCTGTTGCAGACACCGATATCTCTGCATCCATCGTTCTGGGATTCAACCCCATGGCACCAGGTGTAGAAGGTAAAATAGACATCTGGGAAACTGGTGGAAGCGCTATAGACAAAGGACTTATGCAAATGGCTGAAGAATGTGGAATCACCAAACCATTCATGGACGTTGCTATAACTCCATTAGGTCAGGGTGCAGGACCCGCTCTCAGGACCTCATACGCTGTTAAAAGCAAATGGGGACTACCTGTGGGAAGTGGTATCCACAACGTGCCATCTGCATGGGACTGGCTACGAGGATACAAAAAACCTGTGGACAAAGGTGGACAAGGACACGCAGAAGCTTGGCCTGTTTGTGACGTAGGATCCAACCTGATACAGCAAACTGTGGGAGGAGACTTCGTACTATTCGGTCCTATTGAAAATGCATCAATGGCTTTCCCAGCTTGTGGTATGGCTGACATCTTCATGGCTGAAGCAGCTATAGACCTCGGAACCGAACCAATAGAAGAACACCCCTACTTCAAACTGTTATAGGTGTATAACACCTATACAACCTATTTTTTTATTTTTTGAGAAAATTAGTTTAATGATTCTTTTTAATGAATGGTATTCGTTATTTCTAAAAATAATCAAAAGTTTCTTTTTCAGTTAGGAAAAAGGTATGAAAACTTTATATAGGTTGGATTCGTTAATTTGTTTTTTGATCATAACACTAATCTTTCAAAGATCTAAAATTAGTTAAGCATAAAGTATATATCTTGGAAAGCGGAAACCTTATTCCGGTGGTAACTTGTTGGCAATAATCGCACTCATAGGTGTATTAGTAATTTCATTGATCATCGTAATCAAATCAGCAGATGTGTTTGTTGATAACTTAGTTGATATTGGTGGTGCTCTAGGAATTTCCCAGATAATACTGGGAGTAACTGCTTCTGCAATTGGAACTTCCCTACCTGAATTTGGATCAGCTGTGATAGCATCCTTATCTGGTAGTACAGAATTAGGAGTTGGAACCGTAATTGGTTCAAACATCTGGAACATGGCAGGTATTCTGGGTATATCCGCTATTGTGGCAGGATCAATCCGCACGGGCAGTGAAGGACTGACTCGAGATTGGTTGATGACACTGGGAACTGGTTTAATTCTAATATTTTTCATGTTATTTGGCGATATAAACTGGACTGCAGCAGTGGTCATGATCGCAGCATACTGTTTATATTTATGGCTTTTAATCAAAGCTCAAAGGAAACATAGTGATGAAGATATTCAACATGAAGAAAAAGAATCGCAGGATATAGATGTAACTCCAGAAAAACATGAAAAAGATTCCAAAAAGGCCATCAATAAAAAATCAATTGCTTTTGTAATTATAGGATTTGTAGGGTTGGTTATTGGGTGTCGGTTGATGGTTTATAGTGGTGTTGGATTGGCAGAGATAGCAGGCATACCTGAAATGATAATGGGACTTTTCACATTGGCCATTGGTACCAGCATACCGGAATTGGTGGTGACTCTTTCTTCAGCCATGAAAGGGTTACATGATCTTTCCATTGGAACAGTATTGGGAAGTAACACATTCAATATCCTAATTGGAATTGGAGTTCCTGCCCTAATAATGAGTGTGCCTGTGGAAAGACTTTCCTTAACCTTTGATGCACCGGTCATGATATTTGTGACAGTTTTATTATTTGTGCTCGTAAGGAAAGGCAACATGAAATTAAATAGAGTGGCAGGCGTAATATTATTGGTAACTTACATAGTTTATGCCTTTTTACGGATATTTATCCTTCCTTAAGGTGAGTGAGATGCACGAAAAGATAATAGTAGCTACTATGGGCGAATACATGGATGAAATAATGGAATATACGTTGGATATTATCCAGGAAAGAAAAACAGAAGTAATAGGCATATATGTAGTGGAAACTTCTACACCTTTTTTGACCCCTAAAAAAGTTAAAGAAATGATGGCAACAGAATTAAGGGATCAGGGGGAAGAGATTCTGGAGAGCATGCGACAAGAATTTCAATCATCCAAACATTATATGATAAAATTTAAGAAGCTGTTGAGAGAGGGCGATCCAGCTGAAGAAATTGTAAAGGCTGCAGAAGAAGAAGGAGTCGACCTAATAATTTTGGGAACAGGGAAAGATTTCATAGATAAACGGTTACTTGGTAGTGTTTCTGAAAAAGTCGTTCACTCTGCTCCCTGCAACATAATGCTCATCAAAACAATTTAAAATGGACATAGCTTATTCAAATTTTCTATTTTTTAGGACAGGAATATAAGTTAAAAGTTAAAATAAAACTACTCTGATGAAACAAAATAAATAATAGTAATAATTTTCAGTCAATATGGATGATCATCACGAAGTCTCTGATATAAGAACATGGGAACTCCGGTGGTAATGTGTTTGAAGTGATCATATTAGTTTTATCTTTAATTATATCATTGATTATTGTAATTAAAGCCGCTGATGTTTTTGTTGATAGTATAGTTGAAATTGGATTGGCCCTAGGCATATCTGAAATAATTTTAGGGGTCACAGCTTCAGCAGTGGGAACTTCTCTGCCAGAGTTCGGATCTGCAATGATTGCTATTTTAACAGGAAGCCCTGATGTGGGGGTAGGTTGTGCTATTGGGGCCAATGTATGGAATATTGCGGGAATATTAGGAATATCTGCAATATTTGCGGGGTTAATCACCACACAAAGTCAAGAAGTACGTAGAGATGGCTTAATGGCTTTTTTGACAACTTTAACTATAACTACAGCACTATTTTTAATAGGAGAAATTACCTTTGTTGTAGGTATTGTTCTGATCATAATGTACGTTGTATACCTCTGGATCCTAATAAGAGCCCAAAAAAGCAGTAAAAGTAAAGATAGGGAAATGGAGTGTTGTGAAGCTGATAAAAACCTAGCTTTAAATAAAAAAACAATTTTAATGACAATTTTGGGACTATTTGGTTTAGCCATCGGTTGCAGAGCTATTGTTTACAGCACAGTGGAACTTTCTATAATGGCAAGTATTCCTGAGGTATTAGCAGGTATTCTCTTAGCATTCGGAACCACAGCCCCTGAATTTTTCACAGTTTTAACATCAGCTAAAAAAGGATTAAACAGTCTTGCTATAGGAACAGTCTTTGGGAGTAATATTTTCAACATCTTAATCGGCCTGGGAATCCCATCTTTATTTGTTACTATTCCTGTTGAACCCATCACCATATATTTCGATGCACCTGTAATGGTATTCATGACTTTACTCCTCTTGTTTTTAATAAAGAGGGGAATGAAACTTACCCGTGTAGAAGGAATTATTCTTGTAGCATCTTACATAATATATATAGTGACAAGACTAACTATTTTTAGTTGAAATCATATAAGTGAAACTGGATGTGTGATTAAGATGTATGACAAAATATTGTTAACTACCATGGGCGAATACATGGATGAAATCATAGAACACACTTTAAACTTGATTCAGGGGGAAGCTGAAGTAATATGTATTTATGTAGTGGAAACATCTGTGCCATTTTTAACCCCCAAAAAGGTTAAAGAAATGATGATAGATGAGTTAACAGCCAAAGGCAAGGATATTCTTGAGGACATGTCTAAAGGATTTGATAAACCAGGAATAACTTTTAGAGGATTGATGGTTGAAGGCAATCCTGCTGATGAGATAGTTAAAACAGCTACCGATGAAGAGGTAGATGTTATCGTAATGGGCACAGGTAAAAGTATAGTAGACAAACATTTGCTGGGAAGTGTATCTGAAAAAGTGGTTCATTCTGCTCCATGTACTATTCTTCTGGTGAGAACTGCTAATTAGTTCTTCCTTTTCTTTCCTTTTTTCCTAAATCCAAAATTCATTTCACAAGATTTATAACTATTTTAGATAAAACCTATTTTACAAGTTATAATTATGTAGTTATATTAATCCGGAGGGGATTGTCCTGTCATTCTTAAAGAAACTATTAGGTCTGGGTCCTAAACCCATCATGGCCAAGAGCAGATACATTACCATTGAAGACGCCAAAATGGCACCATTCACCAGGAAAACTGTAGGTCGAGGTTACGGTGCAAATCTGCGTCCTGATGAATATTACGTTGTGGCGTCGGTGGAGTTGGGAAACACCACCACTAAATGCATCCTCACTGCCACCAACCTCAACACCAGCCGAACCTATCTATTGGATAAAACAGTGAAAATGACCAGGGATATCAGACCCCCTAAAAAGGGCGAAAAAGTCTTTGGAGAGACAGTTTGGCACGTTGAACTAACCAAAGAATCAGTAGCTGACTTGGTCAAGGACACAATCCTAGAATCTGTGAAACGTTCCCAGATAAGCATAGAAGATGATCTGGATTTCGTGGTTCGTTCAACTGGAGTCACCGCAGGGTTTGCATCCCCCAAAGAGGTGGGTGAACTCATCATTGCCCTGGCAGATGGTTGCCTGGATGCAGAGATACCACCAGGCAAAATGTCACCATCAATTTCCAAGGAAAGCTTACCCAAAAAATTACAGGAATTCACATTACTGGATAAGGTAATGTTCGATGGGGCAGTGGTAAGTGTAATCCCCCCCACAGGAAGAGCTGTAGTAGCAAACGAAATGGAAGGAGAACTCGTAACTGCAGGTATAAAGGCAGGTGCAAAATGGACTGAAATTGATTACCGTAATCCATGTGTTTCAATGGACTTTGGAACAACACTGGCCGGTAGAATTGTAAATAACGATGAACCATATGCCAAAACCATTGGAAACTTCTGTGGACTGGCAGGAGCGGTTGCTGATTCCATAATAAGGGGAACAGAAAAGGTAGATAAACGTGGTGGTGCCGCCTTGGATCTGTATACAAAGGACATCCTCAAAAAAGCTGACTGGAAAGCAGCAGAAGAATTTGCCCAACGTGCCCATGAACACGTTGATATTCGCAAAGTTCCTGAAGGCAGAGAGAGATTTGGAACTGTACCCGTGGATCCTCAAGCTGCTTATGATGCAGGAACCACTCTTATTGGCTGTGACATTGGTAAAGACGGCGATGCTATTCCAGAACTCACTAAAATAGGTCATGAAATCATTGAATCAACAGATGTCCACACATTATTTGCCACACTGGACCATGTTAGTGCTACGATTGTTAAAAGATTAATTGAAGAAGCTGCTGATGAGGGTGTCATTGAGGAAGGATCTGTCTTAGGAGTCACAGGCAGGGCAGGAATCACCGGCCGCAAACCAGAACTGATTTTAGAATTTGCCCAGCCTTATTTTGAAGATGTTTTATTTGTCTCAGATGCCCTGGCTATGGGTGCAGCAGTAATGGCTCGATGTATGAACTCCATGGGAACCCCCCACATACCACTTGGTGGTCGACAGGGAGGTCCATGTATATTGGGACAGCGAAGGAAGTTACAGCAGAGATAACTTATTTTAAAATGGTTATAAGTATTTTAATACAATAGAAATATAATGATAAAAAAGTTTAGAGATTAATCTCTGATCAATAGGTTGGTAAATTTAATCTCAAATTTTTTTGATATTATTAGGAACAATAAAAATAAGTGAAAAAGAGGATTATTTTAGTAATTAAAATCATATTGATCTTATATCTTGAGATTTGTGATTGTCATGAAAAGAATTTTATGGTACTTGATTGCTGGCAGTAAAGGGGGGGTTAACAGGGCCAGAATAATCAAAAGCCTCTACAATAGGCCATATAATATCAATCAACTCTCAAAAGAGCTTAATCTTGATTATAAAACCATCAAACATCATATAAAAGTCTTGGAAGATCATGACATAATCTTTAACTCCACTGGAAAGAAAAAGTATGGGGCAATGTACTTTTTATCAAATCGTATGGAGGAAAACTACTCCACATTCTTGGACATTTTGAGTAAAATGAAAACAGAATAAGAAAATTTAACTAATTTGAATTACGAGTTAGAGTTTAGAGGTGACGAAATGCTATCAGAAGGATATGGAGGGCCTGGTGGGGCTGGAGGACCTGGATATCATGGACAAAATGCAACTGGACCTGGTGGGGGTAATGGAACTGGAATGGGAATGATCCAATTTGATAATTCCCAACTGATCACAGTAGATATATTGCTGGGAATGGCCAACATCTGTCTGTTGTTGATTTTATTATACATGTACATTGGAAGCTACAGAAAATTTAAATCTCAATTCACATTTGGACTGGTTGCCTTTGCTTTCCTCCTGTTAATACAGAATGTACTATTCACTGGATTTTTACTGGTTTACGAAGGATTCAAAGGTCCTGGAATGGGTGGTCCTATTTTCTTTTTAAACATGATAGAATTTTTCGCCCTTTCGGTACTGATCGGAGTAACCAAGGAATAAATTCATTAACCTGATGAATAATTGGTGGGAGTTTAAAAAACCCACCCTTTATCAAATAATGACCTGGATAGATGCACTTAGATGTCTAGATTGTACTTAGAACTATTTTTTTCCCTGATTTTTTAATGTAATATGGTTTTTAAATATGAATTAAAAAGATTTAAAATGGAATACATAATTATTTTATTAACATGGTAATAGCAGTGGTAATGGCTGGTGGGAAGGGCACCCGAATGAAAACTGACAGGGAAAAACCCCTTACACTTTTAAGTGGAAAACCAGTTATCCAATATGTCCTGGAAGCACTAAAAAATTCTTCCATTGTGGATAAGATAGTGGTGGCCACCAGTTCTCAAACCCCACAAACTACCCTATTTGTTGAAGATATCCTGGTGGATAATCCTTCTATTGGCATTTTAGATACTCCTGGTTCGGGTTACATAGAAGATCTTTCTTACCTACTTTCGCAGGATGATTTTAAGGATGAAATAATTGTCACCATCGCCTCTGATCTTCCTCTCATCACCGGTGAAATAATCGACCAGGTAATGGAAGAGTATCAAAAATCATCCAAACCAGCCATGTCAGTAATGGTACCAGTGGAATTATTCCATGAATATAATCTCCAGCCTAGTTTGGTGCTGGGAAAAGTGGTTCCCTCTGGATTAAATATATTAAGGGGGAAGGATACAGAACAAGATGAAGAAGTTCTAGTCCTCGATAAAATAGAACTGGCATTAAATATTAATAGCCCCGAGGACATAATATGCTTAGAAAAACTTTGGGGAAACCCCAGAAGGTGAGGTCATGGTTGAGAAAGAAGAAAGAAAGCTCATAAAAGGGGAAGAAAAGGTTTGGAGTGAAATAAAGGGTTATCAGGTTGCAACTAACAATGCACGTATCTTAGGTGAACTTGAAGAACTCATTATAAATGATAGAACTGGTAAAATAACTGATGTTGTCATTAAGGTTGACAAAGGACGAAATGTGGCAGTAAAAGGTTCTAAGCAGAAAGGCGACAATTTACTGGTACCTTTCGGCAAAGTGGAAAAGGTGGGCGAATTCATCATCATTTCAGAATAACAGTTTAACCTACCTTTTTTATCATTAAAATTAATAAAACAGAATTATATGGCCTAAGTTGAATGTTCTCACACCTTTTTAAAAAAATAAATATTTAAATAAAAAATGAATAGGGCTTATTTGTAAAAAGGATGCCCGGTTTCATTCTTTTTCTCTATTATTTCATCCATTGTTGGTTTTTTACTAAAAGCCCTTTCTATAGCAATTTTTGTGGCTTCATAGTTGTACTGGTAAATTTTGTCTGCATCCTGAGCTTCTGGGTGAATGAAAACTCCACATAGTATACAGATATCTTCTGCAGTTGACTTAGGGATAATTCCTTCTTCAACAGACTCCACTACTGCCATAGCAACAGCTTTCTGTGCCGGTCCGAACATTTTGGTGGCATCATCCAAATTTCGGATGCTAACTTTGGGTATCAACATGGTAATAGGTTTAGCCACTAAATTAGGGGTTATAACTGCAAATAGTGGGGTATGTTTATCAACCTGGTTTGCCAAAGCATCGGCAAATGCTTTACCAACTGCTCCTTCTTTATCTCCAATCAGAAGGTCTATATGAGATACTTCTGCTCCATCTCCAACTAATGCTTCTCCAGCAAGATACATGGTTAAACACCTCAATTATAAATTACCAATTCTTTTCTAGTATTAAATAAGATAAGTGATTTATTTTCTATTATTTGTATCAAATATAATTTTTGAATCCATTTATTTATACCATACAAAATAAGGGGGATTTTCGAAAATCGATGGAATTTGGAGTTTTTTTAAATTTTAATAGTTAAAAAAATTTTCAGGGGTTTTATAGGGATTAATGGGTTTGTACAAAATAATGTGTGCAATGAGTGATTAAAAGAAAATAAATAAATGGGGAATGTATTAATTTTACATTCCTTTTAGGCTTTGATCAATCATTCTCTTGGTTTCAGCGGCTAGTTCAGGTGGTAAGCCTGCTATATCCATGCTCAGAAATCCTCGAACAATCATAGATGATGCTTCTTCTTCACTTAACCCTCTGGACATGAGATAAAGCACTTCTTCCTCGGCGATTTTACCTACTGCAGCTTCGTGGGATAGTTCCAGTTCTGTGGA
>MVPY01000023.1 GCA_002067065.1 Methanobacterium sp. PtaB.Bin024
TAAGGCTTTAGAATTAAAACCCGATTTCGAACCTGCTAAAGAATCAAAAAAGCTCCTTAAAGCCATCCATCGAATACCCTGAAATTCACTGGCAATTCCCAATGAGTATGGAGATGATCCTCTTAATCCTACTTCATTTATTTACAGAGACGCTGGTTACGAGGGTGTTAGAAGTTTTGCTATAGTCACTACCAAAGTCACAGACGAGATCTTACAGTACTGGCTGGACCAAGAAAATAAAAACTGATAGTAATGGGAATCTGCTTTATCCTGATGGGCCTATGAGGGCTGCTTATGGAACTTTCCTCAGTTCTCTTTTAATGATCAAATCTCACGATATGGTGGCAGATCAAGCTGCTGTTCAGTACAATGTAACATGGAGTCGTACTACACCAATTGTGGTTTCAGTGTTTGATGATGCTTACAGTAATGTTATGACTTTAGAATGTGATCATCGCTTTGGAATAGATGTAGTTGGTGATCCAGAAAATATTTTATCATTCCGTTATGCTTGCTCTGCAGCCATCAATCCCATTGAACACTGGGTTATGGAAACATTATTCCCTGGAGGGGATGGTACTTCTATTACGATTGGTCTGGGTCGGGAACTTTTAAATGGGCAAATGCCTGGTATGTACATAAGTAATGGATATATCGTGGTGAAATCCTCAACAGATAAAATGTTTCTGATTTTTGATCCTGAAACGGGTATCTTAAGGGATGTAATGATAGTTTACATGCCAATCTCTGGTGCTTATTGTTTCAGTGACCTGCAAACAGAATGGGCACATGAACTGGGAGAAGATATACTTTTCAATATTAATTCTTGGTTATCTACAATTTCTGAAAATGTCCTTAATCCCGCTAATTGGATAATTAATGGAATAGGCCTTTCATATGGTATTTATCTTACAGACGATAATGAACTGGTTTCATATTCCGATCTGACTATAGGAAGCTTCCACCGAAGTACTGAGGTTCGTATCAACTTAGTCAGCATGTTAACTGCCGGGATATATGAATTAACTGCAGCAGGAATAGTAATTGGGTTTTTAGGCCCTAGTGAAGCGGTTCTTGCTGCTGTGGGAGTTAGTTCTGAATTGATTATGGCTGCTCGATTAGCTACTGCGATAGGATATGTAACAGTTGGATTAGGAATTCTTAAAGACCAAATGACTGGAGATCTTAATCGATTGGTTGAAAAACCTTGGTATACATATAAAATCGATGGAAAAATAGTATACCAAGAAATCCTTATATATCCTCTTAGTCCCTTGGATATTTTGAAGCAGGATTATCTTCTTTATCGGTTTGTCTTCGGCTAGTATGGAATGTGATATAATGGTTGGAAATAGAGGAGTGGTGGCTATAATTTTTTATGCAATCATCGGAGTTCTTTTAATAATGAACACTTTGCAGTATCTTATAGAACCCTCATCATATGATATTCCACTTTTATTTCTTTATTTAATAGCACTTACAACTGGTTTATTCCTTATTAAATCTTGTTATAATAAAACGGTTTATAGTTTGGTTACAATTGGCGTTTTAGTAGTGATGTGGATCATAGTTCTGGTTCATCCTATTTCTTCAGATGTAGATAAAACAATTATATTATGTTGAAACAGGATCAATCACACTAATTGTCATTTTAGTACTTATATTCATGCTCAAATCATTTAATAATATGGAAAAGAAAATAGAAGCTTACGATAAAGTTCTGAAAATAAATCCCAACGACACTACAACATTAAATAACAAAGGTGTTCAATTAGTACGCCAAACAAAATATACCCAAGCAATAAAATCTTTCGATAAAGTACTGGGAATCGATCCGGAAGATGCAATAGCATTGCACAATAGAAATCTAGTAAAAGAAAAATTAGAAATTCATAAATTCTCAGATTACCTGAAAGAATACCCAAAATTAGAAATCAAAGCAAAAAACGGGGAAAAAATAATAAAAATTAAAAATAAGTAAAAATAATGTATTGATAATTGAGTACGATTCATAAATCAACCAATTCTAACTTTGGAACATTCCAGAACGAAGTTAACCTGATTGTAAATGGTGTTGTGGTTTTAAACAGAACTATTTCAAACATAGATTATCTCAACAACAAGGATTTATTCTCACAGAAGGTCTGGTACAATGTAAACTTCTTAAACTGGTTATTTTCAGAGTCAACAACATCTAAGATGGCCCTGCAAAGCATCATTAATCAAAATCCACAGTTACAGAATTTAACAGGTAGTGAATTGGAAACCGGTATTTTAAATATAATTAAGGAAAGGAATGGTTTTACAGATGATGAAATGTATGTGATTGCAAATTACAGGTACTTCACCGACGACATAGTAACTTACATTGAATATCCCGGTGATGCGGATAAAAAGATAACATTTGAAGACCCGGATAGTAATGAGTTAATTAGCCTTAACTTCCCTGGCAATCCTATTTCCAGAGTTAGTACTATGATTTATGCAAATGGCGGATACTTCCATGTAGACGATCATGACAATCCTACTTCTTATCTTTATAAATATGCGGGTTATGAGGGTGTTAGAAGTTTTGCTATAGTCACAACCAAAGTCACAGATGAAATCCTAAGGTACTGGCTGGATCAAAAGGACAGGACTAATGTAAATGGTACTCTTCTTTATCCTGATGGCCCTATGAAGGCGGCTTATGGAACGTTTTTGGAGGCGCTTTTAATGATTAAAGCTCATGATATGGTAGCAAACCAGGCAGCGGCCCAATATAATGTTACCTGGAGTCGTACTACTCCAATTGTAGTGTCTGTTTTTGATGATGCTTACCGTACGGTTTTAACCTTAGAGTGTAGCCATCGCTTTGGTATGGATGTAACTGGAGATGTAAATAACATCACAGCTTTCCGTTATGCTTGTTCGTCTGCTATTAACCCAATTGAACATATGGTTGGAGAATCATTATTCCCTGGAGGTAATAGTACTTCTATTACTATTGGATTGGGCCAAATGATTTTAAACGGTGAAATGGTTGACATGTTTATGAGTAATGGTTATCTGGTGATGAAGTCAGGTGATAATAGTTTGTTTTTGGTTTTTGACCCTGAAACGGGTATTTTAAGGGATATTATGCTTTCGAATTCCACGTTTTCTGGTAGTTCGTGTTATTCTGACCAGCAAGCAGAATGGGCCAGTGAACTGGGTGACGATTTGCTTAGTAATCTTCCTAGTGTGAATTTGAATATATTTAATTCTATTAGTGATGCATCGCTTTATTTGAGCGGTATTATTTTAGGAACAGGTTTGGTAGTGGTTGAAGAGGGTGCAGTTGTTTTATCCAGATTTTTTTGGCCAATAACAGTAATTATGGCGCCTATAATGTTTCTTGAAGCTGTTAAACCTTATGCTTTAAGTGATGCTGAGAGTAATGGGTATTATAATACTGCGAATTGGCTTAGAAAGAATTTAAAAGATCAAATGTGGGATGTAGCACTTCAATTTATGGGTTTTGGTAATGGTCCAGGAAGTGGTGTATATGATGAATCAAATAATTATATTAAGAATAATCCCAATGCGCAGAGGAATCTGCAAGATATAAAGAACTTTAAAGAGTTTTATAATAATTTTTGGGGATCAGTAAATGGTGCTATTAATTTATTCTTGCCTGATAGAGAGCCAACACTTGAAGAAGTAGGAACAGCTTTCTTGAGTACAGTTACATTATATCTTGAAGATGATTTCCATTTTAAACAGTCTGTAGAATCTAAAAAGAGATTTGAGAAGAATATGAAAATATTGACTGATAATGGCGATGATGGTGATCCATTAAAGCAATATGAAAAATTAGGAATTGCATTAGGAGTAGCTTTATTGGCAAGTAATTATTCTCAAGCTATTCAAATTGTTATTATGGGTGGACTTTGTGCTATAGGTGAATCTATTGCAGAAACACTGAAACAAAAAGAAAAAGCAGAAAATCTGACTAATAATACTAATAATACAGGTGGTTTAAATGGGACTCCTTAATTTTTTCAAAAGTAAAGATACTTTTAAATCAGATTTTGAAAAAGCTACACAACTTTATAATCAAGGTAAATATGAAGAGTCTTTGAATATTTATCATAATTTACTGGAACAGAAACCAGAGAGTACTGAAGTTTTATATAATATGAGTATTGTATTTCAAGAAATAAATAATTACGATGGATCCATTAATTGTTTGGAAAAATATTTGAAACTTAAACCTGAAGATGCAAGTGCATGGTATAATAAGGGGTGGCTTCTTGAAGAACAGGGTAAACTGGATAATGCTCTTTTTTGTTTTAATAAATCTGTAGAATATGATCCAAAGAAAAGTAATGCATGGTATAATAAAGGAAATATTTTATTTGCTCTTAAGAAATGTGAAGAAGCTTTAACTGCTTTTGATAAAGTTTTGGAACTGGATCCTATGGATGATAAAGCATGGTATAACAAGGGAATTATTATTCATCATTTTGGTAAAATTGATGAAGCCTTAAACTGTTTTGAAAAGGTTGTGAAACTAAATCCAAAAGATTCAGATGCTTTAAGCAATATTGGCGTTATTTTCGCTCGTAATGGCAAACAAGAAGAAGCAATAGTTTGCTTTGAAAAAGCATTGAGTATTGAATGTGACCTAGATATTTATCATAATAAAGGCCAAGCATTAATGGATTTAAAAAGATATGGTGAAGCTTTGGATTGTTTTAATAAAGTGTTAAAATTGGATCCAGATGCTGAAAAGACTAAAAGGTCAAGGGAAAAGTTATTGTCTAAAATGAGTTAATAAATACAACATTTATCGGGAATATACAGTGAAAATCACATTTGAAGACCCAGAAACTCATACTTAATCGACCTTAATTTCCCTGGTAATCCTATTTACAGAATTAGTACAATGATTTATGCCAATGGGGGATATTTCCATGTAGATGATCATGATAATCCTACTTCTTACGTTTATAAGGATGAGGGTTATGATGGTGTTCGTAGTTTTGCCATAGCCACCACTAAAGTTACAGATGAATTTTACGTTACTGGCTGGATCAGAAGGATAAGAAGGATGAAAATGGTGCTCCCCTTTATCAGGAAGGACCTATGAAGGCTGCTTATGGTACTTTCCTGGAGGCGCTTCTGGTTATCTATTGTCATGATATGGTGGCTGATGTTGCAGCATATAAATATAATGTTACCTGGAGTCGTACTACTCCTATTGTGGTTTCTGGAGTTGATGATGCAACATCAACTTATATTACGGGTGAGATGAGTCATCGTATGGGTATGGATGTAGTTGGTGATCCTGATAATGTGAGGGCTTTCCGTTATGCTTGTTCATCTGCTTTCTCGCCTATAGAATATTGGGTAGGGGCGGCTTTGTTTCCGGTTTATGATGTTAATGGCACTCGTATATATGATAATAGTTCTTTTTTGGGTACTGTGACCATGGGTATGGGTTACTTGTTACTTAGTGGTAGTCCGGTGGAGATTTTTGAAAGTAATGGCTATATCTTTATACGGGTGGTGGGCGATAATAATAATATGCTTGTTATCGACCCTGAAACAGGCATTGTGCGTGATATTTGTGTTGGTGGGGGTGTTAGTGGTTCTTATTGTTATGGTGACCAGCAAACTGAATTGGGGCATGGTTTTGGCCAGAACTTAATTGATAACCGGGATATGTTAAACAATACCAATGGTACAGGTACTGGCGGTTCAGGCCAGAATGAAGAAAATGATGATGCACAGGACGAAGTACTTGGAATTGTAGGAAGCGCACTCATATCGATTGGAGTAGCTGCACTTCCCCTTTTAATAGCTGCTGGCCCTGTAGGATGGATTGCTGCAATCGGCTTGATAGGGGGTGGACTTTTAGCTTCTACTTTTGCTGCTGATTTGGATAAAGATCCTACTTCTTTGTCTAATTGGGCTAATTTTGGTTTAAATGTGGTGTCTTCGTTTATACCTGCGGGTGGTGTGGCTGGTAGTGTTGCGGGTAAGACTATTGTTAAGACTGTAACTAGTAAGGGTGTTACGAAAACGCTTTTTGAAATCCCAGCAAAGTATGAGGGGACTTTGATTCGTATGGGTCAGCTTAATTATGCAAGTAAAGGTTCTAGTGAATTGGGTATCCTAGCTACTTCTCAGTATATTAAGAAAGGTTCTCCTGAGGGTGTTTTGAGAGTTGGTTTTGGCTGGACAAGAAAAGACGCTGTAAAAAACGTGATAAGAGACGAAACAATAGAACACGGTGCTGATTGGATTATAATTGACCCTCATCGTGAGGATATTGATTACATTGGTCACAAAGCTTACAACAACATAAATGACTACTTTAAAGCCATATGATGTGATTGGATGATGGGAAAATATAAACATATGTTTGCTACTTTGTTTAAGTTACCTGATGAACTTAATGAAGCTGAGAGAAAAACTCAGCTCTTACTTTCTAT
>MVPY01000024.1 GCA_002067065.1 Methanobacterium sp. PtaB.Bin024
CATCTATTTAATGCGACAGGTACGCATGGATGGTCCTATTCTTCTCAAGACAGTTGCCAGTATGATAAAAGAAGTTTAAATAGAAGATCAGTTATAATAATAATTAATCAATTTTAATATTTTCCATCCATTATAAAACAATATTCTTTTATCTTTCATACTCATTAAGCCAGTTATTGGCGCGTTATCTCGATTATTTCTATTTTTAATGATAATCCCACATTAGGGAAAGGCCCATTGTAGAATTCAAGGATTGGGTCTAAACACTGACTGGATAATTAGATATAACACTGACTGGATAATAAAAAAGTATGAAGATGATGTAAAATGGAAAAAAACCATGAAATAGTCACCGTAGAGAAAGATGAGATAGTTACTGCAGAAAAAATAGATGTAACTTTTATAAATCCTCCTCAAACCAATTCCAAATATAAATTCATTGGAGTGGTAGCCCCACCACTAGGAATATCATACATGGCAGCGGTTTTAGAAGAAAATGGTTATAATGTTAATATAATAGATGCTTCTGCCCTGGAGATGACCTGGGAAGGCCTGGAAGAAGAATTAAAGGGAATTTCACCCCAAGTAGTTGCCATCACCGCCCTCACACCCACCATAGAGCAGGCCAAAAAAACTGCCCAGATAGTGAAAAAAATATGTCCACAAACTACCGTAGTTATGGGAGGATACCATCCCACCTTCAACTATCAGGAGCTTCTAAAAACAGACTACGTGGACGTTGTGGTTATGGGCGAAGGGGAATACACCATGCTGGAACTGGTAGAGACCCTGGAACATGATGGAGACCTTTCACAGGTTAGAGGAATAGCCCTGGATGATCAGGTGAATCCACCCCGACCACTCATAACAGACATGGATTCATTACCCTTCCCAGCACGGCATCTGCTGCCCATGGACCATTACAAGATGTTGAACATGAAAACAGGCATGGCCACTATGATCACCAGCAGAGGATGCCCGATGCAATGTTCCTTCTGCGCATCCGCCGCCCTGCACGGCCCTAAACTCAGACTGCGCTCACCAGAAAATGTGGTGGATGAAATGGAACACCTGGTACGTGACCATCAGGTGGGAACCATAGCTTTCATGGATGACACCTTCACCCTTAACCACCGCAGGGTAGAGGCTATCTGTGATGAAATCCAGAAAAGAAACCTGAACGTATTTTGGGGATGCACAGCCAGGGTTGACACGTTATCTGGAGAATTATTGGAGAAGATGAGGGATGCTGGATGTATAACTCTTTTCCTGGGTGTGGAATCAGCAGACCAGCAGATGCTGGACTCCGCCAATAAGAACATCACAGTTGAAAAGATAAGACAGGCTTTCAAACTCTCTCGCAAACATAAAATCCGCACCATAGCCTCAGTGGTCCTGGGCATGCCAGGAGACACCAAAGACAGTATCAAAAGGACGGTTAATTTTGTAAGGGAACTCAACCCATCCTACGCCGTGTTTTCACTGGCCACACCCTACCCTGGAACCAAGTTCTACAAGGAATCATTTGAAAAAAACCTGATAAAGGTGAAAGACTGGTCCAAATACACCCTCATATCCCCAGTCCTGGAAACAGTGGACTGCTCATTAGAAGAACTACGAAAACTACAGTACAAGGCCTTCAGGAACTTCTACCTCAGACCAGGCTACATAATCCGACAGGCATGGATGGATGGGCCTATACTTCTTAAGACCATTGCTGGGGTTATTAGGGAAGTTATATGAAGAATTTGCATTAAATTGTTTTCAAAATAATTTTAAATATATATATATATATATATAAAGTGAATAGAAGCCTGTAGATGTTAGTGGATGTATTATGGAGTGAATCACTGTATCAAATTCACTGGCTGATGATCGCCACCATATCATAACAGTACTCCACAAGCAATGCTGTGAGGAATGTTCCATAAGCTGCTTTCATAGCGCTTACTTGATATATGGAATTCTGTTTCAGCCAATAGGTAAATGTACTATTTTTTTACACTTGGAGGTATAGCAAAGATTTCACACCTTCATACCCTACTGTTCTCCAATAGTTCTGTAATGTTGATAATTGGATCTGTTGAGAATAAATTATCCACTACATGTTATTTTATTGATTGGAAAATGATATCACTAGTGTTATCTATGACCTTTTGCGTATCGTTAGTATCATCACCATAGATCATAATTCTGTATACAGAATCATTGATTTGGAAAAACAGCTCATTATACCTCATTCGAGTTCCAGGATTGACTTGATCATCTGTATGGATAATTCTTTCTACAACAACACCATTAGGGTTGGTTTCAGTAGTTATGGAAACTAATTCAGTTTTATTTTGAACTTTAGATACAAGTTTATCTTTTGCTTCAGTGGGGGAAATTGCACTTATATTCTTAGCTACCCATATGACTTGTCCTTTAAGAGAGGTAGTGTTTTCAAGTTTACCTATTAATTACATGGATGAATTAGAATTGTTCTCCACTGAATATGAGGCGTTATCAAAATCCCCTGGATAGTTGAAGCTCATAACACCATCTGAAAATGTTTTTGTTTCGTTTGTCGAAGGACTTAACCAACCATATGCTACAACAATTAGAATAAGTGTTCCAATAATCATCCCTATTTTACTGTTTTTCAAGTTTTACCCCACCTAAATTCAATTATATATTATTATCGAGTTTTTCTAGTTCTTTTTGTTGGGATTTTTCCCATTTTTTGAGTTCGAAGTATGTAATGCAAGCTGAAGCTATTGTGGTGAGTATTCCTGAGGTTATTAAAGATAGTGTGTAACCTTGTGAAATTATAATGCAAATTACAATCCACATTAGAACTAAAACTAAAATTAAAGCTCCAACTGCATGGTTATGATTTTTATTGTAATCTCCTTTATACATCAATAATCCAATTATAATGTCTGTTAATAATGGATTTTCCATCTTTTTAGAACTATTTAAACTTTCTTTAATTCAATGATGCCATAAATCTTCATATTGTTGATATAAATGTCAGAGATTAGTCTATTTTATTAATATAAATAAAGAATTATGAAAAGGAATTTAACTATTACTACTTTGGTTTAACATCTTAGGACAAATAATCATCATCTTATATGGAAGATGAATCACAAAGTAATCCTATTCCTTTAATATTCTTCATTTCCTCTTCTGTCATCATAATGCCTTTTGATATGTTACGTATTGTCTGGATCTCATATGGGATAATAATATAGTATATCATTTGGTGGTGGACCTTCCACATCCAAATTCATTAAAACACCATCTATCATAATAGCTACTCCTGGTCGCACAAAACCTACAGCACACAAAGCAAAGCCTCCTGCTATCAGTAAACCACTTTGGTTATGTTTATCTTTGATCCATACACTGCCATTGGCAGTCAAAATATATCTAAGAGAATAGGTCTGGTTTTGATAAATGATCTTAGCTTCTTCAAGTGTAAGCCCATTATCCTCTTTTGTAAGTGTATAGTTCGAACCATAGATAATAGTGTAATCCTTTTCTTCAATTTTATTGCTCATAAACGCATTAATTTGCAGCCAATCCAATCATATTCAAACCTGTTAATGATGAAAGCAGGTTAGAGGAAATTTATCTATAATGAACATGTTCGCCCATTGCAATGATATCATTGCACTACTTAAGAAACCTATAAGTCCTTCTTTAATGTTATCAGCCATTCCACCGAAATCTATGGTTCCATTACCATTTGTAAGGATGTTCATGATTGCTCATAATTCATTAAATTTGTGCCCAAGTCTATGGCCATGTTGGTTTGGAGGTTGTAGTAACAGTATGCTCCGTTTATCCAGCCATACTCTGAGATCATTATGTCTCTTACAATACCAGTTTCAGGGTCAATAACCAGAAACCTTGTATCATTACTCAACACTTTTATAACTGTGTAACCGTTGCTCTGGAAGATTTCCAGAGTTTCACCATCCAGTAATAACTGACCCAGACCCAGAGTTATAGAGGTACTGGTATTGATGTTAGGAAACAATGATTTCATAACCCAATGCTCAATAGGGTTAATTGCAGAGGAACAAGCATAATTAAACGCCCTCATACTACTCGCAGCACCAACAACAGACATACCCATATATACTCCAAAGTCAAATACTAATTGTAGACCTCATCACCTGCAGAAACCACAATAGGATGTGCACGACTCCAAGTAACATTATATTTAGAAGCCGTTGCATCCGCCACCATATCATGACATTTAATCATTAATAAGGATGTGAAGAAGGTTCCGTAGGTTGCTTTCATGGGTCCTGGTTCATATAAAGATTGTTTACTCAGGTCAGTAGTTCAGTGTTTCATTTATTACTTTGGTGGTGAATAGGATCGCATGATTAAAATTCTGTTAAGAATATTGTTTTTGCTTTTTGAGCAGGTTCAAAGTCAGGGTCCAATTTTAAAGCTTGATCAAAATGTTCCTCTGCCTCTGAAAATTTCTTGTTTTTTCCAAGAACCAATCCTTTTCTATACCATATTTCAGCATTGTTAGGATTCAATTTTAAAGCTTGATCGAAACAGTCCAAAGAGTCTTCGTACTTATAGATAGATGCAAGGGCTAAACCTTTATCTGTCACTGTTTTAATATTATTTGGCTCTAACTCCAATGATTTATCAAGAAATTCTAGGGATTCTGTGTATCTTTTGGTTTTTAAGAAAACTTGGCCTTTATTGTACCAAGCATCAGAGTTAATCGGATCTAATTCTAAAATTTTATTATAATATTTCAGTGCTTTATCAAATTCTCCTTTTTCTAAGTGTTTATTGCCTTTTTTAAATAAAGATTTAATGTTATTTTTTTTAGCTCTGTTAAATAAACCCATTTATGTTTCCTCCAATTATTTTATGTTATAATATTTTGAATTTTATTTCACATTAAGGAATTGTGTATTTTCCGCCTCCAAAATCTCCAGATGTAAAATTATTTCCTTCGAATTCCATATATTCCGTCTGAAAATATGTAAAATTCTTTAATTCGTTAAAATACACTTCCTCCTCCTCCACCAGAAGGTCCAGATGTATTAAATTCCATATATTCTAGATAGTCTTCTAAAATAATATCATAGATATATGCTTCAGTCAAGTGATGGAGGATACCAATTCCCAAAGTTACTCCAGCACCCCCTTTAGCAGCTGCTACTGGATCACCCGCTCTGATCCCATTAACCATTTCTGTACCTTGGTTTTTAATGAAACGAGCAGTATTTAAAAACGCATTGGCCCATTCTGTTGAATTTCCATCAGAACCCGCAGCACCACCATTACTTTCTAAACTATCCTCTATGGCCATTTGAAACAAAAATATTTTTATTATTTCGTTCTCATCTTCATCAAAATCTTCATATCCTCCGTTTAGGATGTTTCTTCCTATTGATGCTAAATAGGAATAAGCTTGGTAATAATAATCTTGATCTCCACCATACAAACTCATCAGTAAGGAGGCGGCTTTTATGTTTGCTTCTTGCAGTTCTTCAGGTGTTGGCTCCCGATCTTTGGGTAAAAATAATGACACCGCCCCTAGCCATGCTTCACTTTGATTTTGCTTCATATCCGCGATTTCTTTCATTATTCTGAGTTTTTTAGGGAATTCATAGAGCATGAAATAGGGTTCATAAAGTAGAATTAAAGTGGCGACAGATAATCCTATAAATGCCCCAACTGTCGATGCACTTACCCCGATTGTAACTGTACCTTCTACCGCCCCCATTTTAGCAGCAGCATCAATTACTGCCATACTTGTAAGGGCTATATATTCTGGTTTTATGTCGTCCAAACTTACGGTTGCATTATTAGAACTCATTTCCTCCCCATGATCTGTGGACCAATCTGTTTGTTGGTCAGAGTAACAGTAAGCAAAATGTACCGGACCCGTATTCCACATGCCCACATCCCTGACAATCCCGGTTACAGGATCAATTACAACAAATTCATTGTAAGTTGCATTAATTATTAAATAACCGTTACTAATGTAAATACTGGGTGCAGTGCCTTCTAATATTCTATATCCAAGGCCCGTGGTGATTGATGATAAGGGGCTTAAGTTGGGGAATAAGGAATTCATAACTGAGTATTCTAAGGGGCTGATTGCAGCCGAACAAGCAAAACGGAACGCCCTCGCCTTGTTAACATCACCCACTACAGTCATACCCATCCTATGATCACATTCCAGAGTTATATAACCATCATAAGCATCATCTAAAACAGAAACCACAATGGGAGTGGTACGACTCCAAGTAACATTAAATTCAGACGCAGCCTGATCTGCCACCATATCATGAGACTTAATCAACAATAAAGATGTAAAGAAAGTACCATAAGCTGCCTTCATGGGGCCTGCTTCATATAAAGTCTTTTTATTAAGCCAATATCTTAAGATGTCATTCGTAACTTTAGTTGTAACTATGGCAAAGCTTCTAACCCCTTCGTATCCCGCTTCTCTATACTCATAAGTTGCATTGGGATCATAAGGATCACCTAAACAATGTTCGTAACCCCCATTTACATATAATAATGTACTTGTTCTTTGAATTGGATTACCACAAAATTTTAAATTAAATATATCTGAATCATTGCCTGGATTAACACTGATATTTGTATGACTGTCACCAGGATAATTTAGTGTAGTATGGAGGTAGTCTATGAAGAGTAGTCTGTAGTTTCTGATGAAGTCATATTCTTCTGCAGTGAAAGCACTCTGATACATTTCCCACACTACCAGGGCAGCCGGATCATTATCATAAACATATGAGGGGAAAACTTTGTTTACAGCCAGAATCGCATCGAAAACTACTGCCCGGAAGTAGTTCTGAGAGATGAGGTAATATTCATTAACGTAATTTACACTTTGGACTATCACACCATCTACAATAACATCCAGCTGGCCACTGAAAGGCCCCGTAGTGTTTCTTGTGTCCTTCCACACAATACTAACCCAACTTGCTGAATTATTTAAAGGAATCTCACAGGTTATATTCAGAGGACTGTATGTTTCATGGTAAATAGGAATGCTTGTTGTGGAGGTTTGTACCCAGCTGGGGGGCACATATGGTAACATTAAAGGGAATCGTACATAAGGTGCATTTCCCGCACTCCATATTCTACTGTACCATAATATATCATCACGATCATTGCTTGGTGGTTGTTGAACTGTGCAGTTACCCAGATCATCCCACATACAATCATAGAGATAGTTAATTACATCCCAGCTAAGATAGTTTTGTTGGATATAATGGAAATCATCATCAGATAAACCCCAACAGTAGACAAATTCTTGTAGAAGCTCTTCACTCCACCAGTCAGTGTAAAGATTTTCATATAATAAGTATTCCACTACATTTTCGGGAGGGATTGCACAGTCTATTATTCTCATATCACCATAGGTTCTGGAAACATAATTTTTAAGTGCATTAACATTTTGGTCACAAGGATCTGTAAGGATCACAGCTAATTTATACCAGTTAAAAACCTTTGTTTCGGTAATGTTTTGGTAACCCACTAATTCATAATAGGGCCTGGAAGGATCCAGGGCTGTGCTGGTGATATTCAGAATAGCCATTCCTGGAGATAGTGTGGTCTCTTTGGAGACATTCTGTCCATCAACTGATGCTGAAACAGTCACAGTCACAGATTGTGTAGTGCCCAGATTCAAAATAGTTGTTGCTTTCCCATTGAAAGTGTAAACTGGACTGATAACAGTGCCTAAAGTGGTGGTGAAATTCACTGGAACATCATCTGGAATATGCCCCTCAGAGGAAGTATCACTACCCACATTGTTATAGGTTAAATCTGCTGTCACACTTGCATTCCCACCAGAATTAACAGATGAAGTATTCACAGTTAAAACCAACCAGGGATCGTAAATCACAGTGCCATTTCTATTCCAGATATTACATGATGAAGGAATAGTTGAATTACTATAAATCACATTGTTGGTACCCCACCAGTTGTTAGTGGCGTTTACGGTGCTTTTCCACACCATAAGCCCATAACTGAAGTTCCCAGTGATTCTGTTAAAGTGTATCTCTGCAGAAGAGAAGTTAGAAAGCGAAATTCCAGTTCCAGTGGATGCACTGGTTATGTTATTATTGTATATTTGGACATCTGATAAATTACTGATACGGATCGTATTATTTGTGAAGTTGTTCCCTTTAACCTGAACACTGGAATGGCCTGTGATGTATATTCCCGCATCACCATTATCTTTGATATCATTCCCTATGATGGTGTTATCAGTAGAATAATAACTTAATATGATTCCAGAATTGTCCACTGTTCTGGACACAGTATTCGAGTACAGGGTATTGTTACATGAATGAGTTGAATAAATTCCACCACTGTTATCGTCTAATATATTTCCAGATAAGGTATTGTTATGGGAATTGTGAAGGCCTATTCCTCCTGTAAGGGTTAAGATGTTATTTGAAATATAGCATTTATTGGTTGAGTTTAGAAGAATACCGTATGAGGACGTGTATTGGGTAATAATGAAACCTTCTATTACTGAACCACTGCCAGAACTATTAATAGTGAATGTTGGGCTTGAGGGAGTACCAGATCGAACAGTAACATTACCGTCAGAAAAAATGCCCAGTTTTTTGTTAACCACAATATTTTCTGTGTAGGTTCCATTCTCCACCAGGATAATATCACCATCAACTGTTAATGTATTTTCAATGGCTGTTTGTATGGTGCTGAAAGATTTACGGAACGCCCCGGAAACTGTCTGACCATCCAATGTTGCAGTAACCGTTGCTGCACCAAACGATGGACTGGAGGTGAGTGTAACTGTAGCCTGACCTCTTCTGGTGGTTCCAGTGGGAGTGATAGTTCCCAGATTGGTGGTGAAATGCACTGGCAAACCATCAGGTATTGTTCCAGAACTGGAGGTATCCTGCCCCTGATTGTTATGGGTTATATCAGCAGTTATCTGGGAGTTGGAGGTGTTGTTATGTGTTACATGAATAACTGCACCACTCAAGTTTAGGACTAACCAGGGATCATAAGTCACGGTTCCATCATAGATTACAATATCTGCTGGTGTGTTAGAGGATGTGACAGTGGGGTTGTTTGTACCCCACCAATTATTGGTCGCATTTAAAAAACCAGCTAAATCTGAATAGACACCATATTGATTTCCGAATATCTGATTAAAGTGCATTTCGAAGTTAGATTCAAAGAAATAAACACCATAATTGTTGTTGGATATTGTATTTCCATAGAGGTAGTTATTATTTGAACCCTCAATGTAAATTCCAAAACCCCTATTATTCGACACAATATTCCTAGAAATCAGATTGTCACGTGAATAAATCCAAATTCCAGCATAGTTGTTGGAAATATTGTTTCCAGTAATAGTATTGTTTTTTGAATATAAAAGTATGCCATTGCCGGTGTTATTCTGGATGTAATTGTTAAATATATTATTGTTTGTGGATAAACCACTAATGTAAAGTCCAATTCTGTTTCCAGTTATCTTATTTGATTGGATGGTGCAATTGCTTGCAGAATTCAGACGGATTCCAGACGAAGTAAAACTGGTGCCGCCAGTTATTGTAAATCCTTTTACGGTTGAACCACTGCCATTTAAATTTATGGTGAAAACTGGTTTTGAAGGATCATAAGCTTGAATTGTGACGTTGCCACTGTTAGGCTGCAAATGCAATGTCTTGTTAACAACAATATTTTCCATGTAAGTACAAGTAGAGCCATTATCATCGTTAACTATGATTATATCACCATTAGATGCATTATTAACCGCAGCTTGAATGCTGCTACCTGGATTAACAGTTAAATTAGCAGCTGAAACTGTTCCATTGAAGGAGATTATCATCAAAAATATACTTACTATAATCATATATAAATACTTTTTATTCATACTAACACCACAAATTCCATTTAGAAGAACTACTATTTAATACTTTTTATTAAAAAATTAATAAACAATGGAATTGAAGGGGTGAAAATAGTTTTATCAAATTGCATTTTGGGACATATGTTATAATTAAGCTGTTTAAAATAGGTTTTATTTTAATATAGTGATTATAAGAAGGAATATTTATAATAAATGGGGTAAATTAAAAATAAAAGGAAAAAAAGGAATAAAATGTAATTTTAAAAAAGGGGGAAAATAAGGAAATGGAAGGTACTTAAAAACTGCCATTTAGATAAATACTTGCCACAGTTATTTTTTCTGATTTAAAATTGCTTCAATTTTCTTTTCCATTTGTGGAAGTTCGTTGTAAATAACATTCCAAATTATATTCCATTCAACACCAAAATAGTGGTGAATGAGTTTATCCCGTAAACCTGCAGCTTTTTTCCATTCAATTTGTGGGTTGGCATTTTTAAATTCAATTGATATACTCTTTGAGGCCTCACCTATAATCTTTAAACTCCTTGAAACTGCTCTTTGCAATACCGGATCCGATAAAAAAATCCTCAAATTCTAATGATTTTGTCTGGTTTTCTACAAAGTGTATCTCATCCAAAATGTGGTATATGAATACTTCATCTCTATTCACACCACAACACCTCTTTTTCAACAGCAGGTTTCATATAAGGGCTTAAACCTCCAGTTGTAACCAGATCAACTTTTTTATCCAGTAATTTTTCCAGGAAAAATATCAGCTCTATAAAATTATGATATGTGGCCTCATTAAATTCAACTAGAACATCAACATCACTTGATTCCTTCTCTTCCCCTCTGGCATAGGAGCCAAAAACTCCTATTTTGGTGACACTATATTTATTTTTAATTTCCTGTTCATGTGCCTTGATTAAGTCCAAAACCCTCATTATAACACCAGGATAACCTTTTTATATCTTCAGATCATTTATATGATGATGATGATTGATATTAAGTTTTTAGTAAGTCATCTCTACCCCAAAAAATGGTTAATGTTTGGTTTTGTCATATGGACATTTATTTTGACTTGTAGTACTATCTGCAGTTGGGATATTAATAATACTAATGATTTTAACTAAGGGTTATATCTTGGAAAGGGATTTCCACTTTTTGTGAATTAAAAAAAGGAATAGTCTTAGAATAGTTAATAGTATATTTGATCGAGTAAAATAAAGGAAATTTGGAAGTATTATTAAATACTTCCCTCTAAATAAGTATCCGCCACAGCTGCCACACCTTCACCGGTTTCCACGTCCAGCCCCAGACCTTGCATGGTCATTTCTAGGGCGGCGATGGTGCTTATTATTTCTCTGTGGGTTATGTTACCCATATGGCCGATACGGAAGACATTACCTTTAAGGTGGTCCTGGCCTCCAGCAAGTTCAATCCTGTAACGTTCCCTCATGGTGCCACGGAGTTCCTTATCTGTTACCCCTTCAGGCATCCGGATTGAGGTTACTGTGTTACTGGCTGCTTCTTTCTGGGCGAATAATTCCAGTCCCAGGGCTTTAACACCATTCCTGGTTGCTTTAGCTGCAAGTTTATGTCTTAGAACTCTTTCTTCCAGACCTTCTTCCATGATCACTCTGAGAGCTTCCTGCATAGCATACATTAATGAAACAGCAGGAGTGTATGGTGTTTCTGGTGGTACTGCATCTCCACTCTTTTTGTATTTCTTCATGTTAAGGTAATAAGTATGATTTTCGGTCTTATCCACCACATCCCATGCATCATCATTTAGGGTGATGGCAGCCATACCTGGAGGTGCAGCCAGGCACTTCTGGGAACCGGTAACACAAATGTCAATACCGTAACCATCCACGAACACATCATCCCCACCCAGGGATGATACAGTGTCCACAACATACAGGGCGTCAAAGTCCCTCAGAACACGGCCTACTTCTTCAATAGGGTTAGCCACACCTGTGGATGTTTCATTATGTACAATGGTCACTGCCTTAATATCTTCTTCCTCTTCCAGGATGTAACGAACATCATCAGGGTTAACTGCATGTCCCCATTCAACTTCCAGTTCTACAGGAATTCCACCGTGGGTTTCGGTTATCTGCATGAAGCGTTGTCCAAATTTACCTCCCACGATATTCAGCACACGGTCTCCCTTACTGATGGTGTTGGCCAGGGCGGCCTCCATGGCTGCTGTGCCGGAGCCAGTGATAAGGTAAGACTTGTTTTCAGTCTGGAATACATCAGACATCATCTGGTTGGTTTCAGTGAGAATTTCACCGAAAATGGCGCTTCTATGGTTAACAATGTTTTCTGACATGGCCTTAAGGACCCTTGGTGCCACACGGGTGGGTCCGGGAATCATCAGTAAAGTTTCATCCATCTTTTTCAACTCCAATTAAAAAATTTCCTCCAAAGTATTATTATGTATATAATGGGATATACCTTATATATGGAACTGACCCTCTGGATGCAATGGTACCAGCACATCCTGGAAGACTTCGGTTTTGTCCGGGAGGATGATGAACGCTCTGCAGAAACATTAAACAACATAATGGATGATATCGGAGCTTTAACACCACAAGACATTAAAATTAAGGATAAAGTCATTGTTTTCGGAGCAGGACCTTCTTTAAAACCCAATCTGACTATTTTAAAGGGGATTAATCTGGATGAGTTCACCCTCATAGCTGCCGATGGAGCCACAACTGCCCTCCTAGAGGAAGAGATACTTCCTGATATTATAGTAACTGACCTGGATGGTCGGATGGATGACATAATAACTGCCAACCGTGAGGGAACGTTGATGGTGGTCCATGCCCATGGAAACAACCAGGATGTGATTGAGAAATATACTCCAAAACTGGTAAATGTCATGGGAACCACACAGAGTGTACCCCTTGCCAGTGTCTACAATTTTGGAGGATTCACCGATGGTGACCGTTGTGTTTTCCTGGCCATGGCCCTGGGG
>MVPY01000025.1:0-50000 GCA_002067065.1 Methanobacterium sp. PtaB.Bin024
GGCTGGTAAAATATTACGCCTTAACTCGGATGGTACAGTTCCAGATGACAATCCTTATGGAACTTATGTTTACAGCTACGGGCACCGGGACCCGCAGGGAATAACTTGGGATGAACAGGGGATAATGTACGCTTCTGAACACGGGCAAACTCGAAATGATGAAATTAACATCATAACTAAAGGTGGAAACTATGGGTGGCCTCTTTATGAAGGCAATGATACTGCACCAGGATTCATAAAGCCTTTAAGAGCCTACACAGAATTCACTCTAGCTCCTTCTGGAATAGCCTACTATGAAAACGCTCTTTACGTGGCAGGTCTCAGAGGCTCTCAGTTAAGAAAATTAAACCTGTCTGCTGATGGAAAAACCATCCTGGGAGAAGAAGCCCTTTTAACGGATCTGGGAAGAATAAGGGATGTGGTGGAACATGAAGGATACCTTTATATCTCCACCTGCAACCGTGATGGTCGGGGAACTCCCCAATCAGGAGATGATAAGATAATAAGAATTAAATTAGATTAGTAATGGATTGGCAATAATTTATTGGATTATTGGCTATTTTTATTTTCATTATTTTCTTTGTCTTTATTTCCTTCTCTATTCATATCTCCATTGTCTCTTATTAACACATTTTTACCATGGGGTGAAGGTATAACCTTCATGTCTCCGTCTTCAAAATCCAATTCCAATTCTTTTCCCTCATACAACATGTGCAGGAATATGGCCAGGGATGAAACCTCAGAATGGGGTTGTGTGGTCACCGAGACATTCCAATCCGCCTCTTGATACACTTTACTGGGAACCCTGGAACCACCCACCACCACCAGTTTATCTTTATTTGAGGCCCTGATTTTGGGGGTTACCTCTTGAACTGGCTCTCCATACATGGTTAGGTGGACTATCTCCCCACCTCCTTTTTTCCATTCATCCAGGATATTTTGCCATCCTTTACGGTATTCCACCTGGAAGTTGCCACCCCAGCGTTTAACCACGTCTTGAACATTCTCCATGAGCTTTTTATCATGATCACCACTTAGAAATACTCCTGATGATCCCAGTGCGCGGGCAGTGAGGCATACATGGGTGGTAATCCTTGCATCACGTACTCGGCGGTGATCTAATCTTAAAACTTTAACTTGCATTTAAAAACCCCATGAAATGAATATAACCATAACCAGGAGGGACAACATTCGCCCTATCTCATTAGATGCTCCTAATATGTCTCCAGTTGCATACTTAAAACTTCTCCTAGTTATTAAAACCATGATAAGTCCAGCAACCACTCCCCCTATTATTCCCATGACTCCAATGTATTCAAAGGATAGAAATCCTAAAAGGAGAGTAAAAATTATAGAAACTGTCAGAAGTTTCCAGTTCATATTCTTTATAAAGTACTGTCCCGTACCATCATCCAGAGATTTTGAAAATGTTGCACAACTCACTAAACTCAGTTTAGCGGCAATTTCTGATGTAAAAAGCGCAGCAAGAATGTAAATTGGGGGTATGGTAGTTATGGCGGTGAAAGTTATCAGAGAAACTGTTATGAGATTGGCTAAGCCTCCTGTTCCTATTCTTTTGTCTCGCATTATCTTTATTCTACGTTCTGGATCTCCATGGGCCATTAATCCATCACCAAAATCCACCAGACCGTCCAGGTGGTGGAAACCAGTAAAAGAAATGGCCAGACTGTAAATCAGTGCAGCTGATAACAATTGGGGTAGATGGAGTGGATCTAAAACTATCCAACCAAAACCTCCCACAATTATTCCAATGAAAGCCCCAATCAAAGGCCATAAAAATGTGAACCTTGCCATTTCTGGAATGGTGCTGTGAATATTTAGGGGTAATATTGTGGAGAAAGATATCAGTCCCACAAACCCCTGCCAACTAAAGGGTGTACGTTCATTTTTCCCGATATCAGAAAGGGTATCATTCCCTGGTGAACTCGTCATGGCGATTATCACTCCTCAAAAACCTTGGACATGGAACCGGCCACCAGACCAGCAAAAACATCGTCCAGCATAGGCCCTAAAGTTCCAATGATCCCTGGTTTCTCCTCATCATACCTTTTAAAGTTGAATATTGCCTTGGTGCCAGCAATCTGGTTGGCGATGGCCATGCCCATAACCTCATCAGAGTACAGATAAGCAGGATCATCATCCACATTGATCCCCATGATTCTATGTTTTTGAAGGTCTTCTTCAACCCTGATCCCGGCCACAATTAACACCACTACATTGATATCTTCCAATGATTTCCGGATCTGTTCTTCCAGCACTATTTCCAGTTTTCTGGTTCTTTCAACTCCTGCCAGAAGTTCTAAACCCGCATCTACCAGTTGGGATACTTCAACCCCTACTTCAGACATTAACTCATAAATAGTGTAGGACATCTGTTCATCTTCCATTAAAAACACCTATAAATTTTAATTAATTATAGTGTGGGGCATTGCTAAATAATTTATTCTAAATAAAGGGGTGAATAAATCCTGTTTTGTATGAAGTTTGTAGTGGAACAATGCATTGACCCTTCCTATGGATAAGTTATTTAGATATATATTACCATAAATATCATTACAATTATCTTGTTTAGATAATATGGAAAATTATATCCTGCCATTGTTAGGATATTATGATGGTTTATAAGTGGACAAATCAACAGATGGGGGTGTTAATTTGAAAGTTCATCTTAGAGTCTTTGTAGAAGTTGAAAATCTGGGAAAAGCTATGAATGCCCTTACTGATGCGGGTATCACTGGATTTTATCTCCTAGAATATAAAGGTATGTCTCCCCAAGATTGGAAGGGATTCTCCATTAAAGAAGATCCTAAATCAGCAATAAGCCTAATCAGAGACTATGCTAATGATGCTATGCTTATTTGTTGTGTGGTGGAAGAAGAAAAAACAGATGAAATTGTAGAATCAGTAATGAAAGCCATGGAAGGTGAAAAATATACTATTCTAGAGGTTCCAATTCGGCGCATTATCGTGAACTACAAAGCCGAGGATAAAGAACGAGCTGAAACCTGGTTACTGGAGAAAGAAGTACCTTGCTTCTACTGTGGTGAAAAAGCTGTTCAAAGAATAAGAATAGATTTGAACAAAGCTAAAATATGGTGCACCAATTGTGGTGCAGCTAGATACTACCTCATAAAGGGAGTAGAAAAGGAGGAAAAGTAATGGCTGTTAAAAAATGGAAACTTGAAAAGAGTGCCAGCTGTTATAACTGTGGAGATGCCACTATCCATGACGTAGAGGTAGATGAGTACAGTATTAAAATACGATGCCGAGACTGTGGATTCAGCCGTTATTACACTTTTCACATGGTAGATTTACCTGTGAAATCTGATACAGACGACGAAAAATAGAAAAATGAAATAGGTATAATATATACCTATTTACTTAATTTTAACATTGAAACTCTCAGTTTTTTCCTGTTTTGGAATTTCAACCTTTAAAACACCGTTTTCGTATTTAGCTTCAGCTTCCTGGGGAATAACCTTTTTGGGAAGTCTGACAGTTCTTCTTACAACTCCTGATTTTCGATCATGGTGAGTTAGAGGGGTTCCACGGTTTGTTTCTTCTTCGGAGTCGAAATTAGCTTTTACCCTGACCCTGGTTTCTGTGACATCCAGATAAATGTCTTTCTTTTTAATACCTGGCAGGTCCACATGGACGATTATGCTCTCATCAGTTTCGAGAATATCTTTCCCAGGGACAAATGTGTAGTCAATGATGGTTTTTCCAATGTCTTTACTGATATTATCAATAGTTCGGGCGGTATCTTCCATCATTTTCTCAATAAAACCTTTCTTTTCCGAAATACTCCGTTTCTTTTTCATTTATTTCACCTCATAGTTTATGAGTCAACCTCGTTTTCGAGTCAATTAATGTAATTATCAAATCAATTATATAAAATTTTCAAGAAAAACCCAAAAAATGATACATAGTCATTGTAAAATAATATAAAACAGATCAATTAATTAAGGAAAAATGGATGAATCTCAGATTAATATGGATTCAGAGGAAAAGAGGAAATAATCATTAATAATAAAGCTGAAGATACTAATATCGGAGGATTATAAGTTATGGTTCTAATAATAGACCCTCAACAGTCTGGAATATCTGGAAATATGATAATTGGGGCTTTAATCAATTTAGGGGCAGATCACAAGATAGTTAAGGATGTCATGGAAGTTTATGGTTCTCATTTTGGTGAGGTGGATGTTGAAATAGTTGATGTCAACAAGGCAGGAATTTCCGCCAGTTTTGCTGATGTCCGATGCTCTGACCACCAGGCCACAGGATATACCAATCTATTGAATATTTTAAACAATATAGAACACGAAAAAGTAACAAAAACCATTTTAGAATTTGCTAAAAAAGTTTTCCAAACAGTGGCAATTGCAGAATCCCATGTCCATGGAGTTGATCTTGATAAAATCCATTTCCATGAGGTAGGGGCGGCAGATGCCGTGGCGGACATAATGGGTGCATCCTATGCATTCCATGAACTGGGACTTCATAAGATGAAAGTTTATGGATTACCACCAGCACTTGGAGGGGGTAGGATTAAAAGTGAACATGGAAATCTAAGTGTTCCAGCCCCTGCAACATTGGAGATACTTAAAAATGTTCCTGCGACTGGTGGCCCAGTGGATTATGAATTAACTACTCCCACTGGGGCGGCTTTACTGGTTAATATGGTGGATGAATTCTGTGAATTTTACCCTTTAATAACCAATCAGAAGGTTGCTTATGGTGCAGGAAAACTGGATCTGGAATTTCCAAATGTACTGAGGATCGTTTCAGGGAGTTTACCGATTCCCACAGATAAAATCTCCATACTGGAGACTAACTTGGATGATGTTACTGGAGAAGTTTTAGGCAACACCATGGACAGGTTAATGGAAGAAGGCGCCCTTGACGTCACCATAATCCCTACTATCGCCAAGAAAAACAGGCCAGGCCACCTTTTAAGAGTTATAACTAAATCTAAAATGAATAATAGACTCTCAGAAATCATAATCAGGGAAACAGGAACTCTTGGAGTTAGAACCATGCCATATGTCCATAGGCATATTGTTGATCGGGAGATAATTCCGGTTGAGGTTGATTTTGATGGAAACATAAGGACAGTGCGGATTAAGGTGGCTAAGATTGGTAAGGAAGTAATTAACAGTACTGTTGAATATGAGGATGCCAAAAAGATATCTAGGGAAATGGGAGTTCCTTTAAAGGATATCATAAGAATCATTAACCAGAAAGTGAAAGTGGAAGATGATTGATTAGTAATGGGCTTTTGGGAGGATAAAATGTGAATAGCATTGCAGTATGTGGGCTGGTCTGTGGGGAATGCCAGTTTTTTGGTGAAACATGCCCTGGATGTTATGAAGTTAAAGGAAAAACCTTCTGGGCAGAGGAAATAATGCCAGAAAAGATTTGCCCCATCTTCAACTGCGCTGTTGGTGATAAAACCTATAGAAATTGTGGGGAATGTTCCCAACTACCCTGTAATATATTCAATGAACTGAGAGATCCCAATATTTCTGATGAAGAACATGAAAAATCTATCTCCGAGAGGATAACAAGATTAAAATCTAAATAAAGAGCTATAGATAGGTCCATAAATAATAAATTAGGATAATAAATGATCTTCTAAAAATGTGTTAAAAATGAATAATTCAAACAGAAAAAAAGCGATATCCGTCCTCTCCGGAGGCCTGGACTCAACAGTATCTACTTCATTACTTGCTAAAGATTATGATGTGCACGCCATAACCTTTGATTATGGTCAAAGAAGTGCCAGGATGGAAATAAAATCTTCAAAGGCCATATGTGAAAAATTAGGCATGGAACACACAGTTATCAAACTTCCCTGGCTAGCCCAGCTGGGTGGTTCTGCTTTGACGAGTGAGGGGGAAGTTCCCAAACTAGAGGCGGACCAGCTGGATGATAAAGAACTATGTGATGAAACTGCCCGAAAAGTATGGGTTCCAGGTAGGAATGTGGTGTTCACGGCCATTGCGCTATCTTTTGCCGAGGCAGAAGGGGCAGAGAAGATCATAGTTGGATGGGACCTGGAAGAAGCAGTAACATTCCCAGATAATTCTAAAGAATTCTTAGATGCTTTCAACCACGTTCTAGAAATTGGTTCACTGGATGATGTGCAGATAGAAGCCCCCCTTATCAGCATGGACAAAGAAAACATTGTAAAACTTGGTGATAAGATAGGAGCACCAATGCAACTCAGCTACTCCTGTTATATGGGTGGAGAAGAACATTGTGGCTGGTGTGAATCATGCCTGAGGCGTAAAAGAGCCTTCAAATCTGCAGATGTAGAGGATAAAACTCGATATCAAAATAAGTGACTTTCAGGGTGATGTGGATTTTAATTCAGTCACCATTTAAATATTCCAAATAATATTCATCTTTTCCAGAGGAGCTTCTCTTAATTTCCAGTTTATCGCCTTTTTTAAGCCCTTCCCACTTTATGAAGTAATGTTCATGGGGTAAATCTGGTCCTCTGCATGTACACGGATAGGACTCAACCTTAACTTTGTGTATTGATTCCTTTTCTTTTAGCACAAAATTTTCTCCTAATGGGGGGAAAAATGATAACTTATTTTTTAAAATGAATATAAAATTGTTATCTGCTTCTTTTGATGATATTTTCCTTGAATAACTATTTTTTGAACTCATGGAAACATCCCCTTATTAGGTATTTGTTTTTAATAAATAAATTTCAATATATTTAATTCAATTTATAAGTTTAAGAATCTTCTGGCATTTTCCCCCAGTATCAATTCTTTACTTTTTTGAGATATTGGAAGATTTTTTATATGTTCTATGTCCTTTTTAGGGTCAATCCATGGATAATCAGAGCCAAACATCACTCTTTCCGGACCTATAGTTCTGATTAAATCAGCAGCTTCCTCATCATCTAAGGTTGTAGGGGCATTGATATGTGAAATGGCAATAGCAGTGTCAAACATCACCTGAGGATATTTATCAGCTATTTTCACAGTCTGATCCCAGAATCCATTACCCAGATGAGCCAGGACTAATTTCAACTCCGGAAAGTCTTCCAGCACTGGCAGCCATCTATAGGGTTCTCCATAGGTAGAACTAGCATCGATGTTCATCCCGGAATGAGCAGTTATGGGCAGATCATGGGCTACTAGCCACTGGTAAACTGGCCACATCCTCTTATCATCTGGAGCGAATTTTTGGGCAACAGGATGAATCTTTAAGCCTTTCATACCCCATTTGAGTTTGTGCTCCAGTTCGTCTACTGGTTTGCGGCCAGTCATGGTGGGGCTTACAGAGATAAATGGGATGAACATGGGATACTTGGCTGGTTGGTTTTTACCAGGGCGGGTGATGGCTACTGTCCAGAAGTTGTTGTTTTTAAGCTGATTATCCGGGGCGAAACTAACCATCACTGCCTTATCTATCCCTGCCTGTTCCATGTCCTTTAAATAATCATCTGGTGTGCCGTAACTGTAATAATCCACACCATGTTTTTCTTTAATCATTTCTACGACCATTTTTCCAACTTCTTCTGTTGGATGCAGGTGTATGTGTGAGTCAATAATCATATAAATCTCCATAATAATGCGTAGCATTATTTTAGCTACAATAATTGCCTAATTTCACCTAATTTCATATAAGGTTCAATTTAAGGAGAATATTCGTATCCACATTCATTACATGCATATTTATACCATACAACACGTCCATCGCACTTTGGACATTTAAATCTCTTTTTTTGATCTTTAATCCAGTTTTCTACTCCTTTTTCCTTAATTCCTTTAAGGTTATCATATATTTCATGGCGATATTTGAATCTGGCCTCACCCGGGTAAGAATTTTTCAACTTTTTTTCCAGTAATGGGCAGGGAAATTCATCACATTCAATGCAAAAGTTAAGATTTTTTTCTTGAAAGCAGCAGTTCCTGATTTTGCATCCCCACTTACTTTTCCTACGCTGTTTGTGATCCTTAGAACCGCAGCCTAAACAGCTTTTTCCATAAGATGGACATGCTCCACAAAAAACTCCACAAGGAGCTGCTTCATCAGGTATTCTGCCCATAATCAAACCCACCATAAATTTCCACTATTTTCACATGATAATCTCTTTAAACCTTTGAATCCAACAGATATCCCATTCCAATGGTAATAACTGGTATCATGAGGTAGGTGATGCCCACATCCATCATATAGTTGGTTAAGGTCATTTGCATGGGAATGGGAGGTAAAAACATTACCAGATCGATGGCTATGTTTATTACAAACCATACAACCCCAATCATGACCCCCTCCTTTATGAAACCTGTTTCAATATTCTTTAAATAGAGATAAGCCAGTGCCACCACTATAATAGTAAGTGTCAGTGGCATTATAGATTCAAATAGTGGGTTTCCTGCTGTTTTCAGTGGGTATATGAAAAAAGATACCATAAATGGCACCAGCCACACTAAAAATCCGAAAAGGATCATTTTCAAGTATTTGTTCATGTTCAAACCCCCTAATTTGCAAATATTTCCTTAATAATTCCAAATATTTCCTTAATCTATTTCACAAACATCTATAAAAGAAAAAAATGGGATGTTTATAGATTAAATCTACTTTTTAATCACCGGGAACGATTCTTCGGTTAGTAATTCGCTTTCTGGGGTTTCATTGGGGTCGGAGAGGTAGGTTTCCATGAGCGGACCTACAATTTCATAGCCATTTTCGTAGGCATATTGTGCCAGGGCACCTATTGCAGTTCCACATTCACTGTAGGGACCTTTATATATGGTTGATAGGACCATTTGTTCAGGGACTGTTTTGATCTTAACTCTTCCTTCTTCTTCTGCTTCCCCTGCAAAGGGGATTGCTACCTCATACATCAGCTCTTCTACTGGTACTTCCTGGGGACTGTTGAAATACACGCCAAAGGGTGGGCCTATTATTTGCAGTCCTTTAGCCATTACGAAGCCCACAACTTCCCCCATGAGAACCGGGATTTCATCAAAGGGCCCTTTATAGGTTATGTATGCAACCTGTCTTTTTCCAAGTTTCTTTTCGACTATTTCCATTTTTTCCACCTTCTAAAGATTTTCTTCCATTTTAATTTTTTTAATGAATTCCTCGATCCATTCCATATCTGTTTTGAGACTTGCTAATGGTCTTGAAAAAAGTGCTATCACATAGTAGGGCGCACCCATTTCTTCCTGTGTCTTGACTGAGCTTTCCAGGAATTTAATCCTACCCTGAGCTGATTCTGTGTAGTTCTCCAGACACTCAATGACTTCCTGTGGTTTTAGGTAGTTAATATAAGCCAGACCCAGATCAAAGGGGTTGATTAACTTTTTATTCCATGAAAGCAGGTCAACCAGTTTTTCCTTCATGGTCTTCCTCCCCAGATCAGTGATGGTGAACACCTTACGAGAAGGCTTCCCTTCCACTTTCTCCAACTTTGATTTGACCAGTTCCTTCTTTTCTAACTTTTTTAAAACATAATAAATGGATGAAAATCCGATCTGGGTCCAGTTGCGCATACCCCATCCTTCAATGGTCTTCTCCAGTTGGTAACCGTACTGTGGTTCCTCATATAATAGACCTAGTATGGATGCCTCCAAGTCTGATATTCTAATCATAGAATATCCTATAGTTATAATAATATAAAAAGGTTCTCATAATTAAATACATAAATAATGATAAAACAATCCAAGTAACTTCAATTTATCTTCTAGAATGTTTCATGCCTTGATTTTCAAATATAGTAATTTTAATCCTTTTACCGAATCGGGAAAGGCATTCAAAATAATTCTTTTCACAATAAATAATAAAAATAGAATAAATAACAAAAATATTTTATCTAAGAATGGTATAGATAGAAATGGAGATAAAATGATTGAACTGTTAGTCTTTCTCATCATGCTTTTTATTGTAGCCATAATCTCCTGTAAAATTGATAAACTGCCAATAAGTCCGCAGATGGTTTTTATTTTCGCTGGAATCATAGCTGGATGGCTTTTTACAGGTTATTTGGATATTCGGGAACCACCTGTATCCACTATATTACTTTTAATAGCAGAAATAGCCTTGGTACTGGTTTTATTTACTGATGCGTCCCGTGTTCCCTTAAAAGATCTTCGAACAAACAATTTACCTCCAAGACTCCTTAGTATTGGACTTATCCTAACCATAATTCTGGGGATCGTGCTTGCAACTTTAATATTCACTGATTTATCATTTTGGGAAGCAGCAATAATTGGTGTGGTCTTGGCTCCTACTGATGCTGCCTTAGGACAGATAGTGGTGAAAAATAAGGGAATACCTCTCAAAATCCGTGAAGCACTGGAGATTGAAAGTGGGCTGAATGATGGGTTGGTTGTGCCTTTTTTACTGGTTTTTATTGGTATTGGTATGGCTGCAGAAACATTCTCTCCTACTGGTTACTTCATTAAGGTCGCACTGGAACAGATAGGATTAGGAGTGCTGGCAGGTCTTTCTGTGGGGCTTTTAGGGTCTTGGATGGTTATAAAATCACGAAACAGAGGATGGATAACTTCAGAGTATCAGAGAATAGCTTTCCTGGTCCTAGCCATAATTTCATTCATTGTAGCTGATGAAATTGGTGGCAGTGGCTTTATCGCAGCATTTGTTGGTGGTCTGGCAGCAGGATACATTACTAGAGATGCAGGTAAAGTATTAATGGATTTTGCAGAAACAGAAGGTCAATTTTTAAATTTAACTGTATTTTTCATTTTAGGCATAGTTATCGCGGGTCTTATGCCGGATATCACTTGGCAAGTCATTCTCTATTCAATTTTAAGTTTAACTATTATTCGCATTTTACCGGTGGCTATATCCTTAATCGGGACTAAAGTAAGTTGGGATACAGCACTGTTCATGGGATGGTTCGGTCCCAGAGGATTGGCATCAATAGTGCTGACTCTTTACGCCCTGGAAAGATTAACCACATTTCCAGGAGAGGACACTTTCATATTAGTGGTCTTTATCACCGTACTAGTTAGTGTAGTGGCCCATGGAGTAACAGCTCTACCATTATCAAAAAGGTATAGCCAACGAAATCAGTGAAAACCATCTCCCTTTTTTACAAGTACATAGTTGTGTAAATTAATTCTCATGAATGATTTATAGTTGGGTTTCACTTTTTATGAGTATTTTATCCCCAATAGCCATGACCATGCTAAGGGGGACTATAATATCATTTCCAGAACCACCCAGACCTTCTAAAATTCCACCTTTCCCTATGATGAACGCTTCCAGGGTTTTGTTCTCAAAATTTACATCTACATCCTTTACTTTACCAATCAAATTTGCATTGACGTCCACAACTTCTTTACCAATAATTTTGTCTTTTATTCTCATAATACCCATCCCTCCATAACTATATTCAGGAACTAACTTTACATTATCACCAGTTGCCCGGATATTTTTGTCATTATATTCTTTCCCAGTATCATATTCACCTTCTACAATGAAATTTTTGTCAAGATCGTTTAAATCATTTGACACAGTTCTAAATCTCTCTTCAAGCTCTACTGCATAGGGATCACTCTTGGTGGCAAATTCCAATTCTTCTGATAACTGATGGCTATATTCCTTTTGAGATTGGTCTCTTTGATTGGATGCATTATTTGTGCCTGTTGCACTGCTTAATTTTTCTTTTATCTGCCCATACAGTCCGGAACTATTTTTACTATCGCTTGAAAGTTTTTCACTAATTTTTAGACTATTTTTAGTTATTTTAGGCATAGAAACTCCTCCAAATAGATTAAATGAACCACAAATAATTTAAATCATAAAGCATTGTACTACTTGAATTATAAAACCACATCCTTCTTTTCATTATTAAAGGATTTTTCTAACTTGTATAAGTACTAAAAGAATTATAATAAGAAAAGTCCATATTCCCATGGCTAAATAAGTAAGTTTATATGCTTTTAAAGCTTCCCAAGTGTGTAATGGTCTGATTTTCTGGACATAAAAGGTTATCACTCCTGCTAAATTTATACAAACAAAATTCACCAAAAAAAGCAAAAAGGCCCCTGTTGCCAAGTAATAGTACCCTGCCCCTAATAGGAGGCCAAAAACTGCTAAAGGGGGCAGTAATGCAACTGCAACCATAACGCCAATCAATGCACTAGACACATCTGTGGTGAATGCTATAGATCCAGCAATACCGGATGCAAATGCCAGTAAAATCCCAGCTATTGCAACATCAGTCCTTAAAGCTATGGCAGGAATGGAAGGATCGAAATTAACCAGGGTCCCAATGATCACAGAAACAACAATAGTAGTACCAATACCCACAAAAATACTTTTCAGGGCAATGAACGCAAGATCACCATCTCTAAGAACAGTTGCAAGAGACAAACCCATATTCGGACCTAAAAGAGGCGCAATCACCATAGCACCTATGATAACCGCAACATTGTCAGTTAAAACACCAATACTGGCTACAAATGAAGATAAAATCACCATTACAAAATAAACTTTATTGGCTTTGCTAAGAGCCATGACATTCTCATACAACTCTTCACGACTTATTCTTGCCTTTTTATCAGTTTTTCCATTATCTCCAGAACCCTCTTTCTGAATATTTTCCTCAATTCGAGGTATGGAGGCCTGTACAGGGATGATGTAAATTCTAAAACTGTTTAAATGTGAGAAGTGTTTTTCCAATAGATCAAGGATACTTTCACTCTCTTCAGTGGTTATAAGGATTTTAAACAGCATTAGTTCATGTTCCATTTCAAAATCCAACAATTCAATAACATTGTATTCCTTAAGTAGATCCGTAACTTCTTCTTCGAATCCTTTCGGAATAACCATCTCTATCAAACGGAACATCAGCTCAAGCCTCTAGATATTATAAGGATATAATTAAATAATCACTCTATAAACGAACCACATCAAAAACTCCTCTTCTTAAAAGAATCATGTTCACGAATATTAACAATAACATGACCCATATAATTAAAGAAATATTAGTCATTTTTTTAGCTCTTTGGACTTTTTCAGGAATTATAGGATGAATTCTTTGAATAAGAAAAGTTAAAATCCCTGCTAAATTAATGCATACCAAGTTCACCAGAAAGAGTAAAAGAGCTCCCGATGCCATGAAAAAATTTCCAGAACCCAATAACAAACCAAAAGCAACCAATGGGGGCATTAAAGCCACTGCCACCATAACCCCAACTAATGTAGTTCTAAAACCTCTGGTAAATGCCAAAGCACCAACAATTCCTGAAGCAAGAGCTAAGGTAACACTTCCCAAACCGACCCTGGTTCTCAAAAGAAGTTCAGGAACAGTAGTATCGACCGTGGCAAAAAAACCAATAACCATTGATATAACCAGTGCAGTGACAATGCCTGTTAAACTGGTTTTAATGGCATCACGAGCCAAATCAACATCTCCAAGTACAGTTGCCAGTGACAATGCCATATTAGGACCAAACAAAGGCGCTATAACCATTGCTCCAATGATAACTGCCACGTTATTATTTAAAACGCCAATGGCAGCAACTAATGAAGATAATATAATCATAACAATGTAAACATTCGAAATGCGAGAAATATCAGATATGTCTGCATAAATCTCCTGACGACTTAACCTATCTACCAGTTCCTTTGAACCAAGACGATCCACCAATTCTCCCAGAATAAAGGTATCTTCTTCATCTACTTCCTTTTCCTTTGGCAGTATTCGCACTGGATCTTCTGGCATTGGTATAGAAGCTTCTACTGGAACAAGAATAACTCTAAATCCTTCCATATCTGCGCAACACTTTTGTAAAAGATTCATGATGGCTTCAGTTTTTTCCCGACGAATTAATATATTTAAAAGCAGTTGCCCCCCTGATAAATTAATCCTCCACATGGAAAGTACTTCGTATCTTTTTAGAAGTTCATCCAATTCTTCCACATCTTTTTCCATTGGAATTGTTGCAACAATTAAACGATAAACCATCTAATCATCCAGCACAGTTACTTCCTGTTTTCATATTATAATTAGTCAATTAGACTTTATATATTTATTTGAGGATTTAACAATGGAATTAAAATCTAAAAAACAAAAACTAACACTTGAAATTGATTTAATTAAAATTTAATTAATAATAACAATCTTATCATATGCTGGTTTTTGGATAAAATACATAATTATTAATAGTAAACTTGAATTTTAGCATCATTTTAAAATGATGGGAATAGGGGAGAACAAATTTTGAATTTATAGTCCGACAAAATCAGATTTAACAAATTAAACCCAAAAAAATACCTTTAATAATATCAATAATAAATCAAGAGTGATTAAGGAGAAATTAAATGGAAATACCTTTATTAAAAAATGTAGTCATAATAATCGGATTAGCAGTTTTAGTCCTTTTAATATTTCGTAAGATCAGAATCCCTGCTATTTTAGCATTTTTTGTAACGGGTTTATTGGCTGGTCCCCATGGATTGGGTCTGATAAGCTCCCCAGATGAAGTTAGTCTTTTGGCAGATCTGGGAGTGATTTTCCTACTTTTCACCATAGGAATAGAGTTTTCCCTGGAAAAGTTTTCCCAGATAAAAAGATATGTGGTTATTGGTGGGTCACTGCAGCTTACACTAACCTTAGCTGCCGTATATTTGATCTGTTTAAGTTTAGGTTTTAGCTCATCAGAATCTATTTTCATAGGATTTTTGGTATCTTTCAGCAGCACAGCTATTGTTCTGCGGCTTCTCCAGGAAAAAGATCAGATGGACAGTATTCATGGGCAGATATCTCTGGGAATTTTAATTTTCCAGGATATCGCCGTTGTTTTGGTGATCCTTTTCACTCCAGTTCTGGCTGGTGTCAATAATGCCACTGCAACCAACTGGCCCTCACTAATTGTCATGGGTGCAGGTTTAATTTTATTTACTTTCATCAGTGCTAAATGGATCGTACCTGAACTCTTACATTATGTTGCCAGGTTTAAAAGCAGAGAGCTATTCCTATTAACCATCATCTTAATCTGTTTCGGAGTCACCTGGATAACATCAAGTATTGGTTTATCAACGGCATTAGGAGCTTTTCTAGCAGGTTTAATCATTTCCAACACTGATTACAGTCACCAGGCCCTGGGAAATGTTTTACCATTTCAGGATATCTTCATGAGTTTCTTTTTTGTTTCCATAGGAATGCTACTGAATCCAAGTTTCATGGCTGAAAACTTGCTTTTGATAATAGCCATTACCATTGCTGTTCTCATTTTAAAGTCACTCATCACTGGTATAACTGCCGGGCTTCTGGGATTATCATTCAGGGTCATGATCTTAGTGGGTTTGATATTAAGCCAGATAGGGGAATTTTCATTTATCCTAGCTGCAACTGGACTTCAACTGGGAATAATTAATACTGAATTTTTCCAGATATTTCTAGCAGTTTCTCTGATTACCATGTCTGTAACTCCATTTATCATGGCCATAGCCCCTCGCATATCCAATTTTTCTGATAAATTACCATTACCCCCTCGAATCAGACAGGGATTTTATCCTTTTAAGATTCCACCAGAAGAAGTTCTAAGTGACCATCTGGTAATTGTTGGTTTTGGTATAAATGGAAAGAACATGGCTAAAGCCGCCTCGAAAGCAAACATACCCTATGTGGTTGTTGAAATAAATCCTGAAATCGTTAGGAACGAAAAATCCAAGGGAGAATCCATACATTTTGGCGATGCTGCCCACGAAACCGTACTAAAAAATATTAATATTGCTGAGGCACGTATAATGGTGGTGGCAATCTCCGACCCAATTGGAACCCATAAAATCCTGGATGTTGCCAAAAAACTCAATCCAAACATTTACATCATTGTAAGAACGCGTTACATCCGTGATATGGAGAACTTGTACCAGATGGGTGCTGATGAGGTCATACCAGAAGAATTTGAAACCTCAATTGAAATATTCAGCAGGGTGCTGGACCAGTACAACCTGTCTAAGGAGGAAATTGATGATTTCATCATGGAAATTCGTTCTGATGGTTACCAGATGTTCAGAACCTTTTCCAAGGATGAATTAATCACTTGCGATCTAAATAATGGACAGAATAACATGGAAATAACTTCCTTAACAGTTGGTAGTGGTTCAGAAGAAAAATCCATAAGAGAGTTAATTAGAGATCATGAAATTGATATACTGGCACTGGTTAGAGGATCTAAAACCTTTAAAAATGTTGATGTTGATTTTATACTTACTAAAGGTGATTTGTTAATTGTTAAGGGTGAAAAAGAGAAGTTATCTAATTTTGCGAAATCTGAAATTTAGATTTCAATTTTTTTTCAAAATAGAATAATGTGTCTGGCATGTTAGATGTGCTAATAAAAAAAAGAATCTTTTGGAAATATTTATTACTCTCCTTCTATAATTATTTTTTGTACGAAAAAAGAAGGGTTTAAAATTATATGAGAGGAGTAGGATGGTAGGAATTGAGGCGTGGATAGTTTTAGCTGGACTTTGTTTCATTGGAGAGATGTTAACTGCTGGTTTTTTCCTGCTATGGTTTGGAGTAGGGGCTTCCATAGCTGCGGTGTTGAACTATTTGGGATTCGACCCAATGGTACAGGTATTGGTATTTATTCTAATTTCAGTTATTCTTATAGCTGTATCTCGGCCCCTGGCCCAGAAAATCACTAAAGAACCACCTAGAAAAGCCGTGTCCGACCGACTGGTAGGTAAACAGGGAATAGTCATGGAAGATGTTCTACCCGATACTGGAGGAGTGGTCAAAGTTGACGGTGATGTGTGGAGAGCCATATCCCCCATAAAGATAGAAAAAGATAGCAGAATTCTTGTAAAGAAGGTTGAAAGTGTTAAACTCCATGTTGTGCCTGTGGAGGATGAATAGTAAATTCTGGTTAACATAGTAATATAAATTATCTATAAAATATGATTTATAAACCATGAAAACCATAAGATGCCACTAGATTAAAAAAATAAAATAATTGATTAGGAGGATACATATGGACATAATTACGGTTGGAATAATTTTACTGGTTCTACTGGTACTTGCCCTTAAAGGAGTGAAAATTTTAAGACCTTACGAGAAGGGAGTTGTGGAAAGGTTGGGTAAATACCAGCGAACTGTGGGAAGTGGGCTGGTTGTCATTATGCCTTTCATTGAAACCATTAGAAAAGTGGATTTAAGAGAACAAGTAGTGGATGTACCTCCACAGGAGGTTATCACCAAGGATAACACCGTGGTTATTGTGGACTGTGTTATCTTCTATGAAGTAGTAGATCCCTTCAATGCAGTTTACAACGTTGTCAACTTCTATCAGGCCATTACCAAGCTGGCACAAACCAATTTAAGGAACATAATAGGCGATCTGGAACTTGATCAGACCTTAACTTCACGGGAGATGATCAACACCCAGCTCAGGGAAGTTTTAGATGAGGCCACTGATAAATGGGGTAGTAAAGTTGTTAGGGTGGAAATACAGCGGATAGAACCTCCTAAAGATATAGTGGAAGCCATGTCTAAACAGATGAAGGCCGAAAGAATGAAAAGGGCGGCTGTGCTGGAAGCTGAGGGTTATAAACAATCCGAAATTAAGAGAGCTGAGGGTGATAAACAGGCAGCTATTTTAGAGGCTGAAGGTAAAGCCGAAGCCATTATGAAGGTGGCAGATGCTGATAAATATCAGGAGGTTGCCATTGCAGAAGGTGAAGCACAGGCGATTCTTAGTGTTTATGGAGCTATACACGAAGGAAAACCTACCAATGATTTAATTGCCATCAAATATCTTGAATCTCTACAAAAAATTGCTGATGGTCAGGCTACCAAACTTTTCTTACCTATAGAGGCAACTGGAATTTTAAGCTCCATTGCCGGTATTTCGGAAATTTTAAAAGATGATGAAAAAGCCAAACAGACTATTGATACCAAAATAAAAGAAGTAAAGGCTAATAAAAACACAACATCCAGTAAATAAACCTTCCATTTTTTTCTTTTTCTTTATCTTATTTATTTTTTAAGCAATGAGAGTGATGTGATATATCTTAAAAATGTTTAAAAATATAATAATAAAGTTAACCAATGTTTAATTAACCTATTCCATTTTTAACATGTTTTAATCAGAATTAAAGCCCATACACTTTGAGGAACAGTTATTAATTTTCCTAAAAAAAACATAAAAACAGGGTTAAATATGAATAGAATTGGTATAACTCTGGTATCATTTGGGAAAAACTATTTTTAAAGCGTATTTTAGACTATAGGGCATGAAATTTAGAAGTTTACTTTTAAAAAACATCACAAGAAACAAAACCAGAAGTTCACTTGCAATCCTGGGAATAGCAATAGGAGTAGCCACCATATTGGGTTTAGGTCTGGTGACCAATGATCTGGCAGAATCAACCCAGAATGCACTTACAGCAGATGCAGCTGATTTTTCAGTTGTTTATGGTACCACCGGAGGGGGTGGTGGTCAGGGAGGAGCTCCTGGAGGGGGTAGTAGTCCTGGTGGTCAGCAACTTATAAATGAAACTAAAGTTACTGAGATCCAGCAAATATCAGGAGTCAGTAAGGCAGTTGGAGTTCTGAGAACAAACGTTGACTTAAATGACACCAGTAACAGTACCAGCAGTACAACCAGTAGCAGTACAACCAGTGATTCTGATGGGAACATGGGCCAGGGTGGTCAAGGTGCTTTACAAATGATGTACAGTGTGATTGGAATTGACAGCAGCGATTTAAGCCTGGATGACATTGTAATAACCAATGGTACAGCATTTTCCAGTGAAAATGAAGTCATTATAGGGGAAATGGCTGCTGGAAGCTTGAATAAAACCATAGGAGACACCATAACCATCTCCAACCAGACATTCACCATTGTAGGAATCTATGAGACTGGTAACTTCCAGGATGATAGCGGAGTGGTCATGTCCCTGGATAAACTTCAAAATCTCACTGGAAATACAGGAATGGTTTCACTGATTCTGGTGAAGGCCAGTAATGGCACCGATGCCACCAGCCTGGCCGAAACAATCGAAGACACATATTCAAATGAACTAACCACTTCAACATCCCTTTCAGGAATGGACAGGATGAATAACGGCCTTGAAGTTATTGAATCAGCTTCGTGGGCTGTCACACTCTTAACCCTGCTGATAGGCAGTATTGTGGTGGTGGTGACCATGGTTAAATCGGTTGTGGAAAGAACAAGAGAGATAGGTGTGTTAAAAGCTGTAGGATGGACTAGTAAAAGAATATTAACCATGATAATAGGAGAATCTGTGGTTTTATCATTACTGGCTGCTATTGTGGGTATAGTCATAGGTGTGGGTGTTGTGGAAATAATAAGCATGGCGCAGATTATACCCGGAATTCAACCGGCATTCTCACCTATCCTATTCCTGGAAGCATTTTTAGTTGCGATACTTTTGGGTATAATAGGTGGAATCTATCCAGCATACCGAGCTTCCAAACTATCACCAACCGAGGCGTTGCGCTATGAATAATGAATCCAACATAATAGAAATCAAAAACCTTAAAAAAGGCTATGATCATGGCCAGACCATGGCATTAAATGGTATTAACCTTGAAATCAAAAAAGGAGAGTTTGTTTCCTTAATGGGACCTTCAGGTTCCGGAAAATCAACTCTCCTGAACATGATTGGAGCTCTGGACAGGGCAGATGAAGGTTCCATACATGTGGCTGGTTATAATCTGATGGAAAAAGAGGATTTCAGCCAGTTTCGATCAAAAGAGATTGGTTTCATTTTCCAGTTCCACAATTTAATACCCAACCTTACAGTATCCGAAAATGTTCAAATTCCAATGCTGGAAACGGACGTTGCCGATGAAGAAATGGTTAAAAGAGCAAACAAAATCTTAGAATCCCTTAATATGGGACACAGAATAGATCATCTCCCCACCAAACTTTCTGGGGGAGAAAGACAAAGAGTAGCCATAGGACGGGCTCTGGTTAACCATCCCTCCATAATACTGGCAGATGAACCCACTGGATCTTTGGACTCCAAAACTGGAGACATAATCCTGAAAATACTGCGTGAAATACATCAAAAAGAAAACGTCACACTGATACTGGTAACACACGAACCTTACGTGGCAGAAATGGCCGATAGGAAGATAAATCTTATGGACGGCAAAATATCATGAAAAATACACGGTAACCACTTTGGTTATAAGCCTTCAGAAATCCATTTTTAACTACCTCCGATAAAACCTCCATTTCTGAAGGCTTCACTCTCATATCTTATCTATTTTTTTTCTTTTGAACTTATTTGGTGTTTAAATTGCATATCAAAAGAAAATTTATTATATTCCAATTACATATAAACAATGATTAATGGTATCTAAAGCAAAGAATTTGGGTTTAATTATCTTGTTTGTTTTAATCTTATTTTTATCCCTAGAAACATTAAGCGCCCATCAACCTCGACTGGACACTGGAACTGCTGTTTCTATTGAAAACCCAATCATCGTGGATAACCCTGAAATATCTCAGGCATTTTACGGGCAGTTAAAGGGGGAACCAGTTTATTATCAAATAAACTCTGATACATCTTTTCAGTTGTATGTGAACCTGCTGGTGCCCACCAGCCCAGGGCAAGGTGGTGAACTGGTCTCAGCAGAGGTCACCGACGCTTCAGGAAATACTGTGATGTATTTAAATGGCACGAATTCCACCTGGACTCCTTACTTCGAAGAATTTGGAGGGGATTATTATCTTAAAGGTCCGGAAGCCACCCTTGAAGTTCCTGCAGGAACATATAACATTAAGATATTCAACTCCCAGAACCAGGGAAAATACTCATTAGCAATTGGTAAAATAGAGGCATTCCCTGCCAACGAAGCCATAACTGCCCTGTTTACTTTACCGCTCCTTAAAGAAGAATTCTTTGCTAAACCAATTTCCACTCTCTTTTTAGAGTTTGTAGGAATCATTCTTGCATTAGGAAGTCTTATGGTCCTTTTCACTCTCCTGGTGAAGTCCAGAAAGTCTGAAGAAATGACCAAAGTCATGCTACAAGTTTGGGGGGTCATAAAGCCAGTATTATGGTATGGAACAATTATAGCCACTGTAGTTTGGGCTTTGGTGGTATATGCCAATCCTTTAAACATATTGGGAATGGTTAACAGTTTAATTCTGATTATAATTATCATAATGACATGGCTAGTTGGTTCTAAGACATCCAAAGCTAGTTTTGGGAAGTTGCCCCTTATATCCTGTAGCATCTTGGTCATATTATGGTGGATATTCGCATTCCTGGCCATATCAGTAATTTAAAGGTGATTAAATGGATAAATTTGAAAAATTAACAGAAGAACTGAGTCAATTGAGTGATGAAGAATACGCAAAGAAGCTTAAAGAATTAGGAGCAGATTGTGTCTGTCCCATCTGCCCCAGCTACACTGATTGTGCCAAGGACAAACAAGAGAATGTATTCTGCATCACCGGGAAAAGTGGTGGTTGCATTACCATGGAGATGGGATGTCTATGTCCAACATGCCCCCTTGCCCAAAAATACGAAATAGGGGTTATGTACAACTTTTACTGCCAACGTGGCACTGAAACAGAACAGAAAGAGGGATAAAATAAATTACCAAACTTTAAAAGATTTATCCTCCACCAATCTTCTTTTTTTGCATGATTTATATGATTAAAAGACCATATTCGTGACATCATGAGCCTGGAATCTATTTTCATAATCTTTGTAGCCAGTGTAGTTGAATTATGGCTGGCAATACCCTTAGGATTTGTTATGAAAGTTAACCCAATACTTATTGCCACTGTATCTGCTGCAGGTGCAATACTATCCGCAGCTTTGGTAACCATATTAGGGGATAACTTAAGGAACAGACTCCTAAAGTGGAAATATGGAGATGAAAAATCTCTCAAGGAAAGTAGATTGTATAAAATTTGGAATAAATATGGGCCAGTAGGCTTGGGATTGTTATCACCCCTACTTTTTGGCGCACCACTGGGTGCAGCAGTTGGCATTGCACTGGGAGCTGAAAAAGAACGTCTACTTTTATGGATGAGCATAGGAATTATTTTGTGGAGCATTGGATTAACCATTGCGGGAGATATGGGATTATTGGCCATTGAAAACATGGTTTAATAATATTTTAAAGTGTTTAATGGTATTTTAAGGATTTAATAATATTTTAAAGTGTTTAATGGTATTTTAAGGATTTAATAATTAATATTTTAAAGGTCTAAATAATAATACAGTGGTAGCCTCTTGTGGGAAACATTTAATAGATGATTGTGCGAAACATTTAATAGTAGATCAGGCTAACTTTACACTCAGAAGAAGTTAATTAAGCTTATGAAACATGAAACGAGGATATTGATTTTATCATAATATCAACCAATCCTAATTAGCGTTGATATTTGTGTTTTTAGAAGGTGTTAAATTGGAAAAGATAAGGATAGCGATAATTGGTATGGGCAATTGTGCCAGTTCACTGATCCAGGGTATTTATTACTACGAAAACAAAAAGCCAGATGATGCCATCGGCCTCATGCACTGGGAAATCGGAGGATACAAACCATCTGACATAGATATTGTGGTAGCATTTGACATTGACGCACGTAAAGTAGGTATGGATGTGAACGAAGCCATATATGCACAGCCAAACTGCACTACTATTTTCTGTCCAGATATCAAGCCAAAGGGAGTTAAAGTCGAAATGGGCTGCCTCCTGGATGGGGTAGCACCCCATATGGCTGATTACCCTGAAGATCATACTTTTGTTATTTCAAAAGAACCAGAAAAAACTAAAGGAGAAATTGTGAAGATACTCCAGGAAACTGGGACAGAAATTCTCTTAAATTACCTACCCGTAGGATCTGAGAAAGCGGTCAGGTTCTACGCAGAATGCGCCCTAGAGGCAGGTTGTGCCTTCATCAACTGCATGCCAGTATTCATAGTCAGTGACGGAAAATGGGCAGCTCGTTTTGAAGAAAAAGGAATCCCAATGGTGGGAGATGATATCAAAGCCCAGATCGGAGCCACCATAACTCATCGAACATTGGCTAACCTCTTTAGAGAGCGAGGAGTTGAACTGGAACGTACTTATCAACTTAACACTGGAGGAAACACAGATTTCCTGAACATGCTCAACCGTAACCGGCTGGACTCCAAAAAAGAATCCAAAACCGAGGCTGTTCAATCAGTTCTGGGAGAAAGGATGGATCCTGAAAACATCCACATCGGACCCTCAGATTACGTGCCCTGGCAGAAGGACAACAAATTATGCTTCCTTAGAATGGAGGGTAAAACCTTTGGAGACGTTCCCATGAACATAGAACTCCGTCTAAGTGTGGAAGACTCCCCCAACTCTGCAGGATGCGTGATAGATGCCGTTCGCTGTTGTAAATTAGCCCTGGAAAGGGGTATCGGAGGACAACTCACATCCATCAGTGCCTACACCATGAAACACCCACCTGAACAGTTCACAGATGATGCGGCTGTGCAGATGGTGGAAGAGTTTATTGAGGGTGAAAGGGAAAGATAAAACATAATCTATTCTTCCCATTCTGTATTCATTCTAATTTTTTTAAAACAAAAAAGAAATTTATATCATTTTTTTATTCCTAACCGTAGCCTCACACTCCAACTGAGGTATCTGAGTATAATTGCCTTCCTGAAGGTCGTTCCTGACTTTTTCCAAGATTTCATTGCGGGTAAGTTCGTTCTGGCTGGCCTTCATTTCCTTGCAGAAATAGTAGGTGAATGCCCCATGCCAGTCTCCATCTATATTGGCATCTGCACTGGTCTGGTCAGCTCGGCATGCTGCCCATAAGATATGTTCATGCCTCCCCTTCTCCAACATAGATTTATTTAGTCCCCTTTGTCTTTTCCCCTCCATTTTTTGGAAGCCTTCCATGGATGGTGGGGGTATGTATCTGGTTTGACGATCCCATATGAGATCTATGGCTTTAAGTCCAGTTCCACTGTGGCAAGTATCAAGGAAGACCTCTAGAAGCACATCTCCCGGTAGTTGTATAAAAAGATCACGAAGTTCATCGTCCACGATTATGTGTTCGGGATCCCAATCATCACCACTTTGGGCTAGATCATAGGGGCAAAAGGCCTCATCGACACGATCTGGTTCATCTCCACTCAGATCTGGTACTTGAGTCCCATGACTGGACATACTAAACACCACATGATCATATCTGCCTGATTTAGCCCCCTCCACTATTTTTTTAAGATCATTCATTATCCGGGTCTTGGTTGCCTCTGAATCTATGAGTTTAACTACTTCTTGGGCCTGAAATCCCAACAAATCCTTTAAAATTTTTTCCATATCATTGACATCATTCACACAACCCCTTAATGCTGCTGAAGGGAAGTTTTTGAAATTGTTTATCCCAACACACAATGCTACTTTATCTGTCATAACGCTTCACCCTAACTCATTTTATTATTAAATCTATGCGGATAATATAAAATAGTATTCATTATTTTATAATAATACATAATTCTTGCTATTAAAAATTTATTAAGCTATTCTTTTTCTTTTTATTTATAATATAAAGATTTATTTAGTTTAAAATTAATAATAATCTGGATTTAAATAGAATTATCAGTCTATATTTAATATTTAATATATTAATTTCATAACTATTAATATTATAAATTAAAATAAGCATCCAGGATTATTATCAACAAATACTAGGGATATTAAAAAATTTTTATCTTCTTCGCCTTTGCTTAAGGGTAAGGATATAAGGAAGTTCACACTATCTATATAAGGAAATCAATTATTCTATTTATGACTAGTTTATACAATGTGTGAGGGTCACCATGACAAAGATAAGGCTAATTGAAACCGCTTACCGAGATGCGCATCAGTCACTCCTGGCTACGAGGATGAGAACAAGAGATATGTTGCCCATTGCTGAGAAAATGGATAAGGTGGGCTATTTCTCTCTGGAATCCTGGGGAGGGGCCACCTTTGACAGTTGTATCCGTTACCTTAATGAAGATCCCTGGGAAAGACTACGCAGCCTGAAAGAAGCAGTGAAAAAGACTCCTCTGCAGATGCTCCTCAGGGGACAGAACCTGGTGGGTTACAAGCACTACCCGGATGATGTGGTGCGAGAATTCGTGGAAAAGGCTTATACTAATGGAGTGGATGTTTTCAGAATATTTGATGCTTTAAATGACGTTAGAAACATGGAACTATCCATAAAAGTAGCCAAAGAACAGGATGCCCATGTACAAGCCACTATAAGCTACACCACCAGCCCATACCACACTCTGGAAAAATATGTGGAACTCGCCAAGGAACTGGAAGCATTAGAATGTGATTCATTAGCCATAAAGGACATGGCAGGACTCATCTCCCCGCATGACACTTATGAATTAGTTAAAGTTCTTAAAGATGAAACTGACCTCCTAATCAACTTACACTGCCACTGTACAAGTGGTATGACTCCTATGAGTTATTATGCAGCCTGTCAGGCAGGTGTTGACCTATTGGACACTGCCATTTCACCATTAGCATGGGGTGCATCCCAACCCCCAACTGAAAGTGTAGTGGCAGCCCTCAAAGAAACACCCTATGACACTGGACTGGATTTGAAACTATTAACTCAGATCAAGAAATATTTCGAGGAGATACGGAAAAAATACAGTGGCATACTGGACCCCATCACTGAAAGGGTGGATACCGATGTACTCCTCTATCAGATACCAGGAGGAATGCTTTCTAACTTTGTTTCCCAGTTAAAACAGCAAAATGCCCTGGACCGTTACGAGGATGTGCTGGCAGAGGTGCCCAGGGTCAGGAAAGACCTGGGTTACCCACCACTGGTAACTCCCACCAGTCAGATCGTAGGTATTCAGGCAGTGATGAACGTACTGGGGAAAGAAAGATACAAAAACCCCTCCAAAGAAGTTAAAGATTACGTGAAAGGGTTCTATGGAAGGCCACCTGCCCCTATTGACTCAGAAATTGCCCATAAAATCATTGGAGATGAGGAACCCATAACCTGCCGCCCAGCAGATCTCTTAGAACCAGAACTGGATAAATTCCGAAAAGAAGGAGAAGAAATGGGCATCATCAAAAAAGAGGAAGATGTTCTGACTTATGCTCTTTACCCTGCTGTGGCACCAAAATTCCTGAGGGGAGAAGTAGAAGAAGAACCACTAACACCACCTAAAACTGAATCACCTGCTGAATCACCTGCTTCCATACCAACCGAGTATCAAGTGGATGTGGACGGGGAAAGCTTCCAGGTAAGAGTAGTCCCTACAGGTTATCTGGAAATAGAACCTGCCGAAGGAAATAAACCATCAGGTCCAGTGGAAGGTGGAGTAACCACCACCATGCAGGGAATGATCCTCAAACTTAAGGTTACAGAAGGAGATAATGTCAAAGAAGGAGATGTGGTCGCTGTTCTGGAAGCCATGAAAATGGAAAACGATATTCACGCCCCAGAATCAGGCATAGTTCAGGAGATCTTCGTGGAAGAAGGAGACACTGTAGATGCAGATGAAACCATAATGGTTATAAAATAACACATCCCATCTCTTTTTTTATTGTCCTATATATCCCTCCCCCTAGGGAAATAAATATTGGATATCAAATATATGGATATAAATAACTCCCTATCCATTTTTCCACTGGTTATAAGCATTATTTAGGAAATTAACGAACTCTTCGGTTGCTTTTTGCTGGCCTTCAGCATTGGGATAATCATCCCCACTTGAATAGGCCAGTTTGTTTCCTCCATTGGTTAAAATACTGTAATAATCGAAAACTGCCACATTATCATAGGGATAATCTTTTAACCAATCATTCACCAACCACTGATTAAAAACACGGGCATTATCTGCATTGGCAGGTTCACTCAGTGGTGGGGCTGTTACAACTATAAAAAGTTTGTCCTGGCGGGTTTTAAAGTATTCTAGAAGATCAATGTAAATTCCTTTAGCATTTGCCACGGTATGGTATTCTGAATTATAATCTTGGCTTTTTAAAGGATTATTATCAATAGAGGGCACTGGATCATCAGGGTCACCTCTCAGATCTGAATTGGGATAACAGGATTTGAATACAATGATCTCATTTTCTCCACCAGGATTAGTTGAAAGACGAGAATAATCACTATTCTGACTGCTTTCTTCGTATAATGCATTCAGGATGTTGGAACTTTCTGGGCCTCGGAACCAGTCCCACCAGTTTCCAATATCAGTGCTATCGCCAATGTCATCTGGCCCCCAGCCGTAGTAGGTGTCACTTACAAAGTAGTTATTGTCACGAAGAGCAATTCCAAGGCCACCTTCTTCATCCGATAACCAGCTTTCTCCCACTGAATGGTGGATGAAGATTAGACGAACCGGATTTGAAGGTGATGGTGAAGTGGAAGTATATGAAGTTCCACTTGTATCGTTTTCATCAGAGGTTCCCGGATTTACAGTGTATAAATATGTTCCTAAGATTATTATTAAAGCCGCAGCCAGTATAATCCAGATTATATGTTTATTTTTCATTAAATCCACCTGATCTGAATTTATTTCTATTTCATCTGGGATAAGTTTGGAGATCCATAGGTTACAGGTTATCCATCCAGTTTTGGGGAAGTTCGATCATGTACATGTCAACTTCATCGGTTCCAGTACGACCCCAGTTACTGGTGAAGAGAATCTTGGTGAAGTCCTGGTTAACACTGGCCTGTGGTTCAGCCCAGTAATCCTGTTCTACTCCTTCATTGTATACTGAGTGGTGATGTGCTAAACGGGCCACAGTTCCATTCGGTTTAAGTTCGATGGCGAATATCTGATTGTCCATCCAAGTGAAACATTCAGATCCAGCACCATAACAGGATATAAGCGCCCAACCCGGCTTGTTTAATGCACGTCCTGATATGTGGAAACCTAGAGGGGCATGGCTGAAGTCAATTGGCCAGAGGCTTGTTACTTCGCCAGTTTCAAGGTCTGCCATGGCAATTGTATCATTCCCGGTATCCTGATAAACGATGACTTCTTTATTCTGAGCATCAAGAGCAGCATCAACATGGCCCACATTGGGAATGACGGCTACTTCTTTTGTTAGTTGGCGATCATAGACAACCATTCCTCGATTATCATCGCAGGCCAGGAAGTAGTTTCCGAGTGGGCTGATGGTAACTGCGTCTATCACATCACTGTTGATTTCTTTTTTGGCGATTACCTGATCCTGGTCTTGATCGTACACCAGGTAAGCATGGACGTTTCCTTCCTCATCTTGGGCCATTAATCCCCAGTAACGGCCATCCATGGAGGGGCTTCCTTCGTATCTGGACCAGACTGCTGCTAAATCTTCTTCAGGCAGATCATCTGCAAAATCATGTACCACACTTGATTGTTGAGACTGCACATCGTAAACCATCAGCTTAGTTTCTTCATTATAATACAATTTGTTAGGGTCGTTAACATCCCAACGGGGCTCATCACGCACAGGAATGTTGCTCTGGATGGGTTTTAAAGTTTCAGCATCATAAATATACCAGGTACTTTCCGTGCCTCTAACAAGAATATATTCTCCGTTGGAGTTAAAGGATTGAACCCTTGAATATTCGTTTTTCATTCCATTTGATTCATCATCTGCAGCCAGATCAGTTGTTCTATCGGTTACACGGACAACATAGGTACCAAATACTTCGTCTTTATAAGGAGTCCTGGCCCGTGGTTCTGCCATATTGGGTACTTGGTAAACCTCAAAACCCGTTACAGTGGGTGCTGTGGGATTATCAATATAACTACTTTGAAAACTAGTATTACTACCTCCACCGAAAAAATAGATCGCACAAGCAGCTATAACTATAATAACTATAATACTCAACCATAAAATCTGCTTATTCTGCATTAATTCACCCCCCCACCTAATTTGCAAAAATGTAGTATTAGGCTTTTATTATATGTAATACTAATGTGGTATTACTTTTATATTAAAAATTTTAAGTAAGGTGTAAATAAAGTTTTGGACGGAAATACATTGCGGAAATATACTTCCGGCATATTAAGAATCAAATTTATTCTTTTCGAAAATCACGAATTTCACTTTATTTCATGAAAAGATGTTAAATAAAGGGGGATAGTGATTGGTTCTCCAGAGTCATGCTGGGAATTGCTGTTTCTCATTAAACATCCCACCATGTTATGAGGATGACGATTCACTAATTTTATAAAAAAAATTTTGGCTGTAGGAAATATTATTGGTTTGGATTATTAATAGGGTAATTTTAAAGAGGATTTGGACAAATAAAACACATTATATTTCCTCAAAAAGCAAAAAAATTGATACTTGGTAAAAATGCAGCCTGATTTTTTTTAGTTAAATTAAATTTAAAAGCAAAATATATAATCAAACCATGAATTCATATGAAACGATTCTCGCCATTGTATTGATGATTATTATTGGCTATATATGCCGTAGATTCGATTTTTTAAAGGCAGAAGATACTCAGACTCTCAATAAGATTGTGGTATACATTGCTATTCCAGCATTAATCTTTTTGGCCATGTATCATGCTGATTTATCCAATATAGAAACTTTTGGAACCATCACTCTTACCATTATCATATTGGGTATACTATCTGGAATTGTTGCTTACCTATTTTCTCGCTTCAGGGGTTACTCCTCTAAAACCCGATGGGGAGTGGTGGCAACATCCACCCTATCTAACTCCGGATTTTTAGGATATCCGGTTACATTGGGTGTTTTTGGGACTGAAGGACTTGTGAGAGCAGTATTCTGTGATGTGGGTAACACCATGCTTTTCATTGCATTGGGAATATTCTTTTTAATTTTATACGGTGGAAGTTATCGGGACATAATAAAAAGGTCAATTCTGTTTCCACCCTTATTGGCAGTTATCTGTGGAGTTCTTGCCAACTTGATACATCTTCCACTGGGATCTGTCATCACCAGCACCCTTGACTACCTGAGTGGCGCTGCCATACCCATAATAATGATATCATTAGGTCTTTCACTGGAATTTAAGGGTATTAAAGAATATTTTGATGTTGCCTCATTCGTTTCAGTACTTAAATTAATCATTTCTCCCATGATTGCCATGGTCATAGTGGGATTGGTGGGGTTGTCCGGTCTGGACCGGACAGTAGCTATTGTGGAGGCGGGTATGCCCTCTGCCATGTTAAGCCTGGTACTGGCTATAAACTACCAACTGGATGTAAAAGCAACCGCAGCCTGCATATTTCTGAGCACGACCCTTAGTGTGATATCCATCACGGTTTTAATCCTGTTCATATAGTCCAGTAAATTATAAGTGTTTGAACCTTATCAAAGGTATCAAAAATTGTTATAAGTTATCACTAAAACCAGAATTATGTAACCAATATGATCAATGACCAATCAGGAGTTTAATAAGAGAGTTAATGAATGACCTAATCAACTAGTTAATTAAATATCCGAAATGATTCCCTATTTAATTTCTTTTTTATATTTGGTCATAGCAATCAGAATCAATGCTATTCCCATGGCCACTGCACCCACCAGAAATGCGTTGTGCAATCCCTGAGAAACCAAAATCGGTGTTAATTTATCACTGGTGCTGGGGCCCACAGTATTATAAATAACCATAGCTGCCACTGTACCTAGAATTCCAGTTCCGAAACCATTACCTATCATATTGGAAGTGTTAACCAGGCCAGATGCGATTCCCCTGTACTTGGAAGGACTTTCTGAGAGAATGAATTTGGTGTTAGGTGGATTGAAAGTTGCCACTGAGGCTCCTAAAATCAGAAGGCCAATGGATATATAGATGAGGCTACTTGAAGGGTTGAAAGTGGATAAAACCAGACATCCGATGATTCCAATCGCCGCTCCCATTAGAGTGACTCGGTTAGGTGCGATTTTATCAGAAAAGGTGCCGGCCAGGGGTCCTACAATAAAAATAGCAATTGGCATAATGGTAAGCATCAAACCAGAATGACTGGTACTCATACCCTTCACCACTTCAAAGTAGAAGGGCAGGAGAACCACTGCCCCTGCAAATGGCATGTTGGAAAAGACATTGGCACCGTTAGCCAGGGCAATCTCCCTCATCTTCAGGAAGTTAAGATTAATCAGAGGTTCAGCAGTTCTTGATTCCTGGAAAATGAAAAGAACCCAGAAGATAACCGAACAGATAATGCTGCCAAGGATAATTGCAGAAGTCCAACCATAATCCAGTCCCTTGTTAAGTGCAAAAATAAGAGTGCTCTGGGCTATGAAAAACATGGCCACCCCCAAAAGATCAAGAGACCCTTCATGTTTCTCAGTCTCATGGAGCGTGGTATGTCCCAAAATCATGCCTATAATTCCTATGGGGACATTTATAAAGAATATCCAGTGGAAATTTATGTATTCTGTGATGAAACCCCCTAGTAATGGGCCTAAAGCCAGCCCCAATGATCCTATGGTGGTTACAATTCCCAGATTCCTGCCTCGTTTGTTTTCAGGAAGGTATTGTAAGACCATGGCTGAGGTAATGGCAGAGAACATGGCTGCGCCAAAAGCCTGCAGTAGTCTGAAAACTATTAATTCATGAAACTGGGTGGAAATACCACTTAAACTGGATCCAACAATGAAAATGAAAAATCCAGTGAGAAAAACCTTTTTAAAACCCTTCTGCTGGGCTAATTTACCGAAAACTATTAAAAAACTACCTAAAACAATTATGTATATCAGGATGGTCCATAGAACATCGCTTGTGGTCACACCGAAGTATTTGGCCATGGTGGGCAGGGAAACGTTTACAATGGATATATCCAAAAATGACATGAAACTGGCCAGTGAAATTACAAGAAGGATCAGTTTCTGATTATCCTGTAAATTTTCAAGCATTTATCTGGTCCCCTGCAAATTCATGTTATCTGTGATTTTGAAATTAGTTCATATAATTAATATATAATATAATTGGCACAAATTTGTGGAGTTTCGATTAGAAAGGATTTATATCTATTGGGAAATGTTGCATTATCATTTTTGAATACTTTTCAACTATTTATTTATATTTTAAGGTTAATATGATTTAGAGGTCCAAATGAAATTTGAAGAAATAATCCAAGAGCTGGAATCACTCTCCAACCCAGAGGATGTGGAGGGAATGGCCCGGTTTGGGATTAATCCAAAAAAGGTATATGCTGTGAGAATACCTGAGTTGCGACGAATAGCCAAAAACACTGGGAAAAACCATGAACTGGCTCTTAAACTCTGGGAAGAAGGTTACAGGGAGACACGGATCCTCGCATGCATGATAGAAGACCCTAATCTGGTGACTTCTGAACAGATGGATGAATGGGCGGTTGATTTTGATTTCTGGGAGATATGTGACCAGTGTTGCATGAAACTGTTCCGTATGACACCTTTCGCATATCAGAAGATATTCGAGTGGAGCCAGTACCATGAAGAGTTCACAAAAAGGGCTGCTTTTACTTTAATCGCTGTTTTGGCAGTGCATGATAAAAAAGCCCCTGATGAAAAATTCGAGCAATTTTTCCCCTTGATAATCAGGGAATCAACTGATGACCGGAATTACGTTAAAAAAGCGGTAAACTGGGCTTTAAGGCATATTGGGAAAAGAAACCGGGATCTTAATAGAAAAACCATTGTAATTGCTGAAGAGATCCTTAAAATTGATTCTAAAAGTGCAAAGTGGATAGCTAAAGATGCACTCAGGGAATTAAAAAGCGATAAAGTACAGAAAAGATTGGAAAATATTAGTAAAAAGGCATAAAGAAAAGAATTTTATAATAAAATTCTTTAATATTTCTTTAAAGGATCATTTATCACTGCAAAAGCAACCACAAAGATTGCCAGAGCTAGTAAAGCTATCTTATACACACATATCACCATCCCTAAATTAACTGATTTTTTGAGAAAAAATTTTCTAGGTATTCCTGTTTTTAAAAAAAATTTTAGGTATTTAATGTTCCAAAGAAAACCATATCTAAAAAAAATAATAGAAAGAAATAAAAAACGGCCCTAATGGGCGTAATGTTATTTTTAGGATTTTAAGCCTTCTTTCAACATTTTGTCCTTTTCTGTAATTGTCAGTTCATCCACAACTTCATTGGGGAGTCCGGTTTTAAGGATCTTACCTCCTCTCATTATGGAAGCCCGGTCGCAAACATCCAGAACAAAGTCCATGTCGTGGCTGATAATAACAAAGGTTTGGTCAAGCTCTTTGCGTGCTTTTTTAATGGAATCTGTAACCTGAACCCTGGTTATAGGATCCATGGTACCGGTGGGTTCATCCAGGATCACAATGTTAGGTTCCTTAATAAGTACCTGGGCCAGGGCCACCCGGTGACGTTCTCCTCCACTGAGTTCATCGTGGTATTTGTGGAGGATACTTTCTGCATAGTCTTCTGAGAATCCAACAGCATTCAAAACATATAATGCTTTCATTTTGGCAAATTCTGCTGGCAGTTCCAGGCTAATGGCTTCAGTTAAATTTCCCAGGACATTACGGTGAGGATAAAGACTGTACTCCTGGTGAAGGATTCCAAGATATGGTTTGACCCGACCACGACCCAGGATACCCTTTTCAGTCATGTCAATCCAGTTATCTCCAAGTTTAACCTCTATTTCGCCACTGCTGGGCTCGGTAAGCCCATACAGAATACGGGATAAGGTTGTTTTACCAGCTCCAGAGAGCCCCACTACGCCGTATATCTCGCCTTCATCCACAGTAAGATCAATGCCATCAACAGCTTTTATCACACCTCTTTCAATGGAGTAGTAATGTTTTTTAACATCATACATCTTGATGATGGGTCCGCCAGTTTGGAATTCCTCACTTGTTTTGGGTTTAGGCACATGTTCCATGAAACTCTTAACCACAGTTTCAGGATCCCCTTCTTCAATTATTTCACCTTTATCCAGCCAGATCACATGATCAGAGAGGTTTCTCATAACTTCTGGCCAGTGTGAAGTGATAACCATGCTTAAGCCCTGACTTTTCACACCTTCAATAAGTGCCTGGTGGATCTGTTCAGCAGTGGATGGATCCAGGGTACCGGTGGGTTCATCTGCCAGGAATATCATGGGTTCCTTGGCCAGCTGACGGGCCAGCACTACTCGCTGTTTTTCCCCTCCACTAAGGTCTCTGGCGATATGGGTGATACGATGGGTCATCTGAGCTAATTCAATCAGATCAATAGCCATGTAGGTACTTTCTTCTTCATTGTGTCCATCGATTGATTTTAAAACATTATCAATCACTGTGTCATCTTCATACAATGCAAAGGTTCTCTGTAGCATTATGGAGATCCTGCGACGGATAGCTGCAAACAGGTGTCGGTCAGCTTCCCAGAAATCAACTCCTCTTTTTTCAAATGCTCCTCCACACTTACACTCCTTTCCGGCCAGGGATTGTGGTTCAACAGTGAGACATTCAGGGCAAACAGCCAAATTATAGATAATTTGACCTTCATCAGGTTTGTAATCCTTCATTCCCCTTAACATGTTCAAAAGGACAGATTTCCCAGAACCACTCTTTCCAAGAATTCCTAAAATTGTCCCTTCTTCTACATTGATGTTCAAATTGTTCAGTACTTTAACTCCATTGAATGTTTTGTTTATGTTTTTTATTTCTATGAAAGACATTCAACCACCAATTTAAATTAATCTAAGATAATCCTCATATCTATTTTGAGTGTTATTCAACTCCACAGAGGGGAGTTTCACATTTAGGACATTTAGTGTTACTACAAGGCACTGACCGCTCTTTTGGGGACTCATATCCGCAATTGGGACATTTACAAGTTTTGGGAGGTCCTGCTCTAAGTCCAGTCCCTCCATATGACTTTCTTTGCATTAATAGATCTTCAGAGCGTTTTTCATCCTCTATGATACGGATGTTAGCAGATCCGCAATCAGGACATTTTTCGTATTCTTTGTGGGGATGTAGCCATTCAAATCCACACTCATTACATTCATATTGATTCACACGGCTTTCTCCAATGATCACCAATGTATTTCCATTGATTAAGGCATCAGCTATTTTTTTCCGTGCAGAAGCTAAAATACGATGAAATGTGGGCTGAGAAACACCCATTATTTCCGCTGATCTTTTTTGCTGTATATCATGATAGTCTCTTAGTCTGATTGCTTCAAATTCATCTATTAATATTTCAATAGGATTAATATTATCCAGATCTTCCCTTTCAGGTTTGAAACATCTTATCTGGGGTTCTTCAGAAATCCTTCTAAATCTCCGGGGTCTTGCCATAGTGAATATATATTCAATAATTCAATATATATGTTTTGCACCAGTTTTGGAAAAAAGTTAAAATTCTCTTTAAATTCATGTTTAAAGGAGGGATTGTCCAAAAATGCTAAAAAGTTATTATTTTTTAGAAAATTTCAAAAATAAGTTCAATTATTTCTAGGTCTACGAAAAATACGCACAATGAGGTATGAATAACAACATGAAAATAATGGATTATATCTAATAATCCTTAAAATTTTCTTTCAAATATCTTTCAGCCTCTTTATGGGGTTTATCACTGAAAGGATAATTTTTATGTACTTCAATTATGTAAGGGATAGTATCCTGAACAATTTCCCTGTTATCCCATGTTTTAAGGGCTGCGGTCACCTTTTCCAGACACCCTTTTTTGTAGCTTATCTGTCCAAGTACATGAATTATCATTTTTTTAACCTGGGGATTTTCTTCATATTGTAATTGCTCCAGGAGGGGTAAAATATCTTCAGGGTGTGTTCTACCCCTTAGCTCAATTCCATGCACCACTTTACGCCTTACTTCAGGGTCAGGATCATGTATGAACACTTCTGCGAATTTAAGAGTTGGTTCTGGATTTTTCTGGCCCATTACCTTTAATGTACTCATCACGGAATTCCTGACTTTGTGATGAGGATCTCGAAGGGCAGTTTCCAGGTAGGGAAAAACTATATCTGCATCTTTTTTCCCTATCTCTCCCAATAGATACACTGCAGTTTGTCTCACTTTTTCATCATCATTTTTTAACAGAGAACTGGCAACTTGGATTGTCTCTTCTTTGAATATTCCCTGGTCACGGTAAATCCTTCCCATAATGGTGGAGACATTTTTACGAATGTAGACATCATTATCCGAGGAATAATGGAGGATTGCAGTGGTTTCACCACTTTCAAGATCCTCCATAATTTCTTTTTTCATTTTTAGGACAAACTTCTGCCTTTCTGCTTTACTCAGATCGTAGTATCCCATTTTCATGCTCCAGAGGGTGTTAGTTTAACAGTAATATACTGTAGTTCAGGTAGGATGCGATACTGACCCATATAAGGTATGGTATAAATAGGAGCCCGGCTGGTTTGGATATAACATAAAAGGCGATCATGTTGGCCAGTATGGCTATCCAGAGCACGAAGATTATTATAAAACCACCTAATATGGAGTGAAGTCCAAAGAACACCAGGGACCATAACACGTTAAGCACCAGTTGCACGGCAAATATTAAGATGGCGAATCTAACATCTCGCCTGTCAAAACCCTGTCTCCACACCAGGAAAAGGGCTATTCCAATTAAGATGTACAGGGTGGACCATATGGGTCCGAACCAATCATTAGGTGGGGTCCAGCTTGGTTTGGCCAGGGCAGCATACCAGGTGGTTATCTGGGGGAGGGTGGCCAGACTTCCCACTGCACCTGAGAGGAAAACAATTACGACTGAAGCAATCAATTTGGGAATCTCTCTTACATTAAAACCTTCCATATTTACCATTCTCCTTGTTTATAGTTAATACTAATGTAGTCACGAATTTTTAAGGGCCACAATTTCCTTTACATCAGTTAGTTTCCATACAAAAGAACGTTCTTCTTTTAGTAATGATTCCAGGGGATCTTCTGGGGAGTGTCCCAGGGCAGCCAGGATGTTGCAGGAGAGATTATTATCCTTTATCATTTTAGTGAACATCTTCCTGACTTTCAGTTTTTCACCCTCATCATCAACCTCATTTATCTGTCCCTGAAGTGTCACAAAACAGTACCTTGACATGTCACTTTCATAATTTTCGATCTCTACTGCAACCTGAGGGTCCTGTTTTAAAAGATCTACTTTTTTACCATACTTGGTACTCAGGAAGTAGATAAATTTACCATCAAAAACATACAGGAAAGGAGCAATATAGGGATAATCACCTTTAAAAGCAATTTTACTCAAATATTGCTCTCCAATAAACGTATCGTATTCTTTTTTATCCATGGAAGGGATTTTTAGAATGTTCAAGAGCATCACCACCAATAATTATCAGGTATTTAATAATTATTCCCCTAAATCATATTATAATTTATTATTTGGACTATCTAGATCTGCCTAATCCTTCCCAGTCTCCACAGGATAACCTGCCTTCTCCCAGGCATTCATACCACCCAACACACTGGCCACATTGCTATACCCTTTACTCTTAAGAAAACTGGCAGCTAAGGTGGATTTAAATCCTGAATCACAGTACACAACCATTGGAATGTCAGATGGCATCCTACTGAGATTTTCTGGGACTTCTCCAGCGTACATGTGGTGTGCGCCTTGGATATATTCTTTATTCCAGTCATTGATTTTGCGCACATCCAGGAGGAAGAAATCACCATCAAAAAGGTGTTCTTTCAGCTGTTGCACAGTCAGCAAGTCTAGAGTCTCTACCGGTTCTGCATGGAGATACCAGTTTGAAAAACCATCTGCCAGGTAACCATGGAGATTGTCAAAGCCCAGACGGACCAGAGATTGTCGAACTTCGTTAAGACCATACCCATGGTCATCAACCAGGATAATCGGATCCTTGTAATTTAAGAACCAGCCAGCAAAGGCAGCAACACCCTCCCTCCAGATGTTGAGACTTCCAGGTATATGACCACCAGCAAAACTGGTGGGCTTACGTACATCAAGAATCTGAGCCCCATCACTTTGCATTTTTTTAAGGATCTTAGCAGGCATAGCCTTCAGAAAGGGGAGTCTACCAATGATCGGAGCTCCTTTTTGGTTGTATTCCTCCATTTTCTTGAAATATGGGGGCGTGTACAGTGTTTCTTCAATCTTAAAATTGATGAAATCCTTTTTTGAGGCAAAATTTAGTTGAGGGTTTGTTTTCATTTCATAACCCACAGTGGTGTAATCCTGTTCCCTTATATCTGCCCCGCAAACAGAACCCGCACCATGGGCAGGGCATAAAATAACCTGATCACCCAGTGGTAATATCTTACTAAACAGGCTGTCGTAAAGTAATCCTGCCATCTCTGGCCTTCTATCAACACCATAAAAATCAATACGTCCAGTTTCCCCGGCAAAGATCACATCACCCGTGAAGATCATCTGAACATCATCTGAAACTCCCAGATCTCTTACTGCTATGGATATGCTTTCCAGGGTGTGACCAGGGGTTTCCAGTACTTCCAACTCCACAGTTCCCAGGGTGAATTTATCCCCATCACTGATTGGATTCCCATAGCTAAAATCTAGATTCTTTCCATGGTATATTTCTGCTCCAGTGGCATCAGCCAACTCCAAAGACCCGATAACATAGTCTTCATTACGATGTGTTTCAAATATATGGGTGATATCCAGGTCTTCAGACTCTGCCAGGTTTAGATAAACCTCCACATCTCGACGAGGATCCACCACAGCAGCACGACCACTAACCCCAATAAAATAGGAGTGATGAGCTATTCCCTCTGATTTTACCAGTTCAACTATCAAGAATCAATCCCCCTAAATCATTAACCAATTATATTTTTGTAAATGTTTTGTTTTATTTTTTATTCTAATTAGGGGGGTGATGGTCGATATTATTAAATCTATCCAGCACCCAACTACCAATACATAATCAGTATTATTATTTTCCAGGAGGAAAATCATGGAATACATCATCGAAACTACAGACATAGTTAAAAAGTATGATGATTTCACCGCAGTTGACGGTGTTAACCTTAAAGTCCCTAAAAATAGTGTTTACGGAGTTTTAGGGCCGAATGGGGCGGGTAAAACCACCTTGATATCCATGTTATGCACTATTCTGCACCCTACCAGTGGTTCGGCCAAGGTTAATGGTTATGATGTTGTCCAAAACCCTAAGGAGGTAAGAGAATCCATTGGTATTGTTTTCCAGTCCCGAGCCCTGGATGACATGCTCACCGGGCGTGAACACTTGCAGATGCATGCATCACTTTATGGAGTGCCTCAGGATGTGAGAGAAAAACGCATTGAGGAAATACTGGATTTGATTGCCCTGGGAAAGAAGGCCGATGAATTCGTTAAAACCTACTCTGGGGGAATGAAACGCAGACTGGAGATAGGTCGTGGTTTAATACACCATCCCAAGGTTTTATTCCTGGATGAACCCACCTTGGGGTTAGATCCTCAGACCCGAGAAAGTATCTGGGAATACATCAAGGAACTGAACCAGCACCAAGATGTTTCTGTCTTGATGACCACCCATTACATGGAAGAGGCAGATAAACTCTGTGATGAGGTGGCTATCATTAACCAGGGCCAGATCCTCACTGCAGACTCTCCTAAAAACTTGAAAAGGGAGCTTAAAGCTGATACTATCACCATGCAAGTGGATAAACTGGAAGAATTCACCAGATTGGTGGAAGATTTGGATTTTGTAAAGGAAATCTTCATTAAGGATTCTGAAATCAAGCTGATGGTGGAACGTGGTGAGAACCTGGTGGCAGAGCTGGTGAACTTTGCCAATAAAAATAACATCTTTGTTTACTCCATAGAACTGGAACATCCCAATCTGGAGGATGTTTTCCTCAAATACACTGGTAGGACCATACAGGGGGAAAGATAAAATGGCTGAACTTGAAGGAATATACACCATCTGGCTCAGGGAGAACAAAAGATTTCTCCGTTACCGATCTCGTATATTAACCTCAGTGGTAACACCCCTACTCTGGCTTTTGATATTTGGAACTGGACTTGGTTCAGCAGTCCGATTCGGTAATATTCCTGGAGGATACCAGGCCTTCCTGTTCCCAGGAATAATAGGCCAGACCATTCTATTCACCTCCATATTTTCAGGACTTTCCGTGATACAGGACAGGCAGTTTGGATTTCTGAAGGAAATACTGGTGGCACCTATCTCCCGTCCTTCCATTGTCCTGGGAAAAGCCATTGGAATCAGTACCACGGCTATTCTTCAGGGTTTAGTGTTGCTCATACTTTCATTTGTGGTTAACGTCCCCATGACCATTCCCGTGCTCCTGGCATCTCTGGTGGTGATATTAATCATATCTTTAGGACTGTCTGGATTAGGCCTTCTGATAGCTTCATTCACAGACAGTATGGAAGGATTCAACCTTATAATGAGCTTTATTGTAATGCCTCTCTTCCTTTTGAGTGGTGCTTTATTCCCGGTTACAGGATTACCCTCCTGGTTGCAGGTTGCAGTATATTTGGATCCTCTAACCTATGGTGTTGATGCACTGCGGGCAATTATTCTACAATCCTCAGCCATGCCATTGCACATAGATTTGGCGGTTATAATTTTCTTTGCAGTGGTCATGATCCTGATTTCAGCACTGGTCTTCAGCAAGAAGGAGCAGAGTTTGATGTAGAAAATGAACAATAATTTCTAATTTAGATTTGTTTAGAGTTTTATTTCTTTTTTATTCTTATTTTTTAAATAAAAAATGTAAATTATTAAAATATCATGATTGGGGAGTTCTAATAATTGATTGTAATATTTTTATAAGTTTTTGGTCGAAAGTTTTATATAGTCATTTGATCTACCAATAAAAGGTTAAAAAAGTTTATAAGGCACATAACCATCTGTTATTCTTGATTAGTTAATCAAGCGTTATTTTTAACCCTTAATTAGTTTATTAAAGGTGAAAAAATGAAAAAAACAATTAAAGTGGTAGTTGTTGGTGCTGAAAGGCTTAGATGGGGGTTTATCTCTTTTTTGTATGATATGGTTTCAACATCATCTGTAAATCATAGGTTGAAAATGGATGGTGAGTATTTTTTCATAAGGTGATTAAATGCAACTTATCCACAGGTTAAGTAGAAGGGAACTTAAAACCATTCTGCACCATACAGGAAACACATGTCTACTACTGGCTGCTGCCATGTTAATACCACTTATTGTAGCTCTTATTTACAATGAAAACCAATATTTTATTCCATTTCTTTTATCTGCAGGTATTAGTGCTGTTTTTGGAATGATTCTTGTTAAATTATTCAAAGTTGAAATGAAAATGTCACTGAAAAGTGCCATGATCTTTTCTACTATTATTTGGCTTATTGCCTGTGCACTGGGTGCTTTACCTTACTATCTTTCCGGAGAGTTATCCTATCTGAACTCCTATTTTGAGGCCATGTCTGGATTTACAACCACTGGTTTCAGCATGTATTCCAATCTTGATGCCGTGTCTTATACTATAGAGTTTTGGAGGGCTTTCACCCAGTGGATTGGAGGTCTTGGGATAATATTCCTTCTTTTAGCTCTTTTAAGGTCTACTGGTGCTGATGTTTTACGTCTTTACCTTGCAGAGGGCCGGGAAGAGAGATTAGTCCCTAGTATTAAACATTCCACTCGAATTATTGTTTATATATATCTATCATTTACTCTCATTGCCGTAGCTCTTTACTATATCGCGGGAATGCCTCTTTTTGATTCTGTTTTCCATGCATTCACCACCTTGTCCACAGGAGGGTTCGGAATGCACAATACCAGCCTTCTTTACTATAACAGTGTTTGGATAGAAATTGCAGCCATGATTATAATGATGATTGGTGCTACCAACTATGCATTACACTACACTGTCCTTAAGGGGAACTGGAAGGAGTATTTCAAAGATATAGAGACAAAAGTGGCTTACACTCTAATTATAATCACCACAATTCTGGTGACGTTCATGCTCTACAACAACCAGGTCTATGGGAATGATTTACTACTTAACCTGAGGTACAGTCTGTTCCAGATGGTCTCCGCCATCACCACCACTGGACTGCAAACAGCATTCTACCCCAATATACTTAGTAAATGGATTGGGCTGGGTACATTCCTCATGACTATCATTATGATCATTGGTGCAGGATCTCTTTCTACTGGTGGGGGTATTAAGTGGTTGAGACTGGGCATATTACTTAAAGGAATATCATGGCAAGTGAAATCTTTCATATTACCTGGTAAAGCGGTTATGGCTAAAAAAATACATCATGTAACTGACCTGCAGATAACTGATGATGTTATAAGGTTAACCGGGGCATTCCTGTCAACTTATCTTTTAGTGTATATAGTAAGTGTGATCATAGTTCTGATTTATTATCCTGATATTTCCAGGGTGATATTTGAAGTAGCCTCAGCCCTGAGCAATGTAGGTCTTTCCAGTGGAATAATGACCCATAATTCACCAGCCCTGGTAAAAATAGTGTTCATAATCGATTTCTGGATGGGCAGGCTAGAAATCTGGCCAGTGCTGCTCCTGATAGCAATTACAATTAATAATGTTGTCAGAAGATAAATGATAATTCTACATTTAAATAAATTTAAAAAAATGAAAAGTTGACTTCGTTATTCGGTACTATTACGAAGTAAATTTGATCATCTGACTTGCATGTTCTTTTGGGGTGAATAAAAATTTAGGTGGAATTTGGGAAAATGTTTATATTTTTCCTTGATCAATGAATGAATAGAATGCGAATTGATGAAATTGATATTATTTATTTTATTTATTTTATTTAGTCACGAACAGTTCGCATATTACCTAACTATTTAAGTTAGCAAAATAAACATTACTTCTAGATCGAAAGGAGTTTTTATAAAATGGCAAAATTCTATAAAATAAGTGATTTCCTGGATGATGAGAGTGTAGAGAAGTTCATCAACGAGCTTATAGAAGATAATATAGAATATTTAAGGGCTAAATACCGGCAACTATTGAAAGCTGCCAACAACGCCAAAACTAATTTTTAAATTATTTAATTTTGTATCAATTAATATCGTATACCGATTTATATCAATATCAGTTAATATCAATTAATTAATATCAATTTATTTCATTAAATCTTTTTTTTAAGGTTTCTGTTGACTACCTGAATCTTCAGCCATGGCCAGAAGGATGGCATCAGACATGTGCACATCATAGTAATCGAAATTACTCATAAAATTCTCCAAATAATTACTTCCAGCATCACTTAAGGCGTAAATTTCTTCCTCTAAAAGGAGAAGCTCTTCTTTTTCCAGAGGAATTACCAGATCATCGAAAATCTCATCAAAGTCATGAACTTCCTTAACTGCGGCATTAAGCTCTGATATGACAGGAATATAATTATCAGGACTGAAAACAGTCTTCAAGGATGAAACAATTTCTGGACGTGTTTTCTTCTGACCACTCCACAGAATGTACAATATCCAATTCTGAAAGGCCATCATCTTGTTACCCTCCCAGGTCTCCTCCAGAGGAAGTTTATAATGCGAGTAATCTTCTTCTTCTCCCCTGCGGGCCGAAATAGCTTCTTTAAGTAGGTCTGTGGCATCCTTGAATATTCCTATGGCTATGACCAGTGCTATAAGGGAGTCCACAAAGTAAATCCCCTGTAATGTGAAAATCGCCCCGGCAATAACAGAGAAACCTATAAATATATGATTCTTACTGTCCACGGACTGGGAAATAAGAGTTAAATTGGAATTTGCCTTACCCACGTAGCGCTGATAGTAGAACAGGAAAACCGCTGCCATGATGGCGATTCCTTCCACCGCTATAACCAGGTAGGGCATGCCCATGGGGGTCAGTGTCCCATAGTAGGCGCTTATAAGATGGGTAACAGAATCATAACCAATGCTCAGGGAGGCGAAGAATAATCCGAATATCACCAGCAAGGTGGCCACAGTTTCCCGCTGATACTTGATTCCCAGCCACACCATAAAGGCAGAAACAGTATCCATGGTGGCATCAGTACCATCAGCAGTAAGTCCCACACTCCCACTCACCAGGCCAGATCCCAACTTTAACACGGCCAGAAAGGCATCTAAAAATGTAGTATTCTTTGCAGCTGCATCTGGTTTGAAAAAATCCTTCCGCACCATGGTGGCCCTTTTTTCCATATGTTGAACGAATTTTTCGGCCATTTCAACTCCCTCAGGAGTCAGCAAATAAAGACCATCATCCAGTTTCACCCAACCTCTGTCAACAAGTTTCTGGCATTCATCTGCAGTGGCACCAACTTTTCGAGCAACCCTTCCATCTTCTAATTCTGATCTAAGATGTGCAAATGTGAAAAACAATTTCTCCATTAAAGGTTGGCTCTTTTGAGGTATTTGCTGGTACCAGATAAGTGATAAAAACAGCATGGTTTTATCATCTATCTCTTCTAAACTCAGCGGACCCTCCTTTAGAAGAGCCATCATCAGAAATCTATCATATCCCAATATAGGTTTTTTATCTGCCATTATAATTCACCGAATTTGCATAGTAATAGATCATGGGTATTACATTTGCAACCTTTCCCTAACATAAAGTAACAATCATTAAATTTTAATGTTTCCATATTGTATCTACTTAGTAATGATATCCACATAGCACGGAACTAGATGATAAATAAAGATAGAAATAAAATGTGGTATTCGATGGCTACATCAGGATTAGGGTATGGTGAACTCCAGTTTAATTTAATTTAAGAAACTTTATGAAGTGCAAGCAAATAACTTAAAACTTCGTCCCAAATCAGATAACCTAAAATTATGTCCCAAAGCAAATAACTTAAAAATAGGATCCAATATATCTTTATTCAGCAGGGGGATGTGATTTTTAAAATCGTAATTTTGAATCTTTATAGGGGTAGATCAATTGGTGAAACTGGTAAAATCACAAGTTAAATGCTATAAAAAGAAGACCAAGAAAAATGTGGGAGGTCAGAAGAAGACCTATGAATACAATCAGTATCTGGTACCCCTTAAAAGGGCTGATAACCTTGATTGCAGTATGGACGTGTTCATCATACCCCAAAAGGATCTTAAGGAGTTAATTGATGAAGAAGGCGAGTTAAAGGATATCTCGGGACAGAAAGATGAACATAAGCGTCATTTGGCCGAATACGAAGCTGAACTTGCAGATCTTGAGTGGAAACACAGCCAACTCTCCAAATCCTACAAAGATCTGTTCAAAAAACATAACAAAATCCGTAAAAAAAACCAGGAACTCAAAGAGAAGGTAGAAACCCTGGAAAGTGATCGAAAAAAGCTTATCAATGTTTTGCAGAAAGTGAAAGATGCCAGAACAAAAGAGAACACAGAAGTTCCCAAAACAGTTCCGCAAAAATCTGTAAAGCAGACTTCCTCCGGACAAGTAACTGAACAAGAAAAAGTTGAAAATATCCAAAATAGAGCTTCTAAAGTAGATAAAACAGAAGTTAATCAGGATAAAAAAGGCACAGAAAATAAAAAGACCGATGAAACTAAAGGAAACAAGGATGATAAAGATATCTGGACAGTTTTGCGCAGCCGCCTAACCAAAAAAGAGGAAGATGAAAAATAGGCAAAAATTGATGTTTTTAAGAAGAAAAATAGTTTTTATAACCATACAGATGGGTGTTTAAAATTCAGCAAAGTCTGATAGATGGTGAAAAACCCAGAACAAAATCCGAAAATCACCCTGACATATCTCAGGTTATGATTATCCAGGGACACAACAACTTCCCTATAAGCTGGCTGAATAAACAGGGTTACTGTGAATACAGCATATTCCTGGAAAATGTTCAAAGAATAGAAGTTAAACCCACCAGGAACATGGTGGTAGGAACCAAAGAACACGCCAGATTAGAAGAAGAATTTTTACGTGATGCAGAGCCAGCCACCTTTGAAGAGATGATCGAAACATCAAAAACAGCAGAATTACTCTCCAGAGAACTGCCAGTAATCTCTGAACGTTACGGAATCAGAGGATTCATCGATGAAGTGTGGATGACCCCTGATGAATTCGTTATCATTGATGATAAACCCGGGACAAGGGCATTTCCTTCATCAATTCACCAGGTTTTCGGGTACTGCCTGGCATTCAAAGACACAGTGAAAGAGGATAGGAAGATAATAGCCTCTTTGAGGGAAAGGGGAACTGATAATATCTTTTGGTCCGCATATTTTGACCAGAGAGCAGAAAATGATATAATATCTCTTATTAACCGAGTTCACAACTTACTTTTGGGTAAGGAAGAGTTCATACCCACACAAAACCCTAAAAAATGCCGTAGCTGCCGTTTAAAGAGTAAATGTGATAAAAAGACTCTTCCGGGATAACTTTGAGTTATTTAACATAGTTTAAATGAGGTGTAGATAACTTTAAATATCACCTCAGCCTAAAAGGAGATTGCTGCACTTGCAGTCTTTTTTATGTTTTTAGTCCCGTAGGGTAGTGGTAATCCTGCTGGTCTTTGGAACCGGCGACGGCGGTTCGACTCCGCTCGGGACTATTTATTTTCAAGGGTAATTACATGGAAAAAATTCTCCTGGCAGGTGCCAACACTCGTGCTGTGGCCTGCTCCCTGAAAAAACTGGGATACCAGGTTTATTCTGCTGACTATTTTGGAGTTAAGGATTTAAATCCATGCACGGATACATTCTGTTCTGTCCTGGATCAAAAACCACACAGATCATGTGGAAGATTCACAGAACAGTTTAACCCCATGCTTATTGAAAAAATGGCACTGGAGATGGTGGATGATGTTGATGGTGTTATCTGCTGTGCTGGTGCATCTCCTGATTGGTTCCCATCCCATAAAATCATGGGAAACTCTGATGTGGATGGTGTTGGGGATAAATACCAGCTTATGAAGGAACTTAACCACCTTAACAGTAAACTTGGCCATTCTTTTCATGTTCCAGAAACATATTTGGTAGGTGATATGGATGATGCCAATGAAATTGCCACCAGCGCACCGGAAAAACAGTTCATTTTAAAGCCTAGATATGGATCAGGTGGTTATGGAGTGCGCAGGTTAGATCCCCTGATACAGGAAACAGATGCTGACAGTCAGGAAATTGAGAGTGATGACTGGATCTTACAGGAATTTATAGCAGGTGAGAATATTAGTGCATCAATTCTCTCCACCATGAACGATACTCAAACCATCCTCACCAGCACCCAGATCATAGGCGATAAAAAATTGGGTCAAAGGGAACCATTTGGATATTGTGGGAACATTGCACCCCATGTGGGTGATGTGGAAATATCAGAAATCGCCCAAAAAGTGACACACCACCTATCCTTAATAGGCTCAAATGGGGTGGATTTCATTATTAACCATGGCAAAATTTATGTCATTGAAGTCAACCCCCGCCTGCAGGGAACCTTTGAATGTGCCGAAGTGGCCCTGAATATAAACATGGCAGAAGCACATCTTAATGCATGTCAGGGACACCTCATGGAAATCACCCCTCCAGATAAATTCGCAGTTAAAATGATCATCCACGCCCACCACAGATCCCAAGTGACTGATCTTGACTTTACAGGGGTCCATGATATACCTTACCCGGGAGTTATTATTGAGAAAGGTGAACCCTTAGCAACGGTCATAACTTCAGGAAGGGTAAGGGAAGATGCAATTTATTCTGCCAAAAAAAAGGTTCAAAAGGTTTACAATGGACTGAAACCTACAAATGATGCGTTAATCTTTAACTAATACTATTTTTGAACTAACAATTAGGTAAACATAACTAAAATTTAGGTAAACACAACTAAATAAATGAAGATCAGCGTTCCAATTACTAAGCTAATTGTAACTAAAATTTCAGCACCGAAAATTACCACACTTACTTTTGCTCTTTTATCAGGGTCTTTTTTTATCTCTTCCCAATCAAAATCATATAAAATATCATAATAAAATGATTTCATTGCTTTCCATACACCTTTAAGTCCCATTATATTCATCCTTTTATATTAGTTCTGTCTAGTTGTGAATATTAAATAGAAGATATTTAAAACCAGTTATTTTTACCTAACCAGGAATATATACTGTGAAGTGGTTGGCAACTTTTGCCTTACTATCTTTATGTCTGGTCGGTAAATATAAATTTCATCACCACAATCCTCCTTATCTAGAATCTGGCATATCAGATCACATTCTATTTTTCCGGATATGAGGGAACCACTCCTATCTGCATCAATCTCAATATATACTGGAAGTTTCAGGCGTTCCCACACTTCTTCAGGAATCATAGATGCAATTTTTTTAAGTTCATCCCTCTTGAAACGGTGCCGTGTCCCATCAGTTCCCACCACATGTGGTTTGTCCTCTTCTAAAAGTTCCTTCAGGTTCTTCCTACGGCGGGGAAGGTGGCGGTTTAGGCTCAGGATCTGTTTTTTCAGGAGATTTTCTTCCCAGTTATGATCCCTATTCATAGTTAAGATTTTATTCTCCGATGAATATAATATTGTAGTGTAAAAGTAAATGTAGGGGATACTGTGGATATTGATATAGAACAGTGTAGAGAGAATGATAAGATAAAAGAGATAATCAGCACCAGTGGCCTTCCCATTAAATATATAAAACTACTTCTCAGGTTATCTGACACCATTTACATCAATGGCATAAATTATAATGTGAATATTGATGACAATAAAGTGATTATTCTTCTCATATCTTCCAAACCAGATAATGTAAACGGAGTTTTCAATACTTATCCCATTACCAACATCCTTGATAAGTTAAGACTGATGGAAAAGGAAAATGATGATCTGAAGACCCATTGTGAGGTTGAATCTGATCTGTTTAAGATATTAATAGAAATAAATCGGTGAATAGAATAGTCAGATAAATTTCTTCTTTTTTAATGGTGCCACGATGAAAGACAAAGATTATTATAAACTAATTTATGAAATCGCTGATATTGACTTAGAAGCAGATTCCATTGCTGATTCAAGGCGTATCTTAGCTGAGATCAATGAAAGAGAGGTACTATTGAATGAACTTACAAAACGTGTTAACATGGACATCAAAAATCTTGAACGCGAATACTTAGAAAAAAAACACAAAGTTAATATTGATTATGCTGGGGGGCGTTCTCCAGGTGTCATGTCCAGGGTTAGGGGGAAGTCTAAGATTAAAGAATTAAAAAAACTACAGAAAAAACATGACCAATCAATAGAGTCTTATCATGAAATTAAATACATATTGGATGATCTTCTTCTCCAGATCCAGGAGGCCAAAGAACCTCTTAATAATTATATAAAATCAAGATTAGGCGGATTTTAATCATCTATAAATAGATTTTAATCAAAAAAATTAAGAATATTTATCAGACATTTTTTTAGACCCTTAGAAGTTTACCTCCACAGGTAGGAGTATTAAAATGCCTAATAAATCATCTTTTTCTACTTTGTAATCCAGTGCTGCGGCGAAAAGCACGTGATCTGCTGTTCTGTCCATACTGATGGGAAGGTAAGTTTCTTCACCAACTGCCAGGGCATGTCCATACTTGTTGGTTCCATAGGCGCTTATGAAACTTATGTGGTTGGCGTTGATGTCGATCTTTTTGATGGGGACTGGTTTTGTTTCCCCTGCTTTAAATTCCTTCTCTTCAGCAGCTATGAGAGCTCTGACTTTTCCAGAGATGTTACCAATCTCAAAATCAATGGAAGGTTTGGCTTTTTTGTGTTGTTCTTTTTTAACCTGATCCAGTCGTGTTATTATTCTAACCATTGACTTCCTCCGTTTCTATGGTTTTCTTGATCATCTTCAACCTGACGAAGTTCTCCCTTTCCATCTCTTCCAAGCGCATTTCAATGTATTTGACAGTGTTTTCGATCCTGGGAATAATGATATGTTCTAAGGCATTCACACGTCTTTTGGTGGATTCGATCTCTCCGGCCAGTAACATGATGGTTTTTTCGATTTCACCCAGTTCAATTATGAGCTGGATTGATTCTTCGAATTTTTTGGCTGCTTCATCCACTTTGACTGAGGTGTCCATGAATCCATAACCACGTTCTGTGATGGTTCTCTTTTTAGTTTCAGAGTCAATTACCGGCACTACT
>MVPY01000025.1:55000-127500 GCA_002067065.1 Methanobacterium sp. PtaB.Bin024
CAGAATCCCTGCAACTTCTGATCTTAAAGATTTTTTGAATCTTAGCATCCGTGCTTCAATGGTGTTGTTGACTTCAATTTCACCATTTTGGGTCTTGACAATGGCACCACCAATGGTGGTGATGTTTTCTCCCATCTCCAGTTTGGTGGTGGTTCCGGTTTTATCACTTATGCTTGCCTCAAGGGAAGAAACAGAACCGGTGATTTTGGTTACATCGCTTTCTTTGACGAGTATAACCAGGTCACCTCCACCTATTTCCACACCAGACTCTACAATCACCTTTTCAAGAGACTCTTTGTATTGGGATGCATCGGAAGAAGCAAGTTCTTTAAGCTTTTCTTCAGCTTTTTGGAATGCTTCTTCTATTACTTCTTCTCTAGCCTCAAGTTCCATTCTCCTAGAATTCATCTTAGCTTCTGAGATGATCTGCTGATATCTCATTTGAGCTGTTTTTTGAGCGTTTTCTAAGATTTTTTCCTTTTCAGTGTCTGCAACTGTTTCTCCATCTCGGAGAATGGTTTCGTTTTCCTTTTCAGCTTCTGCTAATATGGAATCTGCTTTGATCTGGGCATCAGACATTATACTTGAGACTATTTTTTCTGTCCCGGCACTCATCTGATTATCCTCCCATGATTCCGGCGAAGACCATCAAGAGTATAGCAATCAGGAAACCGTAGATAGCCTGGGTTTCGGGCAGTGCTGTGAATATGATACCTCTGGCAAACATATCTGGGTCTTCAACTACTGATCCCACAGATGATGATGCAGCTATACCTTGACCCATACCGGATCCTAAACCTGCAAATCCTATAGCTGCTCCTGCACCAATTGCTACCAGACCTAATGCTGGAGACAGTGCTTTTCCTGCCATAACTGTGAAAACCATCAAGAGTATAGCAATCAGGAAACCGTAGATAGCCTGGGTTTCGGGCAGTGCTGTGAAGATAATACCTCTGGCGAACATTTCTTCATCTTCTGCCACAGCACCCACACTTCCAGCTGCTGCTATTCCTTGTCCTATACCTGATCCTAATCCAGCAAATCCGATGGCAACACCTGCACCTATTGCTGCTAACGCTGTTCCTAAAGCGACTTCTACCATATTATTTACCTCCTATATCAGTATGCTTTCTTTTAGCTCGGAAGGCTTTGAATTTTTGACTTCCTCCTATGTAAAACTGAGCAAAAAACTCAACGTAATGTAAACGCAGTGCATTTATGAATCCACCTAAACTTTGGAATGAAAGATTGGCTATGTGTCCTCCTACAAATATTATTGGGGCCAATATAATTCCTATATAAGGAATCATGCTCCCTACTATACCAGTTAATATATTAACTGTCATGGCAATTCCACCAGTGGACAGGGCCAATGCTAATAACCTGGCGTATGATAAAAGGTTTCCCAAGAACCCGGTAAGGTCCATGATACCAAATGCTCCGTTAAGATATATGAGCATGGCCAGGCCGATGATTATGGGTATTCCTCCAATTATTCCTGCAGTCATTAATGATCCTGTGGTTAAGTAGAATGCTGCAAGGAGTATTAGGCCTATTTCCAGGATGAACCATACTATTTGAGCTCCTAAAGCTTCCCGGACATCTCCCCTTACAATGTTGTTGTATGCTCCAATTAAAAGACCCAGGTTGATGTGGATCACACCTACAATTAAAGCAAGATAGAGGATGATTTCTGGATGTTTAAAGGCGTCAATTTGTGGTATGGTTGTTGGAAGAGGGTTGTTACCGAGAACCCATCGGGGGAAGAAATCTCCTATGAAACCATTAGTTATCATTCCCATTATGAATGCCCAGGTACCACAGGCAATTAGAATCAGACCCATGTTAGCCATAAGTTTACTGTTCTTTCCCAACCCTTTATAAACAACAAGGCCCATTAGGGCATTTATTATCCCATAACCAGCATCTGTAAGACAGAAACCATAGAAAAATGGAAATACTATGGCCATAAGTATGGTGGGATCAACCTCCCGGTAATCTGGTGGGGAGTACATATTCACAAACAGTTCATAGGGTTTGGCAAATCTGGGGTTATCCAGATGCACTGGCACGTTGTCTTTTTCCACATCAGGATCTGAGACATCGACAATTGAATGACCCTCAGTTGAAGTTTCAATGGTTACCAAAGCTTCTTTAACTTTTTTCTCAGGCACCCATCCTTCAAACATTAGGGTATTCTCTGTTTCCCCAAAAGAAGAAAATATTTCATTGCGCTGTTTTTCTATTTCTAACTGTTCTTTAAGAGCGGTAAGTTCATTTAACCATTTTGCAGAAATATCTGCCAGATCATTTAGGACGAGCTCTTTTTCACTGGAGATGGATTCCAGTTCTGATTCTGATTTCTGGATTGTTTCATCAGGCTTTCCTGACAGGCCAGAAAATTCGAATCTTTCAAATTCCAGCTTACGCAACTCACTTAAAACTTCATCACTGTGTTTTTTCACAGTTATTATGATCAGTGTTTTGAATCCCTTCAATTCACTATCCTGATCAAAAATAATAATTTCATCAGTCAAGTCCTTTAGAATCCCTTTTAGTCCATCATAGGATTCTGTGGACAGTTTTCCAGCAATAAAAGAGACATGACCAGAGTCTTCCAGAAGACCGAGGTCAACATTAAAATTAATAAGATTTCCAGCAACTTTAAGGGCATTTTCAAGTTCAGTTTTCCTGGAATCCAGTTGATTCAATTTTTCTTCATTGGGTTTTGTTTCAGATTCAACTTCTTCCAGGATTTTTTCAGCCTTTTTAATAAGTTCCTGAGCATCCAGAGCTTCCACTTCTACTTTTTCAAGGGGTGGGGGGTTTATGAAACCCTTCACCAGGGGTAAAATTCCCTTCTCTTTACGGGCCATTGATTTTAAAAAATCAACTGTACCTGAGGTTTTCATCAAAAGGGATGAGATTTTACCGGTAAAAGGAGAGGCGCTGGAGGGTTTAAGGATCTGTCTCCATTCTGCGTCCTGTTGTATACGCTCGGATATATCTTCAATTTGGACAAGTCCTTCCTCATGAAGTGAACCCACTGCAGAATCAGCGTACTTGTCCAGGGTGATTATCCTGAGCTTTTTCATCCTTGCCGGCTTGAACATGGTTCTCACACTATAATATGCTTTTTACAATGACTTCAGCAGCCTCATCAACCATACCGGTAGCTTTATTTTTAGTTATTTCTACTTTTTCTTTGGTTTGATTGTTAATTTGATATGCTTCCTTTTGGGCATTGGATTCGGCTTCAAATGTGATTTTTTCAGCTTCACTATTGGCCTCTTCTTTCGCCTTTTTTATGGTTTCATCTGATTTAGATTTGGCTTCTTGAATCATTTCAGAATGTTTGGCTTTGGTGTCCTCTATTAGTTTATCGGCATCACTTTCAGCCTTTTTTATCGTTGTTATCGCTTCCGATATCGTTGTCATTTAAATCACCCTAATATGACCATGATAAACGGAAATCTATTAAGGGACATATATATCTTTTACTATTTAATTCTCAGAGAAAAAAAAGGATTCAAAAAGGTTATTTTTTGATGTTAAGTTATTATTCGTCAGAATTGATGTTTTTGGAGTTTAATCCCGTGTAATAAATGTCTTCAACTTCAGCAAACTTTCTAAAAGGAGTTTCAACAGATTTTTCTTCATATATATGGGAAACAAGTGCTGGTACTCTCCCTATCATGAATATTCCAGTTCCAAATTTCCAGTCAAATCCAATGTCTGAAAGTATCCCGGCGTTTGCACCATCAATATTTATACGAATACCTTTCATTTCCAGCAGCAAATTCTCAATTGTGACTGCTAATTCGGTGTGAACTCCAAAACATCCAAATTTTTTGGCAGTTTTTATCAATTTAACAGGTCTAGGGTCTTTATTATGGAAACGGTGCCCAAAACCAGGTATTTTTTCATCTTTCTCCAGATACCGTTCTGTTGTCAGGAGTGCCAGGTCTTTTAGATCGTCACGAGAAGAAGGAGGGCCACTAGAATCAATCCCTTCTTTGATTAATTCCTGTAAAAGGTGCATAGAATTTTCTAAAGCTCCAGCATGATGTTTTCCAAACGATGAAAGTCCTCCAGAAACACAGGAGTTCATGGGGGCTCCGGTTGATGCCATAATCCTGGCTACCTGGGTGCTGGGTGGAGTCACACCATGATCACAGAAAGAGACCAGGACTGCTTCTAACATTTTGGCCTGGTTTTCAGGGGGGAGTTCACCTTTCAATAATAAATAAACCATTTCAGGGAAGGAAATATTTCCAATCAGGTCTTCCTGAGGATAGCCTCGGGTGATTATCCGGTTTGGTTCCACTTTGGTAATAGATGTCCTCCAACGAGGCTTAGTGAGTTTTAATAAGTTTTCAACGGTTTCTCTTCCAATTACCATTTTCTTCACTCCAGTAATTCTTGTGATAAATAAATAGAGGATTTTCTTGGTTCAACACAGCAGCATGGCCTCATACAAACTATGCGCACCCCACTGGCCCTTTGAGGTCCTACTTTAACCATGGATCCCAGGGCGGTTACTGAACCTCCCAGACCAAGGGCACCTATACCCGTTTGATTCACCGAATCAGTTATCTTTTTTTCGATCCCAGATTGATGATTGAGATCTCCATATGCCATTGCTTTTAACATCAATGTTGAGGCTTCAAAATGGGTTCTACCTATCCCTATGGCTGGGATACATGGTGTGCATCCTAACTTAGGAATCTCTGATCTCATCCATGTTAATGCTTCCTTAAAAAGGTTTTCATGATCCCGCTGGTGGAAAACACGATATGTATGACTCCTTATCTCTGGACCGCCACCCAACATGAGTACATGGATTTTAACCCCTTCATCATCCATTTTATCAACCAGGACTGATGGAGGTATTACTTTTCCGGGGTCATTGTCAAGTCCTTTACTCTGTTCTAGCCTTTCAGCATCGTTTCCTAAGACTGCCATTGGCCTTCCAGGAAGTTCTCTAAGTCCAATAGCCACTCCTTCTTCTATTTGTTTAAGTAAATTTGGGGGAAGGTGTGTGTTGGGTCCTAATTCAATTAGAACATGGGGAATTCCAGTATCATCACATAGGGGGATTTTATTATTTATGGCTATTTCTGCATTTTCCAGAAGTAATTCTAAGACCCAGCGGGTATTATCATTTTTTTCCTTATGGACTGCTTTTTGGTAAGCATCAAATTGATCTTCTCTGAATGTTGTGCTGGCCTCTATAACTGCGTTTTTGACCAGATCAACGATTTTTGTAGCCATAGAATTCTCCGACGTTTGATCGTACGATTAATAGATTTAAGTTTTTATCTTTAATGATTTAGGGAAAATTAAATTATTAGTGGCTTAGTAATGAAGATATCGTGTTAATTGCCCTGAACACGTTTTTGTCAATGTTCCAGATAGTGTGAGCAATTGAGTTGTCATAATTTTTTATACTATACAGCTCACGTTTTTCTTCAATTAATTCAATACGTGAGTCAGCGTATGGTATTGATGTAATAGTGGCATCAAGTACACAGGGCATGTTGAGGTCTACTTGTTCACCTAATGTATTAATAAATCTCAATTTGCCTTTATCTTCAAGAGTTATTGACCTAAATCCTAATTCCCCTAGTCGAATCCCTACGTTACCACATTTTACTACGTTCGAATGGAATGTATTTAATTCTTGATCCGATAAAGAACAGTGTTTGTTGAAGTTCGTTAAGTCAGCAAGTTGACGAAGCCACGTTTCACCATTAAATTCTTGTATTGATAGAAGATAATCTATGACACTTGGACTTCTGTTACTTAATTTTGGGAACCATTTATTAATTTTTTTTGTAAATGTTTGAACATCATCCTTTGAATTGGCTACAGGAAAATAAACTTTTGAGGGTTTTGGTGTACATCTTTCAGCCATGTAATGTGCGGTATATTCCAGTAAAGACCTGTGATTCTCTAAAATGTTTTTTAAATCAACTTTAAGCGTATCTAGTTCTGTCTGTTCTATGTTCGACCGAAGGTATTTATCAAGAAAATTAGCTGTACTTACATGTGTACTTGTTAATAACGTTTTTAAATTATTGCCATGGTTAGTGAGAACGCTATTTGGTGTTCGTGGCTGAACGGAAACTTTAAAACTTTTAGCACCAACATCTGAATCAACAGTAACAGTATGTTTAATTATTACATCATCACCAACTGTTGGTAAATTATAATGATCATGCCAATTGGGAAACATTACTATAACATCCTTCTAGCAATTAATAGCATTATGTTTAGATATGAGATTTTTTATTCAATTTAATTCTTTATTAATCATATTAACGCTAGATTTTCATGTTTTGCATTGAAATATATTTTCATTCTTATTCTAAATTAATTTTTAAGTTGATGAAATTATTCAGGTATGGCCAGATCACTGGTTCCTTTTTTGGACATCACCGCTTCAGGATAGAAACGATTGATCATGCTTTGCACCAGTAAAACTTGTCTGGCTCTTTCTTTTGCCTCTTTTCTGGTGGTATCATATCCATGATGAGCAGCCACTGCCCCTCCGGTTTTAAGATATACAGGAGATGCCTTTTTGATAATTTCAGGTGCTTCATAGTGTCTGATGAATCCACCGGAAGATTTAGGATTCTCCATATGGATATCCAGGGAGATATCTATGGCTTCTCTTAGAGAAGCAAGCATGGGAATTTGCAGATCCCGAACAGGGTTAAACGAATCCGCCCCAATCATCTCCATGAGTTGTGCAGATGCAGGGTTTCCATGACCACAGTGTGCTGAAACTTTAAAATGAACATCATGGGGAATTTCTCCCTCTTTGCGCATTTTACCCAGAACCCATAAAAGTCCTTCATCGTAGACTACAATTCCTCTGACACCAAGGTCCAATGCACGCTTAACATCTTCAATCGCATAATTAAGATTATCATAACCCCTTAAACGGTATCCTATCCTGGCACCTTCCTTGGTTTTTGCTGATGCACTGGTGTCATAAGTAGCTCGAGGACCAACACTTAAAAAGAGCTCAACTTGAGCATCTTTAGCCATGCTGACCATTTTTAGGATTTCCTGGTCTGTTAGAAGCATTATTCCCTTGGTCTGAGTTACCCTGTGCACCATAATCTCATATTCTTCCAGAGCATCCAGAAGACCCTCCATAGATCCTGGGTTCTGGATTCCGGGCACTTCAAAACGATACTGACTACCATCTAGAAACCTTTTTGAGGAGTCTGACAAATTCTCATGGGGGTTTCTCATTCCAATTTTATTTAAAAAGCCCTCAGTGTCCATAACCATCACTCTTTTATCTAAATTATTTAATTTCTTTTTAAATTAATCCCTTTTTAAACTCATTATTAAGATTGTTCATCACATCATGTAAATTTTCATCTTCTAAATCATCTAGAATCTTTAAACATTCTACATTCACATGGGGATTCAGTTCGCTGAATTTAGTTAACAGTTCCTCTTTGCTGAAGGGGTTTTCAGGTTCTCCCTTTGCCAGATCAACTTCTTCTGTGTAAAGTTTATCTTTGGTTTTTATGGTAACTTTAGATGGTCTTTTTTGAGGATAAAGATTGTTCAGGTTATTATCTATTTTTATCTTAACTTTACCTGCAGTTTCAATTATTTCCTTGTTCATATAGCTCGTTGAACCATTTTTAAAGGTTAACATATTCTCAGCAGCTAAATTTCCCTCTTTGATGACCACTGCAATACTAACAGGAAGACTCTGCCTTACTCCTTCCATAGTTTCAGGATGATAATTATCATGAGAAGCAGCGATCTGGTAAGTTTCAATGGTTATATTTTGGATATCAACAGGATCAAGATTATTATTGTTAAGAATATTGATGGTGGCATCTATTGAGGAATGTAAGTGTCTACAGACGGGATATTTCTTGAAATAAACCCTCATGATTTCATATTCTTCCCAAGCTAATTTCTCTTTGGCACATTTTTTTAAGGTTGCAAAACCACCCATGGCTTTAAAAAGTCCTTCATTTCCCTCCAATATTGTGTGTGCTCCATTGAAACCTTCACTGGCAAGTAATGCTGATAAAACTCCGGATTGGGCTGCTTTACCTGCATGTAAGTGTTTTCCCATGCTGCCGGCATGATCAGATTCTAGGAGTCCTGCAGCTTGGGTTCCTGCCAGACCAAGGGCATCTAAAATCCCTTCCAAATCCAGATTCATTATCTTGGATGCGGCTGCTGCAGCACCCATAGTGCCACATGTTCCTGTGGTGTGAAAACCTCTATCACGGTGTTGAGGATTCAATATCATGCCTAACTGGATTGTTACCTGATATCCCGCTACAATGGCAGTTATGAAGTCTTTCCCTGACTTTTCATTGGCTTCAGATAAAGCCAGTGCTGCGGGGATGATACATGCACCAGGGTGTAATTGAGCTAACCTGTGACCATCATCCAGATCCAGGGAGTGGGCAGAAACTCCATTTGCCAAAGATGCATCAAGGGGGCTGGATTTATCCTCGCCAATGATGGTTGTTTCGCCAGTTTTATCATTTTCACCAGTAATATTCCTAACGGTTTGTGCGCTTTTAGTTTGTGATCCTTTAAGGGTCACTGACAGAAAATCCAGAAAACAGAGTTTGGCTTGTCTGACCACATCTGCAGGGAGATTCTGGTATTTAGTGGATTTAACAAATTCAGCCAACTTTTCGGTAGTTTTCTGGTTTTTTTCGGTGATTTCTTCCAAATTGTTGTTTATTCCACCAGGGTCTTCAGTAACCATTTTTTCAGAACCTAAGTCCTTTTTATCAATTTTTAGAACCTAAATCTCCCTTATCAGTTTCCGGAAGCTACGTCCCTCTCACCAGAGGTTTGCTCAAATGACGTCGAGCAGAGGGTGGAACCTCATAAAAACCTTTTTTAAGGGTTCTTTCAACTTCTACTTTTTCTTTTGCATCGCTGCGAATTTTATTCCCACATCGAGGGCATTTATAACCTTTACCTGTCCCTGCAGATTTCATACGTTTCCCACATTCACAGAGGGGATTGACATATTCGTATAGGGGTGCTAGGTTAATGATCTGGATTTTCTCCACATTCAATGTTCCTTTTCGTCCTATTCCTCCATATACTATCAATTGGTCTCCAGGAACTAGCTGACGTACCACTTCTCGAAACTGCTTGGTAGGTTCATAGGCAGCACATTCTACTTCTCCAGATTCATCTATCAGAGTGAAAATGACATGTCCTCCCTCAATAACCACTGGAAAATCTTTTACTTGGCCTTTGACAATGTAACACTGGAATTGTTCCATCTTTCCAATGTTTTCTGCAACTTGCAGGTGCATGTCAGTATGCTGGTTAGTTAAAAATACCATGGAACGTTCTATGGGTTCAGAGACCTTCACCAGTTTCTGAGCCTCTAGGACTGCATCTTCTTTTTCACCCCGAATACCATAAAGCACTGGACATGGTGTGTGTGGAGTAATGGCCATATATCCTTCATCTAAATTATCAAATGTATCCGGATAAGTTTTCCTGTCCATTTCCCGGACAGATTCTGCATCAACTAGTCGTTTTTTACCATAATTTGCCGGGTCACGGTAGGCCAGTAATTCATAGGTGACATCATTCAAGGGACAACCAATGGCAGCTAAGGAGCCAATAACTCCCCTTCCTTTTTTAAACTTGAATAATTCTGCCCCCAATTTATCTGCTAATTCTTCAGCTTCATCCTGTTTTACTATGGTTCTAATGGTTTTCATGGCGAAGCTCTGAAGTTCAGGAGTTATCTTTCCCTCATAAAATACCAAGCCAGGATTGGTTTTAGGATCTTCCATCATTGATAATTCTTTTACCATGTTAAAAATAAGTTTTTTAGCATCAATAATATCTTTTTTTGAATTTAAAACCATTTTAAACGACACTGCACCATTTCCCCTGGTTTTATGGGGTGCAAATGGGTTCAGGCGTATTAGGTGTGGTGGACTATCTACCCTGAAACCACAAGCTTTAAGTCGGTCCATAATCACACAACATATATATGTGGTGCACATTCCACTACTAGAATCTGTGTCATCCATACCAACATAAACTTTAAACGAATCTGAATTAACTGGGTTAAAATCTGAATTAACTGTATCACTATTATTCATTTCAAAAATCACCGGGTGTTTTTTCATGCCATCCAACATGCCATCCCATAGAGATCATGTCATAACCGAGATCAATGAGTTACTCTCCAAGCATGGTTTTGAAACTTCTAATATATATGATAGAAGTTGTTTTGATCTGGTGGCACGTAGAGAATTACTACTACTTTTAATGAAGGTACTCATTAATGTGGATGGTTTTAGTGCTGCCCATGCTCAGGAAATAAAGAGAGTAGCCCGCACTTTTCTTGCTTCACCAGTCCTAATTGGCATCAAATCAAAAAATGAGGTCCTGGAAGAAGATGTGGTATACGAACGCCACGGAATTCCTGTAATCGCACCTACAACCCTCCGTAACATAGTAGTGGAGGAAATTTATCCGGAAATATTTGCAGATAGGGGTGGCTACTATGTGGAGATCGATGGTCAGATAGTTAAGGATGTGCGAGAATCCCAGAATCTTTCATTGAAAGACCTGGCTGACCTGGCCCATGTGTCCAGAGAGACCATATATAAATATGAAACCGGCAGAGTTCGGGCACAACCAGAAACAGCATTTTTACTGGAAAGCATCCTGGACATGAGAATAACCCTCTCTGTTGATCTATTCCAGGTTCCCCAGCCAAAAAACATGGATAAAAAGGATGAAGGTGAACCAAGAGAACTGGTTGATCTTGGTTTTGGGGTTATAAACACTAACCGCACCCCATTTGATGCACTTGCCAAAGCTGAAACCAAAAATGTCGATGCTCATAAAAAAACAGAGCCACTAATCACTGACCTTGAGAAGAACAGAAACCAAAAGGTCCTCAAGAGAATGGCAACCAACTTAAATGATCTTTCTGATGTCATTGGCACAGATGCAGTTTTCATACTGGAAAAAAAGAAAAAAATAGAGTGCATTGATGGTATCCCTGTAGTTCACAGCTGGGAAATCGGTGAAATGAAAAATCCAGCCGAGTTTCTCAAGATGCTGGCTGAAAGAAGGGAATGCAATTAATCAAATCAAATTTTTATATTATTCCTAATTTTTATAAATAAAAGAAGTATTTTTTATATTTTTTTAATAAAAGAAGAATTAATAAAAAAATTTATGGAAAAGTAGTTTTCAGAACGTTCTTTCATCGTTCAGCTAATTTAAGGAAGGTTTCTTCAGCTTCAACCTCAGAAGCTATACCCACGGCCACTATATCCACAAAATCTAAGGTTTTTAGGTAATCAAAGGCATCATTAGGGGTCATTATTCCCGCAGCCAGTACCTTCTTGGCCATCACTGTTTTATCCAGATTCATGATTAATTCTCTGAACTTGGCCCTATCTTCTGGTCCATGAGTATCACAATCCATCAAATATCCCAGACGATTAACTGGAACACCATAAATCTGGAAATCATTTAAAACAGGTGAATCTAAAAGTTTCCTGGTTGTTTTAAATGGTGTATGGGTTACCAAACCTGGAATAGCCCCACTATCATTTATCACATCCAGTTTTTCACCTAACAAATCCCAGTTGCACTGGTCAGTAACCGATGCATGTAATAATATGGCCTTGGCATCTAATTGTGTGAGAAGTTCTACATCATCAACACCCTCTTCAGGGTCTGGACGAATTGTAGCTACAATATCCATGGGAAACCCTTCATCACGTGCTATTTGAAGGGCTTCAACCACTGGGGGGTAGGGTAAAAGCTGTATTCCCCGTACTCCCAACTGGTAGGATTTGGCTATGATACTGGCCATGGCTTCTGGCTTTCGGTAGAGATCCAGAATATAAAGTCTGGCGCGATGTCCAAACTGTGGTGCTCCAATAAAGGGGGAAGTTCCCAGCAAAGTTCTGGGCAGTTTTTGGCCATTTATTTCAATAAAACCTTCTAACATTACAATCTTTACCTTTATTCAACTTTTTGAGCCACTACAGCAGTTCCATAAACCAGGATCTCTTGCATGATGTCAGAGATATCGTTGGAATCATAGCGGGCACTGATTATGGCATTGGCTCCCATGGCCTTGGCATGGTCCATGGCTCTGTGAAGGGCTTCTTCTCGGGTTTCTTCCATCATACTAACATATTCCTTAATTTCCCCACCGAACATGGAACGTATCCCTGCACCTATCTGCCCACCAACACCTCTGCTGCGTACGGTGAGTCCATATACAAAGCCTTTAGTTTCGGTAATTTCATGTCCTGGTATGTAGTTTGAGCTTACAATAATGTATTCATCCACTGAAACCATAATCAAACCTCCAAATGTTGATCTATTTTTTCCATTTATTTCCTTACATATATTTTCTTTTTGGAAATTTATTTAAAAGTCCATTGTTAATTCTTAATACTGATTTAATATAAAATTCATGCTTATTTGAAAGTTTAAAATCTTTAATATTGATCTTAAACTTCAATTAATTCATATCCAACAAAAAATAGTAAAAAACCATCTTAAATTCTTTATTTATAAGAGATATCTTGTTTAAAGGAGATAATTTTTGGATTATTTGAGTTTTTAATAATTCAACAAATTTAAATCTTTATCACTTCAATTAATTATATCACTTCAAAAAAAATAATTTAACCATAGTAAAACTGGACCTTAAGGCCGTTAAAAAAATGGATAATGTGGATAATATGAAGGTACTTATTGCTGATCAAATAAACCAGAAAGGAATTGAAGAATTGGAAGAGGTCGCAGACGTTGTTGCGCGAACCGATATCACTCCTGAAGAACTAGTTAAAGATATTGGAGATTTTGACGCCATTATAGTGCGAAGCAGGACTAAGGTGACGAGAGAAGTCATTGAAGCTGCATCTAACCTTAAAATCATTGCCAGGGCAGGAGTGGGTGTGGATAACGTAGATGTGGAAGCTGCCACCGAGAGAGGAATAATGGTGGTAAACGCACCAGAATCAACTTCAATCACCGTGGCAGAACATACCATGGGACTTATACTATCCCTGTCCAGGAAAATATCCATAGCTGATAAATCAGTTAAAGAGGATAAATGGGAAAAAAGCAGATTCATGGGAATGGAGCTCAATGGCAAAACCATGGGTATTGTGGGCATGGGCCGCATAGGCAGTCAGGTGGTAATCAGGGCCAAGGCATTTGGTATGGATATTATTGTATACGATCCTTACATCACCTCTGAAGCAGCATCTGAACTAGGAGTGGAAATAGTAAGCCTGGAAACACTCCTTGAAAATGCAGATGTTATCACCATCCACGTACCCCTGACACCAGAAACCAAACACCTCATATCCAAGCCACAATTGGAAATGATGAAAGAAAACACTTTAATTGTTAACTGTGCCAGAGGAGGAATTATTAATGAGGATGATTTATACGAAGCACTCTCTGAAGGCATAATAGGTGGTGCCGCATTGGATGTGTTTGAAAATGAACCTCCCAAGGGAAGTTCACTCATCGAACTTGATAATGTGGTCTTAACTCCGCACATAGCTGCATCAACTTCTGAGGCTCAACGTGACGCTGCTATCATTGTAGCTAAGGAAATAAAAAAGGTTTTTAAGGGAGAATCACCACGAAACGTTATTAATATGCCTGTGATGGATCCTGAAACATTCCAACTCATCAAACCTTACTTTCAGCTGGCTGAAAAACTGGGTAGATTCCTTATACAGACTGCTCAGGGTAACATCAATGAATTAGAAGTCACATATTGTGGGGAGCTGGCTGAAATCCAGAAACATGATATCATCACCCGCATACTTCTCCAGGAAATACTCAATCCAATACTCACCGAACCAGTTAACCTGGTCAACGCCGCTGCCGTGGCAGAAAACAGGGGTGTGATAATAACAGAAGGCAAAAGAACCGATGCTAAGGGTTATAAGAATCTTATCAGCATCGAAATGGAATCCGAAGGTAACCAAATCAGTGTGGAAGGATTCTTAGGAAAGGAACCCAAAATTGTCAGGATCAACGGTTACCAGGTTAACGTGAAAACTGAGGGGACCATGGTTATAGCCCGCTACAAGGACATCCCTGGAATAATTGGATCCATAGGAGTTAAACTGGGTGAATATGATATAAACATTGCTAAAATGCAGGTTGGAAGACAGCAACCTGGCGGAGAAGCAGTAATGGTGCTGAAGGTTGATCAGAAAGTGTCAGAAGAAGTTGAAGATGCTATTAAGGCACTGCCAGATGTTTACGATGCAGTGGCAGTTGAACTTTAATCATTGTCTTTAAAATCAGCTTTTAAACCATTTTTTATCTATTTTTTTTTATCTTATTTTGATTTTAGGTTATTATGTGCAGTTAAATCGTTGTCTGGTAATTATGTTATTCAGTAATTAGATTATCCGATAATTGATCATTTCCCCGAAAGTATCATAACCTATCATACTTTCTTCGGTGTAAGGTTGGGCAATTATCAAATGGAACAGGCCATTCTTGGCAAAAAAGTGCAAATCTGCAGTAGAGGGAGTAGCATTTGGAATGGGATGGCTATGAACTGATCCCACTGTTTCAGTGGTCATGGGCATCATGAATGTTTTCATAACCGCACTCTGATTTGAGGTTTCACCAGGTAAGAAAACAAGACCCTCTACCTTTAAAACTCCTTCATGGATTTTTCCTTCCAGCATGGCCATGAATTCCAGAGGATGGGATTGCCTGGCTATTTGGATTATTTCATCCACAACTTCTCTGTCTATGAGAATTTCCTGGAAATCTTTACCCTGGTTTCCCAGGAGGATCCCTATAATTCTGTCAACCCAACCTTTTTTTTCATTCATAGGATCAGTTTGTGATGGTTGTATTAATATATATCAACTAGTTCTTCATTCACATGACCCATCAGATTATGGATTTTTCATTGAAAAATTTCTCATCAAACATGGGCAGATCCCAGTCAATGGTAATTTTATTCCGTTGAGATGTAACCTTTTCATGGGTTAAAGGGTTCAAACCTTCAACTTCAACTTTTCTCGTGTATAACCCAATCCCCCTTCTCTGCCAGGCAGGCATCTGGGCCAGGTTAATGCCCTGTTGAAAGAGAATTTCATGCAATTGATTGCTTTTCTTTTTATGAAGGAGAGTCATGGTTTCCTCTTTAGAATGCTCCTTTCTCAGTGTCCAGTAAGAATATCCATTCAAACAGTTTCTCCATGCTTCCATCTGCCTTTCTTTGAAATATGCAATAACTCCCTTCCTGGAAAGGGGGATAACTCTTGAATCAAACGAAATAGAAGCTGTTTCATCAAAAAGTCCAGAAAAACGTTCTCTTCCCATAATTTCACGAGTGAATGCCCCACTCATGAAACTGGCCATAACTGAATCAATTTTCTCTACTCTTCCTGCAAAAGGAACCTCTCCCAGAAGTAAACTGATTTCATCGGAGAAAATGTATATAAATCTGGGATTGAACTCCTTGAAAAGATGGTGGGATGCTTCTGCAAGGATTTCAGCAAATTCCAGGTCATAGGGTTTTTCAAACTCCAGTTTACGTGATAATTGCGAAAAATTCCTGCCATCAAGCCTTACCGCGATATTGGAAGTGCAGGGAACCTTTAAATTGGAAAATATTTCACACTCTTTCATCTAATCAACAAAGATTTCTTTTTTAGAATTTATTAGAATTAAATGTTAATTTTAATATTTTTCTTTCAATTTTAATATTTTTTTATAACAATGTTATAATTAATTTTGTTATCTGAAAGTTATCTGAATTATATGGATTTAAACGAATATGGACTTATGAAAGTTTTTTTTGAAAGGATGGGATTGAATAAAATTTCATCAAGATTATGTGCACAAAAATGGAATTCACTAACTAAAAAGAAGTTCAATAATAAAAATAAGTTCAATAGAAGAGTTCAGTAAAATAAAGGATTATTTATTTAAAAAAGATTTTTGAATTGATTTAATTCAGGTTCCTATCAGTAAATTTTCGTTAAGACTGTTTAACAGTTTAATGGCAGAATAAGCAGCCATAACACTTGTTTTAGGGTTCATGGAACATCTGAGGTTGCTGGTTACGGTGTGGAATTCTCCGAAATCTCCCACCACTTCCAATTCATGCATGTTCCGATCTACTTGGGGGTCTGCAATGATTTTAACCTCAATTTCTTGACCAGCAGCCATACTAACTGTAGCAGCTACATTGATGTTTAAGGGGAATTTTTGGACAGCTTCTGTGGCCTTTCCCTGGTAGAGGATGGTTTTTTTTTCGGTGGTGATCCCAAGTGAACGGGGTGGTTTCCTAGTTACCAAAGTAACTCGTTGGATTTTGCCTAAAGATGCAGCTTTGATTCCGTCAAGACCTACTATCGCGCCTGAAGGAGCATATATCTTACAGTTGTTTTTTTTAGCCAGTTTTTCCAGTTTTAGTCTGGTTTCTGGATTTAGTAGGCCCCCAACACTCATAACAATAACATCTTTACCTTCTTTAAGGATAATGGGAACCGTTTCCTCTACAGCTTTAGGTGATGCAGCTTCAATTACCAGATCCACATGGCTTAACATGTCTTTCAGGTCAAGAACCACTCTCCCATCAACTTGTGATGCGAGATTTTCGGCTCTTTCCATGTCCCGGTCGTAAAAATATTTTATTTCAACACCCAGTTTTCCTTCACTGGCGAAATTTGTTATAATGTTAGCTATGGCACCGCATCCCAGGATACCAACTATCATTTATTTATATCTCCGCACTGGCAGGTTTGCTGGGTTCTTTTATTTCTGGACTTATAAGTAAAATATCTCCAACTGCCTGAACTCGATCATAAGGTATTTCTACAGTTCCTTCCTCTTTTAAAGGTCGGATTTCATCTCCTTCAGGAACTATTCTTATGCTTTTTGTTATAACGTCTTTAATACCAACACTTTTCTTGTCAGGGTTCAGGGCAACAGCTTTTAGGGTTGAAACCCTGCCTTTTTTAATGTTTAAGATCACGTCCTGAATGCGTCCCACGTACTTTCCGCGGGTGGTGTATACATCTAAGTTATATAGGTTTGTCAGTTCCACCATCTTTCCACCTCTCATTTTTTGGCACATGCCCCGGTCTTTTGAAAACCCATCTACATGCATCTCAGGGTGCACCGTTAACTAAATTAAATTAAAATCTTCCCTGTACTTAAATATTTCGAAAGAAGAGGTTATTTTCATCAAATTATTAATCAATATTAAGAGTAGTACCGGTAAATCAAGCAAGTCTTTCAATAATTTTAATAACATCCAGAGATAAAATATGTAGCCCTAAAGAAGTATTAAAGCATAAAAGATAATGTAACTTTGATGTGGTTCTAATACTGAAGTTAATTTAAAATGATTTAAACAATCTATGGTTAGGTGCTCTAATGTGGGATACCAGTGAAGATTACAGGCTCTTGGTGGCGGAAAAATCCATTGAACTTTTCCTGAAGACCATTGAGGGCGCTAATTTAAAAGGTAAATGGAATAAAAAACAGGCATTACAGGCTGCCAGAAAAATGACATCTGAAATTCAAACCCTTTACTATTCATACCTATCACCAGTTGAGATGACAGAAACTCCTCAAATGGTTTTACTGGAAAAACAGGCAGATGAAATAAAAGAAGCCCTTGGGGGAGATCTATGGCACAAACAATTTTTGGAACTGGTCACTCGTGATGAGAAAGAAAAGCTGGAAGAAGCAATAGCCAAGATAAAGTTCTTCTTTAAAACAATATATGGACTAAAAGAACGCCTAAGTTTGGGTGAGATTAAAGATCCGGTGATGGGTATAGATATTAAAAAAGGAGAAATTTTAAGTGTCTCCAAGCACCCCCAGGCTGATCAGCTCCTTGTGTGCAATGTGAATTTACAACAACGGGCCATCACTGTTGTAACCAATGATCTTGAAGTTAAGGAAGGTAACGAGGTGGCAGTGGCCATGCTTCCTCCTGAAGTATTCATGGGAATAACCAGTGAAGGAATGTTTTTAGGTGCAGGTAAAGGGGTTCTTAAGGATGTAAAGGGAGATTTAGGGAAACTTCCCCAGGGTATTCCTCTTGATGCATTGAATGAGGCTAGAAATCTTGTGGAAACATTTTTAGACGGCTGAAATTATTTTGTATTCCTTATAATTCTTTCTATTCTTTTATTCTTTTTAGAGTTCTTGTTATGGAAACTGTTATTAAATTAAACTCAGGATTATGTGCGTGTAGTGTTTATAAGGATCGAATTCAGCCGATGATCACCATTTTACTGCGGGTCATATCTTCTACAGCATATTTAACTCCTTCTTTGCCCATCCCACTCATTTTAAACCCTCCAAATGGCATGTTATCCGTCCGGAATGTGGGTTGTTTATTGATGAGTACAGCGCCTGTTTCTATTCCATGCACAGCTATTTTGGCATTTTCTATATTCTGGGTGAAAACACCTGCTTGCAATCCATACTGGGTATTGTTAGCCACCTGAATGGCTTCATTTAGATTTTTAACCCTTATTATTGGGGCTACTGGGCCGAAAGTTTCCTTTTGAACCAGTTTCATTTCTTCCTGGACATTATCAAGTACTGTGGCTTCATAAAAAGCTCCTTTTCGTCTACCTCCGCAGAGTAGTTGAGCTCCATTTCCAACAGCATCATCAACAACTCTTTCCACATGGATAGCAGCTTCCTCGTCAATTAATGGACCGATATCTGTATCTGGATCCATTGGATCTCCCATCTTTAGTTTCCTGGTGGAAGATACAAGCTGGTCTGTGAATTGGTCAGCTATTTTTTCATGAAGAATGATCCTTTTTACACCCATACAAACCTGCCCTGCATTGAGGTATGCTCCACTTACCGCTGCTGTGACGGCAGCATCCAGATCTGCATCATCCATAACTAACAGAGGATCATTTCCTCCCAGTTCCATTGTTAGTTTTTTCATTCCAGCTTTTTGAACTATGGAAACTCCGGTGGGTATGCTTCCAGTGAAGGAAATTTTATTTATCAATGGGTTGGTTACCATTGCATCTCCTAAAGTTTCACCACTACCAGTTACGCTGTTAACGGTTCCATCAGGTAGATGTTTTGCTAAAATCTCTGCCATCTTAAGGCTGGATAGGGGTGCTTTACTGGATGGTTTTAAAACCACGGTGTTTTTGGCAGCCAGAGCAGGGGCTAACTTATGCATAGCCAGGTTCACTGGGTAGTTGAAAGGGGTTATTGCGGCAACCACTCCCAGAGGGATTTTCATTGTAAATCCAAAAACGTTTTTACCGGCAATGGCAGCATCCATGGGAACAGTTTCTCCATAGATCCTTTTCGATTCCTCTGCAGCCATAAGTAATGTTTGCAGGGATCTGTCCATTTCTATTTTAGAATCCCTTATTGGTTTCCCTGTTTCAAGGCATATGAGTTTAGATATTTCCTTAGATTTTTCCTTTAATTCATGGTGGATATCGTAGAGTATTCTGGATACTTTACGAGAAGACATATCCTGCATGGATTTTTTGGCCTTATTAGCGGCGTTGATAGCATTTTTTACATCTTCACGGTTTCCTTGAGGCACATGATCAACAATTTTATTGTTGAAGGGGTTTATAACAGCGATTTTTTCTTCTTTATCAGTTAATTTCCCGTTTATTAACATCTTCATAAATATCGCCCAGTTAGCTGGAATTAACAAATTAAAAAAAGGTTTATTCGTCCAGTTGTTTAATTTTTGAATTACTGTATAAATACGATTTTAAAAAATTAAAAAGTAGGATCTAATTCTTAGATCACTGAATTAATTGGGTTTAGTTAAAACTTTGGTTAATTTCCTGAAGGCTGTTGTCAATGTCCTGAACTTCACTACCATTGGTCAGTTCATCGCCCATATCATGCACATAATTTCGGTAGACGATCATTGCTATTAGAACTATGACAATGATACCTCCAAATAGTAATACAAATTCAGCAGAAGTCTGGGCTGCTTCATCTTCTATAATTCCCATGTCTATCACTCCCGTAAATGCCCATATTATATGCCAAGTATCATTGGCGCGACAATTCCCATCACATAAAATATTGCATATGCCGCTGGTACCAGTAATAATGCATATTTAACTCCTTTCCGTGGGCTTCCATACATAACTATTCCCATTAATAAGCCTGCAATTATCGAGTGGATGATGATGTATCCGGCGGCACTGGTTTGAGCAGCACCCGCCAGGGGGTTACTTTTCCCAGCTGATGCAATGAAACTTGAGTAGGTCATTATCATCCCCAAGGCAAATGGAGCGGCAATAACTGCGGATATTAACAGGAACATCACTGACATCATGACATTGGCTCTTCTCTCCCTTTGCAAAGCCAGAACCGCTCTCAAATCCTCTGCAACTGTTTCAATAACATCTGCAAGGCTACCTCCCACTTTCCTGCCCTCTATTATCATCCTAAATGTTCTGTCTAATGTTTTAGATTGGAGACGTTCACCCATACCTAAAAGTGCATCTTCAAAGGTGCTTCCAATCTTAATTTCAATTACTGCCCTTTTCAGTTCATCAGTTAATGGACCTTCTCCGTGTTTGGAGATGTCTTCCATGGCAGTTTCAACACCTACTCCTGAACGTAGAAGTGATGAGATCTGTCTTAAAAAATCAGGAGTACCCTGTTCAATGGCATCAATCCTGCGTTCCATCATGAAGAATATCCAAACAAGTATAATAATACTGGGGGCGATTAAACCAAGAATGAAACCAATTATGGGATTCATACCTAAAACCAAAAATGGTATCAACAGTATAATGCCCAGAATTAACCCTGAACCTATAATCAGGGTTAAAAGATCAGATGCCTTAACATACATTCCAGAACGAATAAGGGTTTCCTGTAATCGAACCATCCATCTATCTGGAAAAACACCATCAATGGTGTTTGATACTGGTGACAGTGCAGAAGGTATGAGGGCCATTTTTTCACCTATTGTATAAAATATGGTATATAATATTATTTTATTACTATAATTGTCTTTATATTATTATGCAAGAAGTATATATTATTTACCTAATTCTATTCTGTGCTGGTACAATATTGTTATTGGTATAATATTATGTTGTTATGGAATGGTTGAACATATTCAATCTTTTATGGGGTTTTAGATAAAATTTTTCTAGGCAAATTTGTTAAAATTTTAGCCCTGTTTTTTATTAGGACCATATCCTCAACTCTGAGACCAAATTTCCCTTCCAAATATATTCCAGGTTCAACAGTAACCACCATCCCTTTCTCCAACTTTTCCTTGCTTCTTGAAGATAATGATGGTTTTTCATGAACTTCCAATCCCACTCCATGTCCAGTGGAATGTATGAAATATTCCCCATATCCATACTCTTGGATAACACTTCTTGCCACTTCATCAACATATGATGCTTCTACCCCGGGTTTTATAGATTTAATAGTTTCTTTCTGAGCATCCAAAAGTATGGAAAGTATTTCTTCCTCTTTCGGACTTTGAACTATGCTGCGGGTGATATCAGATGCATAGTTATGGTAAAAAGCACCCCAATCAATCATCACAGGATGTTCCAGTTTTGAAGAAGTTGATGAGGCATGGGGATTACTTGATCTTGGTCCTGAGGCTGCTATTGTTTCGAAAGCTGGCCGCACGGACCCTGCTTTTCTCATGTTATACTCAAGCTTAGCTGCCAGTTCATCTTCACTTCCGGAAAATTCAGAAAGATCAACATCTTCAAAGGAATCTTCAGCAATTCTGATGGCTCCCTCAATTTTATTGATCTCACTTTTTGATTTAAACACTCTAAGACTTTCAACAATATCATTAGGCACGGTTTCAAAGTCTTGACATATCTTTTTATATGTCCCAACGCTCATGGAATTTTCAATGCCCATTTTCCCTTTCAAAGTTTCCTTAAGTGATTTTTTAAGTTCATCGAGAGATGTAAATTCAGTTACAGGTACACAAGATTGGGATTGGGCTAATTCCATATCTAACTTTGTGGAGAAAAGTAATGGTTCTTCTTTTATGATTAAAATAGATGCACTTGAGGGCTTAAAACCAGTTACATATGCTATATTTTCAGGTTTAAGGATAAATAATGATTCCAGTTTTTCCTGGTTCATTTTCTCTGTTATTTTTTCGATTTTCATAGGTAAACCGTACCAAATTTATATAAAATATTGAGGGAAATTATTTATAAATGAGTAGGAGTTCTTTAGTATATTATGGTAAACTTCACATCCCGTGAGATCAGGGACATAACGATCTCTATGTTGGTCATTGCAGGCGTTTTTGCATACGTGTTTAGCGGTGATACTCAGAGTAACTTTCTATATCTCATTCCGGTTACATTGATTGCTGTGGGATTAGGGTTCGTGTTTCATGAGCTAGCACACAAATTCGTAGCCATAAAATATGGGTTCCATGCAGAATATCGACTTTGGACGTGGGGATTAGTGTTAGCCATAATATCTGCCGCAGTTGGATTTGTATTCGCTGCTCCTGGAGCTGTATATATCTATGGTTATGATATATCTCGTGAGGAAAATGGAAAAATATCAATAGCAGGACCATTAACCAATATAGCCCTGGCAGTAATATTCTTCATTCTCCTGCAATTTTTGTCATTTTCTCCCATATTATCATTAATATGTGGCCTTGGATTCACCATTAACAGTTTTCTGGCTTTTTTCAATATGCTCCCCATATTGATATTGGATGGGGCAAAGGTTCTAAAATGGAATCCTGTGGTATGGGTTATTACAACAGGAATAGCTCTCATAATGGTTGCTTATCCCTATATTATATCTTATATGAAATTAACAATATAGCCACTAATTTGAAATTAATAATTTAACCACTAATTTATGTTCTTAAAAGGATTAAAAATGTTTAAAGAAATTCCAATTAGATACATGGGAGGCACCCATCGTTGCCGTGACCCTCAAGAAACAATAGAGAAGGTAGAGGGGAAACTTAAAGCTGCAGGAGTTACCAGAATAGCTGAAATCACTCATCTTGACCGTATTGGAATACCTGTCTATTCTGCAATCCGACCAGGGGCAGCTGAAGGCGCGGTAAGTATTTATGCGGGTAAAGGAGCTACTAAACCTCAGGCAAAGGCATCGGCAATGATGGAAGCATTTGAAAGATATTCTGCTGAGCAACAAAAAACTGATAAAGAAAAAATCGTGGTTGGTTCTTTTACTGAGATAGATGGATGCATAGATCCTAAATCTTTAATCTTACCTTCAAACATTTTAGATACTGACAGAAACAGCATCAGCTGGGTTATGGCCACTAATGCTGTGGATGATAGTGAGTGTCTCGTACCTGCTAATGCAATTTACCATCCGTACATTCCAGTAAATGGCATTTCTCTTTTCAAATCTAATACCAATGGATTGGCATCGGGAAATGTCATTGAGGAAGCGGTTTTTCATGGTATAACGGAGGTGGTGGAAAGGGATGCATGGAGTATTTTTGAAGCCCTACGCCAGCCAAAAAGGGAAGTTAACTGTGAAAATACCGAAAACCAGTTCATAATTGAGGTAATGTCTAAATTTAACAAAGCAGGTGTTGAAATTAAACTGGTTGATCTTACAGCTGATGTGAAAATACCGACAATGGCTGCGGTGTCTGATGATACTGTTTTAAAAGATCCGGCTCTTCTAACCCTAGGAGTAGGAACTCATCTTGATCCTGAAGTAGCAGCCATCAGGGCCTTAACTGAAGTGGCTCAAAGTAGGGCAACCCAGATCCACGGGACTCGCGAAGACACCACTCGGGCTGTTTTCATGCGCAAAGCAGGATACCAACGTATGAAAAAGATTAACAGGCACTGGTTTGGAGAATCTCAAGGTGTTGTAGAACTTTCTGATGTTAAAAACAGGGCTAAAAAGTCATTTAAAGATGATATAGAAACTTCACTGAAACTTCTTTCTGAATGCGGTTTTGACCAGGTTTTATACACGGATCTTACCCGGCCAGAGATTAATATTCCAGTGGTAAGGGTTGTTATTCCTGGAATGGAAGTTTATTCCGTTGATGTGGAAAGGGTTGGTAAAAGGCTTAGAAGATAAACATATAATGGACACTGTGTATAAAATAGACTAGATCCAAGATTTTTAACTAGATTCAAATTAAAAGATAATATAGTTTTTATAGATTTTAATTTCTAAAATATATTTAACTACATATTATGTTATTAAAAGGATTCAATTGGTTAAAAACTTGTGACTCTTTTTTGATTTGGTGAAAAAAATGAAACAAGTAATTGTTGCAAGAGCAGACCTGGGAATGAGTAAAGGTAAATTAGCAGCCCAAGCATGTCATGCGAGTATAGGGGCTTATAAAAAGGCTGATGACAGGATTATAAGGGAATGGGAGTTAGAAGGCGGTAAAAAAGTGGTTGTTCAGGTAAAAAGTCAGCAAGAACTTTTTGAAATATATGAACTGGTCAAAGCCGCTGAGATTCCCAGTTACCTGGTAACAGATGCAGGCCACACTGAACTACCTCCTTCCACTGTAACCTGCCTTGGAATAGGGCCCGAAAAGGATGAAAAGATTGATAAGATAACTCAGGATCTTAAACTACTTAAATAATTTGTTTCTGGCCTAAAACAGACACATATCATATTTTTAGGGATATCTTAATTAATATTAAGGAGAACCGTTATTATGGAATGGGTGGTGAAAATAGGTGGAAGCCTTTTCCCGGAGTATGCCCTAAATCTTGCCCGAAAATTGGTGGGTAAAGATGTTATGATAGTGTGTGGTGGTGGTGATCTTGCCAACCAGATCAGAGAATATCATGAAAAAATAGATTTATCTCCCTCTACTGGACACTGGAGTGCAATTTTATGCATGGATATTCTGGGTATGCTTCTAGCTGATAAAGTTCCAGGATCAGAGGCTGTTAAGTCTTTAGAAGAAGCTCAAAAAGTTACAGACAAGGGTAAATTGCCAGTGTTGATTCCATCAATGCTTCTTCAAGAACTGGACCCTTTAGAGCACTCATGGAGGGTGACTTCTGATTCCATCTCATTATATATATCACACCTGCTGAAGGCGAAACTATTAATAGCCACTGATGTAGATGGTATATACACACATAGCCCATCGGAAGATGGCGCCCAATTCATCAAGGAAATTAGTGCAAAAAAACTTCTAACTTTTGGTGAAACATCACTAGATGAGAGCTTTGCGGAGCTTTTACTTGGATATAAAACCAGCTCCTATGTTGTTAATGGTAAACACCCTGAAAGGGTTCTATCCATATTAGATGGTCAAAGCTCTATAAGCACGTTTATTGGAGGAGATTAAATGGAAAAAATACAATGTACCTCATGTAAACAGGAAATATCACCTGTAGAAACTTATGTAAAGTTTGTATGTCCGGAATGTGACGAAATACTGTACCGATGTCAGAAATGCCGAACTTTCGGCCATATTTACCAGTGTAAATGTGGATTTAAAGGACCATAAAAACCTTTAAAGTCCATAACATTCCTTAAAAACTCTAATTTTACTGATTCAATCAAGATTCAAGAGATTCAATAATATGGTCATATTTTTTTAATAATTTGACCAGTCAATAGAATGTAATATAAAATAATATATGAATCTCAGGTTACTATGAATCTTAGATTATCAGCTCTTTAGACGGTTTATTTTATTTAATGAACAAGAATTTATGAATAAATCACTAAAAAAACACGATTAATGGAGGAATTAGGATGGGAGAAGTAGTAGCAACCATAAAATTAATGCCAGAAAGCCCTGAAGTTGATCTGGCTCAGATTAAAGAAAATGTAGAAAAATCAATACCAGAAGGTACTGAACTCCACAAAATCGAGGAAGAACCAATTGCTTTTGGTCTGGTAGCCCTCAATGTTATGGTAATAGTTGATGATGGTGAGGGTGGAACTGAAAAGGCAGAGGAGATATTCTCCCAGCTTGACGATGTTGCCAGTATAGAAGTGGTTGACGTACGCAGGTTAATGTAAGTAGGGGAGTCCCTTACTTTTTTTCTCACAAAATTTATTTTACTATAATAATTTTTCAATTTATCTTCAATTCATTTTTTAGTTTTTTTATTAGTTATTAGTTTTTTAAATCAATTTCAGCCAATAAATTCTATTTTTACCTAATTATTTTCATTTTAATATGATACACAAACTATATTAATACTTTGTTTAATATTATTAATACAACTAACTTTAATTATATTCATATTATGGTGGTGCAGATAATTGTTTGATCTCATCTTTGCATGCATAATCGGGGTGCTGTGTGGTGTTGTAACTGGTTTGATTCCAGGGATCCATGTAAACACAGTAGGGGCATTTGTTTTTTCAGCATCACCCTTCCTCTTATACTCTTATTCCCCGGAAGTTCTGGCAGTTTTCCTGCTTTCAATGTCCATCTCGCATGCATTACTGGAATTCATACCATCCATGTTTTTAGGGGTTCCTGATGAAGGAACAGTACTTTCAGTAATGCCCGGACATTACCTCCTTCTCCAGGGACGTGGAAAGGAAGCCATTAGACTGGTTTCTTTAGGCGGCTTTGGAGCCATGATCGTTACCATCCTACTTCTACCTGTCTTCATGATTGTTCTACCGCCACTATATGATATCCTAAAACCTTACATTTGGATTATTTTATCCGTGACAGTTGTTTACATGCTTTATCGTCTCAGTCGGGATTTAAAATCTTTAATCTGGTCATTAATCCTCTTTATTTTTTCAGGTATAATGGGCTGGACAGCACTGAATTCACCCCTTTCATCCAGTGTTTCTCTTTTATGCATCTTTTCAGGCCTTTTTGGTGTAAGCACTCTGTTGTACAGTCTCTCTGAAAAATCAGTAATGCCTGAACAGAGTGAACAGTACCATCTTGAAATTGATAAAGATATCCTTAAGGGCATATTTGCAGGTGGGATTGCTGGCAGTATCTTGGGGTTTCTTCCAGGGATGGGACCGGCCCAGGGAAGTCTTCTTGCTCAGGAATTGAGTGGTGGTTCAGATTCTGGAAGCGAGAGGGAAGGATTTCTGGTGGCAATGAGTGGTGTTAATGCATCAGATGCTCTTTTTTCATTGATAGCCATATATTTAATTGGCAATCCTCGCAGTGGAATCGCGGTGTATGTCAACCAGTTACTGCAGGGATTGGACTTTAATCATCTTTTAATAATGATATTTTCATCAGTTATTGCAGTGTCCATGTCTATGATTCTTTGTATAAAATTAGGGGATTATTTGAGTTATTCAATGCAAAAGATTAATTATGAAAAACTTTCATGGGTGGTGATCATTTTCATGAGCTTTTTAGTGGTGCTTTTTGCACTGATGGAAAATGCCAACTTAATTTTTATTTTTGTAATCTATGTAACATCCATTGCGATGGGACTCCTGCCCCATTATCTGGATATAAATAAATCCCACCTAATGGGAGTTCTTATTGTTCCTGCTATTGTTGTATACACTGGAATGGCTTAAATAATGATAATAAAGAGAAATTTTTAGAGTTTATAGTTGTTATTGGATCTATCAAAATCAGTTTATTGAAATCACAAGGTCATATTATTACTACTTCTTGGCATAAATCAGCAATAGACTCCATAAACTCCTCAGTATCAACTCCAGGGAAGGTGTCTATCAGGCAAATATCGAATTTTTCCTTTAAAACATGTCCAAGTTCCTTTACATCCATACAGTAAACATCCCAGGATTCGCCCCTGGCAATCAGACCCTGTTTCTTGTCTGATAATTCTAAAGGATACTCATTAACTTCCAGGTTAAGAGCTGTGGTGCGTGCAGCAGGATACCAGAGGTCATTGAAAACAACTTTTTTAGCCCCTCCTTTAAGAGCGGCAATACCCAGAGTTCCTGGACCACAGGTGCAGTCTAAAATTTTAGGATCCTCATGTTTTTCCATTACCTTTTTTAGGAGAGTTATTTTGGGAGATACTGGTTTAGGGAATTCAATATGTATTTCCCCTTGATGTTTATGGATAAGAATGGGTCCAAAGGGGGTTTGCACCAGATCACAACGCATATCGCAACCAGACAGGAGTTCGTATACATTTGGATCAGATTGAGAGTCTTTTATACCAACTGTTTTTTTAATGTCTCCTTTAAGGACTCCTTTAACTTCAGGGACTTCTTTCACTATTCTTTCAGCGCATTTTTGATTAACATCAGGAGATAATATCACCAGACTATCCTGGGAAAGGTATGGCACTGTTTGAAGGGGATATGCAGGGGTAATGAGTGGCACACAGGTATCTCGCAGTGTGGAGTTTTCATCTTTAATGCCTTCATCCTGCATGATGGTTAAGATATGGCTTATCACCGCATCCAAATGTCTGCGACCACAGACACATTTTTTCCAGTTTTCATCGATTTTTTGATCTGGATCTAATTGTTCAGATAATGGTTTAAATTTCTTCAATTTCAATTCTGGGCAATTTTCACAGGGGTAATATAGAGATTCAATGTTCTTTAAAACATGAGAAGGAGATTTTATACACTCCCCCTGGCATCTGCACTTTAAGTCCATATGCTTAAATATTTGATACTTTATATAAATAATATTAAGATGATCTAATAGTAGGATAATATTGTTTGTGAGACAATGAAGGACAAACGCAAAGAAATACTGAGGGACCTTCTTGGAGAGTTTGGTTCTGAAGATGATGAAGATGGGGATGATTTTGTTGTTGAGGAAAAACAACCTTTACCTCCTGAGGAGAAAGCTCCCCCAGTTCAAGAAGAAGAGGAAGAGGAGTTTTCATTAGATAAAATAATGAAAAAAAAGCCTAAAAAGCCATCTAAACGTACTAAAAAAGTCAAAAAAGCGTCTGATGCTTTTAAGGCCGAGATTATTGAGGAAGGATTGGTTCCGAAGTATAATGTAAGTGTCCCTCATTTTTCTGATAAAGAAACCCAAATTTTTAATGAAGTACGGGAGAAACTGGTTGAAGTAGCAGTTTCACAGGGTGAAGAATTTGATATTGATGAAGAATCTTTTGTAGGGGATGTTAAACAGTTTTTAAGGGCCAGGGGAGTTCGAGATGTTGAGCGACTGGCCACACAAATCGCTCAGGTGATGTTGGGGTATGGGAAACTGGACCCCATGATTAAAGATGATGATTTAGAGGAAATTATGGTTATCGGTACTGGCAGCAATGTATTTGTTTACCATCGTAAGATAGGGATGATGGTTACCAATGTGGTTTTTGATACTGATGATGATATTCGGGCCATAATAGATGTTATTGCCAGGCAGGTTAACCGTCGTATAGATCAACAGACCCCAATACTTGATGCCCGTCTTAAGGATGGTTCCAGGGTTAACGCTACACTTCCCCCTGTATCTGCTGATGGACCCACCCTTACCATCAGGAAATTCAGAAAAGATCCACTTACTGTGGTGGACTTAATCAACTTCAAAACCATGTCATCACACCTAGCAAGTTTCCTCTGGGTATGTACCGATGGTATGGGAGTAAAACCATGTAATGCCATTATTGCAGGAGGTACTGGTTCAGGTAAAACCACTACCCTGAACACTGTCGCTGCTTTTGTGCCTCCTAGAGAACGAATTATAACCATCGAAGACACACTGGAACTTCAACTCCCTCACTCACATGTGTTGCGTATGGAAACCCGCCCACCTAACATTGAAGGTAAAGGAGAACTTACCATGGACACTCTGGTGAAGAACTCGCTCCGTCAGAGGCCTGATAGGGTGATTGTGGGTGAAGTTCGTGGAGCAGAAGCCATAACACTTTTCACAGCCTTAAACACTGGACACTCTGGAATGGGAACCCTTCACTCCAACACTGCCAGAGAAACTATCACTCGATTGATAAATTCCCCAATGAACGTACCAAACATCATGATTCCGGCTCTTGACTTCATTATAATGCAAAACAGGATGTATCGTGCTGAAGGTGGATCTATCCGTCGAGTAACTGAAGTTGCTGAGGTTGTGGGAATGGAAGAGGGAAATGTTCAGCTTAACCGCGTGTTTGAGTGGAATAATATCACTGATAAAGTGGAATATGTGGGTATTTCCAGTAAAACCCTGCGAGAAATAGCAGAACTGCGGGGAGTGAGTGTAACTGATCTTGAAGAAGAAATTGAAAAACGAAGGCTGGTTTTGGAATATCTGGCAGATAACAACATACGCTCCATTGAAGAAGTTGGTAGATGTGTAAACAGTTACTACAAAGATCCTGATGAGATGTTGGAAAGGATTCTTTAAGATTTTAACTTCTGAAGAGATTCTGTGAGAATATAGAAAAGATTAGATAGGAAGACATTAAAACATAGTTATTAGATGTATATTTAGGTTGTTTAGAGGAAGGATATATTGTGGAAAAAATTATTAGACTAAAGTGCTTGATCATAATTAAAGATTTGGTGAGATAAATGGTCTTTGATGGCATTAGGAATATCTTCAACCGTATCGGTGACTTGACTGTTAATTCCAGCCAAAAAGTTGGCGGAGGAATTCAAAAAGTCGGTGAAGGAGTGCAAAAGCCGGTAAAAAAAATTCGAGATGTTGAAAGACCTAAAATCACAAGACCCACTGAAAAAAAAGAAGAAAAAACGGAATTAAGTTCATTTAAGGATATTCAATCTTCTTCTAAAGGTTCTTCTTCTCGTAAAGTCATTAAAAAGATGGGAATGGAAAAAGACGAGATAGAAATATTCCGTGATCTCATTGACCAGAAGTATGATAGAACAGAAAAAGTAGAGGAAGATAAATCTGCAAAAGCTGCTGTTCGCAAAGCTTCCCTGGAGGAACTCTTAAAAGAAGAGGAAAAACAGGGATTGGAACCACGTCTCATCATGATCATGGGCGTAATCGGATTTGCAGTCCTTTTCACAGTCATAGTGTTATTGGGATTCGGTGTTGAAATTGGTCTGGTATTCGGTATTTTAATTCTTTTAATGACCATGTTCATTGTCTACCTACCAAAAATTCAGATGGGAAGTCGTTCAACAGAAGCTTCTAAAGAAATACCTTATGCTCTGCGACAGATGGCCACTGAACTAAGGGCAGGGTTAGGATTACACGATAGCATGCGTTCTGTAGCCATGTCTGGTTACGGTCCTTTATCTGAGGAATTCGCCAGAGCACTGGAAGAAATAAAATATGGAGAAACCACCGAAAAAGCCCTGGTTGATATGAGTCAAAGGATTAACTCTGAAGGTCTAACACGGGCCATATATCAGATCACCAGAACCCTCACCAGTGGAGGGGATCTAGCCAAAACCCTAAGTGTTATTGCTGATGACACTGCCTATGAAATGCGAATGAAAATCAAGGATTATGCCCAGAAATTAAATTCATTCACCATGATTTACATGTTTATAGCCATATTGGGTCCAGTTATATTTATGGTGATGATAATGGCAGCAGCCACAGTTATGGGGTCAGTTATACCACCTATACTACTTTTAATAATGTATCTATTTTTATTCCCTGCTATCGTGGCTTTCATGGCATTCATGATAAAAAGGTTGGAACCCAAGGTTTAAACTTATTTCATTTCCTTTTTTAAAGTTTGTATGTTTTAATGGCCATATTTGCCCTTATTTTGATTTTTAAATGTCTTATTATCAAATTAGATATACTCTCTTTTCTTTATCTTTTTTATGATAAATAGCTAGATTTTTATTAAATTTATCGGAAATTAGCGTTGATATGCACAAAATATATATATCCTATTTAGTCTAACAAAAAAATATCATTATAAATCATTAATAATTCGGTGATAGTTGTGGCACCAAAACCAAAGTCGGAACCAAAGAAGTTTAAAGACGAGTTCTGGAAAACAAAGGATATAAAAATTTCCATTAGAGATATAGTTGAAAAAGATGGAGAAAGAGAAGTTTCTGAGGAAGAAACTCCCATCGGACCCACTCCCAAACCTCATGTCACGGATCTAAGATCATGGGATATGAAACTACTGAGTAGGTATGAACCATTTTATGCACCTTTCTGTGATATGTGCTGTCTATGCACATTCGGAAAATGTGACCTCTTAAACAAGAAAGGAGCATGTGGGATAAATTCTGAAGCACAACAAGCCCGTATAGTGCTTTTAGCATGTAATATTGGTACTGCGGCACATGCTGGTCATGCCCGCCACTTGGTTCACCACCTCATTGATGAGTTGGGTGAAGACTATCCTCTTGATCTGGGACTGAACATAGATATTGAAGCTCCCATTACCAGAACTATAATTGGTAAAAAACCAGAAAATCTTGCTGATTTAGCAGAAACTCTAAATTATGTGGAGGAACAGTTATCTCATCTTTTATCTGCATGTCATACGGGGCAAGAGGGAAGTAGTTTAGATTTTGAATCTAAAGCCCTTCATTCGGGTGTTATGGATGACTTAGCTCGGGAAGTGGGGGATTTAGCTCAGATCGTAACTTTAAACATGCCTAAAGGAGATGGAGATGCTCCGTTAGTGGAGATGGGTGTAGGTACCATTGACTCTACCAAACCAGTAGTGCTATGTATAGGGCACAACGTTCTCCCAGGATCCAACGTCATGGACTACCTCGATGAAACAGGGCAGGAAGAGGATTTCGAGGTGTGTGGTATTTGTTGCGCGGCAATAGATATCTCCAGATACAATGACCGGGCTAAAGTAGTCGGACCCCTCTCCAGACAGCTTAAATTCATCCGCAGTGGGGTGGCAGATGTAATTATAGTGGATGAGCAATGTGTCAGAACGGATGTCCTGGAAGAAGCCCAGAATAAAAACACAGCAGTGATTGCCACCACTGATAAGATGTGTCTGGGACTACCTGATATGACTGATGAAGATCCCGATGTAATTGTTTCAAAACTTTTAAACAAGGAGATTGAAGGAGCTTTAATACTGGATCCTGAAAAAGTTGGAGAAGTATCAGTTAAAGTTGCTAAAATCCTATCTCCAGAACGAGAAAAACTCAAATTATTACCTGAACTGGATGAAGTACAGAAGATGGCTGCTGAATGCACAGAATGTGGATGGTGTACCAGGGTCTGTCCCAACAGCAAGCCAATGATGGAGGCAGTGATAGCAGCAAGAGATGGTGATTTTTCCGGATTTGAAAAACTTTACCTCAACGATGTTTGCTACTCCTGTGGAAGGTGTGAACAGGAATGTGAAAGAGAACTTCCTCTTATGTCAATGTTAGCTAAAGTAGGAGAAAAATTAGCCAAAACCGAGAAATTCAACATTCGCGCAGGTCGAGGCCCTGTTCAGGATGTGGAAATCCGACGTGTAGGCGCTCCACTTGTTTTAGGTGACATTCCGGGTGTAATTGCCATTGTTGGTTGTTCAAATTATCCTGATGGTGGAAAAGAAGTTGCAGAGATGGCCAAAGAATTCTTAGAACGTAACTACATTGTGGTGGCTACAGGATGTGGTGCCATGTCCATTGGGGAATACTTGGATGAAGAAGGAAAAACCCTTTATGAACAGTACACTGGAGATTTTGATGCTCGAGGTTTAGTCAACATAGGATCATGTGTTTCCAACGCCCATATATCAGGAGCATGCATAAAAATTGCTAATATATTCGCCAAAAAACCATTGGAAGGCAACTTTGAGGAAATCGCAGACTATATCCTCAACCGAGTAGGTGCATGTGGCATAGCATGGGGAGCATACTCTCAGAAAGCAGCTGCAATTGCCACTGGGGTAAACCGATGGGGAATACCAGTTGTAGTGGGTCCACACGGATCCAAATATCGCCGATTATACTTGGGAAGAACTGATAAGAAGGAAAACTGGAAAATTAAAGATTTGAGGACAGGTAAAATAATGGATGGTGAACCAGCACCTGAACACCTGATATACGCTGCGGAAAATATGGAAGAAGCCATTGTAATGACAGCTAAACTGTGCATCAGACCAACCGATACTGGTAAAGGACGTCAAATTAAATTGAATCATTATATAGACCTTTATAAGAGGTATTATGGTAGATTACCTCCAGATATTCATCTATTTGTACGTAACGAGAAGGATATTCCCATAACCTACAAAAAGGATGTAAAGGAAATACTTGAGGAAGTAGGATGGGAACCTCGTGAAATTCCTCAGGAACCCTCATTGATGGGAATGGATGGTGATTAAATGGCTAATGAAAGAGTAATACCCTGGCAACCCACAGTGATTGCCGGCCCAAAACAGGCATTGTTGGTAACTCCAGAAACAGCTGAACTGATGATCAAAAAGGCTAAAAGACCTCTTTTTATTTTAGGGCCGCTGGTAAAGGAGGATCCCCTCCGGACCTATGCTACTAAAATTGCAGAAAAATGGAACCTACCAGTGGTTACTACAGCAGATGCATACAAGCCATTTTATGAAAAAGGACTTAACCCAACGGCATATGGGGTTGTAGAGATTGTTAACCTCTTAAAGGATCCTGAATGGCAGGGGGTGGATGGTAAAGGACAGCATGACCTGGTTATCTTCCTGGGATGCATATACTACATCGGTTCACAAGGCCTTTCTAGCCTAAAACATTATGCACCTCACCTAAAGACACTCACTATCTGTAAATTCTTCCATTCCAATGCAGATGCATCTTTCCCCAACCTGAAAGATGAAGAATGGTTTAAATATCTTGAAAAAATGGGGGAAGTAGGTTAAATAGGATTATGAATTTTTTTCAATTGATAATGCGAGTGGAGTAATGATTAAGACCGAATGAAAAAATGCGCTTATAAAGAGGAGGAATTGGATGTTTGAAGATATACCTGTTGACGTAAGTCCCATGTATGAGGGAGAGCGTATCAGAGCAGCTAACATGTTTGTGGAACTTGCAGGACCTAAGTCCATGGGTGCAGAACTGGTACAAGTTGAAGAAAATGTTGAAGATGGTAAGGTTGAAGTTATAGGGCCAGAACTGGATGCCATGCAGGAAGGAGATATCCATCCTTTGGGAATCCTGATTGAAATCCAAGGAGAACACTTGGAAAAAGAACTGGAAGGTGTAATTGAACGCCGAACCCACGAACTCTGTAACTACATCAAGGGATTCATGCACCTCAATCAAAGAGATGCTATATGGTGCCGGGTAAGTAAAGAAGCTCTTGAAGCTGGTTTCAAACTGGAACACCTTGCAAAAACCCTTTCAATACTCTTTAAGGAAGAATTTCCACTCATCGAATCTATAGCTGTTACCATCATGACCGAACCTGCAACGGTTGAGGAATTCGTTTCAAAAGCCAATGAAGAATACCAGAAAAGGGATGCAAGAGCCCGAGAACTCTCTGATGAAGATGTTGATGTATTCTATGGCTGTGTCATGTGTCAATCTTTTGCACCTACCCACGTATGTGTGGTAACACCAGATAGAACAGCCTTATGTGGTGCTATAAATTGGTTTGACTGCAGAGCCGCTGCAAAAATGGACCCTGAAGGTCCCATATTCGAAGTAGAAAAAGGAGACCTTATTGATGATGTTAAGGGAGAATATACCAATGTAAACACTGTAGTAAATGAAAAATCACAGGGAACAGTTGAAAGAGTCTTTTTGCACAGTGTATTTGAATATCCTCACACATCTTGTGGTTGTTTTGAGGCAGTTGCCTTCTACATCCCTGAACTTGATGGAATAGGCATTGTTGATCGGGATTTCAACGGAGAAACACCTCTGGGAATACCATTCTCAGCAATGGCAGGTCAGTGCTCTGGAGGTAAGCAGGTGGAAGGATTTACCGGCCTCAGCCTGGAATACATGCGTTCACCCAAGTTCTTACAGGCAGATGGCGCTTATGAACGGATTGTGTGGCTGCCCAAAGAGATCAAAGATGCAGTGGAAGAATACATACCTGAAGAAATTCGAGACAAAATCCCCACTGAAGAAGATGGTACAACTCTAAAAGAAATCCGCAGTTTCCTGGAAGATAAAGGTCATCCAATATTAGAAAGATTAGAAACAATAAAATCAGAAACTTCCGAAGAAGAAGAGGAAGAGCAAGTTACAGTTGAAGAAGAACCAATCTTAATGGAAGAGATGCAAATGGAGGGGGAAACCATGGCTCCAGTAGCCTATGCACCACAATTAACTTTACCATCATCTGGTGGAGTTAAAATAGTTTTCAAAAATGCTAAAGTCTATGCAGAAAAGGTCATAATAAAGAAAAAGTAACAAAAACCCTTTATAACATTGATAGAACGTAAAAATTGTAAATTGGAGAATATATTAAATAAAATGAAGCCTATCATGGATTCAAGCGGAGTAATAGCGTGATTATTGCAGTAAGTGGTAAAGGTGGAACCGGGAAAACTCTGGTATCATCTCTCCTCATAAAATCCCTAAAAGACACAGAAAAGGATATTCTGGCCATTGATGCCGACCCTGACAGCAACTTACCTGAAGCATTAGGGGTAGAAGTGTACAAAACAGTGGGAGATGTGAGGGAAGACTTAAAAGAAGACACCGCCAAGGGCAGGATACCTGCTGGAATGAATAAATGGGATATCCTGGACTACAAAATCATGGAATCAATCATCGAAACACCAAACTTCGACCTCCTGGTAATGGGGAGACCTGAAGGCAGTGGATGTTACTGTGCTGTTAACAACATGCTCCGTAGAATAATCGAAAACTTATCATCCAATTATGATGTGATTGTCATTGACGCCGAAGCTGGACTTGAACACTTAAGCCGCCGAACCACTCAAAACGTGGACGTGATGCTGGTGGTCACTGATAAATCCAAAAGAGGAATACTCACCGCACAGAGAATCGGTCAACTTGCCGATGAACTGGACATTAAATTTCAGGACCTTTACCTGGTTTTAAACCGTGTTAACCCTGAAAATGAGGATGAAATCGTCCAGAAAGTCAAAGAGACCGGTTTGGATATGGTGGGCATAATTCACGAGGATGATGAGGTAACCCAGTTTGATATTGAGGGGAGGCCCCTTGTGGAGCTTCCTAGTGAATCTAATACTGTAAAGGCAGTAAACGGGATATTATCCCGTATCTTAAAGTAAGGAAGGATGTGGGTATATGGATAAAATGTCGCAACTTCTTAAACTACTGGAAAAAACGGACTATATAGAGATCAATGAATTTAGAATGGATTTTGAGGAACTGGAATTGCAGCTAATGCCCGCTGTGCAAAAAGTAGTGCAGCAGGCAGTAACCAAACAGGCCGCAGTCCAGGAAACCATGAAGAAAATGGAAGCTATCGAATTTGCTCCACCCATAAAGGATTACCCTGGAGAAGTTGCCCAAGTGCAACTGGGGGCTGGAAGCAGAAAACCAGTATATCTTGGAGGTCAACAGGCACTTTACCGCTTTGAAGAACCTCAACCTCACGAACCAGTGGTAACATTCGACGTTTTTGACATTCCAATGCCAGGATTGCCACGTCCCATAAGGGAACATTTCTCTGATGTCATGGAACACCCTGGAGACTGGGCCAAAAAGGCAGTGAACGACTTCGGAGCCAACATGGTTACCATACACCTCATTGGAACTGGACCCAAAGTTATGGACAAAACACCAAGACAGGCTGCTGAAGATATTGAAGAAGTCCTACAGGCAGTGGATGTTCCACTAGTGGTTGGGGGATCTGGAGATCCTCAAAAAGATCCAATAGTCCTGGAAGCCGCAGCCATGGCAGCTGAAGATGAACGCTGCTTATTGGCTTCAGCAAATTTGGACCTTGATTACAAGAGAGTGGCCAAAGCAGCAGTGGACTACAATCACGCAGTCTTAAGCTGGGCCATCACCGACATAAACATGCAAAAAACCCTGAACAAATATTTAATGAAAGAGGGCTTAACGCAAAAGGACATTGTTATGGACCCCACTACATGTGCACTGGGTTATGGTATTGAATTCTCAATTGATGTTATCACCCGAACCAGGCTAGCAGCACTCAAAGGAGACAAGGATCTGCAGATGCCAATGAGCTCTGGAACCACCAATGCATGGGGATCCAGGGAAGCCTGGATGAAAAATGATGCATGGGGACCTACCGATTACCGTGGACCAATCTGGGAAATCTTCACTGGACTTACCATGATGTTGTGTGGAGTGGATATCTTCATGATGTTGCACCCATTATCAGTGCAGATTTTAAGTGAAATAGGTTCCACTTTTACCAAGGATTATCTTACCACAGATGTACCAGACATATCAAACTGGATATCGGAGCTTGAATAAGGAGGTTATGAGTATGCAAGTCACTGCAATGGATATTTACAGACTGCTTCCCCAGACTAACTGTGAAGATTGTGATGAACCCGCCTGTGGAGAGGCCTCCTGTATGGCTTTCGCCACCAAACTCTCAGAAAAAGAAGCCCAACTTGAACTATGTACAGAACTATCTTCTGAATCGTTTGCCAAGTTGGAATCCCTTTTAGCACCAGCTGTACGGGAGATAACCATAGGGACTGGTGATAAAACCATCACCATAGGTGGAGATGAAGTATTATATCGTTATGAATTAACCTACTACAACCCCACAGCCTTGGTTATTGATATTGCCGATAATTTAAGCGATGCAGAATTCACAGAAAGAGTTAAAACCATTGAAGAAGCCGAATTTGAGAGAATCGGTGAAATGCTCACTTTAAATGCCATAGCTCTCAGGAACGCCTCATCAAATCCAGCAAAATTCGCTGAAGCAGCATCAAAACTTAAAACTTCCAAATTACCTTTAATTCTCTGTTCATTTGACCCAGTAGCCATGAAAGCAGCCCTCGAAAAAGTGGGAGATGAACGGCCCCTAATCTATGCTGTTAACGAGGCTAACATGGAAGAAATGGCATCTTTAGCCTTAGAATATAATTGTCCATTGACTATATTCGCTCCCAATGATCTGGAAAAGATGAAACAGATCAGTCGAGCCTTGAGGGAGAAAGGAATACAGGATATTGTCTTAGACCCTGGAACCTTTATAGAAGAAGGAATTGGAGACAGTCTTGATAACTTTGTAATGATCCGTAGACTGGCAGTAGAAGAACGAGATGATGATTTCCGCTTCCCATTACTGGGTATTCCTGCACTCACCTGGTTATACGAAAAAGACGAGATACAAGGGGGAATAAAGGAGGCTACCATCGCAGCCACCCTTATGAACAAATATGCAGATGTCCTGATATTCCACGGAACCGAAATATGGGAATTAATACCTGTACTTACCTTAAGACAGGGCATATACACTGACCCCAGAAAGCCACAGGCTGTGGATCCTGGACTCTATGAGTTTGGTGAATTGAGCAAGGATTCGCCTGTCTTGATGACCACTAACTTCGCTCTCACATTCTACACTGTGGAAGGAGATATAAAGGGCAAAGCTAATGCATATCTTCTGGTACTGGACACTGAAGGTCGAGCAGTGGATGTGTCACTGGCTGGAGGTCAGTTAAATGCTGAAGCCGTTGCAGATCTGATTAAGGAAACTGGAATTGAAGATAAGGTAGATACCCGTACTCTGATCATACCGGGATTATCCGCCCCAGTGAGTGGAGAAATTGAGGATGAAAGCGGATGGGAAGTTCTGGTTGGTCCACGAGACTCATCAGGTGTACCAGGTTTCCTTGATGAACTTAAGGGAAAATCTTAAGAAATCTTAAGAAATTCACTGGCTACAAAAAAATTAAATGGAAAAGTGATAAAAAATGAAGACTCTGATGGTAGTTGACCCCCGTCGCTGCAGTGAATGCGAAGACTGTATCAATGCCTGTAAAAAAGTTCATGGTGTGGCTAGGACCAAGAAAACCAGCACAGTACCCATATTCTGCTTGCAATGCCATCCAGATAAAGCACCATGTGCCAGGATATGTCCCACAGGAGCTATACGAGAAGAAGATGGTACCTTAATGGTAGATGAGGATGTCTGCATATTATGTCGTCTGTGCATGATCGCCTGTCCTGTGGGGATGTTGGTTATTGATGATGAGAAAAAGGCAGTACAGAAATGTACACTATGTCTTGACGCAGAAGACCAGATACTCCCAGCATGTGTAGAAGCCTGTAAGGATAATGTCCTTAAGATCTTCTCTGTAGAAGATCTGGAAGAGCTGAAAAAAGATCTTTCCTACACCGAAGTTCTTAACGAAGCAATGAAAGCATATCAGGAAAAACTTTAAAAGAAATTATTTAATACATAATAAAATCTGAAAGATAATGGTTAGTGTTGGCCTTTATCTTCGAACTCTTTTTTTAACTTGTATTCTGTTAATTTAAATTATTAATTCATCTTATGAGTAATAACATATTCTCCTATGTTGAATTAGCCGTAAATATAGAAACTATCCACCATGATTTTTATATCTTCACCTGCTTCATCAAAGGCAGTAGGATCCCCTACAAACCACATGTAATACAATAAATCCATTTTCTTAAAGGACACTATTAGGATGCTGGTAGGTGTGACCTCGTGGTTCTCACCATATATTTCATAAACTTCCATCCCATATTTTTCAAAATCGCGTTCATCAATCACTTCACTACCCTGGACTTTGAACACATCTTTCAGCATCTCTGCAAATTCATGGGATGATACTTCAGCCACGTTGGTATTACGGTTAAGTGACAGTGTTATGGAATTGTTTGCATACAATCCTCTAACCACCTTCTTAGCATCAGAAGTGCTGATGATCTCCCACTGATCTGAATAATCAAAGGACACTTCACCATTGTCAAAATTCAATATACGAGTTTTTTTAGGAGGTTCAAGGATTTTTTGGATAGATATATTGGCTTTTTCTCTAACATATTTATATTCATCTTTTTGAGCTTCTCGAAGTGCTTTTAGCGCCCTTTCATCTCCAATTCTGCCCAGGGCTTCGGCAGCTCTTCCTCTCACATGGCGATTATTATCTCTATGTTTCCCTAAAAGCACGGATATCAGTGCATTAAGGGCTTTTTCACCACCTATTTTCCCTATGACTTCTGCTGATTTGGCTCTGACTCGCCAGTTCTTATTTCGCAGCGCTTCTATCAAGGGTGCAATTGCACTTTCACCCAGCTTTGCCAAAGCCAGCATGGCTTTCCAGCGCACATCAGCATCTTCATCTTCCATGGCATCTAAGAGGAGGGGAATGGCTCTTTCATCTTTCATTTTTCCCAGTGATACCGCTGCATATTTACGTACTTGCCAATCACTATCTTCGAGGGCTTTTATGAGATATGGGACTGCACGATGGTCACCAATCATTCCTAAAGCATTGGCAGCAGTTTTCCTCACGTCCCATTCTTGGTCTTCCAGAGCAGTGATCAATGCATCCACTGCTTCAGGATTGCCTATTTCTCCCAGTGCCCATGCCGATTTTAACCGTACTTCATCATCAGGATCTTCTTCCATGGATTCAATCAGGTATGGCACTGCTCTTACATCTCCAATCCTGCCTAAAGCTTCTGCAGAATTTTCTCTAACTGAATTTAAAATTATGTAATCAGAATGCCAGCTTTTATATCGTAGAGAATCAATCAGTGCATCCACAGCCCTTCCATCTCCTACTTTTTTCAGGGCTCTAGCAGCCTCCTTTCTGGTTAGATAGTCTCTATCCTTAAGGGCTCTTATAAGTCCATCCACATCTTGTTCTTCTTCAAGATATTCTATATCGGGATCACTTGAATCCATAAATATGCTCCTGGAAATTAAGAATTACCCAATAAAATTATTATAATAATATTTTGTGTGCATTGAGTTTATAAGTTTATAATTAATATTCAATGAGTATGGCATATCCAAAGATTAGAGTAAGTCCTTTAGGAGTTTTAAAAATTGGGGGTATTCTTTTACAAAGCCCAACATGGACATCTTGGAGATAGATTTTAAGTCCTGCTCTTTAAGAAATTTAGCCAGTATATTAATCTCGTCATCAGTTAATTTGTCCAGTATCTTACGATATTTCAATGAATCTTTAAGATCTTTCCCTATTTCATTTTTCCAGCGTTTTTCATATTTTTTCAAGAAATTTGACGTGGTTTTTTCCTTTTTAATTCCTTCGGCTGCTATTTCTCCAGCTACACGCCCACAATGGGCTGTAATGTGAATTCCCCCTCCAGTGAATGGTTCTACTTGCCCTGCAGCATCTCCCACCACCATGAGGCCGTCAGTGTATGTTTTTTCAACAGGTCCCCTTATTGGAACTCCACCTATGTTAAGTTCGACTGGGGTGGCATCCATGTTGGATATGAATTTTTTAAGGAAATGATATGCATTTTCAGTGTTACTCCTCACTCCCACCCCTACATTGGCCACATTATCTCCCTTGGGGAATATCCATGCATATCCTTTGGGGGCTATCTTCTCGCCAAAATGAAATTTTAAATAATCCGGATCGGTCTTTAAACCCACCATCTCATACTGTGCACATGAACACAAACTTTTGGTGGTCTGGCTGGTGTTAAGCCCTGCCATCTGAGCCACTCTGGATTCAATGCCATCGGCAGCAATAACAATATCAGCTTCAATTTCCATGGTGCGACCCATATGTTTGGCAACCACTCCACAGACTTTTCCTTCTTTGCGTATGAGGCCTTTGACCATGGTTTTCACCATTATGTCTGCCCCAGATTTTGCAGCTTCTATTGCCAGGTGCTTGTCAAATAATTTTCTTTCTAAAATAAATCCCTCTGCATACCCTCCTTCCAGATGACCATGGGTACCATCAGGGGCGTATACATCGGCTCCTTTAATTTCAGAACAAACGTACTTAGAAGAGGGTTCCATTTCAAGGGTTTTGAAAGTACGGGAACTGGTGGCCTCTGCACACTGAACCGGAGTCCCTATCTCCTGATTTTTTTCCAACATCAACACATCTGCACCATTTTTAGATGCAAATATTGATGCAGTGGACCCTCCAATACGGCCCCCTACAACCACAATATCATATTTCATTTTTCCCCTCTTTTAATTGCCCCTAAAGGACATACTACCATGCAAAAAGCACATTCTTCACATCCTTCATGTGCAATGATTTCCATTTCAGATAGTTCCAGAATATTATGGGGACACACTGATACACATGCACCGCAATATCCGCATTCTTCTGTAGAAATTATCATTTTAACACCTAATTCCACTTAAGCACCTGATTAAACATTTTTTACATATATGTAGTATAATCTGAGTTATATTTATAAAATTTCTTTCTTTTATTGTGAATAATTTTTTTTTATTGTGAATGAACTATGGTTTTAGCATTCTTATTCACCCTGTATTTTATCAGTGTGAACCGTTAACTTAATATATGAAGTTCGCCCACTTGGGTGTATGCAGGGGTGCCCGAGCGGCCAAAGGGGGAGGACTTAAGATCCTCTGGTGTAGGCCTTCGAGGGTTCGAATCCCTTCCCCTGCACTCTGTTAAAATTTTAAATATTATTTGAACTGCAAATGAAGCGCCTTAGTGGCTCAGCCGGTAGAGCGATACCTTGGTAAGGTATAGGCCGGGGGTTCGAATCCCCCCTAAGGCTTTTTATAAAAATCGTAACTTTTTTTATTAATTGAAAATGAGGAGTATGTATCTGTTCGGCTCGTTATAACTTCGGGGGAGTTTTAATAAGAGGTTTCACGTTATTTTTTTTCAACTATTTGTATAAAAATCATTATTCCTTTTTTGACTTATTAATGGAATTATTTTCAAAAAAGGGACATTTATTTTATGGTCAATATTTGGGTTTGTTCTGGGTTTAAATTGTACTAAACTATATAAGATAAAATTTATCAATAGTAAGATATAACACGCTTTTCGTGTATTTTTTTGCAAATACCAGGTTAAGGAGAAGATGATTTAAAACATCAAAAGGACTTAAATTTGGTTGTTCTGTTCGTTTTTCGTTGAAGGGATCTTAATGTCAAAAATTTTAGATATAGTCATGGCTGGAGTTATTTCAGGTATTGTTGCTTACACAACATCACAGTTAGGAATTGCAGGAACAGTAATTGGTGCAGTATTGGGATCAATGCTTTATCAGTTGATGACACATTTCTTCCGGGAACCATTGGATAATGTAGATGATTTGAAAACTAGAAATGTGGAGGGCAGAGTATTCTATGTTTTTCCACTCATCATAATCTTAGGTATAGAAATTTTATATCTTTTTTCATCATTTTACCATACATTTGACGTGATATTCCAATCCCTGGAAACAGCAACTGGATGGAATCTTTTCAGGACTATAGGTGTTGGGCTCCTGATTATGGGTGTTTATCCCCTCCTTGAACCTGACAGAATATCACCCCAGTATGGTTTAATGATAATGGCTGTGGGACTGGTGAAATTAATGGCTGGATTTGTGGATTATGACTCTTCTCTGGTGTCATTATACTTACCAATATTCCAACACTTCAATGAATTAATTTCCATAGTACTTATCGCTGTCCTGTTATATGTTATAGTATCCATAATCCAGGATTCAGAGATTAAAGGTGAAGAGAACCAAAAAATAAATATTAAAAAGAAACAGGATCAGAAAGTGTAACATATCAGGCAATGATAAAATGACTAATCGAGCAAAAAATAGCACACTTAAGGCAGTTTTGGAAGTAATACTCTACGATAATCCTGCAACACAGGATGAAATCGCGGATAAATTGGGTTTGACACGTAGATATGTCACCAAACTTTTACAACCCCTGATCAAAGAAGGTGTAGTCCGTAGAGCTTATATTCTTGATCTTAAGAAATTTGAAGAGTTTTCAGAGATGTTTGATGAGGAGAAAACATCCCGTGAACATGCAGGTACTTTCCTGATTAAGGACATGCTCAGAGACATGGCTAAACATGTATGCCGCCAGTTTGACATGTCATTTGAAGCAATCTTAAACTCTGATTCTGAAATGGCTGATGAAGCCCTTAGGCTGGATTATGTTTCTAACAACATGCATGAAAAGGTTCGATCCTCTGTGGAGACTGTAATATCAATTAACCCCTATTCAGAGTTCAGTAAGACCATGGTTTTAGGGGAGGTGGGATATGACTTGGAAAGAATTGCCGACCATACTTGCCATATTGCCAACTTTGCCCTGCAGGAGTCAGATCCTATTGATGATGAAATGATGGAAACCCTGAAATCCATGTATAAGACTTCACGTAAAATGGTGAATCAGTCAATGGAAGCCTTTTTAGATGAGCGTCTTGAACTTAAAGATAAGGTAATGGATTATGAAGAAAAGATACATTCATTGCAAAAAAAAGCATTAAACAATATTGCCATTCAGATGGCTGACGATGATATGGACAAAGATCGATCAAACTACTATCTTTCCTTATCCAAGGTTGTGAAGGCATTTGAGAGAATAGGGGACATATCAATAGAAATAATTGACACTGCCGGTGAGTTTTATAGAAATATTCCAAGGACTACTACTCCAGAGAGGTTCCGCAGAACTAGATCATAAAAACCGATTTCATTTAATTGGTTTGAATTAATTTTGATTTGATGATTAAATTTAGAAGTAATATTGGTTCAATTAAAATGATTTTTTTTGAAATTTAGTGTGTAGTGAAACGCCTAGGAATAATAAGCAATAAGCATAGCTCTAAAAGGATTAACTAAAAAGAATTAACTGTGTTATTTCCACGGGCAATTTCATCAATCTCGTGGAGCTTCCTGAAAGGTTGCTCTTGGGTTTTTTCTTCATGAATATGGGCTAGAAGACCTGGAACTCTACCCACAATGAACAATCCACATCCGACTTGCCAGTTAAAACCTAGATCTAAGAGTAATGCTGCGTTTGCACCGTCAATATTCATTTTAATCTGTTTCTTTTTCCAAAGAATTTCTTGAATATTGATAACTAGTTGGGCATGTTCTCCAAAGCAATCATATTCTTTGGAAAGTTCAATCAGTCGGGGGGCCCTTGGATCCTCTTTGTGATATCTATGGCCAAATCCTGGTATTTTTTTCTTATTATTGTTGAAATAGTCGCATATTTTTTGTGCTGTTTCATCCAGGGACATTTTAGTACTTTTAGACATGAGGATGCCTTTATTTAGCATTCGCATTGCTAGTTCAATGGCTCCAGCATGGTTTTCACCAAAGGCCAGTATTCCTCCAGCTAAACATGCATTCACAGGGGATCCTGCAGAAGCCATTAATCGTGCTGATTGGGTGCTGGGTGGAGTGATGCCATGGTCACAGAAGGAAACTAATATTGCCTGGAGCATTTTTTCCTGGTTTTTTGTGGGCAGAACTCCCTTAATTAAAAGATGTATCATCTCGGGAAATGATATATTTCCTATGATCTCTTCCTGGGAATGTCCACGAGTAACAATTCTGTTGGGCTCAACCAGGGTTATGGATGTTCTCCAGGGACTAGTTCTGGGTTGGAACATCCCCTTAAGTGCTTCCTCTCTAATCATGTAGGACCCTAACTACTCTAAGATATAAATATTTATCGCTTTTAGTATTGTTTAGTTCACAAAGTGTGTTGTTTTTTCTTTAATAGTAAATTATAACACGATTTTGGTTCACAAAAGAGGTCTTTTAGTGCACAAATAGTAAGATTTATATAGTCTTAGAAGTTAGTAAGGGGTGAGGTGATATGTATGGACACGAAGTACATAATCGGAATAATAGTAGCCATAATAGTAATAGTTGGGGCTTATCTTGTCCTTGCCGGAAGTGGCGGTGGGCAGGAAGAAACAATAACAATTGTTGGTTCTACTTCTGTACAACCTGTTGCTGAAAAATTAGCCACAGAATACATGAAGAAGAATTCTAGTGTGAAGATAACCGTTCAAGGTGGAGGTTCTTCTGTTGGTATCAAAAGTGTTCAGGATGGAACAGCTGATATTGGAACTAGTTCCAAATCATTGGACGCAGATGAATCCACAGGATTAACTCAGGATGAAATTGGTTTAGACGGAATTGCAATTGTTGTAAACAAAGACAACAACATATCTGGATTAACCACTGAACAGGTTAAAGGAATATTCACAGGAGAAATAACCAACTGGAATGAAGTTGGTGGATCTGACGCTGAAATAAACGTTATTACACGTGAAGAAGGTTCAGGTACCCGTGATGCAGTCCAAGAAATTGTTATGGGTGGTAAGAACGTTAGTTTTGTAGATGGAGCAATTGTACAGAGTTCCACTGAAGCCGTGCAGCAAGCTGTGGCACAGGATCCTAACGCCATAGGTTTCATGTCATACGCAGCAGTGAGCGACACCAAAGCTCTGGAAATAGACGGTGTTGCACCTTCTGAAGAAACTGTGCTGGATGGTTCTTACACAATTCAGAGACCATTCCTGTTCCTGGTTAAAGGAGAACCTACCGGTGCATTAAAAGCATTCATTGACTGGGTCAATGGATCAGAAGGTCAGGCCATAATAAAATCGGATAAAGTGGTGCCAACCGGTAAAGAGGTCAACAGCACCTCTTAAAAAAAATAAAGATATGGTGGTTTCATTACCACCAAATCAATTTATTTTTTGGAAAAACATATTTCAAGGCATGATACAGGAGTATAATCATCATCAAACCATCTAGACACATCAGACCCGTTATCACTCTATAATTATAAATACTGCTAGTTAGAATTATTTTTCTAATGGTATCACTATTTAGGGTGGTTTAATGGACCTGAAATATGGGATAGTTTTGCTGATTATAATAATAATTATCATCGCCGTTTTAACATTAGGAACTGGAAGCAACTACGAAAGAATAGAAATTGCCGGCTCGACGTCGGTGCAACCTGTGGCAGAAAAACTCGCGGATAAATACATGGAAGAGCATCCTAATGTGAGAATTGATGTAATGGGAGGAGGTTCTGGTCTGGGAATAAGAAGTGTTTCTCAAAACATAATTTCAATTGGGACCAGTTCAAAGGCATTGAATAAATCTGAAACACCAGGGTTAGACAATTACACCATAGGTAATGAAGGTATTGTAATAGCCGTGAACATTGACAACCCTGTGGACGGGCTGACTAAAAGTCAACTTAAAGATATATTCTCAGGTAAAATCACCAACTGGAAAGAAGTTGGAGGTCAAGATGCCCAAATAAATCTGGTGATCCGGGAAGATGGTTCCGGCACACGGCAAGCATTTGAAGACCTGGTTATGGAAAAAACAGAGGTTAAATCTGATGCAGTAGTCCAAACATCCACCGAATCAGTAAAAGTGGCTGTGAAGCAGGACCCCAATGCTATTGGATACATATCCCTGGCACATATGACACCGGATGTTAAGGCATTAACCATTGATGGAGTTTCTCCCTCTCTGGAAACAATAAAAGATAATTCTTATAAATTACAAAGGCCCTTTTTGTTCGTCACCAATGGAGAACCGGAAGGAGAGGTTAAAAAGTTCATAGAATGGAGTTTAGGTCCTGAAGGGCAGAAAATCGTAGAAGAAGAAAAAATTGTTCCCGTAAGTTAGTAACAATTATTAAGGAATAAAAGGCCTTATTGATGTTGAACATAGGCTTTATGCGAATGTAATGTGGTGAGAATTAAGTTGATTCTTTCCAAAATCATAATTTCAAAACCTCATATCTCAAAACAATATCAGATCATATTTCCAAAACATATTTCAAAATATTCATGAAAATAAAGGAGTTTGAATCATGCCTAAATGGGATGAAGAGTTTTTCATAGAAAAGGGGCTGCTGTTAACAGCCGTATCCTCTATCATTATCATTGCCCTAATAATTTTATTCGTATTTAAGGAAGGTATTCCTGCAATAGAAAGTACAGGTTTCTTTAGTTTCCTATTTGGAATGGATTGGGCACCTACCAAAGGTGAGTATGGTATTTTCCCCATGATCATAGGTACCCTGGGGATCACGGTTCTTTCCCTTTTAATGGCAGTGCCATTAGGGGTATTCTGTGCCATATTCCTGGCAGAAATTGCACCAAGTGCCATGCGCAAGGTACTCAATCCTACTATTCAAACCTTAGCAGGCATTCCATCTGTTGTTTACGGATTTTTTGGGCTGGTGTTATTGGTTCCATTTATGAGATTACAGTTTGGAGGAACTGGGTTCAGTATGTTTACTGCGTCAGTTATTCTAACTGTAATGATCTTGCCCATCATTGTCAGTGTCTCAGAAGATGCCTTTAGATCTATTCCTCTGGAATATAAGGAGGCATCCCTGGCATTGGGAGCCACCCACTGGCAGACCATAAAAAATGTCATTTTCCCGGCAGCTATTCCAGGTGTTATAACCTCAGTCATTCTGGGGATGGGCCGGGCCATTGGGGAAACCCTGGCTATAATCATGGTTGCAGGTAATGTGGTGCAGATACCTAGCTCCATATTTGACCCGGTACGTGCTTTGACATCTAACATAGCTATTGAAATGGGTTATGCAACTGGAATTCATTATAATGCTTTATTTGCTACTGGGATCGTTTTGATCTTCATGATCATTGTTCTCCTGGTGATAGCTAATTACCTCCATTACAAGAAAAAGGTCACCATGGGTGGTGGTTACTTATGAAATTAGGATTATTTAAAGAACTTCTCATTGTGGATAATCCAATAAAAGGAGGGATCATAATTGCATAGGATCATACCTCCAAAAATCTCCCAGAAAATAATGACAGGAGTATTTTGGGCTTCCGGACTTCTTACTATAGCCATTTTACTGGTGATAATAGGATACGTGCTTTTGAAGGGATTGCCTGTGGTAAATCTAGAATTTATCTTAGGGGATCCTATAGATTCAGGCAGATCTGGTGGAATATTCCCATTCATCATGTCCAGTATATACGTCACATTATTGGCGGTTTTAGTAGCCACACCTCTGGGTGTAGGGGCCGCAATTTACCTGTCAGAATATGCAGGAGAAGGCAAACTGGTAAAACTGATCCGTTTTGGATCTGAGACATTGGCTTCCATTCCATCCATTGTTTTTGGATTATTTGGACTGGCATTCTTCGTGATATATCTTGGATTTGGCTGGAGTGTGCTGTCAGGAGGTTTGACTCTGGCATTAATGGCCTTACCAACCATATTATCTGCTTCAGAAGTATCCATAGAATCAATTAACAAATCATATGCTGAAGGAAGCCTGGCATTAGGAGCAACCAAATGGCAGACAATTTATAGAGTAGTTATACCAGCTGCACTTCCAGGTATAAGCACTGGAGTAATTCTAGGGATGGGAAGAGCCATAGCAGAGGCGGCTGCAGTCTTATACACTGTGGGTGCGGCATTAATGATTCCAACATCCCTAATGGATGCAGCAAGACCTTTACCTCTGCATCTTTACATCTTGGCCACTGAAGGTTTGTCCATGGATAATGCATGGGGAACTGCAGCGGTTCTGGTGCTCATGATTCTGATAATTACTGTAGTTACCAACACACTAGTTGATCGTTACCGAAAAAAGATGATGGGGCGATAATAAATGGAATACAGAATAGAAGTAGAAGACTTGAATGTTTACTTTGATGAATTACACATTCTGAAAGATATCAATCTAAAGATTCCCAAAAATGCAGTAACCTCCCTTATAGGGCCGTCAGGTTGTGGTAAATCAACTTTCATCCGGACCTTAAACCGGATGAATGACATGATAAGCACTTTCAAAATGGATGGAACAGTACTGCTTGATGGTGAAGATATATATAATCCTAAAGTTGACGTGGTTGAACTTCGTAAAAAGGTGGGTATGGTATTTCAAAAGCCCAACCCCTTCCCTAAATCCATATTTGACAATGTAGCCTATGGTCTGCGAGTTCATGGAATAAATGATAAGGATTTCCTAGCCCAAAAGGTTGAAGAAAGCCTAAAAGAGGCAGCACTATGGGATGAGGTGAAAAATATACTGGACAAATCTGCAATGGGTCTATCTGGAGGACAACAGCAACGTTTGTGTATAGCCCGTACCATTGCTGTGGAGCCAGAGGTTATCTTAATGGATGAACCATGTTCAGCACTGGATCCCATCTCCACCACCAAAATAGAGGATCTGATTCACAAGTTGAAGAAGGACTTCACCATTATCATTGTAACCCACAACATGCAACAGGCAACCCGTGTATCCAAACACACCGCTTTCTTCCTCCACGGAGAGATCGTGGAAAGTGGACTAACTGAAAAAATCTTCATTGAACCAGAAGACAAAAGAACAGAGGATTACATCACTGGAAGGTTTGGATAAATCACTGGAAGGTTTGGATAATCATAGAAAAATCATAAAAAGATTAAATTTAAGTTGATAAGATTCAGGTGGTTTAAAAATGCTTACAGTGGTCTTGGAAAAACGCCTACAATCCCTGGAAGATGATGTCCTTGGATTTAGTTGGGAGACCATAGGAAGAATCGATAATTCAGTTAAAAGTTTCCTAGAAGAAGACATACAACTGGCAAGAGAAATAATTGAAAAAACCGATGAAATCAATAAAGAAAGCTATAAAATCGAACATGGATGTCTTAAGGTTTTAGGGCTACACCAGCCATTAGCCAAAGATTTACGTTTAGGTGCAGCACTTCTTCGGACTTCCATAGAACTGGAGCGTATAAACAACCTTTCGGCTTACATAGCTCGATATGCCATTGACGCGGCTGAAAGTCCTCGAAAATGTTATAAACCACCTCACATCGAGTTCATGTCTCAAACAGTCCAGGATATGTTGAAAGATGCTGTAGGAGCACTTTTAAATGAGGATGTGCAATTATTAAAACGTTCAACCCGAAGTTACGTGAACTTGCAGGATTTTTACAATCAAATGTTCTCAGAATATGACGAAATAACACACGGAGGTTCACAAACTTCCTTGATATTAGTTGGGAGGAATTTACTGAGCATGGGACACCATATAATGGGAATGGCAGACCGTATTGCATACTCCATAGTTGGTAAACGGGTTATGCACCATAAACTGTTCCATAACATGCTAATGAGGTAAAAAATGTGGCTTCCCTCAGACGATCCCCAACACATAATCAGGGGTAATTTGAAAATATCACATGTTCCTGAAATAGGGTATGTAAAGATTTTGGAAGGAGGCAATGAATCTTTACTACTGATAAAAAACCAAAAGATAATAGCTGCCTGGAATTTAAACATTGAAACCCTTGCAGAAACTCGTGAAAATAAAGCACTAAACCTGGTGAGTATAAGTCCTGAGTCTAGGATAGAAATATACAAACTGGATGATAAAATGTTTTCGACCATCGTTGATTTAAATGAAGAATGTAAATTACCCTTACCTGCAGAAATTGAGTTTTTACTTGAAAAAGTTGAGGAAACAAATCGCGAAGAAATTTTGTCGAAATACAAGCTAAGAGATCCATCTGAAGATGATATTGATAACTTATTAAATGATTATAAATCCAAGATAGGTGGAGGATAATATGCAAAGAGGATATCCCAGGATAAGGTTCCAGAAAAAACTGGATGAACTAAAAGATGAAGTGGATAAAATGGGTCAGGCCACCCTTAAAGCTTACAGGGAAGCTTTCAGTACTTTCATTGATTACGATGAAGAACTAGTAAAAAGTGTAAACGAAGCCAATAAAAAAGTCCATGAAATGGGTTATCAGATAGAACATGATGCCATGAGCATCATAGCTGCTGAACAACCAGTTGCAGGAGATTTGAGGTTTATAGAGGCAAGTATCAAAGTTTCAGCCCACCTAAAAAGGATCACGGGTCTGGCTTCAAACATCGCGGAAGTTGCAAGCCATGTAAAGGATGAAGAAATCCCTGAAAGACCAATGTTTGACCTACAACGCATGGCAGATATTGTAGATGGCATGGTAAGCAAGAGTCTGGCTGCCTTTTTAGCAAAAAATATGAATGTTGCCAGGGAACTACACAGGGATGACGATAAAGTGGATGATCTTTTCGACCATGCCCTTAAAGCCATTACAAAAAGCATGTTCCAGGATAAGGAGTCCATATCATATTTGATATATCTATTGTTTCTGGCCCGTTTCCTGGAAAGAATTGCGGATCGTGCCGAGAACATTGGGGACAGAACCATTTTCATGATAACCTGCGAGAAACGGGATCATACTAATGGAAAGATGGCTTAGGTAAAATTTATTCCTACATCTACCATATTCATTTTTTCTGGTAGTTCTCTATTCATTTTTTAGAATTCTTTTTTTAAATCAACCATTTCCTTTTTTTAAAATTCTACATCTTTTGTAATTTGGTATATCTTTAAAATTAATTTTGGAAATATAAAATTTCAAGTCTAAAAAAGAGTTTATCGGGGTTTTAAAACACCAGTAGCCCTACGGGCAGCCCAGCACTGAATACAAACTCCTATGGGAAGTCCAGCAGTGTGGGTATCTGCATACTCTATTTTAACATCCAGTGCAGTTGTTTTTCCACCCATTCCCATGGGTCCAATGCCGGTGGAGTTGACCATTTCTAACATTTCTTTTTCGAGGTTGGCCATGCGTTCCTCAGAATGATGTTCTCCAATCTTCCGTAGAAGGGATTTTTTGGCCAGTTTAAGTGCCATATCTGATGATCCGCCGATACCTACACCTACCACGATAGGAGGGCAGGGTTTACCGCCTGCAGCAAGCACAGTTTCCAGAACAAAGTCTTTAACACCCTCTACTCCTTCACCAGGAAGAGCCATTTTAAGGGAGTTGTTGTTTTCAGAACCAAAGCCCTTGGGAAAAACGGTTATCTCCACGGAATCAGTGTTCACCAGCTCCACGTCAATTTGTGGGATAAATCTTCCTGTGTTATTACCAGTGTTGCGACGGGTTAAAGGATCAACCACATTGGGACGCAGAGGAATCTCATCTGTGGCCCTTTTAACTCCATTTATAATCCCTGCTATAATACCCTCATTACCATTTTCCACATCAATATTTCCACATTTAACAAAAAGTATAGGCAAACCAGTGTCCTGGCAGAGGGGAATTGCCATGTTTTCAGCGGCAGTTATGTTATCCAAAATAGCTTTGAGATTTAAAAGAGCAGTTTCGTCTTCTTCTATGTCATATGCAAATTTAAGAGCTTTTTTAACATCTTCTGGAAGTTTAATAACTGCTTCTTTAAATAAGCGACATACTTCCTTTTCCACCATTTCTTGGCTAATCATAGAATCAGTTTATAAAAATTAAGTTATTTAAGTATTCAGTATAATTCTGTAGTTTTAATTTGTGTAAGTTCTCACAAAAAATTAATCAAAAATTAAGGATGATGGAATAAAAGGATAAAAGGATGATCAAAATTAGTATTTCATGATCATCTTGACTTTTTCCAGTTCTTTGGCTATGCGGTTCCGTTTATCACTTAATATGTCCTCTGAACTCATTTTTAGAGCTTCTTTGGGACATACCGAAACACAGAGTGGTTCGTCACGGTCGATGCAGAGGTCGCATTTTCGGGCTATGCCACGTTCATCCAACTGTATGGCTCCTATTGGACAGGCATCCCTGCAGAGTCCGCAGCCAATACAATCTTCTTCATGGATGATCACTGCACCTTCAACCTTTTCAATGGCCCCTTCAGGACAGACAGTCATACACGGGGCACGATCTTCGGCACAGTGCAGACAGAACACTGGAACTCCATTGATTACTCTGATGGCGTTTTTGGGACATATGCGCTCGCATTTACCGCATTCATCACAAAGCTCAGGACTTGAAATAAGTTCCTTCATATTAGGCCTCCTTATCCAGTGCTTTTTTGGCCCGGGTGTTGGCAGTCATTACATTGATAAGTTCTGAACTTTTTCGTTTCTTTTTACCTAAGCCGGTGATCTTCTCGATATGTTTGCGCTGTCTTTCTGCTTGCAACCTTTCAGTGTCCACTTTGGTTATGGCTCTTTTGGAACAGGCTTTAATGCAGGCAGGTGTACCCAGATCGGGGCATTGATTACATTTATGAGCTTTTCGCTCGTGAATCACCACTGCACCAAAGGGACAGACCATCATGCATAATCCACAGCCAATACACTTATCTTTATCAATACCTTCCTTGCTGATTGCATCGGTAGGGCAGATCATCTCACAGGGTGCGTCTTCACACTGTTGGCAGATGATGGGATAAAAGGATCCTTCCACTTCCCTTACCAGAATCCCTGAAGTTCCATGGAGCTTGGCGCATGCTTCCTGGCAGTCCAGGCACCCATCACAGAGATCTGGCTGGATTACTATCTTTTCCAAGGCTAAGCCTCCTATATTTTAAGTTCGGTGCAGAGTGCATCCACATTTTTCTGGATGCGTTCTCGTTCCTCATCAGTAAGGTGTTTGAAACGTTTTTGAGCCATTAAATATTCATCCACTGCTTTACGCTGCAGAGGACGGTAAGTAACACGGAATTCTCCCTCTTCAATCTCATAAAGTATCCATGAACCGGTTTCAACAGCTAAACGTCCCATTTCGATGGTTTTTGAAGGGTCATAACCCCAACCAGTGGTACATGGCTGGTGAAGGTGAATGTAGGCTGGTCCATCAGTTTCCCTGGCTTTTTGAACTTTTTTCATGAAATCTTCAGGGTAAGCTATGCTGGCAGTTGCCACATAGGGCACTCCATGGGCAGCCATGATCATGGGAATATTCTTTTTGGGTTTGTCCTCTCCGAAACTTTCCTTACCGGGTGGGCTGGTAGTGGTAGATGCTCCGTAAGGTGTGGCTCCACTTCTTTGCACACCAGTATTCATGTATGCTTCGTTATCGTAACAGATGTAAATGATGTTATGCCCTCGTTCCATAGCTCCAGATAGGGCTTGTAATCCAATATCGGCAGTTCCTCCGTCTCCTGCAAATGCAACTACTTGAGCATCTTTTCCTTGGGATTTAAGTGCTCTTTCCACTCCTGATGCTACTGCTGCAGCGTTTTCGAAGGCCACATGTATCCAGGGGATGTCCCAAGCAGTTTCTGGGTAGGGAGTGGTTATAACCTCTAAACAACCGGTGGCAGAAACAGCCACTGTGTTTTTGCCCAAAGCTTTCAGAGCTAATCTTACCCCTACGGTGGCTCCACAGCCAGCACATCCTCGATGTCCAGGGGCCAGGAATTCTTGGTCACTGATTTCCATTTAGACTTCCTCCTTTTTGAGTCCTATCCATTCAACTTCATGGGTGGGGTTTTTAGTTTTAGCAACTATTTCTCTGACATATTCAGGTGTTATGTCTCGTCCACCTAATCCTGCTATGAATCCATATACATCAGCATTGGTTTTTACTTTAATGTCATTGTAAAGCACTCCTCCCATTCCAAATGAGATGTTTTTATCTAATACAGCCACCTTGGATGCTTTTTCCAGGATTTCTTTCAACTCTTTGGTAGGGAAGGGACGGAACACTCTCAGTTTTAATAGTCCTACTTTTTCTCCTTCATCTCTAAGACTATCTATAACATCCTTTATAGTACCACAAACAGATCCCATGGCCACTATGATGATTTCTGCATCATCGCATCGGTATGGTTCAACAAAGTCATATTCTCTGCCGAATATTTCTGCAAACTCTTTATTCGCCTTAGCTATGACTCCTTTTGATCGTTCCATTGCCGCTTCTATGGCGTAACGTGCTTCCATGTAATATTCAGGGTCGGTGAAAGTACCGATGGACATGGGATTTTCAGGGTCAAGGAAGACATATGGTTTGTAAGGTGGTAAGAACTGATCTACCTCTTCCTGACTGGGCACATCCAGTGGTTCTACAGTGTGGGTTAGGAAATATCCATCAATACAGACCATGCATGGTAAGAGTACGTCACGATCTTCTGCTACACGGTAAGCTATAAGAACTGAATCCAGTGCTTCTTGAGCATTTTCTGCGTATATCTGCAGCCATCCGGAGTCACGTTCAGATATAGTGTCCTGTTGGTCGTTCCATATGCTCAGTGGTGCAGATAGTGATCGGTTAGCATCCACTAATACAATGGGACTCCTCATACCTGCAGCTGCAAAGAGAATCTCGTGCATCAGGGCCAAACCCTGGGAGGAGGTAGCACTGAATACTCGAACTCCTGCTCCAGAAGCACCTACTGCGGCACTGATGGCACTGTGTTCTGATTCTACTCGGATATACTCAGCTTTCAGGTCACCATCTGCCACGAACTGGGCCAGGTATTCAGATATTGTGGTTTGAGGGGTTATGGGATAAACAGGAACTACTTGTGGTTTGGCTAATTTAACAGCTTCTGCAACGGATCGGTTGGCAGTGAAAACTTTTTTAACCATGTTATCCTCTCTCCATTTTTATAGCTTTAACTGGGCATTCTTCAGCACATATGCCACAGCCTTTACAGTAATCATAATCTATATCATAATCCTTGTTTATGCACCCTTCAGGACAGAAAAGAACACAATTCTCACAATCAATACATTTTTCCTTATCGAGAATGGGTTTAAAGGTTCTCCAGCTTCCAGTTTTGTTATTTCGGGTGCTTCCTGGTTCTTTAACACACGCTCCAATGTTTACCATTAGATCACCTTTTGATTGTTATTTCACCTTTTCGAAGGCGATTTTAGCTGCTTCAGCGTTTTTCTCCCCAACTTTACCGGGGAATGTTTCTTTGATTATTTTTATAATTGAATCTAAGGAAACTCCACCAATTACTTTGGCAAAGGATCCCAACATCACCGTGTTTACGATAGGGACTCCCAGCACGTCTAAAGCAATTCCGGTGGCATCTATGGTGTGTACTTCAGTATCACCTAATTTCAAATCGTCTTTAGTATTAATAATTACTTTACCTCCTTTTTTAAGGCCAGATAATACATCTACAGCCTCAAGGAGGGTTTCATCTAATACAAGAACGTGATCTGGGTTATAAACTTGATATCTTCTTCTTATTGGTTTATCGTTGATTCTGGTAAAAGCCATGACTGGTGCACCTTTTCGCTCGGCACCAAAAAATGGGAACGCTTGACAGTATTTACCGTCTTCAAATGCTGCTTTTGCCAGTATCTCTGCGGCAGTTACTGCTCCTTGACCGCCGCGTCCGTGAAAGCGAATCTCGATCATCTATTTACCTCCATTCCTCATAGTTAATCATTATAAATATACATATATATACATGTTGGTGGGTATTATTATGAAGGTTATCTAATGATATAAGATAATTTTAAAGATTAATAATTAATATCTGGAAGTTTTCGGGAATTAAGGGCAAAAATATTCTCTCATTTATTAAAATCCCCATGAATAATGGTTTTTACACATGAGATATACTTCCAATTTTATACTTTATTTTTAGATTTTAAATTATTATCCATAAGGTAGTATGAGTGGAATTTTTTATATACTTTTTAAACACTATGAAAATATAGAATCATCACGGAAATTCTGGAGCAATTTTAAAAACGAGTAGGACGTTTCAATGAAAATAATTATAATAACAGGTGAACTTGCAAGTTCCCTGGTGCATGGTGCATCTTTAAAATCTGAACATGATGTTCAGGTACACGTGGTTAACACACCAATTGCTGCTTTTTTAACTCCCAAAAAAATGATTGAGGAATTACAAGCTTTACCTGCAAATGAATTAGAATCAGTGGACATGATCATTACTCCCGGTCTCATCCGAAAGGATGTGAGTCCCATTGAGGAAGAAATAGGAATACCTGCCTACAAAGGATCCACCGATGCTGCTGATCTGGATATTGTTCTGGAAATGGTTGATAAACTGGATTTATCCACAAAAAAATCAGCAGACAAACTCATCGAGGAAGAACAAAGAAGAAGAGCACTAAAATATATTACTGACTTCGAAAATGATAATGAAAACACCAAAAAACTCCTGAAAAAGCCTGGAAATATTCTAGTAGGTGGTTTGCCTGTTGGTGAAGATTTTCCCATGAGAGTACTGGCTGAAATAGCCAATGCACCTCTCTTAAGCCATGAAGAACTTCTAAAACGTGCCGAGTATTTTGTTAAATCAGGAGCAGGTATGGTGGATATTGGAATGATAGCCGGAGAAAACATGGCATCTAAAATACCACCAATGGTGAAACTTTTAAAAGAGAAATTGGACGTGCCTGTAAGTATAGACACATTACAACCAGAAGAAATCAAGGTTGCAGTGGATGCAGGAGTGGACATGGTTTTAAGCTTGGATCATGGGAACTACCAGGAAGTTCTGCCGTTTCTTGCTGAAAAAAACATACCTGCAGTTATCTTACCAACAGATTATCAGAATGGATGGGTACCTGAAACCATTGAAGAACGTGTTAACTCTTTAATAGATTTAAAAAGGAAATGTAACAGAATAAATGTCATAGCCGACCCTATACTGGACCCTCTTAACAGTAAGAGCATGGTAGATTCAATCATGGCTTGTAGGAAGTTCAAAGAAGAGGTTGGGGCAGAAGGATGTCCCATTTTCTTTGGTATTGGAAACGTCACCGAACTTTTAGATGTTGATTCAGTGGGTGTTAACGCTCTTCTTGCAGGAATAGCTATGGAACTTAGGGCTAGCGTTCTTTTCACTCCTGAAGAGAGTGGAAAAACTGTGGGGAGTGTGAAAGAACTAGCAGTTTCATCGAAAATGATGTTCCTGGCTAAAATGAGAGGATCTATCCCTAAAGATTTAGGTATCAATCTACTGGTCTTTAAGGATAAACGTAGAGGAGAGCCAATTCAGGAGGAAGTGGACGCTCCGGAGATAGATGGAATGGCGAATTATAAATTTGTACAGGATCCGGCAGGTAGTTTTAAAATTAGCCTCATTGATGGGAGAATCATGACAGTTCACTACCAGAAAATGCAGCCCACTCTGGTAATTTATGGGCAGACTGCTAAGGCAATTTATGATGAAATAATCAAAAGACAACTGGTTTCAAGGATTGAACATGCTGCCTATTTGGGTCAGGAACTTCAGAAGGCGGAGGATGCACTTAAACTTGGCAAAAATTATGTTCAGGATTTCCCTATCTTCCATAAGTTTATGGAGTACTAGGTTCAGATGAATTTCATGTATAAAATTTCATGTATAGGTATGTAAGGTGTTGTTTCAAGTTATGCATAAGCATTGTTTGAATTCTTAGTTTACTATTTATTATATTAAAAGAATGGTTGAGCAAATTAGAAGTTGACAGTATTACAGGAGCATATTTGAATGGATCTTTGCGATAAATGTGGGAACCCCCAGATCATAATCAAGAAAAAGCAATCGGGGCAGATGCTTTGCCAAGAATGTTTCATAAAATCCACTAATGAAAAGGTCTTGAAAGATATTCGCAGACAAAAACTTATAGAAAAGGGAGATAAAGTTCTCGTTGCACTGTCAGGTGGTAAAGATAGTGTAATGGTTTTGGACATACTCAATAATCTCCGAAAAAGGCGAATCATTGACCTGATGGCAGTAACCATTGATGAAGGAATTGGTGGCTACAGAGAAGACGGAGTAAGGATCGCTGCTCTAAACGCAGAGAGAATAGGGGTTAACCACAAAATCGTATCATTTAAAGAATACATTGGCCATACTCTGGATGATATAATGGCAGATTCAGTTGATAGAAATGCCTGCACTTACTGTGGTGTGTTCAGAAGATGGATTTTAAATCAGGTTGCAAGAGAAGAGGGTGCAAATAAAATAGCCACCGGACACAACTTAGATGATGAAACCCAATCCATACTGATGAACTATCTGGAGGGAAACATACAAAACTTAACACGCATTGGAGTCAAATCCCAATCCAATTATGAAGGTTTCACAGTTAAAATAAAACCACTCAGAGAAATTCCAGAGAAAGAAACAGCACTCTACGCGATAGCCAGGAATCTACCAGTGCATCTGGCTGGCTGCCCCTATGCAGGGGATTCTTTCCGGGCAAAAATAGGAACATTCCTTAAACAGATAAGCAAGGACCATCCCACCATCATGTACTCCACTTTAAGGGGTTTTGATAAAATCAAACCTGTACTCAAAGAAGAATTCTCCAAGACAGTTCCCATGGAAGTTTGTCAAGATTGCGGAGAACCATCCACTGGCAAAATCTGCAAAGCCTGCAGTTTCCGCAGGTTATGGGATTAATAAATAGTGAATTATCTAAAAGTAATGAATTTATTTAAATAGTAATCCCATAAATTATAACTCCAATCACATCATATCTTAAATATCCTAAAAAATAGCATATTATTAATACTTACGGGGTTCTTACTACTTACAAAGGATTTGAAGAAAATGGAAGTAACAGTTATCATAGGAGAAGATGAAAAAAAATTGGATGTTGATGAAGGAAAAACAGTCAGAAACTTACTCCAGATGATAGAAATACCTGTAGAGACAGTTGTGGTTAAAAAAAATAAGGCAATCATCATTGAAGAAGAACCACTTGAAGATGGAGACATCATTGAAGTAATAAGGGTAATCTATGGTGGATAGTCAACCTGGAAATGTATCTGCGGATGATTTTCACTTGATTGAACAATCAATTTCGCACCATTTTCCATTAATCGGATTTTTCAATGGTGAAGATGGTAAAGAATCTTATTTTATTGTGGGAGATTATAATCCCCAAAGTTTCCAGGCATTAGTAAGTGAACTCGGTGAACAGGGTCTTGTTCCATATATAAATCCTGCTGGTAACTATTACAAAATAAACCTGGGTAAAAAACAGGAAAAAGGCAAATCTAAAATACATTTAAACATCATTCTACTTCTGGCTACTATATGTACCACCCTATTTGCAGGGTACCTGCTGGGTGAAGGGGATATTTGGAAAGCAATTGCCTTTTCAGTTGCATTACTTGCCATTATTGGTGCTCATGAAACAGCCCATTATTTTGCAGCGCGTAAACATGGAGTACATGCCACATTACCCTACTTTATTCCTGCACCAACCATAATTGGAACTTTTGGAGCGGTTATAAATGTAAAATCTCCTATACCCACTAGAAAAGCTTTATTTGATCTGGGGTACAGCGGTCCTATTGCAGGATTTATTGTTGCCATCCCTGTGCTCTTAATTGGACTAAAACTTTCTACATTAACAGTAAGTCCTGATGCTGCCATACTTTTCATACCACCACCCATCATGGAGTTTTTAAGTTACATAACGGCCCCCACAACCACGCCAGATCAGATGTTTATGGATTATTTAACTTATATGGTGAATCCTACAAACACATCGGATCAAACATTAATGTTACATCCTGTAGCATTTGCAGGATGGGTGGGAATACTCGTAACCATGCTTAACTTGATGCCAGTTGCATTCCTTGATGGAGGGCACATATCCCGGTCTCTTTTCGGGCAAAATTTACACAAAATAATTTCAATCATAGGAATAATGATAACCACGATACTGGGATGGTATGTGATGGCCGTACTCATGGTCCTTATTTTCTTCATGGGAAAGAGTCATCCCGGTGCTATGGATAATGTCGCCCCAATTAATCGTAATCGAAAGATAATAGCAGTGTTGATGTTTGTAATTTTAATTTTATGCCTTTCACCAGCTCCGGGCAGTACTTTATGATAAATACCATAGACTTGAAATTAAAGTATATTAAGTAATTTTAGGTCAATTTAATGAAATCAAATCTAATAAAATAAATTAAATCTGTTAAATCTGACAAAATCAATAATAAGGTGATAAATTGAAAGTTCACTATGAATGCGCATCCTGTTTCCTGCGCCAGGCAAGAGAAGCCCTGGATCTGGCAACAGATGATGAAGATCTTAAAATGCAAGTCACAGAAAAAATAAACCAAATATTATGCAGCGAATTTCGGAAAGGAGCCGTGTCTAATCAGATAGGCACCAAGATCCATCGTACCATCAAAAAAGAGACAGGAAATCCAGATCCATACCATGATTTACGGGTAAAATCTGATGAAATTGCCCTTCAATTCCTGCCTCAAGTGGAAAAGTTAATAAAGAATGATAAATCGCTTAAAAATTATCTTAAAGTAGCTATAACTGGAAATATCCTGGATTTTGGGGCGTTAGGGCTGAAATCAGATATTGGGGGTCTGGTAATATCTACAGTAGAAAAGGATCTCTCCATTGATCACACATGCCAACTGGAAGAAGAACTCAAAAAAGCCAATACCGTTCTTTATCTGGCTGACAATGTGGGTGAAGTAGTATTTGACAAGTTACTCATTAAAAAACTTCAGGAATATGATGTTAAAGTCACAGTAGCCCTTAAAAAAGATCCGATTCTCAACGATGCCTGCCTGAAGGAAGCATTGGATGTAGGTCTTGATGAAGTAGCAAGATTAATAACCACTGGTACAGACTCTATAGGGGTAATTTACCATGATCTTTCCCCTGATTTCAAACAAGAATTTGAAGAGGCTGATCTGGTCATAGCCAAGGGTTTGGGCAACTATGAAGGTCTGACTGAGATGGATCTGGGCGATAAACCAGTATTTTGTCTTTTAAATGTCAAATGTCAGCCAATTGCAAGGGATATTCCGGCTGAGCTTGGTGGGAATGTGGTTTTGAAGTTGAATTAATTGAAAAATAATGAACTATTAAAGGTGTGCCAGGTTTTTTTTGCTGATGGATTTTTGCAAAACTTCTTCTGTAGAATGCACAGTTATTTAACACTGGCCTTGGTTAAGAATTAAATTTCATAATTTAAGGTTAAGACAAAATATATTAAACCATGAAAATAAGGATAAAGCATGGATAAATATATTATAGGGATAGCAGTTATTTTAGTGGCTTTGATAGGAGTAGTGGTTGCTCTTTCTAATTCAACAGACAGTCAAATGAAAGATACAACAACATCCTCTCTTCAATGGGGCACAGATCTAGATCAGGCCATGCAAGAAGCAAAAAATACTGATAAAAACATATTTGTGGATTTCTATGCGGACTGGTGTTCTTATTGTGGGGAAATGGATGAAGTAACCTATACTGATCCACAAGTTGTTGAAAAATTAACGCAAAATTACGTGTTAGTAAAAATTAATGTGGATGATAATCCGGATCTAAGTTCACAGTACCAAGCCTACAGTCTTCCCACCATGGTAATACTGGATTCTGATGGTAATGAAATAAACAGGATCATTGGCTATCAAACCCCGGAACAACTCTTAGATCAGATTTAAGAGATTAATTACCCTAAAACTTTACCAGATGTGAATATTAATTGGATTTAATCAGAATCTCATCAAAATTTTATCAGTTTATTAGACATCATATAGTTTAGGTACTTCGCTAGTTAGGGATGGTTCAGGGGATAAAAATGGAAACCAGTTATTTACTATCTTTTTTAGCAGGAATGGCTTCAATTATATCACCTTGTGTTCTACCACTCATACCAGTTGTTGTAGGATTTTCCATCCTTAAAAGAACAAACACAGAGATATTTGCATTTAGCCTGGGATTTTTCCTACTATTTGCTGTTATAACCACCCTTACTGCTATTTTCACCGTTGCCATAAATCATTATCTGTTGTATTTTAGAATTGCCGCAGCACTGATCCTGGTGGTAATTGGAATACTTTTCATTGCCAACAAAAAACTTTTCAACATCCCAACAACACCTTCAACAGTAACCGAATCTCATAAAGGGATTTTAGGATCATTTTCAATGGGTTTTTTAACCTGCCTGGCATGGGCGCCATGTTTCGGTCCTTATGTAGTTGCAGTTGCCACCTACAGCGCATCAACTGGAGATATAAATTACAGCATCATTAACATGACTCTGTTCGCAGGAGGATTCTCATTAACCATACTCATCCTGGCATTTTTAATGTCAAAAATAGATTTTAAAGCTATAATAAAATATTCAGACTGGATTCGAATAATTTCTGGAGTAATAATTGCTCTGGCGGGTTTGTACATGTTGATAGGATTATTATAGATTTTTTTTACAAGCAGGTATGGTGTTTTTTAATGGATGTGATTTTATAAAATACACTGTGATGTGATGGTTGAAAGGTGATGATTAAATGAAAGTAGGTTTCTTAGGATTTGGAGAAGTAGCATCAACCTTATCAAAGGGACTATTAGATCAGGATGTCGAAGTTTTAACTTGTGTTGAGGGAAGAAGTCCTAGAACCGTGGATCTGGCAAAATCAGCAGGTGTAAAGTTAAGTCAAACTCCTCAAGAGGTTGCTCGATCCTCAGATATTCTGTTATCCACAGTAGTCCCTGATCAGGCAGTAAACGTGGCAAAAGAAGTCGGTAAACATGTTAAAGGGGTTTATGTGGATTTAAATAACGTATCACCATCCACAGTTAAAGAGGCCCTTAATCATATTGAAAGTGGCAAAATAACTGATGCTGCTATAATGGGCAGTATAAAAAACGGATTAAAAACTCCCATAATAGCATCAGGTCCAGGTGCAGATATTTTTGCTGAACTTAACCAGTATGGTATGGATATTGGGGTTATTGGCCTGGAAACTGGGCAGGCATCAGCTTTGAAGATGCTACGCAGCGCATACACCAAGGGTGTTTCTGCCCTCCTTTTTGAGACACTCTATGCAGCTTACCAGATGGATGTTGATGAACTTCTTTTAGGCTATTTAAGCCAAACTGAAGGGTCGTTTTTCCAGGAATCAGCAAATTCTCGCCTTAAAAGCAGTGCTTTCCATGCTAAAAGGCGTGCACAGGAGATGGACGAGGTTCTGGAGTTTTTATCTGATTATGAGGATCCTCTGATGACACGTGCCACATGTGAGTTCTTCCATCTACTACCTGCTAAAACTGGGATAATAAGGAAAAAACCCGCAGATTATCGGGAAATGTTTCGAAAAGTTGATTATAAAGGAGAATAGTGAAGAAAAATCTTCTAACATCTCATGATAATAAATAAATAGGATTATGATCATATATTCACTTGGATAAAATATTGTAATTTAGTTATTCACATCCTGCATATTCGAGATCATTGGCCTTTATAGATTTAGATATCCTTTCAATGGACTGATGTGTTATGAATGGTAAAATGCAGGCTAAAGAATGCCAGGAACAACTGGATAAGCTTAAGGGCAGAAAAGTGGTGGAATGTTCCTTCAAAGACTATGAAAACAAGTGTTGGAGACTTTATATAGTCACTGATGAGGGTAAACTGGTAATGACATTCTGTCCAGATTGGACCTGCCCAGTGGTGGAACATCATGAAGCCCACCATGAAAAGATTCCAGAATGACTCATAGGCATAATTTGATTTTTAGGTTATTGTAATAGTTATCATGCTAATTTACCCATATTTTAGTTCATCCTACTTTTAATTTAATTCTCCACCCTCTTTTTCTCTTTACAAGTTCCCCTTGAAGTGGAATAATCTGTGAATCCACTAGTAGTCGGAGATAGGTGGCCATTTTTCCAGGTAGCTTAAGAGGACTTTTCACTTTACGGCCAGGAGGTTTCAACTCACAGGCTAAGACACCCCTCTTATCCACATAAAGATGGGCTTCCATCCCCTCCTTTAAAGAGGATAATTCGAAACTCCTGAGATGTAAACCAGCATCAAAACTGTAGAGGGGTTCATCCCTGGTTCTGGATCCTTCCCGAAACTTTTCATGGGCCTCTGAACTGGTCAGGCCCTTTTCAACCATGGAAGAAACATACCAGGCCCTTTCAACAACACGTTCCATGGTCTGATCTGGGGGTATGATTCCTTGCTTTTCGTAGTCTTTAATAAGTTCGTAGATCTCTCTGCGTGTTACATCTTCCTCCACGCAGCTAAGTGCCAGTCTGCTTAACACCGGACCGTAACCAGCCTGGCGTAGGGAGGCCCATACCTGGTTTTCGGCCTGGTACCATCGTCCCTGGATGATATGTTCCACAGCAGCTGCATTTAAATGAGCAGTGTTCAGGAGCTGGTGGCGGGAGCTGGTATTCAAACGCTTCAGGAGAACATCAAGATTCCTTGTTCCGGGAATTTCACCCTTTTCTATTTCTTCCTCCAGAATACGTACTGTTGATTCAGGCAAAACTTTGCTCACACTTCCAGGGATCCTGAGATTATTTTCCAGAATCTCTCGACGGATCTGCCGTCCTGAGATCTTTTCACCATTCACCTTACCCTCAGGTATAAAGTGGAATTTCATTTTCCGCTTGAAACGCTGGTAAAGAAACTCGTTCACAGCATACCATCTGATAACATTCCGGTTAGGGAGGCTACGGGGAATACCACTGAATATTCCACGTTTAATAAAACCAGAAGCGTATTTTTTTATTTTAGCAGGGTTTACTTCAGCCGCATCTACATAATCGGTGACCCCATCCTGGATCATCATAGCTATTCTTATGGGGACAGTGTAGGCCATGGTCAGCCGATGGTGCAGGCCTTCAATGGGCACGATACGGTCAGCCCCAGCTTCCAGAGCCATCTGGCTCCTGGCCTCAAAGCTAGCAAAGAATGGAGCATGGTTGGCACTGTAACCTTTGTTAAGATAAATTACCACCTCATCACCCTTTTCATCAGCCACGTCTCTGGCCTTCTGGATGAGATCCACGTGTCCCAAGTGAACCGGGTCAAAATCAGCGCTTATTCCTATCAGGTTAGATTCCTCCTTTTTTTAACTAAAAAGTGCATATAGGTTGTTAAAATTGAATTCATTTGTTTATTGTAGATTTTATATACTATTTCTGTTCTAAGCAAAAAAAGGTTTTGTGCAGAAATAATTTATCAGATGATTTTAAGAACATTACTCCTATTCTATTTTTGTTTTTATTTAACTATTATAGGTTCGTATAAACAAAATATAGATAAAATTCCTATTTAGCGCTTATTTGGCAGTAACACTCATGCTCAATCTTAAAAATCTTTAGAAATTAAATATGCAAATACATAACAACTATTAAATAAAAAATCAATACTCCTAATGATATTCGGATAATGAATTTTCCTCTTTTTTTAGCGAATCTTTCAGGGCGTGTCAAGAGGTAGGATCCACAAATAAATGGTATCGTAAAGAAGATGATGAGTAATTTTATAAATAATTCCATGGCAGTAACCTTTGCTAGCACTAATACTATACAGAGAAGTACGAATGGTATAAAAAAGATTAATCCTGCAAGTCCTAGCAGTGAAACATTTCCATATTTTGTTGGAAATTCGTTTAAATCATTGTCACATTTTTGGCAAAAATCAGAAGTATCTTTGTTTTCTGATTGGCAGTTTGGACAAATTTTGGTCATCCCTTTCCCTCATTTATTGATATAAGTTTAAATAATGATTACAGCTCTTGTTGTGTTTGAAAGCCATTTTTTGAATATTTTTTTGCGTTCCACCCTTTTTCAGGATCTAGAACTACATTATATAATTTTTAACCCTTTCAATTCTTACGAGTTTAATGTGTTTCAAATGTATTAAATAGTTAGTGATTTTAAATACTATTTTATGTCAAAACAAGACATTCCTTATGAGGATTTAATTATTGTAAAATTATCCTCAAACCATGATCTTGCAGGATTTAGATGTAGTGATGATGATTTAGATGAGTTCATCCGGTTTGATGCAGTACCTCAAAGGGATGATCGATTGAATCAAACCTACATTTGCAAGTACCAGGAAAAAATAATAGCTTTCTTCACAGTTTCTGCGGACTCCATAAAAATTAATAGAAAAGATAAAAAAAGAATAGGGGTTAATTATCCTGCTTTTCCTGCTATTAAGATCGGTAGATTAGCTGTTCATGAAGATTATAAAGGCAGAAATGTGGGCAGTACCCTAATCATGTATGTAATAGGTTTAGCGTTGAAATTAGGTGAAGAAGTAGGTGTACGTTTTATTTCAGTAGATGCCTACAGGGGAATAGAAAAGTTTTATGAAAAGAATTATTTTGTAGAATTAGCAGAATGTGAAGATAAACATCTGGCTATGTACACAGATCTTGAAATTTGGGTTGCCTAGCCTTCGCTATTAGCTTTAATAGTTCTGTAAACTTTAAGGGATTCTTTTAAGAATTTCTTTTTTTCGGATGTTGTTGGTTTGTCCAGGTTTCCAACGAAACGATCTGCATCCTTCCCTGTTAAAGTTGGTGTTGCTGCAATTGCTTTAGCCATATTCTTCACTACCATCATCTATAGATTACATAATATAAAAATCATATGATCATGAATTTGCGATCACAATTCTTGTTTTTTAATTTTAAAAAACACATGGATGTCAATAATATGACACTATTTTCTCAAGATAAACAACTCATCATGGTAATACAAAAAGTAAATTATTTATATCAAAAATGAGGATAAAGTACACATACATATGTGATAATTCCTATCATAGTACATTCCCTAAGTTTATTTCCTTAATTAATCATTTTGGTCTGAAGGCGCCAACTGGACATTTATCTGTATCCATATCTCCTGGTACTTCCTTTCCAAAACAGTTTCCCTTTTCTTCGTCCACAGGATCATAAAATTTACATTCTTATACATTCCTGCATGAGTTAACTCTCACTCCAATAAATAACCTATTATTTTTATTTCTAGTTAGATGTTCCTACCTAATTAGATATTTCTATATTTTTAATAAATTTAAAACATCATAAATTTCATATTAAATATGATAAAAAAAGAGGGTTGGAGAAGGAAATCATGTTATCTGAAAAGAGAGATCTGGGGAAGATGAAAAAATCTGAGAGGAAATACACTACCACCTATGGAAGCCGATACTTCAGTGAAAGTATCCCTAAATACGAGATGCCAGAGGATGGTATGCCTGCAAAAGCCGCGTATCAACTCATAAATGAAGAATTGAATTTGGATGGGAATCCAGTTTTAAATCTGGCCAGTTTTGTAACCACATGGATGGAGCCAGAAGCAGACCAGCTAATCATGGACAGTGTGGGTAAAAACTATGTGGATAACGATGAATACCCTCAAACTTCCAAAATCCAGGATAGGGTGGTTAACATGCTCGCACGTCTCTTTAATGCTCCACATGACTCTAAATCAGTGGGAACAGCAACCATAGGATCATCAGAGGCGATTATGCTGGGACTTTTAGCCCATAAATGGACCTGGAGGAAACGCAGGGAGAAGGAAGGCAAGCCAACTGACAAACCTAACATTGTGATGGGGGCAGATGTGCACACTGTATGGGAGAAGTTTGCCAAATATTTTGATGTGGAGTTAAAGCTTATTCCATTAAAAGATGATGTATATACTATAAGTGCGGATGATGTGGCTCAAGAAATTGATGAAAACACCATAGCCGTGGGTGCAGTTATCGGAACCACTTTCACAGGTCAGATGGATCCTATCAAGGAAATAAATGATATGTTGGTTGAGATAAAAGAATCTAAAGGCTGGGACATTCCTATGCATGTTGATGGTGCCAGTGGGGGATTTGTAGCACCATTCATCTTCCCGGATCTGGAATGGGATTTCAGACTGGAACAGGTGAAATCCATCAATGCATCTGGACATAAATATGGTTTAGTATACCCTGGAGTAGGATGGGTGATCTTTAAAGACAAATCAGACTTACCTGATGATCTAATCTTTGACATTAACTATTTAGGTGGATTAATGCCCAATTACTCCCTTAACTTCTCCAAAGGAAGTAACACCATAATCGCCCAGTACTATAACCTCATCAGACTGGGTAAAAAGGGTTATGCGGACATAATGAAGAACATGTTCGAAAACACATTATATCTGGTGGATGAACTGAAAAAATCAGGTAAATTCGAACTTATAAATAAGAACATCATCATACCATTGGTTGCTGTTACATTAAAAGATGCTGATTACTCAGTATTCCAAGTATCCGATAAACTCAGGGAAAAGGGATGGATCGTACCTGCCTACACTCTTCCTGAGGATGCGGAAGATGTTGCAGTTCTGCGAATAGTTGTCAAAGAGAATTTTGGTAGGGACCTGGTTGAAATGTTCTTATCAGATTTAATGGAAGTCTGCGATAAACTGGAAAAAGAAGGAGTTAAAGATGTTAAAGACCATGAAAACCCCACACTCCTGTATTAGGGGTCATTATGCGTTGAAACCATTAAAATCAAGTTAATCGTGTAATGTCCTTTTTAAATATTTTTTTATTTCCCTTTTAATTTTTAACTATGGCTTTTTTTTAAATTCATGGTCTTTTTGATAGGTTAGTTGTTGATCTGGTTTTATCAGAATATTGAACATCTGCCAGCCACTTGTTTTTGCATTCGCAGTCAAATTCCTCAGGAATAGTCTGGTTAATATTTGATTCAATTATTGCATTTTTCAACTTTGAATTACATTTTTTACAATTATAGGGTCCTCTGCGTGTTCCAAACCCAGCAGTATCCATTATTACCGGAATTTTAACAGAACTTCTCACCCTGCGGACTATTTCCAGAGTACTCCAGATCCAGGGGGGCTGATAAGAACCCCGTCTCCATAAAATCTCCATTAAAGTCCCCTTGTGGATGGTAGATGGGCAGAAAGAAATCCGGCCAACTCCAACTTCCTCGGCATACTCTGCTGATTTTATTGCATCTTCAATTGCCTCACTTTCTGAGGTTAGAACAGGTTTCACCAGCAAATAAACCTTTGACTGAACATTAAAATCAGATTTTAGTCTATTTATGACAGCCACGGCTTTTTCAAAGTCTTTTCGTGTGAATCCTTTGTTTATCCTGTTAAGGCGGATGTTATCATCTGCACTTTCCAGACCCATGGCCACTTCAAATATTTTATTGGGAATCAGGGAGCAGCAACTCTTTAAAACTTCTTCATTAACGTATTCTGGTCGGGATTCAACTATAACTTCTTCAATATCAGAGTATTCATTAAGGATATTGAAAATTTCTTTCTGAGCATCTTCAGATACTTCTTCTTGGTTGAGGAAACTACCTGAAACAAAGATCTTAATGGCTGTGGGTCCATCAATTGTTTGTTTTTTAATCTGTCTTTCAAACTCATTTTTGAAGATTTCCACCAGTTCTTCTGATGAAACTTCTTGAAGTGGGGAGTCAGCAATGTAACTGCACATACTGCAACCCCCTGAACCAGAAAGTGCCCAGGCACATCCCGGTGTGGGCAGGACTATGAAAATAGTTCTTCCAGGTCCAGAGTACAACAGGTCATCTCCAGACCAGCTGGCAGCCAGTTGGTTGGGAGGTCTTGCATCTACCTTTTTAAGGGCTTTTTTCCGGATTTCAGGTAGCAAGTTATCAAGAGGTTGCTGAGTGTTCATGTGGTTAAAGTTATAGAATCAGACTAATATATTCTTGTAGTAAGAGTTTCTTGAAGGGAAGTTGTTTTTTACGGTCAGGTGAGAGAAGGTCAGAAGGTAGGTGGGAGAACTGATCAGAAAGATAAAGGTCAAGTCAGTTTTAAACAAGCAGAAATATGTTGATGATTGGTTCCTGTCAGGTTACTCTATAAATCCCTACTCTGGATGTTCTTTTAACTGTGTTTACTGTTACACTAGGGGAAGTAAGTATGGTGAACACCAGGTTCCTGGTCTGGCGGCCAAAATAAATGCACCAGAGGTGCTGGTGAAGCAGCTAAAAAACAGGGCTCGTAAGAAGGAATATGGTTTCATAGCTTTTGGTTCAGCTACTGATCCATATCTTCCAGTGGAAAGGGATTTGAAAATAACCCGGGAACTTCTGATGATCATTTTAAGGTTTCACTTCCCAGTTCA
>MVPY01000026.1 GCA_002067065.1 Methanobacterium sp. PtaB.Bin024
GGCCAAAGTCACATTCTGAACACTCTTATAAGACCCACCAACACGATCCACAGTGACATTTGGGGCAACGGTATCTACCAACTGATAAAGCCCAACACCATTAGATCCACCGAAACGCTCCGTTCCCACATAATTTATATAAATCTCATACGTACCAGGAAGCCCTGATATCCGAATGCTCTTAGTTGCAGAACCATTAACCAATTCCAAAGTACCTAAAGAATTACCATTCAAGAAGAATTCCACAAAGCCATCAGTAACAGGAGAACCATCCTCACCAGTCACATTCACGGTTGCATCAACATAATCCCCATTTTCACCAATCGGTTTAGACAAAGTAACATTAGTGTTAGTCGCATCCGTATGGAAATCAACATCTAAAGACAGGGAATTACCATTGGTAAAGTTCGCAACTATAGTGTTAACACCATAATCATTCACAGTGTAAATTACATTGAATAAATTGCCTGAAGCAGGGTTAACCGTACCATTTTCAACTAAATATGCAAACTCTTCTGCAGGAATAGGTATAGAGCTCACGTCATAATCGTAGTAATCCGTGCCGTCAAATGCCGTGTAAATCAGGCTAACAACCTGACTCAAACCAGCTTTCCCATCAGCTATTAACTTAGGCACAATCCAATAATCTAAAATAGTATTTACCTTATACTGATTATTACCATATTGCTCAATTTTAACAAAACCATCATAAGGGTTGTTGAATCCCCAATAGTTATTGTTTAAATTCATAGTCACAGCAGCATTTGGAGTCCATGCTTTCTGAAGAGTTACTTGATTAAGTATTACAGAATCTGTAATATTAATATTCCCCCCAAATATAACTCCTGTGGTATTTTCAAATAAACAGCCTTGTATAATTGAACCAGGAGCACCAATAAATGATAAATAATAAAAATCAACTGTATTAAAACCGTTTCCTGCTGGATCATCAGTCCTGAATATGTCATCACACTGCATATTTATAAAAGAACTGTTGATAACTTTCCATAAAGCTTCATAATATGCACTATTTCCAGATCCACCAGTAATTCCACCACTTGAATTAAAAGTACAATTTATTAATTCTATAGTGGGTCTTACCGCATTCTGACCTGTATCCCATGTATGATGTAAATCTAAAGTATTATTTGTAAAATTACAGTTTGAAATGGAAATAATTTTGCCTGCAGTCGAACCACGCCAAAGTATAGCACCATGACCACCGCTACTAAAAGTAAGGTTATTTGATATTACTAAGTCTTTAAAAGTGCAGCCAGAAATTATTGTATTATTCAATCCGTTTAGGAAAACAGCAACACCACCAACGGCAGCAGTATTGTTTTCAAATATAGTATTATATATTTCCAAAGTAGATGTAGCATAAGAAGCTAAAACACAAGTTCCATAATTAGTCCCATAATTAGATCTGAAAATTGAATTATTAATAGTTAATTTTCCATTATTTTCAAGAGAAACTGAAACTCCATTATTATTTTCAAAGATACAATTATCAATTGTATCAATCCCCCCAATTCGAATAATACCTGCATTAGATGTTCCTGATGATGAAGTAACATTATTACCCTTTGCATTTCTTATCGTTAAATTAGAAAATGTGACTGATAAAGTATCATATAATTTACTAGTTGAAAATATCCAATTAGTAGCTTCACCATCTATAATTGACTGGTTTTTTGTTCCGGTTATAGTTATATTTAGATAATTCGGTAATGTCAGGTTTACATTACCCGTGCCTTTTATGGTTCCAGGTAGAATATTTACTGTTAGATTTAAGGTTTTTAAAACACCTTCATTAATTGCTTTTTCAATTGTGGCATAAGGATTGTTTATGGAACCATCACCGGTAGTGTCACTTCCATTTTGCCCGACATAGTATGTTAAGGAATCATATGCTTCAGCAGCAATATTTAGAATACCATTTTGAATAAGTGCATTTGCAAAGTTAGTACTGTTTCCTGTTATTTGATAAATACCATTACTAAAACCTGCAACATTTAACTCGGCAACATTATCAACCAATGGGGCAGCGCCTACAAATACTCCATCAATGTAAAAATTAACAGATACCCCATTAACAGTAATTCCTGGGAAATCCAAAATTGCTCTAAGAGTATTTGTAAGAGAACTTGAATTCTTAGATACAAATATCAACACCACATCATCATTTAAAACAATCCCACGGTTTCCGTCAATATAAACATCACTGGTGACATTATTATCAGTAAAAGTACAGTCAGTGATGTTTAATTTATCCTGAGCATTAGATAAAAGGAAAATTGCATTACCCTGTAAGTCATTATTTTCAAATATATTATTAACGAATGATCCACCACCACTTACAATATATGAAGCATTATTTCCTTCAAAAGAATTGTTAACACTTAAATGTGTATAATCTCCACTGGTAGAAACTGAAACAATAACTCCCTCAGTATAGGCGCTACCTGAACAAGTGTTGTTAATAAATTGATTATTTCTGCTTACAGAGTTGCCAGTGAAATATGCTATGTAACCTGAACCAAAAGTGTTGTTAATGAATGTTGAATTTTCTAAGGCAGGATTATCACCTAAATAAACAACACCATATGAATAAAGTGAGTAAATGGGATTAGTTGGATTGAAGAAGTTATTTATAAAAGTACAATTACTAACCAGAGATTGTTCGTTATCATAACTGTATCCAGTACTTATATATAAAGAAGTTCCGTCATTATGAATAAATGATGAATTATAAACTGACCCACTGATAAGTTTAACCACAGCAGCATTCCTTCCAACAACATTATCCTCAAAGATACAGTTAGAAAATGTAATCTTTTTATATTTTGGATTAGTACCCCCCAAACCAGTACCACTGGATATTATTATTCCACCACTGGTAACTGTATTATTAAAGTTTCTTATGGTTAAGTTCACTAAGTTTGCTTGTACGCTTGTTCCAAAATCAAAAAGCAAACTGGTACCATTACCATCGATGATTGATTGATTATAATTTAAACCCATTATGTTTAAGTAGCCAAGATGTTCTGTAAGATCTAAGTTTACATTACCCAATCCAGAATAGATACCATCTAAAAGGTAGATGTTAACATAAATTTTACCATCTGCAAATCCTAGATCAATAGCTTTTTGTATGGTTTTAAATGGAGTGCTAATGGTTAAACCATCATTTGCATCATCATCCCCGGTAGGTGAAATATAGTAGGTTGAAGGATTAAGGTTAAGATTCACATTCAGTGTTCCATTGGTTATATTACTGTAATACATGGAAGCACCATTTAAAACATAAACACCATTGTCTAGTAGTTCACTAGCAGTTAATGTAAATGCTCCATTAATTACACTGGCACTTCCAAGAAGTATTGAATCAGCAGATAAACTGATGGAACCCCCATCAATAGGAACTCCCTTATCATCAATAACCGATCCAGTTATGGTAAAAGTAGGACTTGTAATACTGTTACTGTTAATGGTTACAAATGAATTATTGACTAAGCCATTAACCTTAATATAATTTCCACTACCACTGGCAGCAGAGCAAAGAATCATATCGTTGTTTTCGAGGTAAAGATTTCCCCCATATATAGCTCCACCACCATAGGAACCCGTACCCGTAGATTGACTATTTTCAAAGTAGTTGTCAACAACAGAGGTATATGAAGCATACAGTGAACCACCATTCTGTGTAGCAACCGAATTGAGGAATGTAGAATTTGTAACAGAGGAATATCTATCTGCGCCACCACTTATGTATACTGAACCTCCAGATCTACCTGAGTTATTTACAAATTCAGAATTACTAATATTACAAATTGAATATGAATATATTGCTCCACCATCTTTGGTTGCATAGTTATTGATGAAAAAGGAATTTGAAACTGTTAAACTGCCAGAGCCAGATCCTGTATATATCACCCCTCCAGAACTAGTAGCATTATTATTTTCAAAAGAAGAATTATATACACTTAATTTTCCGTTACTGGCAATAGCTCCACCACTACCGGTGATCTTACCGTTTATAAAAGTTATGTTAATTAAATTTACAGTAGAGGTACTGCCAATATTAATCAGCCAACTGGTGTTTCCACCATCAATGAATGTCTTATTAATTCCAGCACCAATAAAAGTTAAGGACCCACCAGAGGTATGATTTTTACTGATAGTTGAATTGACATTCCCAACTCCAGAGAATGTCCCATCACTTAAATGGATGATAACGCTATTATTTTCATCAGAAACATTGATAGCCTTACCAATGGTAGCATAAGGACTACTCAAATCACCAGAGTTAGAATCACTACCATTTACAGCCACATACACATCTTGAACCGGCGCAGCACTAGCCACACCTACAAAAAGAAAAGATAACAACAAAATAATACTTATCAATACCATTTTTCGCATTTTTAATCCGCCCCGTTAAATTTTAATCCATTTTTCCAAACAATAGATTTAACGATCTTAATAAATTTGGTTTACACGATAGGCTATATAAACGTTTCCAATTTACTTGAAATATTTTCAAGTAAATCTGAATCAGTAGAAAATAGACCACCAACCCTATCCCAAAACATTAAAATATATGCAAAAAAACAAATTCTATAAAAAAAGTTTAGCTTTTAAAGATGAGGTTGTCCCATGAAATTATTTTTTTAAATTTAGGAATATCTGCTTTTTTTTACGTGTTTAGATTTATGAAATCTATTTTAACAGAATTTTGAGAATTGTAGATTCTTTTTATAATATGGGATATGTTTAAAAGGTTTTTTTCAGTTATTGTTTGTTTTAATCCTCGTGTTAAGAATTCTGTGTACTTCATATTCTGCTTTATGTTGCCAAACGGCCATTCTACTGTTTCTTTTCGTTTTGCGAACTCCTTTTTGCCTTCTGATGTTTCCATTTTAAAAGCCATTTTTTTCGCTAAAACACCGCCGTAGTCCGTTATAACTCTTAATCGATTTTTACCAACAATATTCCTGTTGATCAGGACATCTAAAACAATCACTGCAATAATATTGACGCCTAGAAACCTCATTATACTCATAAGTCTTTTGATAAGGTAAAATTTTATTATTTGGACAAATATAAACATTTTTACGGTAATCGTATTGGAAATTATGCTTAGAAAAAGGTTTATCTTTTTTTAAACTTTTTTTGGCTTTGTGTGCCTGTTCTCGGTTAGGAATATAACCATCCAGCTCCTTTTTATCTAGATATTGCAGGTTATCCTCCGTATGGTATCCATTATCTGCACTAATTTTTGTATCATCAGGTAAAGGTCCTAATGTGTCTATTATTTGTTCTATTTGAGGAACTAGTTGATAATAATCGGTTGAATCCTGTGTTACACTGCTGGCAAGTATAATTCCAGAATCATAAATCCACTGCGTGTTGTAAATTGTATGCAAACTCCCAGTGATTCTTTTTATTCTTCATCCAGCGTGATTCAGGGTCAGTTAAACTAACCGTACTTTGTTGCGTCTTTTTTAATTCCTCTTCAGCATGATCCAGTTTTTCTAAAACCTGTTCTTTTTCTTCCGGGCCGTTACAGGCTTGTTCTATGAGTTTAAATGAGGATTTTCGGAGTTTATTTTCATTAGAACTGTCTGTATTTTCTCGTAATTCATTTTGAATTATTTCATGGACTTTTTCACGGTTGATGAGTTCTTTTGGAACTTCATCACCTCTTTTATCGCCGTGAATCTTGTCTTCTTCCTCGTCGGTTTCTATTCCCCTTTTTAATATTCTACGAATGGTTTCTATTTCTTCCTGGTTAATTAAATTATTCTGAGAAGCGCTGGCTTTGATTTTAGTACCATCTATAGCTATATGATTTAATTGAACTAATTTCCATTTCTTAGCAATCTTAACGGTCATTTTAAACGCTTCTTCAATTTGGCTGGCGCATTCGATTTTAAACCGGCAAATCGTCCTGAAATCAGGCTTATCCATCCCTGAAAGATACATATAAACCAAATTCTCCTCCGCAAGCCGTGCAATCTTCCTAGATGAAAATATACCATCAATTGAAGCCATAATAACTAACATTAACAACATTCGACGAGAATACGCTGCCTCACCAAGTGTATGCCTATATTTTTGGTCTATTTTCTTGAAATCCAACTCCCCCACCAAATTAGCTATAAAATAACAAATATGGTTCTTCGGAATAAAATCTATAACACGCCTAGGCACCAACCAAGTCTGACCAATCCGATCCTCTTTCAAAGCCATAAAAAACACCACCAAAAAACTAAAAATCACCAAATAAGAATATATAAGAACTAGAATATAAATTTAACCCTTATAAATCAAAAAACTAATCATGGGACAACCTCAAGATAAAATAAAAAGTAAAAAAGCAACGGAAAATAATCAGAAAACACAGAATAAATTATTTAAATATTTTCACCTATCTTATCCAGGATTCGACCAGCAATTTCCTTTTTAGAAGTTAAAGGAACCCTTAAAACATCTTCATCAATTAAAAAAACTTCGTTTTCATCAGAACCAAATCCCACACCCTCGGTGGAGACATCATTAGCTACCATGAAGTTTGCTCCTGATTCTTTCATCCTCTCCCGGGCTGAACTTACAATGTCCTCTTCTGACTTGTCATATTCTGCTTTAAAACCGATCAGGAAGATTTCGGGATTTAATTTTTTTACTTCGTTGATTATCTTTGGGGTTCTTTCCAGTTTCAAGATCATGTCTTCAGATGATGAGATCTTGGTAATTCCCTCATCCCTTACTGGTCTGAAATCAGAAACTGCGGCTGCGGAAATGAACACATCATATGTTGGAACATGTTTCCTTATAGCTTCCTGCATGTCTGCCACAGATTCCACCTCAACCACATCAAAAATATGAGGTACACCTACACTCACCCTTCCACAAATTAAAGTTACCTTCGCTCCCCTGATAAAGGCTTCCCTGGCCAGTTCCACACCGGTTTTACCCGAACTCAGGTTGGTTATTCCCCGGAACTCATCCACTTTCTCGTAGGTGGCCCCGGTACTGATAAGTACCTTTTTGCCCCTGAGATCTCCTGCGGATGTTTTTCTTAAAACATTCAGTACTATATCATCTATATCAGGGAATTTGGCCTTATTTTCCTCTACTTTAGGCTTCACGAAGGTTATGTCTTCCTCTTTAAGCTTAGAAATATTTTCTTTCACTGCACGGTACATGGAATGGTGCATGGAAGGGACAAAAACTATAGGGGTCTCGTAGCCAAAAGCTGTGACTAGC
>MVPY01000027.1 GCA_002067065.1 Methanobacterium sp. PtaB.Bin024
AGTTGTCAATCTGAATTAAAGTCATTTGTATCATACATTTTCACCCAAAATACATCTGGCTAAATTTATTTTATCAGTCATGTTCCTCATGATGGTCTGAGTTATCATGACCTTAGATATTAGTTTTTCTATTTTTTCCTGAGAATCTACATCTTCCAAGTCAATTATGAATTTATCCAGAAAATCCTTATAAATACTGGCAACTCCTAAAGATGAAACTTCATGACCCATGGCTTCCATGAATTTAGCTGCAGGCCCACTAACTGGCTTATATCCCACTATTGGAGATATAGCAACAACATAAGCATTTTGAAGTGCCTTTCTAACATTTCTGTCTGATATTATTGGTCCTATGGATGTTATGGGATTTGAGGGTCCAATAACCACCATATCTGAATTTTCAATTGACTCTATCATGCCAGGGGCTGGATCTACATTTTGGTAACGTATATCCTGCACTTCTGGTTTTCCCTGGTTTTCCACAAGAAATTCATGGAATTCCATTTCACCAGCTTCGGTAGTGATAGTTATGTGAGATTCCTGGTCACTCATGGGAATTATTCTTGATTTGATGCCTAGTTCTTTCTTTTGAATATTTATAGCTTTTGATAGGGTTTCGTTCTCCATAAGGATGGTTTTTTGTATTTTTAGGGCACGGTCACGATCCCCGATCCGGAGTGTTTCTGGACATCCGATCTCCTTTAACCGGTCATGGGTTATAAAACTATCATTCTTGACCCCATACCATGTGTCTTCGTTGATGATTCCAGCCAGAGTGTACATCACAGTATCCACATCAGGGGCAACGTAAACTCCAGAAAAGTAATCATTTTCAACAGTGTTCACAATTACTGTGATATCTTCAGGATCCAACACCTGCACCATGCCCTGCAGGAGCTTGGGAGTGCCAGTTCCACCAGAAAGGACGCTTATCATTTTATCAGTTCATGGGTTCATTGATTATCAGATCTGGTGTACGTTGAGTTCTCTCAACAGGCGGTCTCTTTCAATTTTTAATTTTTCCAGCACAACAGGATTGCAGGATTCCTGCTTTTCCAGATATGCAATGGTGGTGGTTATAGCTTCTAACTGGGTTTCCATCTGATTGACAGGCATATAGATCAACTCATTAAACAACTATTATTAATCAATCAAATAATTTTTTAAATCTTTTTTTTTATTTTTAAAAATTTCATTGATTTTTATCTAGGCTAAAAATTTAGCCATTATTACAATTATAATAATTCAATCACGGAAAACATCATACTTTTTGGGTCTAATCAATGGTTTAATTGTGGCAGAGTCATTTATAAGTTTTTGGAAATAGGGGATACCTCTAATGACAACTACAGGCATTCCTTCATCTGCTTGCCCCATCACCAGGGATGCAGCAGAGGATAACTCATCAGCCACTGCTATGCTGGTAGTTTTGAGTTCTCTTCCGTATAGATCATGTTCACCACAACGATCCCAAAGTGGTTCTATCCCAGAAATACCTATGGCTGTACCAATGGCACCTTCACGGAATGCCCTTCCCTGAGTATCAGATATTATGACTGCAATATTTTTCCCAATCTTTTTTTCTATTTTTTCCCTTATCTGTTGGGCACTGTAATCTGGGTTCACAGGAATGGGGGTTGCCATGCCCTCATCCACATTAGATTCATCAATACCAGCATTGGCGCAAACAAAACCATGTTTTGTTTCAGAAATAATGAAGTCAGGACCCACCTTAATAATTTCATTAGACTCATCAATTATGGCTTCAACAATTTCAACATCTTTTCCAGTCTGTTTAGCAAGTTCATAGGCTTGTTTTCCAGGTTCAATGGCCTTCAGATAGATTACATTGCCTTCAGCTTTGGCCACTGCGGTTTCGGCAATGACCAGGATATCTCCTTCATCCAGCAGAATATCATGATTTTTTGATGCATGAAAAATAAGTTCTGCTAGGTCATCTCCCTTTTTTATAAGGGGAATGCCTTTTATGCCGATGATTTTAATTTCCATGGTTGTACCAGATCCTATGTTAAAAAATTGAAATATGAATCAGTTATTTTATGGATTAGATTGAAATTAATTCCCATTTTTCTTTCCCGAATCCTGCGGCAGAAGTAACAGGATTGGTAAATTCAGCGAACTTCCCTCCATCCATTATAAACTGGGCAGCTTCAGATGCACTGCCAGCAGTAAATTCCACTTTTTCAGGTTGGATGTGTTCATAAACAGCAATGTAACATGCTTCACCAGCAGGTATTTTCTCCACCTGTACCTTTTCATGGGTAACAATGCCTATGTATGATTCTCCATCAAGAGTGGTTGCTCCTGCAATCCGAGGGGTGTTAAAATCATCTTTCTCATAATCCATAGTCATTAGAGAAAGTGTTATAGCATCTCTGATGCTCATGCCTGATGCGATTTTCTCAGCTATAACATCAGTGTGTGATCCGTTGGAAACCACTGCCACATCCCCTACTATCTGTATGCAGTTGTAGGCTATGTATGGATTTTCAAAGACATCTTTTTCATGTCCTTCCTTAGGAATTACAGCCACTCTTTCAGGGAATGTGCGGGTAATTCGGTTGGGAAAGGAACGGCTGGAAACACGATAAGCAATGAAATTACCTGTTTTATTACTTCCAACTGCTAATATTCTTCCGAGATACATCTAAATCACCTTTTCTTAAAAATATTTTTTAGTAACAGCAAATACCTTTTAGTAAAATTCTTAGGAAATATAATAAGGGGGATGAGTTATGTTATGTTTGAGGGATACTAACGGCATCCTCTGGGCTCATATCTGAGGGGGTAGTGATGATAATGGTTCCCTTTTTGGGTTGAATAATAATTTCCCCTTCATCAATCACTCTGGTGTGCACTGTAATAGAACTATCACGAATGTAACTGGACATGTCCACCCCATTGACAGTTACATTTACAAGTCCTGCAACTGGTATAAGATAATATTCTGAGCTGCCACTGGAATCGGTTACCTCCGGTTTCCCACTACTACTGCTATCAGAAGCAGCCTGGAAGCTGCTGGTAACCATTAAGAATATGAGAATAGTAAAAATCACATCAATTAAGGGGACTAAATTAACTCTAGCCTGTTTACTACGTAATTTCCGCCGATAATTCTGGGTATTAATGGCCATGTTTTATTCCCCTTAAACTATTTATCATCTGTTTGATTAAATCCTGGTTGATTAATTGTATATTCGATTAATAATCAAGTAATAATATTTGTTATTTATTCTATTCATTGTTTCAGTTTGCTTTCAACTATCCTGGCTTCTGCATTGCATTTTTCCTTAATAATATTTCCGACGCTCTTTTCCAACATGTGTGGGTTAATTGAAATCCAGATATTTGCATCTTTGTCGTTTTTTAGTTCTTTAACTTCTAAAACGCCATTAGATTCTTTTAAGGCCATGATTGCTTTTTCAGTATCTGCATCGGTTTTTATGCGCATTTCTGCACTTCGCCAGTTAGTCATTTTTTTTGCAATCTCTATTTTATCCAATTCTCCTTCTATTCTGCTGTTGATGTGAGTGTAAAGGGGAAGGATGATGATAGCAACGGCTAAACCAGCAATAGTAGTTATAAGAGCAACGTATATTCCTTCAGCCATGGCTGTAGGGCTGGCATTCACGCCCAATGCTTTGAAGGTGTACCACATTCCAAGAACAGTCCCTATCAGCCCTAAAAGAGGGGCAACTTCGATAATAGTTCGGATAGTGTCCATTCCTTTGGTCATACGTCCAATTTCAACAATGAAAACCCTTTCCATCGCATCCTCCACTTCTCTATTGTTTCTAAAGCCAATCTTCAAGGCTTCAGCGACAATTTTAGAAATGGGGTTCTGATAACGTCCAATAGAACGTAATGCCTCCAAAGAACCGCCTCTTTCCATTGCTTTGTTCACTTCTCCCATAATTTCGGGTAAACCTACCTGAGATATCTTACGTAGATAATAAATTTTCTCTACAGAATAGAATATGCCATAGATACCAATTATGGTAATGATGTAGGTGATTATCCCTCCACTTTTAAACATTTCCATTATGGTGTTGAGGGAGTTGACGAAGAATTCGTAGATCATCTTATCCTCTTATTGGTTTCATTATGTTTAAGGGAATGCAATTTTTTTTAGACAATTATTTTATTATTTTTTCAACTGTAGCCCAAGACCTGCGTATAAAATCTGGTAGTTCTCCTGGAGGAAGTGCTTTCAGGAATTTAATTGTCTTAGGATCACTGGGATAACCGGATCCTATATCTATTTTATATTCTTTTTGGATGTCATGGATTGCTCTGTCACGTTCTACCTTGGCAATGATGGAAGCTGCAGAGACTATAGGGTAACGATCATCTGCTTTGTGTTCAGCCACTACCTTCACTTCAGGATGCATTGTTTCCAGTTCATTAGTTAAACGTTCTGGTTTGACATCCATGGAGTCAATGAAACAGGTTGAGGGGTGAGATTTGCCGATGATACGATTAATGGCAATTTTTTCAATCTCGTTTAGGTTAATATTCCTTGATCGTAGCATGTCTATATCTTTAGCAGTGATATGAACAGGGTGACATTCAGCGATTCTATTTATTTTACGGGATAAAGCCACTCTTCTCTTGGGTGAAACCTTTTTAGAATCCTTTAACCCAAGTCTTTCTAAATATTTAATTCGTTCCTCTTCCAGGGCCACACCGCAAACAACAAGGGGTCCTAAAACAGATCCCCTTCCTGCTTCATCTATTCCTAATATTTTCATGAATTGATTATTCCAATAGATTAGTATATTGGATTGATTGTTCAATGATTTATTTCATTGCTTTTAAACGTACTTCTGGTTCTAGTGCGCGAGGTTCAGCAGCTACAATAGCAGTTCCTTTGGCAACTACAGTCATAGGATCGTCAGATATTTCTACAGGCACACCAACTTCTTCAAAGATCCGTTCTTTAAGCCCTCTAAGTTGTGAAGTTCCTCCCACTACCACGGTCTTGTTGTAAACACCGGAAATTAATTCGGGAGACATCCTTTCTAATACATGGGCTAAAGCATCAACTAACTTAACAATGATTGGTTCAGCAGCATCTGCCACTAGATTGGAATCTATTTCAACCTTTTTTGGTTTGTTGGATTCAAGTGATTTACCAATGACAATGGTTTTACCACCTTCACTGTCACTTTCGGAGTGAACCATTCCTACTTCAATTTTGGCCTTTTCAGCTTCGTGAAGTCCTATTTCCACATTGTAAATTTCTTTAACTTTTTGCACGATGTTAGAATCAATATCATCTCCACCACTACGGATGGTTTCGATGTCAGTTATTCCTCCTAGTGAAATAACCACTACATCACTTGATCCGGCTCCTATATCAATAACCATGGTACCGGATGCTTCTGCTATTGGTAGTCCTGCTCCGATGGCTGCTGCCAGCCCTTCACTTATCACCAAAACGTAATTTGCTCCTGCTTTTTTACCTATATCTTCCACAGCTTTCTTTTCCACTTCAGAAGCATCTCCAGGGATACCAACTACTATGCGGTCTATGAGTTCTTTTTCTTCTCCTGAACCTAAGTCCATGGAATAAATTAGTAGGGCTTCTGCCTGGGCTATACTTTCAATAACTCCCTGTCTGAGTGGTCTGACTGCTACAATATCTTCAGGAGTTCTTCCTAACATGGATTTAGCTTCTTCTCCCACGGCCAGCACATAACCAGGATCTTCTTTTTTAACAGCTACTACTGATGGTATCTTAAATAAATCGAACTTGTCCCCTGATGGTTTGGCCACCACGGTGTTAAGGGTTCCAAGGTCGATACCCAAAGTGTGGGACAAAGCCTTTTTCTTATCATCTTCTACTTCATCTTTTTTACCTAAAAAACTGAACATTTTAATTAATCCTCCTTTAATATTTTGTTAAATTCGATTAAGAATATTTTGTTTGATCTGGCCAGTTCCTTAATTTTAGGGACTTGACCATCTTCTGCTGATAATAAAACAGTGGATAAAGCTACATCTGCCATTTTAAATAGTGGATCAATGGTGTTTCGAATGAAACGTGGTAACATGTTGGTGATATATACATCCGTTTCAATGAATCCTGTAGTTTGATCTTCAATTAGGAATGAAAGTTTGGTGCCAGTTTTTTCACAGTCACCAATAAACTTTTTTATGGAATTTTCAGGGCCAACTGTTAAGAGTAGATTGGGTTCATCTTTAACATAATAAGGTGCAATTTTTAGGTATGAACCACCATTCTCTTTACATATCATGCTTAATTCTCTTATTTTGCTTGTTTCGCCGTAAAGCATGATAAAATCAAATTTTTTTGTTACAAATGATTCCCTGGTAGTCACGTGCTCTCTGCAAAGCACTTTAACCCGTTCTTTATCCATTATTGCAGAGTAGGCTACATTATTAACCATGTCTTCGTTACCTGCAATAACACACCATATATAATCTGAATCTTGCACCGTAGAAACTTCGGCTGCTTTTCTCAAGATTTTTATTTTATCCTCGATCATTAATTACCACTTTATTAAAATTGAATTCTAACTATTTTGATATAGTACAGTAAAAGTTCATATCAATTTAATTTCTATAATAATATATATAATTAAAGTAAATTATTTGAAGATGCGAATTATTGAATATATGGAAAATTTTTAATGTTGTCAAAGTGCACGATTATTAGAGCTACTATTAGATTTCTAAAATATATATAGTAAGTGATAAAGCTACTATCATCATGGACATGCACTACCATTAATGCACATACTTTTAATATATAGATTTTCATAGGTTTGCTATTTTGGCAGATCAGATCAAGAATAAACTGAATTTTTCTAAAGGGATATCACATGTTTGTTAAAGGAACTTTTAAAAAAGTAGGCATATTGTTAACCATAGCGGTTTTACCTTTCCTTTTTGGGTATGTAATTATAACTTTTTTACTCTTTTCAGCGATAGCTTTTCTAATGCAGTTTTTCAGGGATCCTAACAGGAGTACTCCACTTAATAATGGTTTGATTATTGCTCCTGCAGATGGTCGGATACTTAAAGGAAAAATCGATCGTGTGAAAACAGTTCAATATGAAGACCCACTGATGAAATACATATTAAGACCTGAAGAAAAAGGTATTTTGGTAAGTACTTTCATGTCTCCTTTTGATGTTCATGTTAATCGGGCTCCCATCTCTGGTACCATTGTGAAGACTAAGCATTACTCAGGTAAATTTAAAATCGCCATGCAAAATGTACATACTGAAAATGAAAAGAATTTAATAGTTATAGATTCAGAGTATGGAAAAGTGGGTGTAATACAGATAGCTGGTTTCGTGGCCAGACGCATAGTTCAGTATGTAGAAGTAGGTGACCAGGTGCAAACAGGGGACCGTCTGGGAATGATAAGGTTTGGTTCCAGAGTTGATCTAATCATCCCTTATGAAAACACAAAACTGATGGTCACTGAAGGTGAAAAACCAACTGCAGGAGAGACTGTTATCGCCCGGATGCACAAAAAAAGTTAAAAATATTATTATAATTTGTATTGGAGTACAAATATGAATATCAAGCATTATATAGCATTGCCTGATTTTGTTTCCCTGGCTAATGCCTGTTCAGGTTTCTTGGCTTTGGTAATGCTGTCCATTGGAAACTTAATACTGGCATCCCAGTTCATGCTCCTGGCGGTGATCTTTGACTCTGTGGATGGGTGGGTGGCCCGTCGAACTAACCGAGTTGATGAACATGGTTTCGGCAAGAACATGGACTCACTTTCGGATGTGATCTCATTTGGTGTTGCACCCGGAATGCTTTTGTTTTACGCGTGCCAATCGTTTTCGATCCAATACATTAATATACTAGTATCACTCCTAATAGTTATATGTGGAATATTACGACTCTCCAGGTTTAATGTACTTGCAGATTCAAGTGATGTTTCAGGTGGAGATAAATTCGTGGGACTACCCATACCTACCACTGCCTTGATCCTAGGATCATTCTACATCTCAGGTATGTTCCGAATGGACCTTGCACTAATCATCATGACAGTGGTTGCGGTGTTAATGATAAGTACAATTAAGTATCCTAAATTTAAGGGTATGATATTGATGGCAGGTGGTAGCATATTGATCATTGGAACAATTTTGCCCTACAACATTTCATCATCAATTGCATTTCTTCCCGCAAAGCTTTTATTCATCTTCACCATACTATATGTATTAATCGTGCCTCTTATGGAATTATACGGCAGGCTTCTTGAGAAGTGGTCCACATGTTAGATAAGATCTTAGGAAAGAAGGATAAAGATAAAGATGTCCCTGATCTGCGAAAAGACGGGAAAAAATCGGACTCGGACATTGGGGGCCGTCTTAAGGGTATGGTGTCCAAGGCAACCGAAAAATCCAAAGAAAAGGTTAATGGTGACAAAGATGAGGGTAAGCGCCCATCTGGGGGAAAAGCTCCTCGGCCAATGCCAAAACCGCGCCCAAAACCGCGCCCTACATCAAAAGACAAGCCTACTTTGAAACCCCCCCTTAGAAAACAGCCTCAAAAAAAGAGAGGCCCACTGGGTAGTATAACTGGTGGAGCTGGCTTTGGCGGTGGAGGCTCTGATGATGATCAGAGAACACTGGTTGGTGCGGCTGTTTTTGGGATTATTCTCATAGTTCTTGTGGGTGCTGGTTACTACTTTTTGGTTTATGCACCTTACCAGGAATCCATGACTACGGCTAAGGAAACCAAGATTTCAGAGGTTAATACTTACTTTACAGGACCTCTTGCAACGGATCCTAGAAAAACATCTATTTTAGCTGAGATTGATGGTGGAACAACACCGGAAATGGTGTTGGCTGTGGATGTAACGGGCCCAGCAACTTCTGCATGGAGAGAGTATCAACTTCAGCAGATATCATCCGAAAAAGATCCTTATGGTAGAGTTATGATCACTTACGATGCTGGCGGACAAAAAAACCTGATAATGAAAACTTCAGCAGCTAAAAAAATAGTTAACGAAGCCGATGCTGCGGTTTTAGTAAACCTGGAGATTGAAACCCCAGACACTGTAGCAGTACCCATAATCATATCCCGATTACAAGCAGCCGGAGGTTTGGTGAATGTTGGGGATAGTGTTGATGTTTATCTTACTACAACCAACACTTCTACTAAAACAACAACAAATGCATCCAACCAGACAACAACAACTGAGTCTACATCAACACCTAAAATTAGTGGAGCCACTGTTCTGGCAATTTTAAGGGCTAAAGACAGTGGAACTGTAGATGCAAATCTGCAACAATCCCAGGAGATTGCAGTTAATACTCTAACCATGACCAACAGTAGAAGTCAGAGTGCAAGCACTAATGTTGAAGAACTGCTTAAAGCAGCAGCTTCCAATACATGGGATGAATCACAAGTTACTACTCTACTCGATTCTTATGGTTGGAAGTTATCCGACTTCGAAAGAGCCTCTAATTTGGGTGAACTTGATGTACAATATATGGTGGTGCTGGAAGTTCCACGCGAAAATGCACTGTTCTTGATGCAAAACAGCCAGAACTTACAACTAACAGTTCCAACCCAAAATGCTCCAACATGGATGGTGAAAGAACTTCAAAGCATATATGGATCTGGATGAATCAAATCCACATCCATTCACATCCATTATTAGGATGATCTAAATAAATCAGGTAATAAATAAGTTGGATAGTGGTTAAGATGAACATCAACAGATTATTCGTGGCTTTAATCTCATTATTAGTGGTATTTAGCTTTTCTTTAACTTCTTCGGCAGTTTCATGGGATTCATCTTACGATGATCAACAAACGTGGGTTGAGGAACAAAACGCAACAGCGCAGTTCACTTACCTTGAGGCTACTATAACTGCAAAAATCAAAAATAACAATGATCATGTCGAATATTTCAAGATAAGTCAAACATATACTGGAACATTGGATACTACTACTGGTTCTGCCATATACTGGGAAGTATTATGGACTAATCCATGTGCATTAAAAATGATTAAATATATGTCTGATGTTGATGATGAGGATCTTGGTTGGAAGATCCAAGCCGGTGAGACTAAAACTGTTACATTTAAACTGCGCGCAACCAATATTAATCCTTCTTATCCGAATTATATAAGACAACCTGGAATAAACAACACCTTTTGGCCACTTCTAAATGAACCAGGTTTACAGGCCTCATGGTTCCTTCCTAATGAAATTGAGTACCTGAATCCAAGTTTAGATCTTGTATCATGGAAAGGTCATTTCTGCTTCTGGATAAAAAACCTTGACTACACTCGCCCTAAAGTATCTGGTATAGTAAGAGCACCAATAGTCCCAATTGACTCAAATCTCACCTACAGTAATCCTGAAGTAACCTATATTGATAATGAAGTACCATGGGCTAACACTGCCGCCTGGGATGTAGTTTTATACCCGGGTCAGAGTAAACATTTCTCCTACACTTACCAATGGCCATCAACATCCAGTTCAAGCTATAGTGGAAGTGCTGGTTCATCATCATATGATGTTCCCACCACTGCTGCAGCTTCAACCAATGCTTCTGTACCTACTACATCAGAAACAGGAGTTCCTTTCGCCCTTTTTGTGGTTGGAGCCATTGTAATAGCTGGTGGTGTAACTTACGCCAAGTTCTTCCGATGAACTAACATAAGTCTACAAGATCAAGTAACTTGGGGTGGCTTCAGGATTTCACGAAATTCTTATATTAATGATATTCCCATATTCATGGTTATCATTAATTTAGTGAAGTGTATATCATTAATGAGTGAAAGAGGGGTTATTATGATTAGTAGTCAGTTGTAACTTCTCGATTCCAACTTCCAACTTTCGTATACAATCAGGTAACCTATTTATGAATCAGTGAATGGTACAGTGAATCTAATGAAAATATCCACTTTTTTCATAATAGCAGGAATAGTGATCATCTCTTTTTACGCACTGATAGAGGTTAATTATTATTCTGCCACCCAAACCATTAACCAGCAGCCAGGAGACACTCCTTATATTATAATTCCAGAAATTGGAGTTGATGAGCCCATAAATAACAAATCAATTGATTATGGTATTTATCATGAACCTGAATCAGCCAAACCAGGTAATGGAACAGTTGTTCTATTCGGACACCGCACACTACACGGGTCTCCTTTTCTAAAACTAGACCAGCTAAAACCTGGTGATAACGTAACTTTAGAATGGCCAGGAATTGGTTATGTTGAATATGTTATAGAAAACAGCACTATTGTACCTGCAGATTACCGATTATCAGTCGAGCAGGGTAATGTATTGTTTCTTATCACCTGTTATCCTTTAGGATCAACTAAGGAACGATTGATGATCAAGGCTAAACAGGTGGATATATATCCGATTAAGAGTGTCAGAGCGGTCAACCCACAGAAAAATTATGCTATTTATATAATCATAGCATTCATGGTTATAGGTTCTGTTTTAAGCTTCTTGTATCCTGTAAAAGATGATAGGGCCATAATATTCCTGGTGGTTGTGGCTTTGACTCTCTTCTTGGTACTTGGTTATTTCTTCCCCGTACCCCCAGATACCCTGGAATCAAACATGTCTCGTATAAGTGATTTTTTAAGTTTTGGATTTTAAAAATCGTTTAACGGGGATAATAATGATAATATTTATAATATGGTAATGGTAGGTTCAATGAATTTTCTTCAAGGATTTTTCCATAAATAGAAATATTGATTATAAAATTTAATAGATGATCAAAGAATATAATGTGGTATTATGAGTGATGAAAAATATTTTCAGAACATCACCCTACGGGAACGGGCCATATTTGAAGGTGCTATTACTATGGGTGCCCTTTTCCATCAGTTTGTGGGAACTCCAGTAAGTCCCAAAAGTGTCAATTCTCTTGAAAAGGCTATAGAGGAATCTTTAACCTTACAGCCATGTATTGAAAGTGTTAATGTGAAGATTAGTCCTCAACTGATGGAAGAAGCAGAAAATGAATACCAATACCTCTCTCTAACCGGGGAAATGTTGGATGTTAGAGTTGTTTCCCATTATGAGGGAGTGAAGGTTGTGGTACGCATGCACTATATAGAAGAACTACAGTATCCCTTGATGTACGTGGAAGAAATAGATTGAAAACATAAAAAAAGTGTTAAGCTTCATTAAAAGTATTGACAAGGGCGTTTTATGGTATTTTACACAATAACAATTATTTAATAATATCATTGACAGTAAATAAAAATATCACAGTAAAAATTATAAAAAAATGGTAGATTTCATGATAACCGTTGATGAGAATCTGTGTAAAGGCTGCAACATTTGCACCGAGTTTTGCCCGCGTAAGGTTTACCAGGAATCTGGAGTACTTAACAAAAAGGGTGTACATGTTCCAGTACCTGAAAATGAGGATAAATGCACCCAATGTCAGTTATGTGCATTGATGTGTCCTGATCAGGCAATAAAAGTAGATGAAAAAGTGGATGAGAAGGATGACAAGTGAGGATTATTTCATACAAGGTAATGAAGCCTGTGCCAGAGGAGCAATTAAAGCAAATTGCCGATTTTTCGCTGGTTACCCCATAACCCCCTCAACAGAAATCGCTGAAGACATGGCAGTGTTCCTACCCCGGGAAGGAGGAACCTTTGTTCAGATGGAAGATGAAATATCTACCCTGGGCGCAGTCATAGGAGCAGTATGGGCCGGTATGAAGGGAATGACCGCCACATCCGGGCCAGGGTTTTCCCTGATGCAGGAACACATAGGCTATGCAGTAATGACAGAAACACCCCTGGTAATAGTGAACATGCAGAGGGGCTCTCCGTCCACAGGACAGCCCACCATGGCCAGCCAGGGGGATATGATGCAGGCCCGCTGGGGATCCCAGGGAGATTATGAAATTATAGCTTTATCCCCCTCATCAGTACAGGAATGTTTTGACTTCACAGTAGAAGCCTTCAATCTGGCTGAAAAATACAGGGTACCAGTCATGGTAATGAGTGATGAAAACGTGGGACACATGCGAGAAAAAATCACCATTCCAGAAAAAGTAGAGGTAAAAGCACGAAGTATGCCTGAAGAAGGTCCAGATACATACCTCCCTTATCGCGCCGATCCTGATGGAACCAGTCCCATGCCTGCTTTGGGGGATGGATACAAAATACACATTACAGGATTAACCCATGATGAAAGAGGATACCCAGATGCATCAAATCCACAGGCACACTCCAAACTGGTTAAACGTTTATGTAACAAGATCAGACATCACACCAATGAAATATCAAGAATAAAAACCGAAAATGTGGAAGATGCAGAGATAATAATTATTTCTTACGGCGCTCCATCAAGATCAGCTCTTAAAGCAGTAAGAACTGCCCGTGATCAGGGTTTGAATGTTGGTTTTATCAAAATTGACGTGGTATGGCCCTTCCCTGAAGAAATGATACAAAAGGCAGCGGGTAATGCCCAACGGGTGATTGTAGTGGAGATGAACCTGGGACAGATATTCTACGAGGTTCAAAGGGTTCTACCAGAAGTAAAAGTAGAATTAGCTCCCAAAATCGGTGGAGAAATGCACCTTCCGGAAGAGATCCTGAAACAGATCAATTCAACTAAAGACTGAATTAAAATAAGAATGAATTAAAGTATAAACTAAGTATTGTTGTTTAGATCAACTGAGGTTTAGTATAGATAAATATTATTAATTTTCATCCCATGGAGATGGAGAATATGGACGAAAACAGGGAAAATCGCTTTATGAAATACTTAAGGAAGGATAGACTTCCCCATATATTCTGCGCAGGATGTGGAAATGGTATTGTAATGAACACATTTTTCAATGGCATGGAAATGGCAGAAGTGGACTTTGAAAAGGTGGTGATGGTATCAGGCATAGGATGCTCCTCCAGAATACCAGGATATGTGAAATGCGACTCCCTTCACACCACTCATGGTCGTCCTATATCATTCGCCACTGGTATCAAACTAGCAAATCCAGAAAATGAAGTGGTGGTATTCACTGGAGATGGTGATGCAGCAGCTATAGGAGGTAACCACCTTATCCACGGTGCCAGACGCAACATCAACATCACAGTCATATGCATCAACAACAGCATCTACGGCATGACCGGAGGCCAGATCAGTCCCACCAGCCCCAAGGGGAGCTATGGATCAACAGCACCCTACGGGGCACTTGAAAGACCATTTAAACTTTCTGAAATGGTTAAAGCTGCAGGAGCAACCTATGTTGCCAGATGGACCACTGCACAACCAGTACAACTTTCCAACGCCATTAAAAAAGCCCTTAAAAATAAGGGATTCTCATTCATAGAAGTAATGTCCCAGTGCCCCACTTACTTTGGTCGTAAGAACAAAATGCGGTCTCCTATTGAGATGTTAAAGTGGATGAAGGAAGAGAGCATTGTTAAAAGAAGAGCAGACAAACTTTCAGCAGAGGAACTGGAAGGAAAGATCATAGTGGGAGAATTTCAGAATAAAGAGGAACCTGAATTCTCAGATAAGGTCTGCCAGTTACTGGAAGCCCAATGCACAACTGGAAAACCATCATCAACAAGATCAGCATTTGAGGGGGACTAAAACATGCGGAAAGAAGTTAGAATAGCTGGTTTTGGAGGTCAAGGAATCATATTGGCAGGTATTGTGATAGGCAAGGCCGCAGCTTTATACGATGGCCTGCAGGCAGTTCAAACCCAATCTTATGGGCCGGAAGCACGGGGGGGTGCATCCAGAACTGAACTGGTTATCAGTGATGAGGAGATAGATTATCCTAAGGTACAACATCCAGACATTTTCGTGGCAATGTCTCACGAAGCCCTCCTAGCCTATCTGGAAGGGCTGAAAACAGGAGGTATCCTGATAATAGATCCAGACCTGGTGATGGAGGATGAGATCAGTTCATTTATAACAGAACATAACATTCAAGTTTATCATGCTCCAGCCACCCGCACTGCCGATGAAAAGGTAGGACTACGGATCGTGGCCAACATTGTAATGATCGGAGCCATAACCGGTTTTACTGGAATAATATCGGAAGAAGCAGCCCGTAAAGCCATAGCAGCAAGTGTTCCTCCAGGAACTGAGGACAAAAACCTTTCTGCATTCGAAGCAGGAATGGAACTCTCCCGTGAGGAGGTATAACTATGAAACTCCATGAATATCAAGCTAAAGAGATCTTCCGCAGCGGAGGAATACCCACACCCCAAAGTATAGTGGCTGAAGCACCTGAAGAAGCAAAAAAAGCCGCAATTAAGATTGGTAAACCAGTTGCAATAAAATCTCAGGTCCTGGTTGGGGGAAGAGGTAAAGCCGGAGGAATCAAATTCGCTGACAATCCTGAAATGGCCTATCAACTAACAGAAAAACTTTTAGGAACACAAATTCGTGGAGAAATTGTCCAAAAAGTTCTGGTGGAGGAGATGCTGGATATTCAGGATGAATTTTACATGAGCGTGGCAGTGGATCGATCCGCCCGAAAACCCCTTATAATGGCCAGTATGGCTGGTGGGGTGGATATTGAAGAAGTAGCCAGGCAAACACCGGAAAAAATTGTTAAATACCATTTAGATCCATTGGATCAGTTTTTACCATACCAAGCCCGTGAAATCGCTCGTAAAATGGGAGTTAATTCTAAGTTGATATCATCGGTGGGTGTGATCATCTGGAAACTCCATCAAATATTCCAGAACTATGATGCTAACATTGTCGAGATCAATCCCCTGGTTTTAACCAGTGATGGTCTGATTGCTGCTGATGCTAAGCTGGATATTGATGATGATTCTTTATACAGGCATAGAGATCTGGCACAACTACAGACAGAATCCCGTGATGAATTTGCTTATGTGAAACTGGATGGAAACATAGCAGTCATTGGTAACGGTGCTGGTTTAACTCTTACTGGTATGGACATGCTCAAATTATACGGTGGAAAACCAGCAACATTCCTAGACATTGGGGGAGGAGCATCACAGGAAAATATTGCCAGGGCATTGAACCTGGTTATTTCTAACCCTAATGTTAAAGTAGTATTTTTAAACGTTTTAGGTGGTATTACCAGGGCTGATGATGTTGCAAATGGCGTTATCACTGTTTTGAAAGGTTCAGAAAGAGAGGTGCCCCTGGTCATCAGACTCACCGGTACCAACGAAAAAGAAGGGCAGCGCATCCTGAAAGCAGCAGGGATTAATTATGAAACTTCCATGGAGGCTGCAGCTAAAAAAGCAGTTGATATCTGTAATAGTTTGGAATAATCTCTTTTTTTAGTTTGGAATAATCCCTTTTTTGTTATCCTTTTGTTATATCCTCGTGTTTAAATATTAATTTCAACATTTATCTTAAACTTTTTTTAACAACAACCACATGAGCTATTACCATGGCAGATAAGAACATGTAGGTTATCATAGCAGCTCCGTTAATTGTTCTGTTAAATAGGAAGAGTCCAACAATGGTTTGAGCTATGAAAGCAGTTAACGCACCTATTAAAAGAGCCTCCCTTCCAAGATAAGTCCTGCTTCCCACTCTTCTTTTACTTCGGTACTTACGGAGCACATAAAATCCGCAGCACATCACAATGACACACCAGCCAAGCAATGCTAAGAGACCACCATATCCGAAGTCAAAGGCAATTCCAAAGATTCCAGGGAGCATGTAATCAATTATATCTTTTTTAACAACTAAAACTCCGAAAAATAGTGGGAAAGGTAGTGTGAGTTTACTTATAAGAGTCATTGGGAGTGTAATATATCCGTCGGATCCACCTAGGCAGTTTGCTCCCCAATAACATGAACCCTGGACGTGTCCCCATAAAGTCGTGTTTTTTATCACCATTTTAATACTGGGCAGGGCATATTCCTCTAACCGACTCAAACGGACCATGGGACTTAGAACTTCAGCATTAAAGATTTTAGCTAATAATTCCAAAATGGCGAAACCACCAATAACTGCTCCAACTGCTGTAAATATCCTCTTTCGAGTTATTTTCACGCTCCTACGGAAACTTTTGGATGTGATAAAATATGCAAGGAACCATCCTAGGAACCATAATATCAGAAATGATCTGTGCATCAGACCTCCTGCAATGGCTATTACAGCAAAGAGAATTAGTGAGATGGCAGTGATAGACGTTGATTTGATATCAACCTCACTCAGTAGACTTGCTGATGCTGAAAGAGTTGTCCATGCAAAAACTGCCAGCGGACCAAATGGGTGAGTGAATTCCTGATGAGAAACATAGGGCAGGAAGAGGAGGGCAGTATCCACACTGAAAAGTCCTGCTAAGAACATGGTTAGAATAAGGGATAAAAACAAAACCATGCTCAGAGTAAATGGGATAATGTTTAAAAGGAGTATAACACCCATCTGTATTATTGCGGCAACTTCAATTATGAATTGTAGATGATTTTGAGCAATTAACATGTTATCACAATGGTTTTATCTCTTGAGTAAATTAATCCCGCACGGGTGTCATTTTTTAATGTTTACACTTGTATATATGTTGGTTGGAAATAATTTCTGATCTTGATAATTCAGAAACATGTCTTATATTTTTTAGTATTTAGTTGTAGGCATGATTGTAAGGGTTGTTCTTAATTTGGAGTAGTATTATATTAAACTCATATTATGTGTTTAAATCAGATAAAACTCATTACATAATCTACAAAGCTCTGTAAGTAGTTTATTATTTGTTGGATTGTTCCCTGGGATTGGGATGCCTGTTGTGTGGCAATTTCAAGTTGATTTTTGAAGTCAGTGAGACTATCCTGAGCTTTCTGAGAGTTAGCTACTGCATCAGCTATTTGTTGAGCCTGGTCATCGGTTAAATCGATGTTCAAGGTGGCGGCAATGTTGATCACGATAGCCTTTATTTGGGTGGGATCCTGTAAGTTCTGGTTTTCTGCTTCCTGTTGGACCTGATCAAACAATTCTGCGATTTTATCCGGGTCCTGGCCGGTTTGGTCAGCTATCTGGCTTTCGGTGTATAATGATTCAGTGGCTGCTTGTTTGGCTTCTTCAGGTATAGAAGTACCAACTGCAATTTCATATGATTTTAACACGCCTGTTAATGCTGATTCACCGGTAGCACTAACAGGTGAAGTTACTACCACGTAACCGTTATTTATTCCAGTTGATTTTAGGGCAGTGGCATACATTTTCGAGGTTACCACTGTGATTTTGCTACTATCCACAACAACTTTGATTCCCTGACTGTAGCTCAAGTCCACCATTGCGCAGGAAAATATTTGGCTAGAGGGGTATGTCCGGCCGGTGATGTTCTTGGAGATTTCATTAACTTCTGCAGCAGTAACCACTTTGCTACTAGCATCATTCACATCTCTACTGGTGTGGGATTCAAAATAATTTAGCACCGTGTTTTTATAGGATGGATTACTGTATGTTGTCTCCCCGTAGGTGATTGCAAAACCAGAATTATCTGTATTGGTACTTGCACTGTATATGGGACTTAAAACAACAATCATCAGTATTAAAACCAGTAACAATCTTTTCATCTTACCACTTCTCTGACATTGTATTCTTGGGAACAGATTTTTAAATTAATTAATAGTGATTTTATGATTAACACCTAATTAAATTTATGGGAAAATGATTCAAAGAAGTGATTAGGTTCCATAACACTCTCTGACTTTTAGATGATACATATAAAAGGTATTATGATGAAGTTGTGAAAATTTTTCAGGGTCTTTGTCTTAAATTGATTTAATGATAATAGAAATTGGTGGTAATTAATTCAGGCCAGTAGAACCACTCTGCTTTCAGGGGAATGATCAACGATCTTCCGCCCACATAAAACAGCAATTGATTGGGCGAAACGATAAACCTCATCATTTTTTGGCATATTATCTAATTTTAACCGTTTTCGAGAGCTCCCAACAAACATGTATGCTTTGATCTCCACAAAATCTGGATTACTCTCACTGATGATCTTGGCATATTCCTCAGGATTGGTCATATTATATCCTGATACACAGGTTATCCTGATGACAGTCCTACATTTGAAACTGGATAAAAGTTCTAGTGACTGATTTAAATTTTCCCATCCCTTTTTTACTTGAGGATCACAAATATTCTGGTATATCTCAAGATTAGGAGCATCAAGGGACAGATATAGTTGTGTTGGTTCTATTTTCATGTTTGTTAGTTTTTCAGGGCTCAAACCATTACTGACCAGGAAGGTGGTGAAATGCCTTTTTTTGTACTCTTCCAGTAATTCATCAATGGCAGGATAAAGTAAGGGTTCACCAGCCAGTGATATGGCAGCATTGGTGGGATTCTGGGCTTCTTTCAGTTTCTTTTGATTGGCACGAGGATTGCCAAAATAACCCACCAGCAGTTTTCGCTGGGCTTGTATACATTCATCGATTATTTCACCTGGTTCATCGAATTCTTCATTCCATGTGGTATTAGTAATGGAAACATCCCTCCAACAGAACAGACATTTGTGATGGCAGAATGGGATGCTAGGTGACATCTGGAGACATCTATGGCTTTTTATACCATAAAATTTTTCTTTATAGCAAACACCCTTATCCAAAAGGCTTTTTTTGGTCCAATGACACACTTTAGCAGCAGCATGCCTTTTTGTCCCAACAAAACGATATCCTTTTTTTTCCAATGATTCTAAAGCTTGATCTGATAGTGGCATGTCTATTTTCACCTAGTATGCATTTTCACTAGTATGCAATGAATTATAAACTAATTTAACAATTAACATGACATTTCTAATAAATAATTATGATGTGTTGATTTATTAATGATATATAAAAAGTGGGTTTTGATGATTGATTTAGTTAAGTATAGATGTCAATTCAATGATTGTTAAATATTATTTGGAATTGGAATTTTTTCCCATATAGAATTTTTTCTATGTACATACACATAACATTTCTTCAAACTCAAAATATTTGATTATAAGAAATTATTAATTATAATGGTTTTAATGAGTTAATGTTATTAAAAGAAAAGAAGCAGACCTCAATTGTCTAAAAAGGCCTTATAATCTCTTAAATTGGATTAAGATTCATATTAACTTTTTTTTATAAAAAGCCTTGATTTGATGGTCTTTAATCATTTAAAGTTAGATTAATTCCGTTTTATGCCTTATAATGGTGTAAATCACTAATATATTATTGAATTGGATATCCTTATTTTAGGGAAATAGGCTTTAAATTAAGCTGATTTATTAAAAATAATAAAGGAAGGTGCTTATCCGAGATCGTTAATATAAATAACTTCTTAGCGTGTCTTAATTGTTTAAAGAAGCACTCTTTGGTCCTTTTTTCGAAAATTATTTCGAAACCTTTATAAGCTAAGTAGGTTCCATCATAAAGTAGTCCAAGAGAGTCCTATGAAACTAATTTTATGGGACACGGAGGCGGTATAATTAAGCGTGTGAAGCGAAATTCTACTTATGCAGTACTATGTATGATATGTTTGGTTCTGGCAGCTGTTCCTATTTCAGGGGCTGTTGGTGACCAGGATAACAATGTGAACAATGAAAATGCGGCTAGTGATCTGAAAGTCGGAGTTAGCAGTGAAGATATACAAGACACA
>MVPY01000028.1 GCA_002067065.1 Methanobacterium sp. PtaB.Bin024
AAACATGTGAAGGGAATCTACGTAGATGTAAATAACATCTCACCCGGGACAGCTAAGGAGGCACTGGGCTACATTGAAAATGGTAAAACCGTTGATGCAGCCATAATAGGGGGTATAAAGAAGGAAGGAATACAAGTGCAGATTGTAGCGTCAGGAAGTTACGCGGAACAGTTTTCCAGTCTGAAACAGTATGGACTGAATATAAAAGTGATATCTCCGGATTTAGGTAAGGCCAAAACCCTGAAGATGCTTAGAAGTTCCTATACTAAGGGTGTTTCTGCACTGTTACTTGAATCACTGTATTCGGCCTACCAGATGGGTTTGGATGAAGAATTAATGAAATGCTTAGAGAGCACCGAGTGTCCGGGTTTTAGAGAATCCACTCTTTCCCGAGTAAAAAACAGTGCCTATCATGCCCAGAGAAAATCACAGGAGATGGAAGAAGTTCTAAAATTCATGAAGGAACAAAGTCAGTTGGGATCAACAGAGGAAGATGAACATCCTTCCATGATAGAAGCTTCAGGTGAATATTTTAAATATATTTCCAGGATAATAGAGCTTGATAAAAAACCAGATAGTTTAAAAGAGCTCTTCAAATCAATTGAGGATTGAGAAATTAGTAAGAATTATCTGCTTGTAAATCAAATTATGTATAGGGCTTCATTAAGGAGGTTTCCAATGGCTAAGCCGGACCTGGAGAAAATCTGTCAAGAGGATTTAGAGAAACTCATTGGTAAAAAAATCATTAGCGTAAGATTCAAATCTTATAATGAGGACTGCTGGAGAATGCACATAGATACAGATCAGGGAAGGATAGTCATGACATTCTGCAGGGATTGGCCCTGTCCTGTAGTTGAATACAGGAAACCAAAATAAAAAAATTCAGATTGATCATTAAATAAATATATTTATTAAACCTGTTCATATTGATTTTGTCTACATCTAAATTAATTATAATATTCCATTTTTTTATGAAATTTAACATCTAAGAATAGTTTTAAAATGTATTTTTAATATTAAAAAAGGTTGAGAGAAAGTAATGTGCCCAGCTATGCATTGAACGTTGCTAGGGATGCATGATATCATCCACAGTGAGACCGTTTGCTTCAAGCTTAGGTATCCATTGGGCATTGGCAATTTCTACATACATCTCCTTGGGAATATCTGGTTCAGTAAAGATGTTATCACTGGCGGTATCTGAAAGAAGCAGCTGCATGAACTGTTCTTTTCCTTTATCAGTTTTATTCCGTGCCTCTGGCGGTAGGTGGGGGGTAAAAGGACCTGCGCCTATACCAAGACCTGCTTTCCAGGGAAGACCAACTGCCTCAGCCCAGCACCGGATTCTCCCGAGTGCCCATTTGGTTTGGTATCCTTCATAGAATCCCAGATTGCAGACTGCGTACACCGATGGCTTCTTTTTGGGGGGATGGTCTTTGATAAACTCATTCAACTCTTCCAAGTACGAGACTACATGTGAAGGTAGACTGTCGAAGTAGAGGGGGAACACAAACACCAGGCGGTCACAGGAAAGGATTTGTTCAAATTTCTCAGGTTTCACTGCATTGAAGACAAAAACTTCCCCTTTGTCCCTGATTGCTTCTACCATTTCTTCAATCAGGTAAGCGGAGATGCTTCCCTTCTTTTTAGGACTACCCATAATCATGGCGAGATTTATAATATAACCTCCTTAAAGATGTCGTTGACGAAGTGCAATTCACCAGTTGTATTCTGTCCCATGTTTGCTTTATTTGCAATATAAAGCCCCTTCATCATTTCTTTTTCCAGATCAGTGATTTTTTCCCCGTAAATGTATACATCAAAATTAGGAGATCCATTCTCCCTTGAGACATGTTTTAATTCACCGTTACGTATCTCAAAAAAAGGGGTACCGTTACCGATTGAGCGGTCAAAGACGTTTTTTACAAACCGGCTATAGCCACCATATACACATCTGCTGATGACAATAATTTCTTCTCCGATAAATTGCGTTGACATATCTTGGTAGCCGTCTTTCATGATGCAATGCATCGGGGTTTTAATCCAGCAACTGAAACAACCGATACATTTTCTAATTGGACCCTTTGTTTCGGCTATTATCCTAACATCCCCTCTATCTTTTAAACTAGGAAATGCCTTAAGAAATTCTTCCGGATCCAGATCATGAACAATAACTTTCATTTTTAATCTCCCCACTTGTTTCTCTCTTTTTTTACAAAAATATCGTTTTTAGTAATTTTTATTTCATTCATAACGAAGTTAAAAATGTACGATAGTAAAAAATAAAATATTTTAATATAAATCAATTTCTATTTTCAGGGTATTTTAAGAAATCCAGCACATAGCATAATTAAAAATTATTTCTTTCAAATTGAAATTTAATAGATTTTTAGTAGTTTTAGATTCACAGGATGTAGGAGTACTGTCAGCACTATTTTGGAAAGATATATAATATTTTTTAATAAAATAATATTTAATAATTGGAGGGAGAAAATGGTAGAATCAAAGTATTATAAGGATAAGATTTGTATTGTAACTGGTGCAAATTCCGGTATTGGATATGCGTTAACTGAAGAGCTTCTAAAAAGGGGAAGTATTGTTTATATGGCAGGGCGTAATCCTGAAAAAGTTCAAAAAGCTTCAATACATCTTTCTGATTATGAAGATCGCATTCATACTGTTATAGTGGATGTAACTAAACAGGATCAGGTACAAAAGGCAATCGAAGATACTGCCGAAGAAAGTGGTAGGATTGACTTTTTATTCAACAATGCAGGAGTAGGTTTTGGTTTTCCATTTACAGCTGCCACCCTCGAGGATTGGAAAACAATAATTGATACCAATCTTTGGAGTGTTATTTATGGCGTCCATGCTGCTGTGCCTATTATGTTAAAACAGGGATCTGGTCATATTGTTAACACAGGCTCCTTTGCAGGTATTTTTCCAACTCCTTTTGAGTCACCTTATGTTCTTACAAAATTTGGGGTCACTGGCCTCACTGAAAGTTTAAGATATGAGTATAGAGATAATGGCCTCTACTTCTCAACAATATGCCCAGCTAATGTTGCAACACCCATCTTTAATAAAGGACTGGACGGCAAACCCATTGGAGATCTTAAAATCCCTGATAATGCTTACCCTGCTGACAAAGCAGCGGTAGATATTTTAAATGCTGTTGCAGAGCATAAGGGCATTATAGTTATACCAAAGGAACCTTATGAGAACTTATGGAAATGTTATGTCCTTAATAGGCCAGAAGCAGAAAGTTTTGTACGTCAAATGTCAGAATATAAAAGGGCAGCTTTTAAAGAAATTTTTCAAAAGATGGATAATCAAGACAGAGAGAAATATGAAGAATTGATAAAAATTTTATGAATTTCTCGAATGTCGAGGCAACTGCAGTAGCCCACCATATGGACTATTGGTAACATTGTAAGCTGTATTACTGAAAGAACATCCTGATATAGCTACAACAAAACACATTATAAAATTAATAAAAATAGATCGACAAATTTAAATAATTTACTGTAATGGGGGCGGTTTGATGAAAATGGACATTAATAGTCCTACAAACAGCAGGAGGGCTGAAACTAAAAATGCCATCTGCATTCCCTGAGCACTGGAATGTAATGTTATAACAGCAAGATTAGGATCATCCTTAAGGGTGCTCATGTTAGGATGTAATATTTTATCCACCCAGGAATATATATCCTGGTTCAAAGCCTGTTGATTTTGATATTGGGGATATTCAACAGGAAGTGAAGATATTATACTGAAATAAACGGCTATAAAGTAAATCAATCCAATTAGAACAGTTCCAAGTGAAGAACCCACATTATTAAAGGTGCTTTGTATACCAGAACCGTCAGCATACTGGGTCTCTTTTAAACTGTTGAGAACAATATTGTTAAGGTTGGGAAGAGCCAATCCCAGGCCTGCGCCTAAAATGAACAACCCGGGAATCAAATCATACATATTCAAGTTTATATAGTTTAAGAATGAGAAATACAACATTAAAATACCAATAATAGAAACTATAAATCCTAAGGATACCAGGTGATTTTGTTTAATGTACTGGGCTAGTTTACTTCCACTTAGTGCAAAGATCAAACTTCCTCCAGCGGCTGCCAGTAGCAATAAACCCGTCATCAGAGCATTGGCATCATATCTGGTCTGCACATAGAGGGGCGTAATGTAGAATACTCCCGCCATAATCAAAGATGTAATTAGAACGGAGATAACACCCAGTGTGAATGGACGAACCTTTAAAATATTAACATCCATAAATGATTTTTTATTTTGTTTAATAAGCTTTCTTTGATAGAAAAAGAATATTATTAGAAGTAAAAACCCAGTTAATATCATGGCTATGGCTACTGTAAATCCTACAGGATTTATGATTGTTCCTGCATAATTAACCCATGCAGCCGGAGTATTCAACTGTAATAATCCGATAACTATCAGTAAAATTCCAAATGCAGAGAGAATAACCCCTTTAATATTTATATCAGACCATTTTAAGGTGGGCTTTGATTCCAGGATGTTCTTTGATAAAAGAAGTATGATGAGAACAATTATAGCTTCCAGTGCAAAACCCCATCTCCAGGAGTAAAATGTGGTAAGGAAACCACCTAATAATGGCCCTATGGCCACTGATATGGTGAAAATTGTTGCTATAATTCCCAGTGCAAAGGTCCGCTGTTTACCAGAGTAGGTTGCAGTGGTTATTGCTGTTGTAGCAGGTAGCATTAATGCGGCTCCAAATCCCTCGATCACAGACCATCCCAGTAACAGCATACTGCTGGTAATACTGGTAGCAGCTATTATGGTCCCTATTCCATAGATTATAGCTCCAGTAAGGAATGTCTTTTTTCTACCCATCACATCCTGCAATTTTGCTCCGAAAAGTACGAAACAACCCATTATTAGGGTGTAGATGGCTATTATGGATTGTACAGATCCTAGGGTGGTGTTCAAGTCTTTTACCAGGTAAATCATAGCTACATTCATAAAAGTGCTATCCAAACCGATGATAAATAAAGATAAAGAAATGACAAAAAGGGCCATCCAACCAGTTCTTGACTTGTTTAACACTTAATCCCGCCTAAATATTATTAATAATTCTATCGATTAATTAAATTCTTTCATATTTAATATTTTCGGTTTTAAATTCTGAAAGTAGTACAGAAATAGAATTTTTTGTCTAAAATTAGACCGACCATTAATTGGGCGGGAATATCTCCAAAAGAAGGTATATAAATTTATAAAAAAAAGAAAAATGATACAAAAATAAATATCTAAGTCGCTGATAACTAGTACTTCATGATCATCTTGCTCTTCTCAATTTCTTTGGCAATTTTATCCCTTTATCAGCTAATATATCCATAAAATTTATTTTAAGAGCTTCTGTGAGCAGGCCATCATGCAGAATGGTTTTTACTGGTCTATACAAGGGTGAAATTTTTAGCCATCCAGACTTGTTTTTAAAGAAAATTTCAGAATAAGAAAAACTACTTTGTAATGGATATTCTAACCCTGAAACCTTCCTTTTTCTTTACAATCTGGGCCTTTAAGGGAATGAATTGAGAATCAACAAGAAGACGTAGATATGTTGCAAATTTAGCTGGAAGTTTGAGGGGGCTTTTTATCTTACGATCCGGAGCCCGGATCTGGCAGGCAATCGCACCCCGCTTGTCCACGAATAATTCCGCCTCCATACCTGCTTTAATGGAATCCACCTCAAAGGTTCTAAGGTGCAAACCCCCATCAAGGGTGTAAAGTGGGGGATCTCTTATAGTTTTACCCTTCCGGAACATCTTATGGGCCTCTGAAGATGCTAGGCCTTCATTGGCCTTTGAAGCAACGAACCAGGCCCTTTCAATTACTTTACCAGTGGTCATGTCCGGGGGGATGATTCCTTCCTTCTCGTAATCCCTGATTAACTGGAAGACTTCCTGTTTGGTTACATCTTCTTCCGCGGCACTTGTGGCCAGTCTGCTTAAAACAGGACCGTAACCTGCTTTCCTTAGAGATGCCCAGATCTGGTTTTCCAGTCTGTACTTCCTGCCTTTAACCAGTTCATCAGCTGCATCAGCATTGATATGGGCAATATTTAGAAGTTTAGACCGTGAATAATTATTTAATCTCTGTGTAAGGACATCCATATTCCTTTCACCAGGTAGATGGTGGTTTTCAAATTCTTGCTCCAAAATTTCTACAGTAGAAGAAGGCAGGAGTTTATTAATACTACCCGGTATCTCCAGCTGATTTTTCAGTATCTCCTGGCGGATATTCCGTCCAGAGATCTTCTCCCCATCCATCTTATACTCGGGGATTATGTGAAACTTCATCTTCCTGTGATATTTCTTGTAAAGGAAATCGTTCACTGCAAACCATCTGATTACATTCCTGTTTGGCAGGTTACGGGGAATACCACTGAATATCCCCTTCCTGGCGTATTCTGCTGAGAGTTTTTCCACCCGGGGGGTTGAAATATCAGCTGCATCAACATAATCCATTACCCCGTCTTCTATCATCATGGCTATCCTGATGGGCACGGTGTATGCCAGAGTTAATCTGTGGTGCAGACCTTCAATGGGAACTATCTTATCGGCACCAGCTTCCAAGGCCATCCGGGATCTGGCTTCAAAACTAGAAAAGAATGGGGCGTGGTTGGCACTGTAACCTTTGTTGAGGTAGATTACAACTTCACTTCCCTTTTTATCTG
>MVPY01000029.1 GCA_002067065.1 Methanobacterium sp. PtaB.Bin024
TATCTACACCAAAAAATGCAAAAATGGACACTAAAACACGGAAAAAATATCAACACCCAATAACTTTACAGTCCCGCTCTTTCTAAATTTTTATTAACAGTGGGGGACATAAAAAGTGTTTGATGGAGATACAAAAGCTGCGAATTCTGGGTGAAGCCTCTCAATATGACCTTTGTAACTATGTGAGTTTGAATCAGGAAAATTTCACCTCCAAAAACCTGCCTGGTATCTATCATGCCAGAACACAGAGTGGCTGCCAGGTCCCATTATTCAAGACCCTGATGAGCAACCACTGCACCAATGACTGTAACTACTGTATCAATCATTGCCATAATAAGTTTGAAAGGATGGAATTTAGCCCAGACGAACTAATATCAGTTTTCCTACATTACTATCAGAATCATTATGCTGAAGGCCTGTTTTTAAGTTCTGGAATGCCCGGGGATGCTGATAGGGCCATGGAAAACATGTTAGAGGTGGCCCGTAAATTAAGGTTAGAACATGAGTATGGTGGTTATATACACCTGAAAATTATCCCTGGTGCTTCTTATGATATGATTAAAAGGGCCATGAACCTTGCTAACAGGGTGAGTGTCAATCTTGAATCAGCCACTTCTTCTGGCTTTGATGAGCTCACCAGTACCAAAGATTATCATAATGATGTTCTGCGTAGGATGAAATGGATTGGGCGTCTGAAAAAACGTCACCCCCAACTGGCACCTTCTGGCCAGAGCACCCAGTTAATTGTAGGGGCCAATGATGAAACAGACCAGGATATTTTAAAACGTGCCCAATGGCTCAATAAACATCTTGATATAAATTTAAGTTACTTAAGTCCATTCCAGCCAATCGAAGACACTCCCCTTGAAAAACATACCCAACCAGAGGATAAACGAACCCCCCGCCTTTATCAAGCCCAGTTCCTCTTAAACTCCTATGATTTCTCTTCAGACGAGTTAATTTTAGATGATAATGGTTTCCTTTTCCTGGATGAGGATCCTAAATTACTCTGGGCCAGGTCACATCCTGACTTATTCCCGGTGGAGGTAAATGAAGCAAGTTTCAAGGAGTTGCTTCGTGTTCCAGGAATAGGTAAAATTTCAGCCAAAAAGATCATTGCGGCAAGAAGGACAGGAATGAAATTTACCAAACTTGATGATCTTAAAAACTTGGGAGTGGTGGTTAAAAGAGCAGACCCCTTTATTCAGTTGAACCAGGCCCATCAAACCACCCTACAATTTTAATAGGTAAAATTGGTAAGATCTTTTTAATAGGTAAAATTGGTAAGATCTTTTTAATAGGTAAAATTGGTAAGATCTCATTTTAATTTCTGTTTTAATTCATTTATATTCCAAATTTTAAAAAAGATATTCTAAAAATAAAATTATTCTAAAAAACAAAATATAGTTATAAGTTATAACTTACAAGTTTTAGCTCACAATTCGGTTATAACTTATAACTCCTCGCCTCCGAAAAACATGATTGAGCTAAAAATCTTCGTCCTCAAAGATTTCCCAGATCTCAGGATATTTCTGTTTTACTGCATCTTCAATTAGTGATGATGCCTCCTTGCTGATGCTGAAGGCAGGTGTGGTATTCTTCAGGAACCTTAAAACTGCAGCTGATTTTGCAGACCACAATGAAATCCGGGGGTTACGGCGAACCTCCAAAACCACTCCATCAATGATGATTTTATTTGGATCTTCTTTGGGTTTTGTTGTTTTTTTAAGCTTTTTCGACTGTTTAGAAGAGACTTTTTTTGTAGTTTTCTTTTTTGCTAGATTTTTTTCAGTGATTTCATCCTTTTTTTCGGGTTGTTCTTTGCGTATAAGGGCGTCTAACCCCTTCCCCAGTGCATTTTCACCCTTTTTAGCAGGAGTCATTGGTTATCCTCCATCACCGAATATTTTGTATCATCAGTTGCATTCTCCTCAGCCACTGCCTCCTTTAAATCCAGTATTTCCAGAGCCAGATCCTTGTAAGCTTCACTACCAATACATTCCTCATCATAGATTACACAGGGTTTACCATGACTGGGTGCCTCAGCCAATTTCACATTACGGGGAATGGTGGTTTTGAAAATGTATTCAGTTTCACCAAAGTATTGCACCACGTTCTGCAACACATCTCGACCTAAACGAGTCCTGGAATCATATAACGTGATCAAAATTCCTTTAATTGGTGATGGACTGTTTAAACGATTTTCAACCAGATTCATAGCATCCAATAAATCAGCCATTCCTTCCAATGCATAAAATTCTGCCTGAATAGGTATGATTACACTGTCAGCCGCCACCAATGCATTGATGGTTAAAATACCCAGCGATGGGGGCACATCCACCAGGACGTAATCATAGGTTTCTGTCATACCATCCATAGATTCCTTTAGTATGAATGGAAATCCTATATCCTTACTGAGTTCTATTTCCGCTCCACTTAGTGAGATGTGGCTAGGAACAAGATCCAATCCTTTGATGTTTGTGGACACAATTGAATCAGTGAGGGTTTCCTCTCCGGTTAATACCCTATAGGTTGAGTTTTCCTCGCTTTTCTCCACACCAAAGGCTGTGGTGGCATTGGCCTGAGGGTCCATGTCAATTACCAGAACTTTCTCACCTAAAAGGGCCATTGCTGCCGAAAGGTTAACTGCAGTAGTGGTTTTCCCACATCCTCCCTTCTGATTTAAGATTGCTATTATTTCCGCCATGATGGTTCTCCTTGAATAAGTTAATTTACTTATAAATTATAAGTTATCAAGTATAAGTTATAAGTTATAATATTTATAGTTTTTCCAGTTTAAAGCATGAAAAAGCAATTACAGCATGAAAAAATCAGTGCACAAAAAAAGAAAATCATCAGAAAACAGGAATTAAACCAGGATTATTTCCAGTGATGCATTCCCCACCACGGGAGGTTACAATAAAAGTATTTTCAATCCCCACCATTCCAACATCTTTAATACCGTTTTTCGGCTCCACTGCAAATACCATACCTTCCTGCAGAGGTTCATCAAATCTTTCTGCAATCACCGGAAGTTCATCTATAAGCAAGCCAATTCCATGCCCCAGAAACGTGACTTTACGATCCTCAAAACCCATGAAATTTTCGAGGAATTCCTCATCAAGACTATCCATTATGTGCTTGTAAATTTCTGATGGTATATTCCCAGGTTTAAGCAACCTTGCTATCTCATTTTGTATTTCCACACATCTTTTATGAACTTCAATAGCATGTTCAGGAAGTGGGCTTCCAAACATGTAGGTCATGGTCTTATCAGTATTGTAACCGTCAACAGCACAACCCACATCCACAAATACCAGATCCCCATTTCTCAGTTTTCTCTCACGACTCCCTAAAACTGGAGCTGCTGGGCTTAAGCCTCGAGTTCCACTGGCTCCATCAAAATATGTGGGGTAAATGGAACTGTCACCGAAACCAAGATGCCCCAATACCATCTCATTATCGAACATCCCAAAACGGGTTAAAGCATCATGACCCTCTTTCACCAGGACCGAGAAGAGTTCAACAGCCAGATCAGCTTCACTCATCCCTTCACGCAGCATTTCTGGTGTCAAGTCTTCCAAGACATGCTGATGGATTTTGCCACATTTTCGCATTAATGAAAGTTCATAATCACTCTTAACTGCACGCACAGCAGCTAAATATGGATCAACCGCTTTAAATTCCTTAAAATTGAAGTGTTTAGTGAAACGATGATACAGTGCCAGTGGCACCATTTCAGTTTCCAAGTATATAGTGTCGGGAAGAGTTTTGAAGTCACGACGAGCATCACGAAAACTTCTCATGGGCTTAATAGATAGAAATAGGGATTCATCTAGGGCACGGGGGTAACTGCGTCTTACCCAGAAAGTGGGATCTTCATCTCGAGGTATGATGAGTATACCATCTTGCATAGTGCCGGTAAAATAGTACAGGTTAATTTTACTGAAAATAACTGCTATTTCCCAGTCTGGATTGTATGATGACATTAAATGCTTAAAACGTGTCATCCTGTTTTCCATTTCAGATAGAGGAGTTTTTTCCATTTATTTTAACCTCATTTAAGTTTTTCATTCCCCATGAGATTTTCATAATTTAATCACTTACATGAACCATTTTTAAATCTAAATCTATTATCTGAAATTTAATCTTTTAGAATGCAACCCGTTTGGATAGTTTCATTGGTAGTGGCAGGGGTCTAAATGGCATCTTTTTGGTTTCAAGGGTTATGACATCTATAAGTTCCTGCACACCCATGGACACCTTCTGGCCGGTTTCACGTACCGTTACTGTGAGTTCAGAGCCTTCCATTTCCCTGTCTCCTATTACAACCACAAATGGTACCCATTCTCCTCCAGCGTTCCTGATTTTCTTACCAACTGTTTCTGGTCGGTCATCCACATCCACCCGTATGTGAGCATCTTGAAGTTCCCTGGCCAGATCCTGGGCAAATTCCATGTGCCTTTCAGCAATGGGTATAACTCGGACCTGGGTCGGTATGAGCCAGGTTGGAAGCATAGGGGGTTTTTCCTTCATTTCTATGGCTGATTTTTCAAGTAAGCTGCATATGACCCGTTCAATACTTCCAGTGGGGCTACAGTGTAATATTATGGGGTGATGTTCCTTTTCTTCCTGGTCGATGTAGGTGATACCGAATCTTTCCCCGCTTTCCACATCTATCTGGATGGTGGGGTTTTCTATTGGTCTTCCAAGGAAATCTATGGCTGCGAAGTCCATTTTGCATATCCAGTAATGTTTACGCTTAGGGAGTATCTCCATGAGAACTGGTTTTCCAATCATTGCTGCTGCACTGTTAATCCATTCCCGGTTTTCTTCCACAAAATCAGCGGTGGCCCGGAATATTACCTCATAGTTGACGTCCAGGTCTTCTCCGGTTTTTTTGCACATTTCTATCTGATCCTCAAATTCTTCCAATGACTGTTCTACATTGGCACAGACAGTGTGCAGGTCGGGCATGGTGAATCCACGCAGTCTTTTAAGACCAACTACCTCACCTTTCTTCTCTAATCGGAAACTGTAGGTTGAAAGTTCGTATATGCCTACAGGGAGGTTTTTCCAGGTTAAAAACGAGTCTGATAGGATTCTGAAGGCTCCGAAACAACAGGCGTATCTGAGCATGAGATCTTTTTTACCACTGTCCATACGGTACTGGCGTTCTCCGAATTTCTCAGCGTGCACTCGTATAGCATCATCTGCCAGGTCATACATAATGGGGGTTTCCACTGGCATGGCCCCCCTGTCGGTTACCAGAGTGTAAACATAATCCGCGAGAAGGTCCCGGACTAGTCGTCCTTTTGGATACCAGCGCAGGTGTCCCACATCAGCTGATGGTTCATAATCTGCCAGTTTCTTCTCCCTCATAAGTTTCACGTGGGGAGGTTCTTCTCCAGTGGACTCACCACATCCCATCTCATAATCCACCAGTTTTTCAAGATCTTCATTGTCAAAAGTGAATTTTCCTATGTCAAAAAGTTTTCCATCTTTTAAGATATAAAACTCTGATTCTTCACTCTCTGAAGCTTTCTCAGCCTCTTCATCAGGTCCCTCTGAAGATATATTTCGGGATAATTCTGATAGGGGGTGTCCTTTACAGGATACTTCAAATGATTTATACCATCCAAAGGGTGCCCTGCCTACATTCAAATCTCCCATGGCCAGTTCTGATTCCATTTTTGTGAGAACATCCTTTGCAACGGCAGGTGAACCTAAAGACGAGCTTAAATGAGCGTACGGATAGATTACAATGTTATCAGCTTTAACCTTGCCTGATACATCCGTTATTTCCTTCACTGCATTTTGAACCACTGCGTCTGGGTTTTTTTCATCTTCCTTTTCTATAGCAGTGAAAACCACTAATGCATTGTCAAATTCGCCTTTTTTCTTCTCGTCGTCGATTTTCTCTGCGATTCTTGTCTTGGATTTGGTCTGGTACTTCAAATGATCAGAATGAATCAAAAGTATGCGCATAATTTTCACCCATAATAAACTTAGTTAATCACAATGTTTAATTACAATTCAGTCAATATCAGTGTACTCAAAAATAAAGTTCTGTCATGATGTTATTTATAAGCTATCTCTTTTCACAACTTTTCCATAATTTTTAACTAGTCAAAGCATTAGGTGTAGAATCTTTACTAAAAAAGAGATAGCATTTAAAAGATGCCGAACATATCATTACACTAATATCAAATCAGTTAAAGTTTACAAGTTTTATTAATTTTATAATCGCAGGTGATAGGATGAGAAGTGATAAGATAAAAAAGGGGATGCAAAGAGCCCCTCACCGTTCCCTTCTTAGGGCTTGCGGTGTGACTGATGCCGAAATGGAAAGACCCTTTATAGGGATTGCCAACAGTTACACTGACATAGTCCCAGGACACATTCATTTGAAACAGATTGCTGAAGCAGTTAAGCTTGGAATCAGCCAAGCAGGAGGTGTTCCTTTTGAATTTAGCACCATGGCAATTTGTGATGGTATCGCCATGAATCATGAAGGAATGCGTTATTCACTGGCCAGCCGTGAAATCGTAGCTGACACTGTAGAAAGCATGGCCCAAGCCCACAGTCTGGATGCCCTGGTTCTTTTACCCACCTGCGATAAGATCGTTCCAGGTATGTTAATGGCAGCAGCCCGTCTGGACATACCCTCCATAGTAGTTACTGGCGGACCCATGCTCCCTGGGGAATACAAAGGTGAAGCAGTAGATCTAATCAATGTTTTCGAAGCAGTTGGAAAAGTCTCCGCTGGAAAAATGAGTGAATCCGATTTAAATGAGTTGGAACGTTGCGCTTGCCCAGGAGCTGGATCATGTGCCGGTCTTTTCACTGCCAACAGCATGGCCTGTCTAACTGAAGCCCTGGGGATGAGTTTACCCTATTGTGCCACCACCCACGCAGTTGACTCCAAGAAGATCCAGCTGGCCCGAGAATCTGGAGAGAAAATAATGGAACTGGTGGAAAAAAACATCACCCCATCCATGATCATGACCCAGGATGCATTCTGCAATGCTGTGGTGGTGGATCTGGCACTGGGAGGATCCAGTAACACCACATTACACTTACCAGCCATAGCCCATGAACTGGCTGATAAGGGTGTTGAAGTTAATTTAGACCTTTTCGATAGTCTTAGCCGTGAAATTCCACATTTAGCTGCAATCAGTCCATCAGGCGAACATAGCATGCTGGACCTTGACAAAGCAGGAGGTATACCTGGAGTTTTGAAGGTTTTAGGAGATAAAATCATTGGTGAAAACATCACCTGCACCGGATCCACTTTACATGATAATATCGCCCAAGCCAGAGTACTGGACAGTTCAGTTATAAGACCTATGGATAATCCCGTACACCAGGAAGGAGGCATTGCAATTCTTAAGGGGAATTTAGCCCCTAGAGGTTCTGTTGTAAAACAGGCTGCTGTCAATGAGGATATGTTAACCCATGAGGGCCCTGCAAAAGTCTACAACAGTGAAGAGGAGTGTGTGGAAGCCATCCATCAGGGCAATATAACAGAAGGAGATATAATCGTTATTCGTTACGAAGGACCCCAGGGAGGCCCTGGTATGAGGGAAATGCTTAACCCAACCTCTGCCCTATCCGGAATTGGACTAAGTTCAGTGGCTCTTTTAACTGATGGAAGATTCTCTGGAGGAACCAGAGGACCGTGTGTTGGCCATGTTTCCCCAGAAGCCATGGCTAATGGACCTATTGCTGCAGTTAAAAATGGAGACTTGATAGTAATAGACATACCCCAGAGAAAACTGGAACTGAAAGTAGATGAAGAGGAGATTCAAAGAAGGCTTGAAATTGTCAAACATCCTGAAAAACAGCTGAAAGGTTGGTTGGCACGTTACAGTAAACTGACAAGCTCTGCAGATGAAGGAGCTATCTTAAAATAGGTGGTTTAATGGGCAAACGACGTAAAGTAAGCCAGAAAAAGGCAGATGCAGATTCTAATCCTGCTGAAGAAGAAAAGTCCAGTTTAGGGCGGGAAATAATCACCTACATTGTTATCATATTAGTGGGAATAATACTAGCCCAACACTTAAACGTGGTTGTATCAGGGAGTATGGAACCTGTATTCTACCGGGGAGATGTGGTAGTAATCGAAAAGACCAACTTCCTAGGTTTTCAGGAAATAAGCCCTTCAGACCTTAAAGTAGGAGATATCATCATTTACAATGCCACCTGGTTCCCTGAACCAGTTATTCATCGTATTATTAGCATACAGAAAGGATCAGATGGGGAAACATATTATGTTACCAAGGGAGACAACAATCCCCAGGCAGATCCAGCCCTGGTTTCCACATCCCAAGTCCAGGCCAAAGTGGTGAGTATAGGTAACCAACCAGTGGTAATTCCCAAAATAGGTTACATTACACTATGGATCCGTGGACTTTAATCCACGGATGTTTATTCGTTTTAAAAGAAATCTACATCTTACATCAATCAATTCAAACTCATAAAGGTGAATCTATGTACAGAATGCTGGAAAAGAATGCTGCCAGTTCAATGGAAAAAGCAATAAAATCCCTTGATTGGGGAGAAATTAAAGAAATAAAGTTTGAAGAACCACCCCAACGTGACATGGGTGATCTGGCCACTTCAGTGGCCTTTCAGTTAGCAAGAAAACTTAAAAAAAATCCAGTTGAGATTGCTCAAAAATTAGAAGAAGTTTTAGAAGTTGAACCTCCATTTGAAAGAGCAAAAGCCACTGGCCCCTACCTGAACTTTTATTTAAACCATGAAATCTTTTCAAAAACCGTTTTAGAATCTGTAAAAGAAGATTATGGCTCACTGGAAGATAAAAATGAGAAAGTGATCCTGGAACATACCTCAGCCAATCCTAACGGCCCTTTACATATTGGTCATATCAGGAATGCTATTATTGGAGATTCCCTATCACGCATCCTCAAGGCAGCTGGTTTTCGGGTGGAAACCCAGTACTATGTCAATGATATGGGCCGGCAGATAGCCATGATTGTGTGGGGATTGCAAAACCTTGACTACCATCTAGATCCAGACGAAAAGCCAGATGTAGAAATAGGAAAACTATATTTTCAGGTTAATCAAGAGTTAAAAAAGGATCCTGAAATTAAAAATGAAGTAAGCTCGATTCTGAAAATCTATGAAGAGGAAAACCCGGTTGAACTGGAAGCAAAGTTTAAAGATGTGGTTAAACAGTGTCTGGAAGGAATAAAAGAAACATCACAACGTCTGCACATCACCCACGACCATTTCGTCTGGGAAAGTCAGTTCATCAGGGATGGATCTGTGGATAGAATTCTGGAAACCCTGAAGGATCACACCAGCCATGATGATGTCTTGTACTTGGATCTTACTGATTATGGTATCAAAAAAGAGTTAATACTAACCCGTTCTGATGGAACCTCCCTTTACACTACCCGGGATCTGGCTTATCATCTCCAGAAATCAGATCAGTCTGATGTAGTGGTTGATGTTCTGGGTTCAGATCATAAACTGGCTGTTGACCAGCTTAAAATTGCCCTAGGATTCTTAGGAGGGAAAAGTCCTGAGGTTATTTTCTATGAATTCATTACTCTTCCTGAAGGATCTATGTCCACCCGAAGGGGAGTGTTCATCAGTGTGGACCAACTAATGGATGAATCATTCACAAGGGCTATTGATGAATTAACGGAACGAAGACCAGAATTAAGTGAACCGCTCTCTAACGAAATCGCTGAAATAATAGGCATTGGAGCTATTCGCTATTTCATTGCACGACTTTCCCCAGAAAAGCATTTGGTGTTCAAATGGGATGAAGCGTTGAGTTTTGAGAGAGGATGTGCATCTATACAGTATGCACATGCCCGGGCCTGCAAACTATTGGAAAAAGCCGGGACCACTGATTTGTCCATGGTGGAACTCGATGATTTGAACTTTCAGGATCTGGATACACTTGAAATTGACCTCCTGAAAACTATTGCAAAATTCAGTAGCATCATCGAAAACGCGGCCCAGGAACTCAGAGTTCATCCCATAGCTCAGTACGCCATGGAAATGGCTGGAGCATTCAACAAATTCTATAAATCAGTTCCTGTTCTTGAATCTGAGAAAGAATTGTTAAGATTGTTATTAGTGGATAAGTCTAGAATTACACTTCGAAACTCCCTAAATTTATTGGGAATAGACGCTCCTGTCTCAATGTAGTACTATTACCTGAATTCCAAAAATTAATAAATAAAATATCCTCTGGAATGTCTTAAAACATTTATAAAGACTATTACACAAAAATATTAGTAAGGATATTTTTGGTGTTTTATAAAAATTATTTCATCTAATACAAGGTAGGGTGCTGTTCTCAGTCCTGTCCATTATAGATGTTTTATAAAACCTTTTTCATCTAAAAAATGAAAACTCACTTAGAAAAAAAGAAAAGGATCGTATCGTTATATGTCTGCTGAAACTGAACAAAAAATTTTAGACGCTGCCCTACATGTTTTCTCCAAAAATGGATATGTTGGAGCAAGAACCCGTATGATTGCCAAAGAATCCGGTTTCACTGAGATGACTTTATTCAGGAAATTTGAAACAAAAGAAAATCTTTTTAATCAGGTTTTAATAACAAACCGGGAAAGATTAGTGAAAGATTTTGATTCTTTACTGGCCCCGTGTGATGCTGAAGATCCCAAAGCTCATTTTAAGACATTGATAATGAATCTTATGGACATGATGGATAAAAACTTTGAATTTGTGAATATAGTAATCTACGAAAGGGAGAGGGTTTCACATTCGATTACTAAAACATTCGTTTTCCACCTTGCCCAGTATCTGGAAAAAACGTTTCCCAATCCCAACTTAGATTATAGTATGCTGTCTTTTACGATTCTAAGTTTCCTTTATTTCATTATTTTCAATAAAAATATTGGAGACAACTCTTTTAAGGTTGAAAAGCATGTTGAAGAGTTTATTAAATATCATTCCAACTGTTTGCAACTGTAACATTGAATAATGGCAAAAATAGTATTTCGAAAAATGGTATTTCCCCATTTTTTTAATTTATTTTAATTCAATCTAATTTTTTTGAAAAATTATTAATCCCCTACTCTCTTCAAACGCTTATCCGTTTTTTTTAGAAAAATTAGCCTATAAGCCAGTTCAAAATGGCTTTTTGAACGTGTAACCGGTTCTCAGCCTGATCCCACACTGCAGATTGTGGTCCGTTTAAGACTTCTTCCGTTATTTCCTGACCCCTAATAGCAGGTAGGCAATGTAAAACCATTGCATCAGGATCTGCCAGATCTAAAATGTCCTGGTTAACCTGATAATCCTGTAAATCTCTTATTCTCTGTGATTCCTCGGCTTCATCTCCCATACTGACCCAGACATCAGTGTAGATCACGTCAGCACCATCCACAGCATCTGGTACATTGCTGGTGATTTTGATGGCTGATCCGGATTCTTTAGCCACTTTTTTAGCTTCTTTTAAAATAATAGGGTCAGGTTCATAGTTAGGAGGGCATGCTACCGTGAAATCCATCCCTACCATGGCTGTAGCCAGTAATAGGGAATTACAGACATTATTACCATCACCCATGAAGGTCATTTGAAGGTCTAAAGTATTTTTTCGCTCCTGAATGGTGAAGATGTCAGTAAAGGCTTGGCAAGGATGTTCCCGGTTGGTTAAACCGTTTATCACAGGTACATCTGCGTATCTGGCAAACTGGAGCACATCATCATGTTCACGTGCCCTAATCATGATGCCATCAACGTATCTACTCATGGCCCGGGCTGTGTCATCTATAATCTCTCCTCTACCCAATTGAAGGTCAGAAGCTGATAAATAGAGAGGATAACCCCCTAACTGGTACATGCCAACTTCAAAAGATATACGGGTACGGGTGGAAGACTTTTCAAAAACCATGGCAAGAGATTTGCCACTTAATGGTTTCTCAGGACCCTGCCCTTTTTTAAACTGTTCGGCTTTCTTCAGTATTTCCCATACCTGATCTCGTGCGTCTAGCGCGGATAAAAGGTTTCTCATAGCCTCATCCCTGCAATCGTCTTTATTATCTGAAATTTAATTATAAATTCTATATGAACGGTGTCACTTGAATTAACACCAAGTTGAGTATTACTTTAGTTATTTTTTTGAAGGAAGTTGTAATATCTACTTGTACCTTTACTTAAAGTTTATGAAAAAGCTATCATTCAACCAAATTCACGTTTGTAAACTCTTTTGATGGCTTCAAGCTGTTTTTCGCATTTTTTTAGTTTTTCTTCATCTCTAATTGTTTTTTCAACATTTAGAATCCATTCGTCACGATATTTCCGGGATTGGTTACTAGAACTATTTGTCAACCTGTTTTGGGCTTCATTTGCCAGTTTTTCGTGTTCAAGGATGGATTGTTGTGCTTCATTAACACAGGATTTTGCCTGATTAAAAAGCTGAGATAGGCCTTCCCTGATCTGGTCATCAGCAAGGGATTTTAAATCCAAAATACGTTTTTTACAACTATCTATTTCACCATCTTTGCTGATGATATCCTCTGATAATTCTTCTAACCTCTTTTTCATCTTTTTTATTATTTCAGGGTCTTCAGTTTTATCAAGGGAGATTATCTCCGTTTCCAAGGCCAAAATATTCTTCTTATTTTTTTTATTATCTGATATAGCCCTGTCAAGTTTCAACTCACATTCCAGTATCTCTTCTGCAAGTTGCTTAATTTTTTCTGCATTTGGCAGGTTGTACAGATATTTTCTGGATCTGGTCATAGGACCGCTCTGAATTTAATTAACAACCATACGAATAAAGTTCGATTATCCCTTAATCTCCTTCATGTGCTGGATACGCTTCTCAATTAGTTTATTAGTCCCCACATCACTACGATGATACAAGTTTCCCTGCACATACTTTGTGGCCCTTTCACATCTTTCTTCAGCATCTTGTATGGTGTCTGCAGCAGTCACCACAGCCAGAGCTCGAGAACCGGTGGTCAAAACACTATCATCCTTCTGATTAACTGCAGCGTAGAAAACCATTCCACCTTCGGCTTCTATTTTTTCTTCATCTACATGTATGGGTTGACCTGCTTTTCCGCTTTCAGGATATCCATTAGGCACTAAATATTTGCATACAGTTGCTTGTGGTTGGAACTGGGCTTTTTTCAGATTTCCATCAACTACACCCTTGCAAAGTTCAACCATACTTGTTTCGAGTAGTGGGAGAACGTTCATGGCTTCAGGGTCTCCGAAACGTGCATTGTATTCCACCAGACGAGGTCCATCTCGACAGAGCATGAACTGGCCGTAAAGAACACCTTTATAAGGGTCTGATTCTTTTTTGACTGCTTTTATAGTTTCTTCCATGACTTTAACCGATGCATCATAGTTTTTCTGATCCAAAAATGGTAGTAGGCCGTCTTTTTCAGAGTATGATCCCATTCCCCCAGTGATGGGTCCCTGGTCACCTTCATAGGCATGTGGGTGATCCTGGACTGCTGGCATGGGCACCAGATTCTCTCCGTCTACCATGGCTTGTACTGTGAATTCTTCTCCCACCAAACGTTCTTCAATAACCACGCTGGCGTGTCCCCCAATCTTATTATCTATTATCTCTTTTACGTAAGATTTAGCGTCTTCAGAGTCTTTAAGATGTTCTCCCACGATTTTAACACCTTTACCTCCAGTTAAACCAACAGGTTTTATCACAATGTCCTTGCCAAAGTCGTCAATGAAGTCCCCAGCATCTTTTAGATTGTCAAATACCCCATATGCAATAGACCCTGGAATTTTGTATTCTGCAAAAAGATCTCTCATGAATGCCTTGTCAGTCTCGATTCGGGCAGCTTGCCTCGTTGGTCCCACACAAGGAATTCCTGCCTCCTGGAGAGTGTCCACAATACCATGTTCTAAAGGTGCTTCCGGCCCAATTACAGCCATTTCAACTCCCATTTTAAGGGCGTGTTTTTTTACTCCTTCAATATCCATTTCACTTCCAATCTTAAATTGGGAAATTCGGGCGATTCCCGGGTTTTGATTGCTCATTATTGAATAAAGATCAGCTTCTTCATGCAACGCCTGGCAAATGGCGTGTTCCCTTGCTCCAGTTCCTACCACCAGAATCTTCATATTAATAATCCTCCATTGTATCCTAGCTAAACATCTTTAATTTCACACACATATATTCATGTCTTTTTTATGCTTAGTTCAGATTATAGATTTCATGAGAAGTCATAATCTTACATGAAAATACATATACCATGAAAAGTAAAACCGGCATATAAGTAAATTATGTCATGGATTTTTTAAAATAACCATGAGATTTTTGTAAAATGAAACACAATTGGTGTTAAAAATGAAAGGCAGTCAAGCCATAATTAAGTCACTAACCGATGAGGGAGTGGACGTAGTCTTCGGATATCCTGGAGGAGTTCTACTCCCCTTGTACGATGTAATCTACGATTCAGACCTCAAACACATACTAGTAAGACACGAACAGTGTGCGGCCCATGCAGCAGATGGATATGCTCGGGCCTCAGGCAAAGTAGGTGTCTGCATAGGTACCTCTGGTCCCGGTGCCACTAACCTGGTAACCGGCATAGCCACCGCATACATGGACTCAGCTCCTATTGTAGCCCTGGCAGGACAGGTAGGTACTTCCATGATTGGTAATGACGCTTTTCAAGAAGTAGACACAATCGGAATAACCATGCCCATTAGCAAACACAACTACCAAGCTATGGACTCATCCGAAATACCCCAAATGATAAGATCATCATTTTACATCGCCCGAACCGGAAGACCCGGACCTGTGGTGGTGGATCTTCCTAAAGATGTTCAGAAAGGGGAACTGGATTACCCTGAAAACATAACCATTGATCTACCCGGGTATAAACCCACCAAAAAAGGACATCCCCTCCAGGTGAAAAAAGCATCTGAACTGATATTGAAATCTAAAAAGCCAGTAATACTTGCCGGTGGTGGAATAATCCATTCTGAATCATCTGAAGAGCTTCAACATCTATCAGAATTGATTGGAGCCCCAGTTACCACCACTTTAATGGGTAAAGGCTGTTTTCCAGAGGATCATCCCCTGGCTTTAGGTATGCTGGGAATGCACGGACGTGTTGCATCCAATATGATAGTGGATGAGTGTGACTGCCTCATTGCTGTAGGTTGTCGGTTCTCAGACCGTACCACAGGAGATGTGACTAAATTTGCTCCTAATGCTAAGGTGATTCATATTGATGTGGATCCTGCTGAGATCGGGAAAAATGTTGCTGTGGACTTACCCATTGTGGGGGATGCGAAGATCATCCTCTCTCATCTGGTGCGGGTTATATCCCAGACTAAAGACCAGGGAAAACCTGACTGGGTGGACTATGTGAAGAGTTTCCGTGCCAGTTGTTTGCCGCGACTTTCATTTGATGATGTTCCCTTAAAACCCCAACAGGTTATAAAGGAAATTTCCGAAGCAGTTACTGATGACACCATTCTAACCACTGACGTTGGTCAGAACCAGATGTGGATGGCCCATTATTTTACTTCCAGGAACCCTAGAAAATTCATATCATCAGGAGGCCTGGGAACCATGGGATTCGGATTCCCATCAGCCATGGGGGCAAAGGTGGCCATGCCAGATAATGATGCAGTGGCAGTTTGTGGAGATGGGGGATTTTTAATGGTCTGCCAGGATCTGGCCACAGTTAAAGAATATGACATCCCTGTGGTGGTCTGTGTACTGGATAACCGGTATCTTGGAATGGTGGCCCAGTGGCAAAAATTATTCTATGATGAACGTATTTCCCATACCAAACTCAAAGCCATGCCTGACTTTGTTAAACTGGCCGAATCCTTCGGAATCAATGGTTACCGTGTTGAACGTCCAGGTGAAATGAAAGAAACACTCCAAGAGGCCTTAAAATCTGGAGAGCCCAGTTTGATTGATGTTATGATCGATCCTGACGAAATTCTTCCCATGGTGCCACCAGGATGTGGTATAACCGAAATTGTGGGAGAATATAAGGTTGAACGGGAAAATCCAAATGAAATACCCTACCGGCGTTCTGCCCAGGAAACTGGAGGTGACTAAAATGGACCAACGACGAAATCACATCATAAGTGCTCTTGTAATGCACCGACCGGGCGTGTTACAGCGTGTTGCTGGTCTTTTCACCCGTAGAGGTTTCAACATCGACAGTATCACTGTTGGTCCCTCAGAACAGGATGGATTGGCCCGTATGACCATCATCTCCAAAGGTGATGAAAAGGTTCTGGAACAGATTACCAAACAACTGAACAAGATCATCGAGGTGATTAAAGTCCGGGACCTGGATGCAGAAGGTACCGTGACTAGGGAATTGTGCCTGATCAAGACCCATGCCACTTCTGAAAGATCCCGTTCAGAGATCATTCAGTACGCCAACATTTTCAGGGGAAGAATCGTTGATGTGGGGCCTGAAAATCTCACACTGGAGATCACAGGAACACCTGAAAAAATAGACGCCCTTATAGACCTGCTTAGAGGTTATGGTATAAAAGAAATTGCCCGTACAGGCCCAACCGCCATATCAAGAGGTTCAAAAACTATTTAAGAGTTTAAATAGACAAACTCCTCTTTTCTATTTTTTTACAGCCAATTTACAATCAAAAGTTTCTATCATGATTTTTATTCTAAAATGTTTGATATAATTACTGTATTTTAGATTTTAAGACCATTTTATCCTCTGTTTTTCAGGGTAAACTTTATTAATGAAATTCCAACAACTATTAGACATAACGATTTGAGGTAAAAGTACAATTTCTTATAACCCCCCAAACGGTAATTCTTTTCGATTTTAAAAGAGGTGACCTTATATGAAGATTTATTATGAAAAAGATGTGAATATGGATGTACTTAAGGACAAAACCGTAGCTGTTATAGGATACGGAAGCCAAGGAATGGCCCAATCCCGAAACATGGCCGACAGTGGGTTAGATGTTATTGTGGGGCTTAGAAAAGGTGGTGACTCATGGGAAACTGCAATTGAACATGATATGCCAGTAATGACAGTGGAAGCAGCATCCAAAGAAGCGGATGTTATCCATATACTCATTCCTGATGAGATACAGGCCCAAGTTTATGAAAAATCCATCAAAGAAGGTATCAAAGAAGGAAACACCATAAGCTTCTCCCACGGATACAACATCCACTACCAGTACATAAAACCCCCAAAAAATGTTAACATTACTATGATAGCACCTAAAGGGCCCGGTTCCACAGTCCGACAGCAATATCTAGATAGATTTGGTGTTCCGGGATTAGTAGCTGTGGAACAAGACTACACTAGTGATGCTCTGCAGATTGCTCTGGCCATGGGACAGGGAAGCGGCCTCACCCGTGCAGGTGTTCTAGAAACAACCTTCAAAGAAGAAACCGAAACCGATCTCTTCGGAGAACAGGCAGTACTATGTGGAGGAGCCACTGAACTCATCAAAGCAGGTTTCCAGACCCTGGTGGACGCTGGTTACCAGCCTGAAGTGGCATACTTTGAAACCTGCCACGAACTCAAATTGATTGTGGATCTGATATATCAGAAAGGCTTCGCTGGCATGTGGAATGATGTGAGCAACACCGCAGAATTCGGAGGCCTGACCCGTAGAGATAGAGTTATAACCGAAGAATCCAGGAAAGAAATGAAACAAATCCTGAATGAGATTCAGACTGGTAAATTCGCTAAAGAATGGGCACTTGAGAACCAGGCTGGTCGACCTCAGCTTAACAGGATGCGTGCCATTGAAAGTGAACTGGAAATTGAAAAACGGGGTAAAAAACTGCGTAAACTTTGCGGTTTAGAAGAATAACCCTTCTATTATTTTTTTATTCCCAATTTTTTAAAATTGTTAATTAGATAAAATTCTTAATTAGATACATAATACCTCAATCTGCATGGTGGGCTAAAAATGGTGTTCGTTGGTATGGATCATGGTACTACCGGTGTTTCTTTTACAGTTTTACGCGATGAACCTCTTCATTTTAAGATTGGCAGAGATGAACTTTCAGCAGGTGATGTTTCGGCTGTTGAAGAACTTTCAAAAAGGGTCGAACTTGATTCCATCCAATTAATGGCCATCACTTATGCCATGGGTGACGGTATAAACAAAATAACCCCCCTTGATAAGGTTAAAGATCGGGGAATTCTCTCTATTGAAGGTGCAGGGAAGGTTACTGGAGGCGGCACCGCAGTTTACGAGGATATTGAAAACTCAGGAATCCCCACTGTGTTAATCCCCGGTCTGCATAAGAACACTCCTTGTATGGATCCTCGTTTCAGAGCGGCTTATTCTCATCATGCCAGTGCAGAAAAGGTGAGTATATGCTACAACGCCCATCTTGAAACCGGTTTTGAGAATTTCATTGTGTCTGATATCAGCTCCAACACTGTCAGCATCCTCCTGGAAAACGGCAAAATCAAAGGAGCAGTGGATGCCTGCCTTGGTTCCATGGGTATTGTTCATGGTCCCCTTGATCTGGAGATGATTCGTGATATTGATGAAGGCAAACGCACTGCAAATCAATGTTTCTCCCGTGCAGGAGCAGTTAAAGTGGCAGGGATAGATGAAAAAGTGGCCCATGCCAAGGATGTGCTCCTGGAAAAATATCGCAATGGAGATTCCCAGGCTGAACTGGCACTGGAGACCATGCTCATGACCATAGTAATGGAAATTTGGGGTCTGTTTGGAGTTGCCCAGGAAGAACTTCAGGGAGTGGTACTCACTGGTTCAGTAGGATCCATGCGGGAACCATTTGATTTTTACAGTGCACTTAAAAAAAGAGTTGAAGATATTGGAAGAGTGGTGATGCTTCCACCTACTTCAGGATCTGTTGGCAGTGCACAGATTGCCAGGGATGTTTTTAATGGTGCCAATGATATACTTGGAATAAAAGTATTATAACCTTTTTTTGGTAACTTTTAACAGAATTAAAAGTTTTAAGTGCCATTACACTATATTCTACAGTAGAAATATTATCACTTCTGCGAACTTTATCTCAAGACAAATTTGTTCTACAGTAGAAGAAATTTCCGTAAAAATCCCATTATTAACACTAAATTTGAGAATTTGATCTACGGTAGAAGTCAAATCAGAGAGAATCCCAACATATAAAAAAAATCGTACTGAACCCCACCAAATCCCAGACCATCAACTACTGATTACCCTCCACCATATCCAGGACCATCATTATGATCAGATATCTCAGTGGGAGCTATGGATCTAAATCCCTTAGAATGCAATACCTTCTCTTTAATACTCATTTTCCTTCTTGATTTTTTTTGAAGCTGTTGTTGACCATCCAACAACTCCAGATAATCAGAACGGTACAAAAGTCCTGTAGAATCTATTCGAACCCATGCTTGGTTATTATTTGTGGATATTTCCTCTACTTTTCCTTGGGTTCTGGTTCCAATGTATTGTACCAGGGATCCCTGCTTTATTATCCTGTCACGGAAGTCTCGGGCAACCATCAAATCACTTTAATAAACAAGCTGTTTTTCTGTTGTTGTGCTAAATACTTTGATAGTCATTGAAAATAAATTTTGGGAAATCCGAACTAATTACTAAATAGTTCTATTCCTCCCATTATTCCCCATAAGAAAATAATTGTACTTGTATTGAAATTAATCCAATTATTCCAGCCAATCATCCATTAGATCAAGAGAAGATGTAGAATCCAGAGTAATAGGGGTTAAAGTAGCGCATTTTTCACGTTTAAGTGTGTGTACGTCGGTGCCTTTATGATCATCCTCAACAGAATCCCCATCTATCCAGTAGTATGGTCTTCCCCTGGGATCGAGGCGTTCTTGAATATGTATCCGGTACATTCTCTCACCCAAACTTGTAAGCCTGATCCTATCACTTTGAGGGTGGGATGGAATGTTAAGGTTTAAAAAATCAACTCCACTTGGTAAACCTTTATCCAGTATCATCTTTGCCACTTCTTCTGTCATTTTTTCGGCATGAGAAAAGTCTATGCCCACATGACCGTCATGGAATTTCATATCATCCCTGGTCACTTGCAAAGATACAGAAAGTGCAGGGACACCATGAACAGCCGCTTCCATGGCCGCGCCAATGGTTCCAGATGTCGTTAATTCAGATTTACCCAGGTTTTCTCCTATGTTAATCCCAGAAATAACCAGATCTGGCTTTTTTTGAGCAATCTGGAAGATGCCTATAATCACCGCATCAGTGGGGGTTCCAGAAACCATGTGCGCTTCAGTTCCATCAGGCATGTTGGTGCCGGTAACTCTAACAGGCTCAAAAAGAGTTAATGCGTGCCCTATTCCACTTTGCTGGGTGGCTGGGGCTACTACGAGGGTTTCACCCAAATTTTCGGCGGCTTTTTTTGCTGCCATGATCCCTGATGAGTTTACCCCATCATCATTAGTGAGGAGAATGGTCATAGAGGCAAATTTATACCTTCACCTCTAAATAGTTTGCGTGATGATTACTGGTTAAGGAAGGGAACAGTTTTAAGTATAAAGAAGTAGAAAACAAATAGTATAATCAAATAGATAATGAAATTATGATTTGATGTTAAATCATCTCTGTCTGAAGGTGGGGTAATTGGACAAAAACAGATTAATAAAGTTCATGGCAAGAGTAATGGAAGAATCCGGCTTCAAGGTCTACCGAAACTTCCAGACTTCCAGACACATTATTGACATATACGGAGTTCTGCCCACCGTTCTTGGCGATATTGGAGTTGTGGTAGCCTGTAAAAACTACGATGACCGATGGGAAGTTGGTTTAGATGTTTTAAAGGAAATGGAAATGGTTGCAAAAACCCTTAAGGCTTCCAAGATCGTGGTGGTAACCACTTCATACTTCACCAACAGTGCAATTAACTATGCGGGTAGAAGGAATATTAAAACGATTGATAAAGACGGTTTAATGGTGTTGGCCAAGAAATTCTCTGCTCAAAGGAGTGAATATGGTGGTGCTGAAGTATATGAGGGAGAAGAGGCAGGTGCTGCCGAAGAAACCGAAGAATACACACCATCTCCAAAAACTGCTTCATCATTTCCAAAAACTTCTTCCAGTTTCTTCAGTCGCGGAAAAGGTAGTCTAGATAGGGGTAAAACCAGTGGCTCGTTTTCAAAATCCATTTCTTTACCTGAAACCCCTGGTTTAAAGCCAATCCTCACCAACACCGTGTCGTTAATCATTATTGTCTTTCTACTCTCCTCACTCATTACCTATTTCATGAGTAGCGGGACAAACACAGCCACATTCGGCATTTATAAAATAATAATCGCAGCTTTGCTATCTTATGGTTTAGTGCTGGTTTCAGATCGGGATTTAAATACTATTTTAACCAAAGGAACCATTGTGTTCTTCGTGGTTCTGGTGATCTTCGTTCTTGCCATTATATTCCTTTAAACTATAAATTAACTATAAAATTTAATTTTAAATAGGAATAATAGTTTTAAATAGGAAAATCAGCTTGTTTGCTAAACTTGAGTAGATCTCCCAATTAAGTTAAATATCCCCTTTTCTGCACACCGAAGAATCATTGGAAAAGTGAATAAGTATTTGAAGTGTGACTCAGTTAGATGTTGATTTTATCATGTTCATGTGCAATTTCTGAAGGGCAACATTAGAAGTAGTTACAAGAAAGGGAAATGGGCCGGAGGAGATTCGAACTCCTGATCACCTCGGTGTGAGCGAGGTATCATACCCCTAGACCACCGGCCCATAAAGATTTAATAAGATTTTCAAAGGATTTGTCAGCTTTTTTTAAAGAAACAAAGATTAAATAAAGGTTTAAAAAGTGGGCCGGAGGAGATTCGAACTCCTGATCACCTCGTTGTAAGCGAGGTATCATACCCCTAGACCACCGGCCCATA
>MVPY01000030.1 GCA_002067065.1 Methanobacterium sp. PtaB.Bin024
ACCACCAAGGACCCCAGGCGGTTGAAGGATGACAGTATTGGTATTGGTAATTATCAGACTGGCTTCCTGGAGCAAAGGTATAAGAGTGCTGGTATGATCAACCTTGGTTAAAGATTTGCTAAATGTTTTTCTTTGATTTGGTTGAACTCTTCTTCTGTGATGGCCCCGATGTCTAGAAGTTCTTTAGCTTCTTTTAACTTTCCAGCAGAAGACCCAGTTGAAGTAACAACTTTGGGGTTTTGGGATTGTTGGATTTTCTCATTCAAACAGTCAACAAACCGTGTAGGGAAAAATAGGAATAATTTAAAAGTTTGTGCTGATGTTTTAATTTCAATAATCTTCTTTAAAGTATGTCTTTTAATGGTCACTCCTAAGATATTTGAATAATAAATAGTATTTTCATCTCCTTTACCCCCTAGAAGGTGCATCCGTTCGGTTTCAATTGTCAATGAGTCATCATTAAGGGTTACTTTGCAGTTTTTATTATTCTTATCTGGGTTCAACCCCCTGAAAATCCCATTTTCCATTTCATCTTCACTGATTTCTTCTTTGGATTTTCCCTCTAAATTTAAGTCGGTGTAAAGAGTTTTAATTTCTTCATTGGTCATTTCTGGGATTTTTCCTTTTTTAATCCGTTTTTTGAGGTCAATGATTTTTCCCGTTTGTGAAAATCCCATATTTACTAGTTGGTTCCCACATTCCTCACAGAAGTCATCAGTGAAGCTCCCCCCTTGGTTTGGGCAGTTGGGGTTTGGACACATTTTCATGTAGATTATTTATTGTATGTTTTAGTATTAAAAAATTTTGTTAAAAAAAAGAGATGGAGGCGTATATGCGATGTATTTTGATGAAGATAAAGGTGAACATGGTGGATACAGACGTTTAAAAGGAGATACTGTTGGTCTTTATGTGGTGGTGGGTAACACAACACCCATCGATGTGAACGTTGCTGATGGTGACATAACACTGAATGCCTCAGACATTCAGATTGGTGCTGTGGAGTTAAAGGATGGTGAAACTGAGAATAGGCTGACTATTGAGGTTGATGGTACTAAATATGCTCTTTACGTGCAGTCAGAATCATTAGCACAGGAATCCACCCTCGCTGGTGTGGCACTTGAAAGTGGTGGTAATCTGGATACAATTGCTGGTAAAGATTTTGCTACTCAAACCACCCTGGAAACCGTTGCAACAGAAGTGAAAACACCAGATAGAACAGTAGATACAATAATAGATAATGCGACTTTTAATGCTACTGTTGAAGGAAGTGCTATATCCATGATTGGATACCGACACCTCATGATAACAAGTGTCCTTGGTGCAAAGACTGATACCCCTACTTATACGGTTAGTTTACAGGTTCAGGATAGTAATGATAATTGGATTACTTATGACACTTTACCAACTCTCTCAACTGGTAGTGAAACCCAAGTTGAAACCTATTATGATATTCCAGCCGATACTGTAAGGGTGGTTGCCACTTTAGCGAGTACAACCAGTTTTGCGGATGTTACACTTGAAGTTACAAGGATGAACTAATCATATAGGGGCGTTTAACTCGTGATAAGGGATAAACAGATAACATACGAACACCCTTCTATTTTGAAGAAAAGGAAACATGTTCCCCTAACTTTTACAAGGGCGAGTGTAGCTTATGATAAGTATGGGAACAGTGTACCTGTGAATACGCCACGATTTGGGATAGCCGGTGGCCCTAATGATGGGGTTTTGATTGAGGAAAAACACACCAACCTACTAACCGCCGATGTAAGCCAAGCACTCACCACTGAAAGTCCATACACTACAGGAACACTCAACGGTACATACACATTTAGTTGCATGACTGGGAGTTATGAATTATCTGGAGGTGCTACGGGTACAGTAACTCCTACGAGTCCGCAGACCAAAACCATTACTAGTGCCACGGTAACCCTTACAGGAACAGCCACTTTCAACCAGTGCACAAACACCAGGTATCCGCTCAGTTGGACGCTGGGTGGAACAACAATGGAAGCCGAAAGTTTGACTGCTCCGTCATCAGTGTTGGATATAGTTGGAGATGGAACTGGACAGGGAACAATCGAATGCGAGGCTTATATCCCATCAACACATAAACCCATTGGCGCCATTGGCTATAACTGGAATATATTATCACACCAAGCAGGAATATCATCCTCATATAATAATATACGATTCTATCACAGTGGCTCAGCCCGAAAAGTGAGATTATTAACCAGTGATGCAAGTGGAAACATAAGTTATGCGGATGGATTCGCAGATGATAACATAGAAACTGGTTGGAACGATTTTGCAGGAAGATATAGTCCTTCCAGTATAATCATCACTAAAAATGGTGACACGAGTGGTCAATCAGTTCAGACAACGGTTAAAATGCCAACAGAAAAAGGAACATTGTATATTGGAAGTTACGGATTAATTCATCAATTTAATGGTATTATCCGTAATGTTACTATCAGCCGAAGGAAAAGGAGTGATGGTGAAATAACCAATAGATATTACCGGGATGGTTTTGGTGTTGATAAAGAAGTAACACTAATAGCACCATTAAAGAATAATCTAAACGCATACAGGGTGGCAACAGTATGAACATCTACATTTTACATACTGAAAATCAGAAGGTGAGGATAGAATTCACACCAGACGAATTAGAGGTGGAGAAGTTCCACCAAATCACCAACGGCATAATAAATAAGTATAATGGTGTTTGGGAAGGCAACAGCGTCATACTAACTCCTAAGAAGGCACAGCAGAAAGACAACATAGGGATCATGGTTGATGATGTTCGGGAATCCCTTATCTGCGATGTACTCGCAGAGGACGATCCCAAAAAGAATAAAACCAAATCTTTAAGTCTTAAGTTCACACCACACCCCACACAAACACCAGAACCAGAACCAGAACCGGTTGAGGAACGACTCAAAGACCTAATAAAACGATACAAATAGAAGGGGGCTATTTTTTTTAGATAGTCTGGTTGAATGATATACAGGATTAATGTTCGGATTCTTTTTATTAACATTCTGGGAGGCAATATAAAAAGAGAAATTATTTATTCGCATCATAAAAATCAAGGAGGCGTTCAATCACAGTATTATACGATTCATTCTTCCGTCCTAAATCCGTGAGCCGCCTA
>MVPY01000031.1 GCA_002067065.1 Methanobacterium sp. PtaB.Bin024
GTCAAAATCAGACTATTTTAGGATTAAATTTTTATGCTAAAATGGTTTTCATACTATTCTTTTTTTCCAGTTAATTGCCTAAATAACTGCCTCCCAAATTATCAAAACTTTATATCCAGTGAAATCATGAATTACCTATTTAAGTATAATCCAACTGGATAAGTAATTAGACCATTACTATAATAAAGTTTAGATAACATACAAATATCAAAATATCTCTGATACTTTCTAGGATATAAAAGGAAGATTTTTTAAAATGAACACAGTTTAGAGTATTATAGGATAACCAATGAGTATCCTTTACAAACTATTTAAATTAATTAAGAATATTTTTATGAATTTTACCGGTTTAGGAGTGATATTGGATGTCAGAACCATCATCAACAGAACTTTACGAAGTTAAACGCACACTTAAAGAACTTTCCGAGAAAAAAGGGAGAGGTACTGAGCTGGTGTCTGTCTACATACCCCCAGATAGGCAGATCAGTGATGTTGTGAAGCACATGCGAGAGGAGCTTAGTCAGAGTGCTAACATTAAAAGTAAGCAAACTAAAAAGAATGTGCAATCTGCTATTGAGGTTATAATGCAGCGTATGAAGCTCTTCCCAAAGCCACCAGAGAGAGGTCTGGTCTTATTTGTGGGAATGATCCCAAAGGGAGGTCCAGGAACAGAAAAAATGGAAACCTATGTTTTCGAACCTCCAGAACCTGTTCAGACTTATATCTACCATTGTAACTCCCAATTCTTCCTGGAACCACTGGAGGAAATTGTTGAAGACAAAGAAATCTATGGACTGGCAGTTATCGACCGGAAGGAAGCCACCATAGCACTAATGAAAGGAAAACGAATTGACATAATCAAAAATCTTACCAGCGGTGTTCCTGGAAAACACAAAGCAGGAGGGCAGTCACAAAGGCGTTTTGACCGGTTAATTGAACTCGCAGCTCACGAATTCCTGAAAAGGATTGGTGACCATATGAACGATGCATTTTTAGATGTTGAAGGCCTTAAAGGAGTTATAATTGGAGGTCCTGGTCATACTAAGGAAGATTTCGTTAATGGGGATTATCTCCACCATGAAATCAAACAAAAAATTATTACCACCGTGGATACTTCATATACCGGCGAATTTGGTATCCGCGAAGTGATAGACAAATCCATGGAGGTTTTAACTGAAATCGACATCATGCGTGAGAAGAAACTGGTTCAGCGTTTTTTAACTGAACTGGTGGATGAAAATGGCCTGGCATCCTATGGTGAAGCAGAAGTCAGACAAAACTTGATAAATGGTGCAGTAGATGTTTTATTACTCTCTGAAGATCTTAAATCCAAAAGATACACTTACCAGTGCACCTCTTGTGGGGCTGAAAAAGTAAAAACCATCAAAAATGAGGTTGAAGTCGAAGATATAGCCTGTGATAACTGTGGAGACACCATGAAACCTTCCTCTTCAGAAGATATTATCAGTGAATTTATTAAATTGGCTGAAGAAGTGGGTTCAGATGTGGAGATCATATCCACAGAAACAGAGGAAGGAATGCAGTTATTCCGAGCCTTTGGAGGTATTGGGGCCATATTAAGGTACAGAGTATGATGATGTGCCTTTAATTCTTATTTGTGAAACAATTAAAGTCTTATTTTAAAGATAGTCTTATTTTAAAATTAGTTTGGATAAGTAGAGAGTAGAATAATTTTGAAAAAAAGGATATTGGATCGAAAAGAAAGGGTAAAAACAGTTTAATGGTTTATCCAAGCCTGCTAACACGTATAAGTGATTCTACAGGAACCTTTTCCACTTCCAGTAATCCCTTCTTGTCAATTAAAACTACTGCGGCTAGTGGTTCTGCTCCCAAATTTCGGAAGACTTTTATTGCCTCCCCAATGGTTCCTCCACTGGTTATCACATCATCCACAATTACCACTCTTTTTCCCTCCACAGAGGCAAAATTGCTGCTTACCGCTCCTTTAGCATCTTTTCCTTTACGGTGTTTGATGGGGTGGAACACTGCCATGTCTGCATCCATAAACTCGGCCATCATGGTGGCAAATGGTATTCCACTTACCGTGATCCCTACCACTACTTCTACATCACCGTGTTGCAGGGCCATATCTGCCATGGCAGCTGAAACATATGACATTCTGGTGGAGCTACCACCCAGACTCTTCCAGTTTATAGCAAAATCAAGAGGTGCCTTTTCTTCAGCTTTTTCTTTGGTTTTGTCCGTTCCCTGGAGTATAAGCCACCGGGCAGTGTCTTTTGAGACATTAAGTTCGTCTGCTATCTCACCAGTGGTGAAACCTCTGCTTCTAAGTTCATGAGCCTTTTCAATAAGTTTTTGGTCCATTATACCCCTCCAGATTTCTTAAAAACGACTATGGTATTTGTTGAATTGGTTATAACTTTAATTCTAGTGATTTTAACTTTGATTCTAATGGTTTTTTGATATAAATTATGGGATTTATTAAAATATATTTATTATTGTTCAATGATTTTTATTATTATTCAAGGATTGCTTGATGACTCTTAATCTATATCAATATCAATATTGACTGGAACTTTCTCCCTGGCAGATTTCATGGCAGCAAGAACTGTCTTTAAGGCATGAATTCCGTCTTCTCCTGTGATTTTTGGTTTTTCATCCAAAATAATGGCATTTAAGAAGGAGTCCAGTTCTTCCATAAGGGGTTCATGGTGAGGTACCCTAACTTTTCTGGCGTTTTTCCCATAAACCTCCACATTCTGGTCAATGTAGTCCAGGGAAATAATACCATCAGTTCCAGTGACTTCCAGTTGCCTTTTCTTGTAGGGAGTTAGCCAGTTCACCTCTAACATGCCTGTGGCTTGGTTGTAGAACTCCATCATGATCTCAGCATGGTCTTCGTATTCACATTTTTCCAGTCGACTGCCTACATGGGCGTAAACCCTGGAAACCGGACTGTCCATTAGGTATGCCATCACGTCCACCTCATGGATGGCAAGATCGATGGTTACTCCCACATCTTTTATCCGTGGTGGGAATGGCCCTACCCGTTTTGCAGATACGGAAACCACTTCTCCTATCAGTTTTTCTCGGAGGAGCTTTTTTGCCTCTAAAACCGCTGGATTGAAACGTTCCACATGGCCTGTTGCCAGTTTTACTCCTTCTTTCCTGGCTGCCCTTACCATGTCCTTTGCTTCTTTAAGGGTGAATGCAATGGGTTTTTCCACCAGTACGTGTTTCCCCTGTTCAATGGCACTCATAACCACTTCATAATGATAAGTGGTGGGTACACAAACACTGACTGCATCTATTTCCGGCATTTTAAGTATGTTATCGTAATCAACAAACCCAACGGTGTCGTATTTCTTGGATACTTCCGACAGGGTGCCTTTCATAAGATCTGAAACAGCAAGGAGGTTGGCATTTTTGAGTCTGGTGTATACTCGGACATGGTTGTGGCCCATGGCCCCTACACCAACAACTCCTACATTTACCTTATTCACGAGTAATCCTCCAGCATGTGGCCTGCAACTTCAAGACCAATCCGTTCATAATCATTAACAGAACCTCTTACTCTATGTTGAGATAAGAGTTCACCTTTCTTGCTTAATAGAATACCTTTGAGTTCCATTTCATCCCCTTGGACTCTTGCACAGACCCCGAGGGGCCACTGACACCCCACTCCCAGTACTTCTAAGACTTTTTTCTCAGCCATTACTTCGCGATAGGATGTACTATGATTCAGGGCTTCTAAAATTTTTCTTTTAGGTGTATCTCCCCGTGCAACTACTGCTAAAGCTCCTTGACCTGCTGCAGGAGTCATGTAATCTAAGGAAAATCTTTGCTGAATGTGATGAGTTAATTCCAATCTTCGAAGACCGGCTTCAGCCATTAATGTGGCGTCATATTCACCAGATGTGACTTTTTTTATTCTGGTGCCAATATTACCTCTTATCGGTTTTATAGCCAAATCTTTCCGATAGTAATGACAAAATGCTTCTCTTCTGAGACTGCTGGTCCCTAGAGTAGCTCCTTCAGGCAGTTCTTCCCAACTGTAAGGAGATATCAGTGCTTCATGGGGTGATTCTCGTGGGGGTACTGCTATTATTTCAAGATCATCGGCAAGTTCACTGGGAAGATCCTTTAAACTGTGAACCGCAAAATCCACATCCTCTTCAAGTACTGCCTTATCCAGTTCTTTGGTGAAAACTCCTTTCACATCTATATTATAAAGTTGAGAATCTTTGATTTTATCCCCTGTGGTTTTTACTATTTTTATTGCTATCTCGTCATCTGTTATATTTGATAAAGAATTGATAATATTTTTGGTTTGAACCATGGCCAGACTGCTGCCCCTTGTACCTACCTTCAATGCATCATCTCCGAATGTTGCGGATTATATGTGAATTCTAGTCATAAAAGTTTATTATTATATAATAAGCATGGTGCCTAACATAGCTAACTTAAATTAAGAATCCTTAGTTGATTGATTTTGTATGATCTTTAATAAATGTTGTCATGGATAAAATTCCCCACCAATCCTCTTTGACATAGTAGATATATTGGAAATACTCCCTAAAAAGTTATCTTCTTCCCAGATCAGAATAATTAGAACGGAAGATAAGCAGAATATTTTTTGCCCCATACTCTCCAGCCATATTAACTGCAGAATCTATCTGGCTGTGATAAATCACTCCATCTTTTATCTTATCCATTATACTTCTACCTAACTCTCCAGTTAATATCACCAGAATCTCATTATCCAACCCTTTTAAAAAATCTGAAAGGGCTTCCTCATCAATTTCTTCACAAGTCACCCCATAACTTCCCCCCAACACCAGAGCCGGGTTTTCATATTCTTTAATCATGTTCACCGCTTTTTTCACTGCAGTGACATTTATACCTGGATTTATTTCTTCAATCACCCTTATCTTCCTGTTTCCACCGGACAGGTAATTGTTTCTTATACTGGTTCTTCCAGATAAACCTTTAAAATCTTTCAAACCCCTGACAATAAATTCTATAGGGGTTCCCATGGATAATGAGGAACATATGGTAGAAAGAGCATTTTCCAGGTGATACTCTGATGGTGCGAATGTGGAACATTCAAATGAGGTGTTAATAATTTTTCCCTCCCTTGTTTTGAGATCCTTAACCCTCACCTGGAAGGAAGTTTCAAAAAGGCCATAATTGATATTAAAAGCAGTTACATTAGATTTTTTATCTATAGAATAAGTATTTGTTTTCTGGTTTAATATATGAGAATCTAAAACTTTAGAATAAATCTTCTGGTATGAATCATGGTCACATACCACAATTTCACTTTGAAACATCTGTTTTTTAGCTTTGCTGGCACAGCTTTTGCCCTGCGAGATGGAATAATCTTCAGCAATGTTGGTGATAACTCCCACATCTGCCAATCCTGTACCCCCTAAAGAACATTCAAATATACATATTCCAGTATTGTAATTTTCTCGTCTTGAGAATTCTTCTGCAAGTTCCCAGGCAGTTATGATGCTGGCAGGAGTTATGCTGATGTCTTTCTGCAGGTTAATCTCTTTATCATCTTTTACAACTTCAACTCCAAGGCTGCTTAAAATAAGAGGATTTTCCTCTCGATATATTTCCTTAAGCATGGCTACTACGCTGGTTTTGCCTTTAACTCCAGTGACTTCAATTACAGGTACCGATATCCTGTCTTTCATAAGGTAATAAACAACCTGATGATGCGTCATGTGAATTGGATGGGACAGATTGCAGTGTACAGGGGCAACCACCATTAATTCACTATTTTCTAAAGAAGATGATAATTTTCCTTGTGGAAAATCATCAAAAAAAGATTCATTTACCAGTTGGATTCCCTGAGTCTCCAGTGCGGATTTAACATCAGAAGATAAGGTCTGGTAAATATCCCATGCGAAAACCTCAAAATTCTGTTTCTTGGAAAATTCAGATGCCAGTATGGCACCTCCGTGGGTGGTGTCTACTACCAGAACTTTCATTAGTTGATTCCGCCCTGAGTTAACTTTTCTCTGACTTTACGATAGAAATCTTTGGTTAAACGTACAAAATATGCGCAGTTTTCGGATTTACGGAAAACGATCTCATCCATATAATTTATTTCTTCTTCAAACTGACCATCTATCACTGCAATAGCTTTTTTGCCTTCTCTTAAGAGTTTGACCTTAATTACGCTCTCATCTGATACAACTGTGGGTCGAGCTCCCAGTTTAAATGGGCATATGGGGACTATGATAAATGCTTTCACCCTGGGATCTATGATTGGTCCACCTGCAGACATGGAATAAGCTGTGGAACCACTGGGAGTGGCTATGATTAACCCATCGGCGCGTAACTCTTCCACAATCTCATCATCAACACTGATCTGTATGTGAAGCATTTTGGCAGGCTTCCGGGTCATCATAACTACTTCATTCAAGGCAGGGGGTAACTCATGCTTGTGCCATACTATAAGCTGATTTCTTCTTTCAACAGAGTAATTTCCAGCAAGAATCTCTTCTAGAGCACTGAAAGCATTTTCAGGATCTATTTCTGTTAAGAACCCTACTGTTCCCATATTAATTCCTATGAGTGGGATTTTTTTGTGACTGATGTAACTTTGGGTACGAAGGATGGTTCCATCTCCCCCCACCGCCACCACCATATCCACATCCATATCTTCCAGTGCACACTGTTTATCCTGATATCTACCCAGTTTCTGGGCCAGAGGAATATCTAATAAAATATTAACTTCTTTTTCAGTTAAAAAATCAGCTAACTTACCTGTAAATTCTACCGCATCTTCTATATCACTACGGGCAACCAGTCCCATGATCATTTAAATCCCCTCCACTATACGAATTATCTCCTCATGAATAACTGAGTTACAGGTAGCTATCATGGAAGTTTTCTCCAAAACACTTAATTTTCCACTTAAAGATTTACCATAACGATCAGTCACCATTCCCCCACTTTCTTCCAGTATCAGTTTAGCAGCTGCCACATCTACCAGCCTCAGATTATCTCTGACATCAACAAATGCATCGTAAGTCCCATCGGCAACGTAAGATATTTCTATGGCCACTGCTCCGAGAATCCTCATTCTCCTTACACTCTTACATAGGCTTTCTATTTTTCCCATATTCATTCTGTAAACATAAGCTCCTAATGATATTTGAGATAAATCCTGTTTAGATGATGGTGTGGGATTTTTTCCGTTGACCCAAGCACCTTCACCCTTAACTGCTGTATAAAAATCATCTGTTGCATAGTTTTTCACAAAAGCCATCTGAATATCTTGAATTGTTAACGGACCCTTTTGATCTGTTGAAATCGGTGCCACTGCCACTGATATTCCATAAGCTGGGATATTCTTAACAGCATTGCTGGTACCGTCCAGTGGGTCCACTACCATTACAACTTCAGGTTGGCCTTTTCCTAAATTCACTTGGCCAATTTCTTCACTGATCAACGTTAAGGGTTTATCAATACTTTCGAGTACTTCTATAACCTTTTGCTCTGCCACAACATCGATATACATGGTTGGGGTGCCATCTGCCCCTGTTTTAACGATTTTAGACCCTTCTAGAGACCCTATGAGTGGCGATATTGCATTTTGAGATTTTTTAATTAACTCCTGGCAGGTTTCACTCCAAAATTCCATAGTTTCATCATTCATTATAATATCATCCTCCTGGGCCTTGAAAAGGCATCATCCATCAGTTACTCATGATCCTAAATATATGTGATATTTCACCATAGATCATTTTTTTTTCTGGCCATTAACTGTTGTTTAAAGCATACAATGGGTTTTGAGACTGTTGTCCTAAAATCCTCATTTAATTATTTTAAGTACACCACTGCAGCTACTGCAACTGCCTCTTTTTTAACTGTATGATTTTCATCTGCTATGATGATTTCTTTAATGGTAAGTCCTCTAACCTCCATCATATATTCTACCATGGTTTTTGCTTCGGCTTTGATCTTTTCAGGATCCTGATTTATTCCTGAATGTTCCACTACACACCCAAAATCATCAGAAGTTGCCACTGCCACCACAGCAGTTATCAAATCCCCTGGATGATCTGAATGCACACATGAAAGAACACAATTAACCATTTTCCCTTCCTTAATAGGTGGGAGTTCCACTATCTCTGTGTCCTTTGGCAGTATACTGGAAACTGGTATAAGATTCACATCACCAATACCTGCATCAAGGAGGGCATTGTCAAAGGCGTTTAGTCGTGTGGGTCCTTCTGATTTTCCGGATGTTATAGAAACTTTCATTATATCACTTGTAATTTCACTTAAAAATTTAAATAGGGAAAAAAATATAGGCACTTCTATATCAGATGAGAGGTATCTATAAATATATTTATACAGACAAGCAGACTTATAAAAACATACAACCAAGAAGAGTTACATCTATATGAAATAAATCTATCATAGACTCTATTTTTTAGATTCTGAACTTTATGGATCCCCACTGGATCCGAATTGTACGTATTATACGGAGGTAAATAGCATGTCAACTAAGGTAGTGGAAGTTAAAACGCTTAAAGTAGGTAAATATGTAGTATTGGACGGTGAAGCATCAAAAATTGTGAATATTCAGACTTCATCTCCAGGGAAACACGGCGCAGCAAAGGCTCGTGTTGATGCTATTGGAGTTTTTGATAATCAAAAAAGAAACCTGGTAAAACCAGTAGACGCCAAGATAGAAATCCCAATAATCGACAAAAGAACTGCACAGGTTCTGGCCCTGATGGGTAGCGATGTTCAACTCATGGACATGGAAACTTATGAAACCTTTGAAGTGCCAATACCAGATGATCTGAGTGATGACCTTATTGAAGGGGTAGAAGTTAATTATATCGTGGCTATGGGCAACAAAAAACTCATGAGGATCAGATAGACCTCCTGAGAACCTATGCCTATTTTTTACAAATTTGGTGAGGATTTAGATAAATGTATCTTTACACTGAAAATCCTCTGAAATTTGCTTTTTCCCATGATTTTGAAGAATCCAACCAAAAAGATAGTCCTTATTTTGGAATTTTAGGAGTACCATTCGACAGCACCACCACTTACCAACCCGGGGCACGGTTCGGTCCTTTTTTTGTGAGGGAAGCATCATACAACTTTGAAAAATACAACATATTTTCAGATAAAATTTTAGATGCAAATGTCTCTGACATTGGAAACCTGGAAGTGGTTCCTGGAAACCTGGAAAAAACATGCACGCACCTGGAATCCGTGATATCTTCCATGTCAGAAGATGGATTAATCCCCTTAACCATTGGTGGTGAACATAGCTTAAGTTACGGAGTTATAAATTCCATTAACGCACAGCATAACTTGCAGGATGTCACCATACTCCATTTTGACGCCCACATGGATCTCAGAGATGATTATATGGGGGAAAAATATTCCCATGCCACAGTTATGCGACGGATACATGATAAAAACCCATCAAAAATAATTCAAATGGGTATCCGTTCTTCATCACCAGAAGAAGTTGAATTTGCACGGAAAAATGGTATTGATTTTTACACCCCCCATGATATAAAAGAGGATCTGAGAAAGATGGGAAAAATCATTAGCCAGATAGATGGTCCCCTCTATGTTACCGTGGATATTGATGTACTGGACCCTGCTTATGCTCCCAGTGTGGGCACACCAAGTCCATGTGGAATAAATCCAGAGGAACTGGAAAGCCTAATTTCTCATCTTAAGGGAAAAGAAGTTATTGGATTCGATGTAGTTGAGGTTTCATCCACTTCCATTGGAGATGTTACATCAGTCAATGCAGCTAAAATACTTTTAGACTTTTTATTCTTACAATAAATTCTTTATATTGCTGTTTTAAATTATTGAATCTTATTTCAGAATCCAGATCATCTTGATCTTATCCATTAAATTATATTCCAATCTGGAGAATTGCTTCACATGATAGAACACATATAAATATTTATAGATAGCCAGCCAGATTTATCAGATGAGTATTATATTAAGATTCAACACATTTAGCACATATTTCCAAAAGAGATACCAATAAAAAGGTTTTATTTTAAAAATCCATCGGGTTTAAATTGGATTAGGAGGAAGAAAATGTATACCAGAGAAGTTAAACTTACAGGACATATTATAGACTCCCTTACCCTGCCAAAAGCACTGGACCTTATTATGGATATGGGAGGTGATTTCCAGATACTGAAATTTGAAGTGGGTAAACGGAAAAAAGACACCAGCCTTGCCCAGATTAAGGTTCAAGCAGATAGTGAAACTCTTCTGGGAGAAATTCTGGATGAACTGGCAGAAATCGGAGCCATGGTGGTGGAGATCTCCGAAGTTAAGTTAGAGGCTGCCAGTAAAGACAAAACTTTACCTGCTGACTTTTATTCCACAACCAACCATCCCACTTTCATCCGCTACCAGAATGAATGGATACCTGTAGAAAACATTGAAATGGATTGTATGATCATTGTTGACCCCCATACCAAAAAAGCCATTATCAAACCTATCGGTAGGATAAAGAAAGGTGACCTGGTAGTGGTGGGCCGTGAAGGGATTAAAATAATGGCCCCTCAAAGACCTCGAGGTAAAACTGGGGTATTCGAGTTCATGGGGAGTGGTGCATCCTCAGAAAAACCCCTCAGAACTCTTATAAAAAGCATTGCAAATGAGATAAAAGAAGTTAAAGATTGTGGGGGTAAGATTGCTGTGGTGGGCGGACCTGCCATTATCCACACTGGTTCAGGCCCGGTACTGGCTAGAATGATCAGGGAAGGATTGGTTGATGTTATCTTTGCTGGTAATGCATTGGCCACCCATGATATTGAAAGTGCGCTTTATGGAACATCTCTGGGAATCTGTGTGAAGACTGGTGAAGCTGTGGCACGAGGACACCGCCATCACATATACGCCATAAACCAGATCAACCAGGCAGGCTCCATCAAGGATGCAGTAGAACAAGGTGTGCTTAAAGAAGGCGTGATGTATGAGTGTGTGAAGAATGATATTCCATTCGTACTTGCAGGTTCTATCCGGGATGATGGACCCCTACCTGATGTTATAACTGATGTGATTGATGCCCAGGATGAGATGAGGAAGTATGTTCAGGATGTGGATATGGTGATCATGATCGCCACCATGCTCCATTCCATAGCCGTGGGAAACATCCTACCATCCCAGGTGAAAAGTATCTGTGTGGATATTAACCCTGCCACAGTCACCAAACTCAGCGACCGTGGCAGTGCTCAGGTAGTTGGTATTGTTACCGATGTGGGGGCATTTCTGCCCATGCTCTATCATGAACTCAAGGATGATTAGTTCCAGGGAATTTTAAGATCATGGAACCAAATATCCATTAATTTGATTATTTTAAGTAAAAACAAAAACCATGGTAATTTTTTAAGATAACATCATGACTTTTCAATGTAATTCCCTAGTGTTCTGTGTTCTAATGGAATAAAAATAACAGTACTAACTAGTGAACCTCCCTTAAACGTTAGAAGAATGAACAAATGATTAATAAAGTTTAAATCACGTTAAACTTTAACAAATCCATTCAAGATGGGGAAATGAATATGATAAAAGGAAATTTAGTCAATGTTTTTACAGAAGAGATTTATCCTGCCGAAATTGAAGTTAAAAATGGCATTATCACCTGTTTAAGGGAGATAGGAGGAGAGTATCCCGGATATATTTTACCAGGTTTCATTGATTCCCATATCCATATTGAAAGTTCCATGCTTACACCTTCCCGTTTTGCTGAAGCTGTGGTTCCCCATGGAACCACGGCAGTGGTGGCTGATCCCCATGAAATCGCCAATGTCCTTGGTGTTGAGGGGATCAAGTATATGATGAAGGATGCAGCTACCACCCCTCTGCAGGTGTTCTTCACCGCACCTTCCTGCGTCCCAGCAACTCCTTTTGAAACATCAGGAGCCAGTTTATATCCTGATGATATAGACACCCTTATGAATAATGACTGGGTGGTGGCTTTGGGGGAGATGATGAACTTCCCCGGAGTTATCAGAAAGGATCCTGAGGTTTTAGAAAAGATTAAAATCGCCCAGCATCACCTGAAACCAGTTGATGGTCATGCCCCATTGTTATCTGGAAAAGATCTGTGTGATTACATTGGAGCAGGCATATCCACGGACCATGAGTGCACCCACCTAGCTGAAGCCCAGGAAAAAAAGGGTTTGGGTATGAAGATCATGATCCGGGAGGGTTCATCTGCCCACAACATGGAGGAACTGGTCTCTGTTGGTGGAGAATTCCTGGTATCAGATGATCGGCACCCTGAAGACTTGTTAAATGGTCACATGGACCAAACTCTGAAGAAAACCGTAGAACTAGGTATGGATCCTGTAGACGCCCTGAAAATGGTCACCTTAAACCCTGCTAACCATTACCATTTGAATTGTGGGGCCCTGAAACCGGGTTTCCCTGCAGATATGGTGTTGGTGGATGATCTGGAAAATTTCAACGTGGAAAAAGTGTGGATTAAAGGAAAATTGGTGTCTCAAAACGGCAACCCACTCTTCCAAGTGGACCCCCTTCCTTTAAAGAGTACTTTCAGGGTTAAACCCAAAAAAGCATCTGATTTTGAAGTTCATTCTTCTCATGAAGAAGAAAAAGTTAGAGTGATTGAAGTAGTAGAAGGCCAACTACTTACCAAGGAGACGGAAGCTGTTTTGAGAGTTGTTGACGGTCATCTGCAAGCTGACGCAGGAAAAGACATCCTGAAAATTGCAGTCGTGGAAAGATACGGTCATGATAATGTTTCAAATGCTTTTATACATGGATTCGGACTTAAAAAAGGGGCGATTGCCTCTAGCGTTGCCCACGATTCACATAACATCGTCGTGGTTGGTAAGGGTAGCCTTGATATGGCAGAAGCTGTGAATATGCTTTCTAAAAATAATGGAGGGATTGTTGTTGTATCTGATGGGGATTGTTATTCATTAGAACTTCCAATCGCCGGTCTTATGAGCACTGAAAGGGCAGAAGATGTGTCTTCCCAATTAAACCAGTTACATGAGGCAGTTAGAGATATGGGATGTAAACTTGCTTCACCCTTTATGACCATGTCCTTTATGGCACTTCTGGTGATTCCCAAACTAAAAATCAGCGATAAAGGTCTGTTCGATGTTGAAAGCTTCCAATTTGTTGATGTTATAAAATAAATCGGTTTTTCTACTAATACAATTCAAAGATAAAGAGTATTAAATTGGGTGTTTGATCATGAAAATTGTGCCCCTGGCCTTTGAAAGTATGGGTGTCCGCTCCATGGCCACCTTCATTGAAACTGACCAGAAAATACTCCTGGACCCTGGGACATCCATTGCCCCTAAAAGATTTGGATTTCCCCCATGGAAGGATGAATTTGATGCTCTGCATGAAACTCGGACTAGAATTCAAGATTATGCTGTTAATGCCGATGTTATCACCATCAGCCATTATCATCATGATCATTTTACACCTTTCAGTCTGGGACGACACCTGGCCTCAGCCCCTAGATATGCAGAAGAGATCTATAGGGATAAAAAGCTGTTTATAAAACATCCCACTTCCCATATAAATAAAAGTCAGCAAAAAAGGGCCCGTGACTTTTTAAAGAATCTAAAAATCATGGGAAACCGTGACATCACCTACGCTGATGGAAATACTTTTGAAATTGGTGAGACCGTTCTGAAATTTTCAAAACCTCTCCCTCATGGCCCGGAGGGAAGTCGGATGGGCTTTGTAATATCCACCACTATAAAGTGGAATAAAGAGAAGGTGATGCATGCTTCTGATGTGCAGGGTCCAATCTATGAAGGTTCTAAAAATATTATAATTGATGAAAAACCAGATACTGTGATTTTAAGTGGTCCTCCTACTTACCTTGAGGGTTTTGCCCTGGAAACAGAGGATATTGAAAAAGCCCGGGAAAATCTTGTTGAAATAGCAAGTAAAATACCAAGAGTGGTTGTGGACCATCATCTGTTAAGGGATCTTGGCTGTTTTGATTTTTTAAAATCTGTGCGAGAAGAATCTGGTGGAGAAATAATAGTAGCATCAGAACTTCTGGGAAAAGAACCTTATCTGTTGGAAGCAAGGCGGAAAGAGTTTTATTATTAGTAATTTTTAATAATTACTAATTTTTATTTGAAATATTATTCAAATATTTATTTTATTCAAATATTTTATTTCCAAATCAAATTTTCATGAAATGATTCTATCAAAAAAAGTTATATTGAGAAAATGTGATTATTTAACCTTTAATTCATTCAAGATCATCTTCATGGCTTTTTTATGGTCTTCTCCACCCACTTTATTCACCACTCTGGAGATTTCATTTATTTTATCGAGATTTTTATTCTTTTCATCTTCAGAAACAATGTCAATCCGGGTTAAATATATTAACGCCTCAATGATCCCATAAATTGCCCTGTTTAAAGGTTCAGCGTGTTGATTGACCTCGACAACTTCTTTAACATTGGCCCTTACAATATTCATAGTGGATGTTCCCAGTTGATCTTTCCGTTCTATGATCCTTTCATGAGTTACCTCGGCCCTGAAAAAGGAATCTGCGTCCTTGAGAGAAAATCCACTCTTTTGTTTTTGGAACTTTTCACCGTCCAGATTTCCGATGGTTGATTGAACAAACAAGAGGGGGTCTTTTGATATATTAACATAAAAAGTCTTCTTGCGCCTCACATTCAGATAAGTTTTTGACCCCTTGAAAAGGTAAAGGACTATCTCGCTTTCATTTTTGCATACCACCCCTACTGGTGCTGCATTGGGTGTTCCATCCCTGTTTTGGGTGGTGATGATGGTCTCATAGAGAAGACCATGTTCCATTCCCAAAGAATAAAGATCTGGCATAATAACCGATATCCTAATATCCTATATTTTTATCTTATTCCTTTTTTCTAATATCTCCTGTTAGAATACCATTTATTATACAGTCAAAATCAATTAACTCATCCCAACCTGCCTTTTTAAACATGTCCATATAGCAGAGTCCAATGATCTTTCCATTAGGTTCGAGGATCTCATTTAAGAGTTTTTTAACATCTTCTATGTCTACATTATATTGGGGCATAGAAAGTCCGCCAAGCAGTGCTACAACACCAGAATGGGGATCGGCTTCTTGGGAAAATTGCATACCAAGAGGAGTGCTCTCTATTTTACGTGCGCTTTCCATATCAGTTCTGGCCATAAATACTGATTCTTTATCTCGAATTACATAGGCGAATAGTTCGGCAAATGGACTGCAAACACCTGGAATACCTACAAAAGTAACTTTTTCAGCATCCCCTACTTCTTTCTTAAGTGCCATTAAATTCGCATTCAATCCTTTGAATTCTTCTGTTTGAAACATATTATCAACCTTTATTTCCACTTAAAAAAACCTAGTTAATGATAAAAAAAATACTAAGTTATCAAAGGGGCCAATATTTCCTAAATTAAGGAACATCAAAGATTGTAATGCTCCCAAAAATTTTATGATCCCTTCAAAAATATGTATATTATGTAGGCTATTACCAGTATAATTATAACTGGAAGTAACCATATGAATACATAGAAAAAAACCACTGCCAGCACCAGGGCCACCAGTATGAGTAAAATGTCTTGAAGTTCCATATTTTTCTATATTGCCATTTCAACATAAAAATATTTCCATAACACAAATTTAATCAGGATCATAGTCAATTAATAAATAAATAAGCATCAGTCATCTATATTAAAAGTTAAAGCAGATTAAACGATAAATTTAAACAGACAGATCCAAGGAGAACACCTATAATGATATTAGTGATTAATAATCATGGACAGTACAATCACCGCATCCACCGTACCCTTCACTATCTGAAAATACCCTCTGAGCTGGTGCCCAACACTACTTCACTTTCTGAAATTGAAGATAAAGAACCCGAAGGACTCATATTAGGGGGAGGTCCTTCAGTGGAAAGATCTGGTAACAGCACAGAATATGTTAAAAAACTGGATTACCCCATTCTGGGAATCTGCCTCGGCCACCAAATTATTGCCCAGGCCTACGGCGGTGGAATAGGATCTGCGGGCTCAGAAAGTTATGCCCAGATCCAAATCAACATCCAGGATGAGAACGATATCTTCAAGGGTCTCGGACCTCAGCTAGATGTATGGGCTTCCCATAAAGACGAAGTAACCAAACTTCCCCCTGGATTTAAAATACTTGCTTCATCACCCATATGTGACATTGAAGCCATGAAACACCCTGAGAAACCTTTATATGGAATACAATTCCATCCTGAGGTTTATCATACTCCAGAAGGGCCGAGAGTATTTGAAAATTTCAACACAGTCTGTTCTGAACATTCAAAACTATAATTTTGAAATTTATTCCAAAACATACAGATAATACAATAAAATATCCTCACAATACAAATAGTCCCCTAGTTCAGCCGATAATAATAACAATTACCATCTTGAACCATAGTAGCATTCTCCAGTTCTTTCTCCCATTTTTCTGAAGGATAACCCCAGAACAGGATAACTATATGATAACCCGAGAGTCCTTTAGTAAACCTTCCAATATCTTCAGTTGAATTGATTTTATATACTCGTTTCATAGAATAAGAAATCTGTTGGGGCGGATTAAAGGAAATTTCAACATTTGGTGAAAATATTATATCATCATAATTGGTGTTTTCCCTTATGGAATTTCCAAATATGTTATAATGTGGATTACCTGCCTTAAACCAATATTGCTTGTAATGAGGATGTTCATTAACCAAATAGATGCTTGCCGCTGAAAATACCAATAAAAAAATTATTAAAAATCCAACATCTACTTTCAAATTTTTTGATAAGTTGAATTTAATATTTGGAATCTTAATATTACTTTTCAAAATCAAATATAAAGAAACAGGCGCAAGTACGAATGGAATGGTTGCTAAAGGCACAGAAAACTTTAGAATCGAAAAAGAATGCATCAAAGAATGATTCTTGAACGTGATTACCTGCAAAATACATGGTATCAATAAAATAGACATAAGTGCACATATTCTTTTAATTTTCAAATCTGTTTCTTTCTTTAAAAGTTTCTGTAATAAAACAAACAACAAAACAACTACAACAACAGCCAAAGCAAAACAAAGAGCATAAAGCCCTATTTCGCCATATCCATTTATAAAACCTTCAACCCAATGATAAGGAGGAGGTACAGTTACCCCCTTATTTGTTATTCCAGTTCTAAAAATAACCTTGTTATAAACCAGTCCAAAACGATCCCATGAAAAAATTTGATATAAAAGGATTATTATTGCTATAAGTGGTGCCAACCAAAATTTAAAACCTTCTTTTAGAAAAGTGCCAATTTTTCTGTTGAATTGAATCTTCCCTTCAAAAATACGCTTTAAAAATACCATTAAAGCAACAAAAACAAACAACCAATCCGTTAAAAAGCCATAAAATAATACCAAATTCTGCAAAATACCCAAAACCCTTATATACCGATCATTCAACCCATCAATAATAACTTCTAAAAAGACATACAAAACAAATGGCAGAATAACTGCCTGATCAGAAAAAAACACGTTCTGATGCCAGTATAATGGTGCGGGTAGTAAGAGTTCTAAGAATATGGGCAAAGTGGAAAAAAGGAAAGAGTTTAAAAGATCAACTTTTATTTGTCTTAAGAAAATAAATATTGTTAGTGATAGCAAAAAAGCAATTAAAAAATGGTTAAAAAGATTATAATACATTATTAATGGAACATTTGGTTCCTGTCCAGTAATTACGCTTAAAGAATATATGGGTATAATAGAACCTGGAAGATAGCTAAGATACGGTTTTCTGCTGCTAAGATTTTGAAATTCAATGGATCGAGGATTTTCAAACATTCCAAACTTTAAATTTAAAGGTCCTTCATAATACCAGTTTTTTGCGAATTTCAAGGTACTTGCGGTTAACCACACATGGAGACCATCAGAAAGTTCGCCAAAATAGGGTTTTCTAATCTCCACTGTGTACTCAAAAACTGCAACAGTAGTGCCTAATAAAAGAAAAATACATATAATTGCCTGGATCTGTTCTCTTTTTAAATCCTTAATTGCCATTAAATACCCCTAAAATTATCTAATGTTCTTAATGAATCATTCTTCATGATAATCTTCTTCAGCATTGATCATCCACAAATTATCCTTTGAAGTAATACCTTGACATATATTCTCCACTGCAGTCATAGCCGTGAGCATTGAATGATCCATGTTATTGTAACGATGCATACCATTCCTTCCAACTAAAAACAAATTGACAAATTGATCTGTGAATTCTCTGATCACCGAGAAACGATCATAAGTCCCAAAATAAGCAGGATAGGTTTTAGGCACCCTGATAACCACCCAATCAAGTACATCTTCCTTGTTAATTATATCAATATTGGCAAGCTCATTAACGGCAAAATCTGCAAATTTGTGGTCATCCATATTCCACAGTTCATCCCCTTCATTACAAAAGTATTCTAAACCTATCCAGACATTTTCATCATCTTCAACCATGTATGGACTCCAATTATTGAATATTTGAAGTCTGCCTAGCTTTACATCTCTTTCCTGAATATAAATCCAGTTATCCGGAACCAAATCATTGATTGTCTTTATTTTAGTCTGATTCTTAATTTTTAATTTCTTCAGAAGGAGCCCCACTGTGATGAAATCTCGATACATCAATCCGTTAGCCACTTTTTGAACTTCAGGAGAAATTTCTCCCTCAAATGAATTTATCAAATCCTTGACTGGCATTGAAGAGAAGAAATAATCTCCCTCTAAATTTTTCACAACTCCACTCGATTTTTCCACCACTCGAACGTCCTGAATATACTGACCATCACTTTTTATTCCAATAACTTGGCTCCCATAGTCTATTTCACCACCATTTTCAGTGATAATCTTAGCTACCTCTTCCCACATCTGTCCAGGACCAAATTTAGGGTACATAAATTGTGAAATTAGACTGGTTTCCACATTTTTCTGGGATGTGGACAAATCTCGGGAGAAATTTTTAAAAATAGCATGTGAAATTGTTTTGGTAATTGAAAGCCCCTTTACTCTTTGTGATCCCCAATCAGCTTTTATTTCACTACATTTAACTCCCCACACTTTCTCTGTGTAATCTTTAAAGAAAGTACTGTACAATTCCACACCAAACCTATTTATGAAAAAGTCTTCAAGGGATTTTTCAGGTTTGATCTGATAGAAAGACGCTTTTATGTAGCTTAAACCTATTTTAACAGTTCTTGTTATTCCCAAATTGGAGAATGTGTTATAAGTTAGGGAAACTGGATAATTGAAAAATTTTCTAAGGAAAAATATTCTGGAAAGCCTGCTTCTGTTAAGCATTACTTCATCAGTTTTTTCAGGGTCAGGAGGATCTAAACGTCCTAAATTTCGGGACCTCAAATCCCGTTTAAGGTATTGATCAGCAAGAGGTACGCTTCTTCCCAACTCCCGGTCATCCTTGGCTGGTTTCCCCTGTAATGGAAGAATATTTTGCCACCATTGCATTATCCGATCTGACTTGGAAAAAAATCTATGCCCTCCAATATCAATCCGATTACCTTTATAATTCACTGTTTTTGAAATGCCACCAATACTTTCAGTTGCTTCCAATAAAATTGGTTTAATATCAGTTTTATCTATTAACTCATAGGCTGCAGTTAAACCTGCAGGACCCGCACCAATAATGATCGCTATTTTTTGACTCATATTAAACCCTATCAAAATAAAGTGAATTTTCTAGCAAAGAAATTCCAGAAAAGTATTATTATCGCTGTGATGATCTTTGAAAACAGATAGTAAATACCTAATTCAGATGTGAAAAACCATATAAAAATCTCATTCAAAGCCAAACCTATTATGCCAATAACTGCAAAAAGGCTAAATTCAATGGTTTTATTATCAAAGTTATGTTTATTGAAAACCCACTTTATACTCAATAAATAGTTAGTCACCAGACCTAAAATAAAGGCTGAAGCAGCAGATATAATATAATAAATCCCAAAATAATCTGTTAATATGAATAATGAAAGAAAATCCACAATAAATGCAGCCCCTCCAACAAAGATATATCTAAAGAATTGGATTTGAACACTTTCAGTTGGATGTTTCAAAATTCTTCCTATAACATCTTTTATCTGTGATTCATCTTCCTTTTTCGTTGCCATGTGCCCCCAATCCCCTAAATTTATAAAAAACCATTAGAATAAAAATTTTAAAATGCATTTAAAGTATTAAATATCAAATTAATTGCCAATATATCGTTAATAGTTCAAAGCCTTCGTTAATAGTTCAAAGCCTCTATTTTTGAATGAAATCACCGGTATAGACAATGATGTTGTTATTAAAATATATCAAATGATATCAAATGATCATATATAAATATATCTAAAATTAGGGACTGTGAAGTTGGGGTTGATTTTTCTCGGGTTTTTATATCATTTTTTTTCATTTTTTAAAGTAGCCATTGGAAACTATTCTAATTTATCACTTTTTTAAGGTGTAAACATTGTTAAAATTTATTTAAATCCTTTGAAATATTTTAACCGTTAATTGTTGCTGGATACTATACTAAAAAACGAAGTGAAAATTATAAATTATCCATTAAAGAACGAATCACTATGTTTCTGATTCTTAATATAAATGATATGGATTTAATTATAATGACAATTTAAATGAATTCATAGATAAAAAAAATAGAAATCGAATATGTACAATAAGTGAAATTAGATTAGCCAGGTTATTTCGTAATGTAAGGTGAATAAACATGTTAGATCCGTCTTCATTCATTAAAGAATCCATTGATGAAATCAAAAAAACCATAGGAGATAAAAAAGCCATAATCGCCCTTTCAGGTGGTGTTGATAGCTCAGTAGCTTCAGTTCTGGTTTCTAAAGCTATTATGGAGAATTTGACTGCGGTTTTTGTAGATCATGGCCTCCTCAGAGAAGGAGAAGCCGATTACGTTCGGAATACTTTCCAAAACCGGTTAAATCTAAAATATATTGATGCCAGTGAAGAATTTTTGGGTAAACTGCAGGGTGTGGAAGACCCTGAAGAAAAAAGGAAGATCATTGGTGAAGTGTTCATTCGGGTTTTTGAAAGAGAGGCTGAAAAAATCGGTGCTGAGTTTCTGGTGCAGGGCACCATTGCCCCGGACTGGATTGAAAGTCAGGGTGATATTAAATCTCATCATAATTTGGCCCTTCCCCATGGGATGGTTTTAGAGATTGTTGAACCTATAAGAGAGTTGTACAAAGATGAAGTAAGAATCATCGGAACAGAGATGGGTTTACCTCCCGAAATGGTAAATAGGCAACCATACCCAGGTCCTGGCCTGGCAGTGCGAATTGCAGGGGAAATAACCCTGAAAAAAATTGAGATATGCCGCAAAGCTAATGCCATAGTAGAAGAGGAAGTGCAAAAGGAGGGTCTGGATGAAACTTTGTGGCAGTACTTTGCAGTACTCACCAACACCAAGGTTACTGGTGTGAAAGGCGATATAAGGGATTATGGATACTTAGTTGTTCTGCGAATGGTTGAGTCTTTGGATGCTATGACTGCAGATGTCCCTGAACTGCCATGGGAAATGGTTAAAACGATTTCTAAAAGAGTAACTGCTGAGATTCCTGAAGTCACACATGTTGCTCTTTCAGTGAGTGATAAACCTCCCAGTACTATTGAACTAGCATGATAATATTTTTCATTTATTTTTTTTGAGTATCTTACCTATACAGATATTAGATAAATATTCAGTAAAATTCATTTTAGATAAACAAATTTTTGGTTAATTAGCAATGTTGTGGATAAATTTATATACCATAAAAACGAACAGTTTTATCGGAAGAAGGCTTCCGTATTCCTGTCAAATATTGTTGGTGATCAAATGGAAACTAAAAAAATTTTAGTGTTAGGAAACTCAGATTCAGGGAAAAGAACTGCCTTGAAACATATCTGTAACAATTTGGTTGAAACTGAAGCTGCAAGTTATGGGAAAACCATTAGAAATAATAAAAAGCTTCAAATATTCAGTCCATCCAGTGCAGAGAGATTTCAATTCATGAAAGACATATTATCCAAAAACATGGATGGAACCATTATAGTAATTGACAATACTCAGGGAATAACTCCTAACTGTGAAGAGATGATTGATTTTGTGGAGGAAAAAGATGTTCCCTACATAATATTTGCCAACAAACAGGATTTAAACAACGGCCCATTATACAGCCATTATCCATGTGTCCATATAATTCCTACAGAAGCAATATCAGGTAAAGGTGTTATAGAAGGTTTAAACATTTTATTAGGATTAATGGAAAATAAACACGCTAATGAAATTCATGCCATAAGCTACTAATAATTTAAACCACTTTTTTAATTTATTTATTCAGTAGTTATTATAAAATACCTCTAAATTAGTTCATATTTGATTTATTTCATTATCTGCATAATGATTAATTAAAATAACTATCTTGAAAAAGAATTATCTCAGAAAAGAGAAAAAAATCCAAAATATTGTAGTAATTATAATTTAAGGTGACTGAATTGGAAAATGAATCCGTAATCAATGTTAGAAAAATCGTTATCTTCAGCAATTATAACTCAACCCATGATCACTCTGAAGAACTACTAAAATATTTCAATGAAAACATAATAATGAAAGAGGAAATTGAATTATCGAGTTTTAATTACCGAAAAATCCAAATTGATGGACAAAACAATTATTTATTTAATGTACCTGGGCATCAGGAATTTATTTCAATTAAACAAGCATTATCTGGAGATGTGGATGGAGTTATTGTTTTTATTGAGACCCAGGTGGGAATTTTCAAAACAGATTTGGAAATTATCAATTTAATTAACACAGAAAACATACCACTTGTTTTGTTTGCCAATCGAGCCGATTTTGGCGAATATGAAATGAACACGTATGTTGAAGGCGAACTTATTATCCCAACCATTATAAGGGATGGAATCGGGATTAATGACGGCCTGAAAATGTTATTGAAACTAATCGAGAAACATGAGCAAGAAACTCCTATAATTGAACATGACGAACCAGAACAAAACTACGAACCAGAACAAAACTACGAACCAGAACAAAACTACGAACCAGAACAAAACTACGAACCAGAACAAAACTACGAACCAGAACAAAACTACGAACCAGAACAAAACTACGAACCAGAACAAAACTACGAACCAGAACAAAACTTTGAATCAATAGAAAACTATCAAAACCCATCATCTTCACCACGGCCTGAAACAGAATTTTGTAAAGTAAGGTTCTTTTTCCATCCAATTGAACTAGAAAATGTGAAAAATTCCCTGAAAGAATTTGGATTTTCCAATATAACCTTAATTGATATTAAATACCAGGACCCCATCAATGAAAAAATGGAAACATACCGTGCCAGTATTTATGAGTTAGAATTACCACCAAAAATGGAAATGATGATGATTATCAAAAAAGAAGAAATTGAATATTTGGTCCAGGCTCTGGAAGCAGTGAAAACAGAAAATGTGAGTGAAAAATTATTCATATCCCCTGTAGAAAATATAATAAGAATAAGAACCACTGAAAAAGGAGAAACTGCAATTGACTAATCTTTTAATCAGTTAAAACGGATTTTTCCCCATATCCTCCATCATCCCTCCATTATCAACCATTCTACTTCATAACTATTTATTTGAAATGTGGGCTAAATATCGGATTTAATCCGTCAAGTCACTGAAAGCAATATTCATGCCCACAGACCATTATTTATATAATGTGAATTTTGGCACATTGGATTGAGATGAATTTTATTTTTTTGTGAAAATATTGTAATACTGTGATGCGCATGTATGTGAAACTGGTAAGATTATTTATTTAGCTTTGAGAACTTTTACTCAAAAGCCATTTTATGAACTTAACCCAGTTATTCATACATATATCAATTTATTAGGGTGATTGAGTGCGTTTTTAGGAGAGCTGTATGGTATCATTGAATTTAGAGTGATTTATAGGTGATTATATGGAAATTAAAAAAATTTTGATGCTGGGAAACTCCGGTGCTGGTAAAAAAACTGCCCTTAAACATGTATGTAAAAATCTGAAAAAAACTGATTCTGCAAGTTATGGGAAGACCATCATAAATAATAAAAAACTTCAGATATTCAGCCCAACTGGAGCAGACAAATTCAAGTTTATGAGAAACGTTTTATCCAAAAATATGGATGGTGCTATTATATTTATCGACAACACCCAAGGAATTACTAACACTTGCATCAGGATGATAAATTTTGTTGAAGAAAAAAACGTGCCTTACGTAATATTTGCCAATAAACAGGACTTAAACAATGAACCATTAAAAAATCACCCCAATGTTCCCATACTCCCAACTGAGGCAATCTCAGGTAAAGGACTTTTACATGGTCTTAACACATTACTAGAAATTATGGAATCTTATAAAGAAAAAAGAAAAATCGAAGTTATCTACTGTTGATTATACAGCAATTATTCCTTTTTTTAATTAAAATCCAAATATAATTAAAGATAAAAATAACATAACTCCTTCTTGGATGCAATTTAAACATCTCATGGATACTTACATGTTGAAAATGATACCAAAGAGAACAAACTATGAACAAAATTAAAAACCAGAAAAAGTGCTGGGATGAATTAGCGGAAGAAAAAGAATTTCCCACACCATTCAAAATGGAAGAATTTAAAAAACATACCTCTCAAGGAACGAAAATCCTGGATGTAGGTTGCGGTTATGGTAGAATCTTAAATGAACTTCATAATAATAGTTTTAAGAATTTAACTGGTGTTGACTTTTCTGAAAAGATGATAAAAAGAGGATCAGAGTTATATCCTTATTTAAAACTTGTTAAGAACAATGGAAAAAAATTACCATTTCCTGATGATGAATTTGATGCTGTAATTCTTGTTGGAGTTCTCACTAGTAATTTTCAGACTGAAGAACAGAAAAATCTAATAAGAGAGATAACACGAGTACTCACAACTAGAGGTGTTTTGTATATCAGTGATTTTCTTTTAAATAATGATCAGAGAAATCTTGAACGTTACCAGAAATATGAAGATGAATATGGGATATATGGAGTTTTTGAACTCCCTGAAGGATTAACTCTGAGACATCATACTATAAAACATATATCAAAACTAACTGAAGAATATGAAGAATTAATATTTGAAAAAACAGTTTTCAAAACGATGAATGGTAATATCTCCAATAGTTTTTATTATATGGGACGTAAAAAGTGAAAATTGATGGATATTTAGAGGGATATTTTGAGATATATCGTGAAAAAGAAACTGTTGATAAAAAAGGTAAAAAGAGTTGGAATATTTAAAGATCCAGTGTCTTAAAAAAACTCTTCACCTCACAAAGAGAGTTAAACGTCTTTACTGCCATGTTTTCAATCTCTTTTGATGGTTTTTTAGCATCAGATACCAGTAAAGGAATCATGTTTGCCTTTGAAGCGGATATAATACCATTATGTGAGTCTTCCAGAACCACACATTCATCTGTTTTGCAATTCAATTTTCTAGCTGCAGATAGAAAAATTTCAGGGTCGGGTTTGCCATTGGAAACTTCATCTCCACATATAATAACATCGAATTTTTCTTTAACACTTGCAGAACTCAATAAATACTCTGTTCTTTCCCTTTCTGTGGAAGTAGCCACTGCTTTAGCTATGTTTTTTTCATCCAAAAATTCAATCAATTCATAAAGCCCGGTTTTTGTAGGAACCCCATTTTTGTTTATATAATCATGGGTATACTTCAATCTTAAACTTCTAATATCGTGATAAGGGAAATCATCCCCTAAATATTTCTTAAACACCTTTTCTGCACCATGAATATCAAGACCGATTGATTCAGTGACAATTGACTCAGAAATATCAATACCATAACTTTTCCCAGCTTTTATCCAGGTGTGCATTGCCAAAGTCTCGGTGTCAAACATCAATCCATCCATATCAAAGATGATAAGAGAAATCCTGTTTTTTATTCCCATTTTTACCCTCAAAAGACAAGTGTTAAACATCATCATTCTGGTTTTTTATCATTACTTTCCTTAATAACTCTAATAATCCTAATAACTCTTAATAACCCTCAATACAATTAATAGATGGATATTTTAATTGTCAAACTGTTTCATAGCAATTTTAGATGCTTTGCTAATTTCTGAATTTTGATGATGGGATAACTCCAACAACAAGTTCATTATCTGAGAATTTTCAACTCCAATTTGGCCTAAACTCCGAACTGATTCCCAGACTATGGGAAAATCATCCTCAGCTTCCCTGGCATATTCTATCACCATCAATAAGGGGCCGGTGGCATCTTCACAATTCCGAAACCCACCTAAAGCCCTGACTATTTTCCATGAAGTAACTTTGTCATGTCCCTCCCAATAGGATTGAAGAATACTAATTAAGGATTTTAACCCCCTTTCATCACTGGTTTTGGCTGCTATTCCCCCCACTGCATCTATGGCCTGTTGGACTTTAAAACTATCTTCATCTTTTAGTATTCTAATAAGGGGAAGAGTTGCTGGTTTTCCAATTTTAACCAGCGTTCTAGCTGCCATATCTCTAACCAGAGGATAACTTTTCTTGTTGAAATATTTTTGGGGAAGTTCAGTTTCCTGATTATTTCCAATTTCACCTAAAAGGTCTATTAACGGATCAATTGAAGGTTCCCCTATTTCTGATAATGCTTTTGAAATTGCAATTCGAGAATACAAAGCCTTTTCGTACTTTAGGGCGGAAGCAAGAGGTATCACAGCACTTATAATCTGTCTTCTTCCCAGGAGGGTTGCGGAAATAGTTCTTTTTTTGGGATAGTCATCGTCCAATAACTCAATTAAATATGTATCAGGAAAGTTGGAGTATGGTTTTAGATCTTCTGGTGTGATCTGTCCTCTTTTTTCTCGATTTATCCTCTTATTTTCATCCGAACTCATTTAATACTGCCCTTAATCCCTATTCCTATAATATGTTTGTGATAAGTGAATTTCTTTTTTGGTATACACCTATTTTAAGTCTATAAAATGTATATATTATATAATTTAGTTCCAAATATCAAATGCAAATAAATTTTTTAAAAAACTATGTGATCGTGATTTATATGGGAACCCCACTTAACCCTAACGATCTTATTCCAATCTATTTCCTTGATTCTAATGAGATTAAACTGGTCGAAAAAATTGTTAAGACCGATGAAGAGTGGAAGAAGATTTTAAGCCCAGAACAATTTAATGTTGCCCGAAAAAAGGGAACTGAGCTTGCTTTCACCGGCAAATACCACGATTGCCATGAAGATGGAATTTACCAGTGCGTTTGCTGTGGCACTGATCTTTTCGACTCACAGGCTAAATTTGATTCTGGAACTGGGTGGCCAAGTTTCTGGGAACCTGTTGCAGAAGAAAATGTTAAAACCAAAACAGACCGTAGTTTATTCATGGTGCGTACTGAGGTGCTTTGCGCCCGCTGTGATGCTCATCTAGGTCATGTTTTTGATGATGGTCCACCACCCACTGGACTGCGTTTCTGTATGAATTCAGCTTCCCTTAATCTGGTTAAAAAATGAAATTCGGTTAAAATAACATGAATAATTTGGACATAACTATTGAAAAGACATAATTATTGAAAACTAGAAATTATTGTTGAAATCTAAGAATGTATTCTTTGAGAATTTAATAGTTCTCATCTGCTCACCTAAAATCTTTATAAAAAAGCGAATGTAATTGATATGATAATATGATGGGTAAGAAGACTTACCTTAAAAAGCTGACTTCTAAGTTTCAGATACCCTCAGTTGATGTGGGTAAACAGTTGGATGGAAGCACACCTCCATCAGTGTTCATAGGTAGTTGGAACTATCCCAAAGTATATGCCGGCCCTATGATATCATCTGTATCAGGAGATACCACCATAATGGACACTCCTGAAGCATGGATCCCTGGAAACAAAAGCCAGGAAGACATTATTTCTTATCGCATGAGTTTGGTTAGGGGTAAGAACATGTTGGGAGTCACTGATCTGGATAACAGAATGGTAGAAAAGCTTCAAAATATCTCCCTAGCTTCCAGTTCCATTGACAGTGAAGCAGAGTTCTGGAAAAAACCACGAGGAGTTTCATTCAGTGAATATCAGGCCCCACATGGTCCAAGTGCGATCCTGGAGAAGTTTGAAATTGACAACGTCCGCTGGGACCGGGAACTGGAGAAAACATACTATGATACTGATTTGAAGGCTAAAGAAGCACTCATAGATCTACATAGAAAAGACGTACCATTCTCCCACATCCAAAAGGCGTTTTCAGTGGGCACTATGGGTGTGGATAAACGTAGGCGCCTGGTTCCCACCCGCTGGTCAATAACTGCCTGTGATAGCACCATAGCTGATGAATTACTCCGTGAAGTAAAACACCATGATCCTTTGGATGTCCATCGAGTATATGAATTCCAGAGTCTCTCAAATTACTACGCAGTACTCTTACTCCCCACACCATGGCAATATGAATGGATGGAAGCATTTCTTGAAGTTTTAGGGAGAGAAAAAATCATATTCTCCGATTACGAACATTATCAGGGTAAAAAAGAATACTCAAGGGTTGGAGGATGTTACTACACTTGTAAAATGGCAGTCTTGGAATCATTAGCACAGCAAAAAATCCAGGCAGGAGTAATAGTCCTCAGAGAGGCATACTCAGGATACATCCCTTTGGGAGTGTTTAATGTGAGGGAAAATGTTAGAAACGCCATGTTACAACCTTACCATGAATTTGAGGACATGAAAAGTGCTTTAGCTTACATTGACACTAAATTAAAACTCTCGGTTGATAGTTTCATTAAACGTAGTGATCTCCTGCAGGATATTCTTCTTTCCAGACAGACTACCCTGGACTCCTATTTCGCAAAATAAAGAAATAATCAAATTATTTATTTAATACAAAAATTCAAGACAAATAGAAAGATCTAAGTGATTTAATGGAACTTTTATTCAAAAAACCTTCCGAGAAAGCTAGAGAAACTATGGCCAATGCTTCTTTTGAACTTGGTAACCGTAAAAGGGGCAATGAATACATAAAATTAGCTGAAGAGAGTATAAAAAACTTTACAGCCCATGAACATTCACGTGTGCTCTGTAGTGGTAATGCCGCAATAATGGTTGCCATGAGTAACATGGAAGGACCAGTTATGATACCAGACCAGGGAGGTTGGAGTGGATTTATAAAGATAGCTGAATTTTATGGTCTTAAATTAATACGCGTACCTACAAAAATGGGAGTTATAGATTTAGAAATCCTAAAAGATCATGTGAAACAAAAAAATCCTGATTCTCTTTTCATTACCAGTTTTGCTGGTTATATGGCTGAACAACCAGTAAAGGAAATCTATGAGATTTGTGAAGATCATGAAGTGATTATGGTGGAGGATGCCTCAGGATCAGTTGGTGATCCCCTGAAAAATCTGGCATGTGGTGATCATGCCCATATCATAGTGGCTTCTACTGGATATCCAAAAATAGTTAACGTTGGAAACGGTGGTTTTATCTCCACCAACAACCCAAAGGTCTTTGAAGATGCCCATTATCTTATTAAAACCGTTAAAAGTAGTCCAGTTATCTGTGCAGGTTTGGTAGAAGAAATTAAAAAAGCTCCTGAAAGCCTAACTAAAACACTCAAAGCCTGTGAATTTTTGAAAAAAGAATTTAAATCTGAAGAAATAAAATCTGTTTTGCACCCTAAAAAAAGGGGAATAAATATTGCGCTGTCCCTTGATGAACCCAAACTAAAAGCCCGAGAACTTAGAACAAAGATCAGAGTAAAGGGCGGTGGTATGATCACAGTTTGCCCCCGTTATGATCGAATTAATCAACCTGCAATCTGTTTAGAGATTAAAAACCTCGATACCCAATGTTTAGAAAAAAATAACCTTCGAGAAATAGTTAAGATTGTAGAAAAAACTATTTGACTCTATTTATATAAATCTAACCGGTTTGATAATGTGATGAACTATTTCAAGGTTATTATGAATATTTTAAAGTTATTAGGAATTAGTCTTAAATAAATTACAAGTTAACTTTATTGCCATAAATGTCTCAATATACAATATGACCAAACGGAATCAATATGACCAAATGGAGGCCATGAATGAGTAAATCAAAAATCACTCCAGATGATATCGATATTTTTAAAGATAACTTTGATGAAGAAAACCTCGTAATGGCCCTCTTTTATTTTGAAGATAGCTTAGTGCGGTATCTGGCAGCGGAAGCCTTGGGAGATTTAGAATCTAACTTGAGTGTAGATGCCCTCATTGAAGTCTTGCAGGATGAAGATGAATCTGTACGTCAAATGGCAGTTTATGCTTTAGGAGAAATTGGGGATAGGAAAGCTGCTGAACCCATGATAGAATGTGCAGAATATGAAGACCGAGATTTTCTGGAAATAATCATCTTTGCATTGGGAGAGATCGGAGGAAAAAAAGCAACAGAATACCTGATCTGGATTTTAGAATGGGATGAAGATCCTGAAATGAGGTGGAAAGCTGCAGATGCTCTGGCAAAAACTGGAAGTCACGAAGCAGTTCTTTCACTAATTGCAGCACTTCAAGATGATAACCGGGAAGTTCGACATTCTGCAGCAGATGCCCTTGGAGAGATAAACGATAAACAATCTTTAAACCCTTTGATACACGCATTACAGGATGATAGTTGGCAGGTTCGCAGATGCAGTTTAAACAGTCTGGGTAAAATTCATTTCGTGCCATCTAAAGTTTTGTTAAACGCATTAAAGGATGAAGATCCCCATGTAAGAGAAAAAGCAGTTCAAATAATAGCTAGAACCAAGGATGAACGGTTTATTCCAACAATCAAACCTTTACTTAAAGATGAAGATCAAGATGTTCGTGAGACTGTTACCAATACTTTGAAAACTCTTAAAACTAAAAAAGCCAAAGCAAAAACCATGCAAAAGCATGATAAAATCTCAAAACACGCAAAAAAACATATCGAAGAGGTTATTGAAAAAATAGGGCCTGATGAAACCGTTGAAATGCTCATTGAAGCTATGGGAGAAAATGATCCTGAAACCAGACACCGCGCTGCTGAAGTTTTAGGTGAAATAAAAGACCCTAGAGCAGTTCCAGCACTCATTAAAGCCTTGAAAGATGAAAATGCCAGTGTTCAATGGAGAGCATCAGAAGCTTTGGAAAAAATTAAAAAACCATCTGTTTTACCACTAATTGAAACCCTGAAAGACAAAGATCCAGGTGTGCGCAGCAGGGTTGCCTGGGCTTTAGGACAAATTGGAGATGAAAAGGCAATAACCCCCCTCATAATGAATTTAAAGGATAATAATGCAGGAGCAAGATGGAAAACAGTTCTCGCACTGATTAAATTCGATGAAAAAGCAGTTCCATCCCTTATTTATGCTTTCAATAATGAAAATGAACTGATAAGAAAGAAAGCAGCCGAAGCTCTGGGAGAGATCGGTTCACCAAAGGCATTGGATGCTTTGAAGGCCTTGTTAAATGATGATGATGTTTATGTCCGTCATGGTGCTGAAGAAGCAATAAAAAAGATAAAAAAGAAACAAAATTAATCCAATATTTATTATAGGAGATTCAATATTTTGATCATTATTGCTGTTAATACTTGAATATCTCAGATTTCAAGGTTTAAAAGTGCTGTTCTTTCAATCAAAACCCTTTCAATATTCCCTGCACTTTTTATTTCTTCATGGAAAATTTTATACAAATTTTTTAGTGTTTTCTCATCTGTCTGTTGCATCATGTCATGCATTTCACCCAGAATTTCCCCCAGTTTATTTAAAACATCTTTATCACAATCCACTGCCACTGCACAGACTTCCATCTTTCCTTCCTTTATCCCTAACATATCAAGAGCACGGGATATCTGCCTTTGAGCAGAGGCTCTGAGACAGATTTCTAATCCTAAATCTTTCGCAGTGTTTTCATTATTATCAAATGCCTTCAAAGCCTGTATTGCAGCCTGTAGGATGTGTTTCTCGCCAGCTAGTCCCCTGGCCTGTAACAATTGTACAGTGCCTTTTTCACAGATACTGTTGGTAAACCCGATAACTTTGTTTAAATCATTTATCTCTGCATCAAAACATGCTATCTGGATATCATGGTTCATGAACTTGTAATGATTCTGTGTAGTATTATTCATGTTAATCCCTGAATTTAGTTCTAGTTTTTTGTTAAAAAATAAGGTATTATGTAAAAAATATGTAAAAAAGAAGAATAAATCTCTGAAAATTGATTATTTGGGATTTTTATCAGACTTTTCATATTTTTTATCCAGAAGTACCTTGTTAATACCACCAAGGAATGCTTCTACACTGGCGTTTATAATATCAGGTTGGGTGCTTCTGGCGCTTACAACTTTACCATCGTGTTTGAGTTTTATCACCACATCAATAAGAGCGTCAGTACCTCCAGTTATGGCATCCACGTGATATTCTTCGAATTCTATATCAGCAACATCCTCTATGGTTTTTTCTATGGCCACTATCGCAGCGTCCACCGGTCCTACACCAACACCTGCTTCTAATCTTTCAACATCACCAATTTTCAGTTTAACAGAAGCAGTTGGCGTTACCTTATTTCCAGATACTATGTTTAGTTCCTGAAGTTCCACTGGTTTTTCAGTCATAACACCCATTACATCCTCTGCAATAGCCTGTAAATCCACGTCTGTAACACATTTTCCCATATCACCAAGTGCTTTAATTCTGTTAAATATTTGGGAGAATTTCTCATCATCCATTTTGAAACCCATCTCATCAATCCTTTGTCTGATGATGTGTGAGCCCACATGTTTACCCATGACAAAACGACGCTTGTGTCCCACAAGTTCTGGTGTTATGGGTTCATATGTTTCGGCCCTTTTTATCACTCCATCAGCATGTATTCCTGATTCATGAGCAAATGCATTTTCACCCACAATGGCCTTGTTAGGCTGCAAATACATCCCTGTGATCCTGGCCACTGTTTTTGAGACTTCATAAAGCATTTGGAGTTTTACTTGTGTTTTAACATTGTAAAGTGAGTATAGTGAAACTACCAGTTCTTCTAATGATGCATTTCCTGCTCTTTCTCCGATTCCATTAACTGTGACATGGGCCTGGGTGGCGCCTGCTCTGATTCCTGCAAGAGAGTTTGCAACAGCTAACCCGAAATCATTATGACAGTGCACACTTAAGGGAGCACTTAACGTCTGCAGTTGGCTGTAAAATTCAAATGAACGTTCCGGGGTGAGCATGCCCACAGTGTCACAGGCACATATACGTTTGGCTCCTGCGTCTATTCCTGCCTGGAAAATTTCTTTCAGATAGTCCATATCACTGCGAGTGGAATCTTCTGCAGATATTTCCACCAGAAGCCCATGATCCACTGCGTATTGGGTTGATTGAACAGCCATGGTTTTCACTTCTTCCCTTGATTTGCGTAGTTTATGTTTCAGGTGCAAATCAGAGGTGGGAACTACCAGGTGGACACTGTCCACATCACATTCTAAAGCCGCATCAATATCCACCTGAACTGCCCTTGCAAAACTACATATTTCCGCAGAAAGACCTTCAGAGGTTATATTTCTAATGCCCTCTCTTTCTCCTTCAGAGGTGATGGCAGAACCTGCTTCTATTACATCAACTCCTAATTCATCCAGTTTTCTGGCGATTAAAAGCTTTTCATCTGGTGTTAAGGATATTCCTGGGGTCTGTTCACCATCACGAAGTGTAGTATCAAATATTCGGGCTTTCATTGCATCCACCAACTATATTGTTAATTAGAAAATATATTTTGTAATTTTATTTTAGAGCGCTATTATGTAATTAATTTTAATATACTAAATTCAGATGAGTCCATACATTTTTGAATCGGAAGTTAAGTAAATACTAACTGAAATCGCTGTTTTATAACTAAAGAGGCCTTCTAAAAGATGATAATTGTTCTTTTAGACTTTCCCAAGGACTGATATGACCCTGGTTAAACTTTTATGCATTCTTATGTGGTGCTGTTCTATTATTTTAAATTTTGTACTCATCAAGATCTCATCTAAATCAAGGTAATGAGGGGTTGCCAAACACATAAGACCATCATCTTTTAACAATCTCTGTAATGATATCATTGATTGCTGATATAGGCTTTCACTCTTTTCCCCACCCGTGGATGCTGAGATACCATAAGGAGGATCAGTTACAATAGCATCTACTTTATTTGATAGTTTTAATTTTCTGGCATCCTCCTGGAAAACATGGTAATCATGTATACCACAGTGTTGAAGGTTTTCTTTGGTGCCTTTAACCATTTTATAGTCGATGTCCGTCCCTATGACTTTTGCTCCGATTATTCCTGCTTCAATAAGTATTCCCCCGGTTCCACAGAAGGGGTCCAGCAGGGTTTCTCCACCATGAATGCGGGTCAAATTAACCATACACCTTGCAAGCTTAGGACTCATTGATCCCGGATAAAAAAAGGGTCTTTTATGGGGTTTGAGGTTGAAAAAATGCTTTTTCGATATTTCTCCGATTCGATGTCCAATCAGCGCCTCTCCATCCTGAAGAACAATCCTGATTAGAAGTGAAGGATTTTTCAGATTAACTTGGGCCTTTTTGTCAAGATTAGCCTTTATTAGTCTCCCCATTTCCCATTCCAAATTTGAACTGTCAAATGAAGATTTTTTGTCCATCTTCTTAACTCGTACTGCAAAATCTGACTTGATACGCTCATTCCACGGGTATTTCTTAGCCTCTGCAATTAGTCTATGTTCATCAGTTCTTATGAGAACCTTAAATAGTTCATGAGTGAAAGAAAGCCTTTTGGTAATTTTTATCAGACTTTCGGAGTGATCATCTGGTAAATCTAAAAGTAATAACCCTTCTTTATCTTTTTTAACCAGATAATTCATTCCCTCCGCATCAAGGACTGCTTCCACTTCTGCTAGGGGAAGAGTGTGATGTTCTTTGGATAACACCAGGGCTACTTCCATAGGCTGGATATCCCCCGGGATAACATCTTTGGAAGAATTGAAAAAAGAATTCCTCTTTTAAACATTTCTTTAACCAGGGGAGATTGGTTGTCCATGTCTCCATACTGGGAAATAATATCTTCGGCACCCTCCTCCTTAAGTTTCCTGAACATATATTCCAGATCAGAATCAGTGAGTGATTTAAAAATCTTATGAACCATTAGTTGTACCTTTAACTCTTTTTTGAACTTATCATCATAGGTCTTAGGATAGTTCTGGAGTATGTTTATGTCTCCATCTTCCAGTGCCTGTGATACTATCTGGGAAGCCATTTTTGCACAAACAAATCCCATTATAAGCCCACCTCCAGTGGTAGGTTTTACTTGGGATGCGGCATCCCCCAGCAGAATAACTCTATCCTTCATTAACTTCTTTTGTGGGTTTTGTTTGGGGATAACACCATAGAATTTCTTCAATATAGTTGCTCCAGCCAGTTCAGGTCTTTTTTTGATTAATTCGTCTAGAAACTGTGTTAACTGCTGGTAATTTGCATCTGCAAAAAGTCCTACCCTGGCTGTGTTCTCAGATAAAGGAATAGCCCAAAGAAATCCGGGAGAAACTCTTGAATCAGCATAAAGATGTACGAAATCCTCCTTAAATCGTCTTTCTCCCACATCAACAAGATACTGTGCTGCCTGGAAAGATTTCGCTGGCGGGTTAAATGAACGTGAGATAACAGAAGAATGACCATCAGCTCCCACTATCACATCGGCAGACATTTTAGTGTTTTGACTCCTCTTAAAATGTATATCACCATCAAAAGAATCCACTTTTTTCACACTATGGTTTAAAAAGATATCTGCACCAGAGTCTACTGCTAATTCAGCTAAAAACTTATCGTAACTTACCCTGTCCAGAACATATGCTTCTGACTTTTTTTTACTAACAGAAAGTACAGTATCTGCTGGTGAGTAAAGGAAAGCCCCACGAACAGAGTTTATAATAAATTCATCAGGTAACTTATTCACTTTCTTGATTTTTTTACCCAGAAGCCCGGCACACTGGAGTGGAACACCAACTTCTTTCTTTTTTTCCAGTATAGCTACTTTAAAGCCTTTTTCTGCCATGTTTCGGGCGAATGTTGAGCCTACTGGCCCAGCACCAACTACTGCTATATCATAGTGATTCATATTTATCTTTATATCATAGTTTTATTATGATTTATATGCACCAATTTGCATCAAAAAATTAATAATTGAGCATTCTAAAATACCTTGAAAGGGGTTTCTAATCCATATGTTCAGTAAAACTATCTTTTAAATTTTTGGTCATATTCTTCGATTATAGATCTCTCGGGTGTTTTGTTACGTTGAGGTTTAAAACCTACTTCCTCCCCCATCATAACACGGTCAATCATATCTTCCACTTCTCTAGGATTAGGGATATCCTCCAATATAATGTTGGTGCTATCATGACCCCCATAAATCTCTACATCTCCTGCAGATAAAATACGATCAATAACACCCTGATAAATGTCTATATCCTGTATTTTAGTGTGATGTATGTATGATCTTTTCCTTCTAATAATTCCTTTTTGAATAATTACCCGCTGATTAGTAAGTTGGTACTTCTTCTGTCTCCAAGAAACTATATCAAAAAGTATGGACATGACCAACAAAATAATAATCAACAGTAGTAAATAAAATGTGGCCTGAATAACCGGTAATTGAGCCATCTGCACTGTATATTCCTGTAAAGTTATTGCTGCTGCAATTATTGTCCTGAAATAGTAAAATATAATAATTAGGATTATGAATTTGAGAATGGTTGATTTCAGGTTGGCCAAAAATCTGGGCCGGGTCTCAAATACCACCCTTTCACCTGGATTTGCATGATTATCTTTATTAAACATTTTGTTGTACCACCATTCCTTATGAAAAACTCTTCACTTTTTTGTAGGTACTCTTTATCTTTTTATATGTATTTTTATAAGTGTTATTAACTATTTTTTTTAGTATAAACTTCACAACTAAATAGTTTATCTGCTTCATTAACCTATTTTGTTAATGATGATAAAAAGAAGGATCCTGATTGAGGAAACTGATATAACACTCAAATCAGATGTTGAACCTCAGCATATTTTCGACTTTATTTTAAAGCAACGAGAAGAACTAAAACGCTATATTATGATGCACAAAGAGTTCCAAACAAGTTTAGAACCATTGAAAGCAGATAAAGCACCTCTTATCGTGAAAATTATGGAAAAAGCAGCAGATAAGGCAGGTGTTGGTCCTATGGCTGCAGTGGCTGGAACTATATCACAACTTTCCCTAAACTTTTTGTTAAATCAGGGTGCTAAATATGCAATAATTGATAATGGTGGAGACATAGCCCTTAAAACCAATAAAGATGTTATTATGGGATTATACGCTGGTGAATCATCCCTTTCCGGGAAAATTGGTTTTAAAATTAAACATCAAAGGACACCTATGGGAATCTGCACATCTTCTGGAACTGTAGGGCACTCCATTAGTTTTGGTAAAGCAGATTCAGTAACTGTTTTTTCTTCCGAATCGAGCACTGCTGATGCGCTGGCAACATCAATTGCCAATCACGCCACCGGGAATGGAAATGGTGAAGTAGTTGAGAATTGTCTTGCTAAAGCAGAAGAATTTCGTGAATATTTCAAAGGTGTTCTGGTAGTGGTAGGAGAAGCAGCTGGAACCATTGGCAAAATACCCAAGCTTGTGGAAACTGATAAAAAGGTGGTTCTGGGTGATATTTTCGATGTTTATTAAATTTTCTGTTTATATGAAGATTGTCCCATAATTTAGATAATAAAATAAATTTTTAGGTTAGATAATAAAATAACAATTTAAAACAAACCAGATAATGGAATTACTTCTATTTCTTCATCCTTTTCAATGATTTCCACGTTCTTTGGAACTTCAAAATAAGCATCAGCCTCAGCAAAAGCAGTTATTGCACCTGAATCTTTCAAAATAGGACTAGCAACATCCCCCTTAATTTTTACCAGAACTAGATGGCTTCTTCCCCTGGCAGAATGATACCTGTGGGCTAATTTAACTACAAAAGACTCCTTTTTGTTCACATATCCAGAAACACCTGACATCTCCCTTAAAAAAGGAGCTACAAATGACTCGAAAATCATTAAAGCAGATATTGGATATCCTGGAAGTCCAAAAAGAATAATATCAACATTTTCATCAGGTAATGTGCCTATTAAAGTTGGTTTGCCCGGTTTAACTGAAATTCCGTGGACCAAAACACGGCCCATATCATCCACAACCCGACGCAGCACATCTCCCGCACCAGCCGAAGTTCCTCCAGATGTTATTATAACATCAGCATGTTTAAATTCGTTTATTTTTGATTTTATAGAATCATAATCATCTTTAACTATTTCAGAATATAATGGAATGCATCCACAAGACTTCACTGCATTTGAAATGGTTTCGGAGTTAATATCATAAAGCTTTCCATATTGAAGTTCCTGGTCTGGTTTTATTAATTCATTGCCAGTAGAAATGACTGCTACTGTTGGTTTAACAAAAACAGGAGCCGTTGATATTCCAATAGCGCTTAAAACCCCAATTTTCTCTGGTGTTAGTAGGGTGCCTTTTGAAAGGAGCAGTTCTCCTTTTTTCATGTCTGAACCACAGGCAGCCATATTTGCTCCAGGAGCCACTGCTTCAGATATCAAAATCCTGTCATCATGACTATCTGTGAATTCAACCATAACTACAGCATCAGCCCCTTCAGGCATTGGAGCACCGGTGCCTACCTCAGTGCACCTACCTTCCCCCACTTTTTTTAGGGGCACATTTCCAGCACCGACCTTCTCAATTAAATCTAAACTTACTGGGTCATCCTCTGAAGCCCCGAAAGTATCCTGAGCACATACTGCATATCCATCCATGGCCGAACGATCAAAAGGAGGAAGATCAATGCTGGCATATATATCTTCAGCCAGAAGACGTTGATACACATCAGATAAAGGAACGTTTTCAATTTTTCTTTGGATCTGGAGTGATTCAATGATTTTTTTCACTTCATCTGGATCCATCACATTCAAAAATACCTTTCCCATGGTTAACTCCTTTCAACCTCTGAAATTCTAATATAGATATTACCTCAATTTCACTGACTGTGAATATTTAAATTAATAATGAAATAAAGCAGGGAAGACTATGCTGTTATTTATTTAAATAAAATGTTAATAAATCTTACAAGTGGATTCAAACCATACACAAATATAGTTAATCCACTCAAAAGTCTTATTATATCTGTTAATGTTTAACTCCTCTTCCTCTTTTACTTCCTGGTTTTTTATGTTTTGCTCTAGTTCTTTTTTTTGTTCCTTTAACTTTTGCCATATTATTCAACTCTTAATTTATTTACTACTTTAATGGATTTCAACATTATGCGAAACTAATTCCTGTTAAACTTCTCAAAACTCATTTTTCATTCTAAAATATTAAGTTTCTATTGGAGATTTTTTTTAATTCAGGGTTTCAAAATGGTGCCTAAATATCTTCCAAAGACACCATCACCATATTCCATTCTTGGATATATTTTTAATATAACTTTATATACATTGCCCATTTCCTTTCAAATTTTTTCATTACAAAAATTTATGATCTTTAATTACGATATTCTAAAAATAAGAGAATTTATTTAGAAAATATATTTTCACTAAATCATGAAAAAATAGAATGGTATTAAGTTTTTCATCAAACTAATAGGAAAATACGATTTTATATATATCTTAAAACACAATATAAAAAGAAAGATTAAATGATCAATAGTTTAAATTAAATGATCAATACTTAATAGATTCAATCAAATCCCACTTAAGTGAGTGTGTGAAGATGAATGAAACTTCAATAATTCATTCTTACTTAAAATATGATCTTTTATTCCATTGATCTTTTATTATTTTAGATGAGGAGGAGAGTATTTGAGCAGAGGACACGGTCGTAATCAACAACCACAAGAAGTAAGAAGGGTGAGATCCCCTCGAAAGGGAGAAATACCTGGAGTAGTAGAACAAATTATGGGACATGGAAAACTTAAAGTCCGATGTGCCGATGGTAAAATAAGGCTTTGCCGTATCCCTGGAAAAATGAAGAAAAGAATTTGGATTCGAGAAGGTGACGTTGTTTTAGTCAAACCATGGGACTTTCAAAGTGATGAAAAAGCAGATGTTATCTGGAGATACACCCGTACCGAATCAAATTATCTGGAACGTCGTGGATTCCTCAAGCTTTAAATACTGTTCATGCAATGAACTTATCTAATTTTTCTACAGAATAGAGTTAACGGTGTTTTTAATCTATTAAATGAGCCTAAGAGTTAATTAATACCATATTATCAGCAAATAAACAAATTTAAGGCTTTGAAGGGCATTTAATTTAAATGTTCCCATTCTCCTTCTTTTGATTCTTAGGAAAATAAATTTATATACATCTTGAACCTAATCTATCCTTATAGACATAATTAAAACTCCAAAAAACCTTTTTCTAAGGGAAATTTTGTTGACGTGCCTAACATGGAATCACCTGTAACCAAATCAGATATTAACCTGCAGAAAATGCGGGAAATAAAACGTTTGAAAAGTGTGGAAGACAAAAGAGTGGGTAGTGAGGTCTTCGATAGAATCACTCTTCAAACCCTGTACAAACTGGCTAATCAGGGATATATTCACCTTTTAAACGGAGCTATAAGTACTGGTAAAGAAGCGAATGTCTTTAAAGGTGCTGATGAGGATGGTAATCTGGTTGCGGTTAAGATATATCGAGTAACCACCTCTGACTTTAAGAAAATGCAGTATTACATCCAGGGAGATCCCCGTTTTAATGTTCGCAGTAACAGTAAACGCCAACTAATCAATAATTGGGTTTTAAAGGAATTCAAAAACCTTAACAGAGCATATGATGCAGGGGTTAGAGTACCCAAACCTATAATTGCCAAAAACAACATACTGGTCATGGAATTTATAGGAGATGAAAATGGAACACCCGCACGCCTCATGAGGCAGGCTGAAATTTCCAATCCAGAATATGTTACCAACAAAATATTAGATTATGTTAAAAAGCTTTATAATGATGCAGAAATAGTTCATGGAGATTTATCTGCTTTCAATATTCTCATGGAAGATGGTGAACCAATTATAATCGATCTGTCCCAGGGACTGGTAGTTGATCATCCCCTGGCACGGGAGCTTTTAAACAGGGATATTGACAACTTAATTAAAGATTTTAAAAAAATGGGTATTGAAATATCCAAAGATGAGATTAAAAGAAAGATTATGGATTTATGAGGATAGAAAAGTATATCTTAAAGGATAATGTAATATCTTATTTAGAGTAGAGGTGAAATTTTGCCTACAACAGAATATCTAAAGATCCCCAAGGAAAGAGTGGGCGTACTAATCGGACCACATGGAAAAACCAAGGAAACACTTGAAAAAACCACTCAAACATCGATTGAAGTAGACAGCGAAGCAGGAAGCGTGTCTATATCGCCACATGAGGATGCTGAGGATCCTTTATCTGTTTGGAAAGCGCGTTACATGGTTAAAGCCATTGGTAGGGGTTTCAACCCAGAAATAGCACTTAAACTAATTGATGATGAGGTAATGTTAGAAATTATCAATCTGCCAGATTATGTTGGCAAATCAAAAAAAGCCATTTTAAGACAGAAAGGGCGTATTATTGGCAAAGATGGGAAAACCAGAGACATAATCACTGAAATGACAGGAACCCATGTTTCAGTTTATGGAAAAACTGTTTCACTCATCGGAGACATGGAACACTTACAAATCGCCAAAGAAGCCGTGGAAATGATCTTAAATGGGGCCCGGCACAAAACTGTTTATGCATTCCTGGAACATAAAAAACAGGAAATGAAATTAAGGGAAATCAAAATGGGTCCGCCCATATGATTAATAAACAAATTAAATGAATTTAGATTAAATTTAGACTAATCAAACGAAATAAATTACATAAATATAAAATAACCTAATTAAATCAGTTTAAAGGAGGCATAGTTTGGAGCGAGAAGCAGCTGAACTATTTGAGGAATTTAAAGAACTTACCGCATCTGAATTTTTCCGAAGAAACAAACAGATGCTAGGTTTTTCAGGGAAAATCCGGTCTTTGACCATGGTATTCCACGAACTAATTACTAACAGCCTGGATGCTGCAGAAGAAGCAGGAATACTTCCGGAAATAAAAATTGACCTCAAACGTTTAGATAAAGATCATTACATACTTAAACACACAGATAATGGACCTGGAATCCCTGAAGATTATATTACCAGGGTATACAGTACCATGTTTGCTGGTTCCAAGTTCAGAAACATCCAATCCCGTGGGCAGCAGGGATTGGGGTGCAGTGGATGTGTCCTACTATCCCAAATGACCACAGGAAAACCCGCCAAAGTTATCTCTGGTTACAAAGACGGAGATACTCTTAAAGGTGTTGAAATGACCTTTAAGATGGATGTGAAGAAGAATAAAGGATTGGTGCTGGAGCGAAAGGATGTTGAAGTGCAATCAACCGGAGTATCCATAGAACTGCACTTCAAAGATGTTTCTTATTCACTTTCAGAACAAGGAGCCTTTGAATACATTCGAAGAACCATGATCGGCAACCCACATGCCAAGATTACCTTCCGAGACCCAACAGGTCATAAATATATCTTCAAAAGAGCCGCAGATATAATCCCCATACTACCTAAGGAGGTTCTTCCACACCCTAAAGGTGTTACTGCTGATGATCTGATATTCATGGCAAAACACACTGATAAACGCCGTTTCCGCAGTTTATTAACCAGTAATTTGTCCAGAATGTCTACCAAAAGGGTGAATGAGATCGAAGCAATCACTGGCATCGATCTTAACAAACGTCCCAAAGACATGAAATGGGAAGAAGCAGAACAGATCGTGGAAACTTTTGCCAAAATGGACTTCATGGCTCCACCCACCTCTGGCCTCATACCCATAGGTAAGGAGCAGATAGAAAAAGGAATAAGGGAGATTTTAAATCCTGAATTCGTGGCTACCACCACCCGAAAACCCAAAACATTCCGTGGAGGAGTTTCCTTTATTATAGAAGCAGGTATATCCTATGGTGGAGACTCTGGAAGAATGGTGGGTGAACAGCGTAAAGCAGAAATCATGCGTTTTGCTAACCGGGTACCCCTGGCATTTGACCAGGGAAGCTGTGCCATCACTGAAGCTCTTAAAAGTGTGGACTGGAAACGTTACGGCATAAGGGATATGGACAACGCTCCCATAACCATCTTTGTTAACATTATTTCCACCAACGTACCATACCTTTCTACAGGTAAGCAGAGTGTAGCTCCTGAGCCTGAAATTCTGCATGAGGTCCGTCAGGCCACCATGAAAATAGCCAGGAGCATGCAGAAATATATACGTGCAAAAAAAGCGGCTAAAGAAGAAGCAATGCGGGCCAAAGTATTTGAAAACCTGGTACCTGTTATAATCCGTGAAGCAGCTGTTCTGGCAGAAAAGGATGTTCCAGAATACGATGCCGTGCTAGCCAAAGTTACACACCGAGCAAAATATGAAGGCGTGGTTGAAGATGAATAAGAAAGATATTACTGTTAACAAGCTCAAAAGTTTGGGCGATATAATATTAGAGGACGTTGAAAAGAACAACGTTCCTGCAATTAAGGTTCCATCCCGAGGAACATCTAACATAGTCTACGATGACGAAAAACGTTACTACGTTCTGGGAGACCGTTACGGGAAAAGATCCCTGGGTAACGTTAAACAGATAAGTAAAATGGCCCAGATGGTTTACGTGGCAAATTTCTGCAAGGATCTGGTCCGCAGAGGAAAAACTGCCACCCTGAGGGAGATGTACTACGTTTCTGAAGGATGGGATGTTGATTTCGGAGACCAGCAGGAGTCCAACATTGTGGGCGAAGACTTGGAAGTTACCCTGGGAATGACCCGTGAAGATCTAGGTCTGATGCCTGAAGAAGACGGTGCTTCAGTCTATGGAAACATCACCCTTCAAGATGATGACGTAGAAATAAATGCCCTCAAGGCAGGTAAATCAGGTTACACCATTTCACCCACCATTGATGAAGTGAACTTTGTGGATCATGATGTTAAAAGAGTTATTGCCGTGGAAACAATGGGTATGTTCCACAGGATGGTTCAGGAAAGTGCATACAAAAAGTTTGACTGTCTGATTGTTGGATTAAAAGGTCAAGCTGCCCGTGCCACACGACGTTTCCTTAAACGTGTGAACGAGGAACTTAAACTTCCTGTTTATGTCTGTAACGACGGAGACCCATGGGGATTCCACATCGCCATGGTTATCATCAGTGGAAGTGCCAAACTGGCCCATGTTAACCATCAACTGGCCACTCCAGATGCCAAATTCCTGGGTGTTACTGCATCAGACATCATCAACTACGATCTCCCCACTGACCCACTTAAAGACATTGATGTTTTAAGGCTTAAAGAACTCTCCAAGGACCCTCGTTACAAGGACGATGCTTGGCAGGTGGAGATAAAAAAGATGCTCAAGATCGGGAAAAAGGCAGAACAGCAGTCCTTCTCTAAGTATGGATTGGAGTACGTTGTTGAAACTTACCTGCCTGAAAAACTCGAAGCACTGGAATAATTGCAAAACATACAGCCTTTAATTAAAAAGGCTGATGTTGAATTTTTTCCTCTTTCTTTACAAATATTCTTTTTGTTTTTAGGTTTTTAAGCCGATTTATACATTATTTAACCTTAATACTAAATTATATTACATTTAATTAATAAAAGATTTCTATGACTCCTGTTTCTTTTTAAAATTAAATCATAAAATTTATAATATTTTAAACAAGATAACTAATTATAATTCAATACTATAACGGGGATTTTACTATGAAAAATGTAGGGATAAACGGATACGGTACTATTGGAAAAAGAGTGGCAGATGCAGTCTCCTGCCAGGATGACATGCAGATCGTTGGAGTAACCAAACGAACTCCTGATTTTGAAGCTTATCTGGCAGTGGAAAAAGGATTCCCATTATACATCAGTGCACCTGAAAGGGAAGGGCTTTTTGAAGAAGCAGGAATAAAAGTGACTGGTACCATTGATGATCTCTACAGTAAAATTGATGTAATGGTAGACTGCACACCTGGAGGAATAGGTGCTAAAAACAAAGAAGTATACGATGATATGGGTGTTAAAGGCATATTCCAGGGTGGAGAAAAACACGAACAAATAGGAAAATCCTTTAACTCATTTTCCAACTACAAAGATAATTTGGGTGCAGATTTCGTGAGAGTAGTGAGCTGTAACACCACTGGACTCTGCCGAACTTTAAAACCTATAGATGACCTTTGTGGGATAAAAAAAGTCCGCGCAGTCATGGTACGCAGGGGAGCAGACCCTGGACAGATCAAATCCGGCCCAATCAATGCCATCGTCCCCAACCCTCCCACCGTACCCTCTCACCATGGCCCTGATGTGCAGACTGTTATGTATGACTTGGACATTACCACCATTGCACTACTGGTACCCACCACCCTCATGCACCAGCACAACCTCATGGTGGAACTGGAAACCCCACCTGCACTTGACGATGTGATTGACACACTTGAAGCCACCCCAAGAGTTTTATTAGTGGAAGCAGAGAAAGGTTTAGGTTCTACAGCTGAGATAATGGAGTATGCCCGAGATTTAGGTAGGCCCAGAAGCGATCTAAATGAAATAGCCGTTTGGAAGGAATCCTTGAATATCAAGGATGGAGAACTCTTCTACATGCAAGCCATACATCAGGAATCAGATGTGGTTCCGGAAAATGTTGACTGTATAAGGGCTATGCTTGAAATGGAAGATGACCCTGCTAAATCCATCGAAAAAACCAATAAAAATATGGGAATTAATTGAATAATTATTTCCATCTTATTTTCCTATTTTTTTGTAAAATTTTCTAAAACTCCAATTTTTCGTTATTTTTAACACTCAATTCTTAGTATGCCTCCATATTATTGTCTGTCAACATATTAAAGTAAAAAAAGGCAAAATTATTGAAAAAAAATTTTATAACCACTAACAGGTAAATGAATGAAATACGACCTCCACACTCATACAAAATACTCTTCAGATGGTTTCATAGAACCCAAAAAAATCGTCAAAACTGCCATGAGAAGAGGTCTTTCTGGAATTGCAATTACAGACCATGACACGATTAAAGGATCATTAGAAGCTAAAAAGTATGAAACTGATGAATTCCATGTAATATGCGGGTCTGAAATAAGCACAGAAAGAGGAGAAGTTATCGGCCTGTTTTTATCCGATGAAATTAAATCTCACAGATTTTCAGATGTAGTTGACCAGATCAAAGAACAGGATGGCATTGTAATTCTTCCACATCCTTTTGATAATATAAGAAGAAACGGAGTCAACCTCTCGAAAAAAGAAGTTAAATTAGTCGATTGCATAGAGATCTACAATTCACGTTGTTTGCACCAAAAATACAATGATTATGCATGGAAATTTGCCAAAAAGAATGATTTGATGTGTGTTGCTGGAAGCGACGCTCATTTTGCCAGAGAAGTTGGAAAAGCAGGAATTATAATAGGAGAAGAAAGTGTTAGAAAATCAATTTTAAAGGGTAACTTGGATTTTTTCGGAGAAAAATCATCCATAATCAACTTGATAATGACAAAAATGATTAAAACTTGGCGAAAATCCTTTGCAAACCATTCAAAAATAGAAGAATAACTCATCTAAATTTTCTTTAGATAATTCAAATTATCATTAACCAATGAATAATAAAATAATAAGAACAAAAAAGAAAATTAGTTTAGAAATCTAATAATTAACATGATAATAATTAAAACATCAATTGAAATTGTAATTATATTATCAATAACGATCTTTTGGTGAATTATATGAAATGTCAGGATTACTCCCTAAATCGGCAGACAGAAAGAGATAACCTTAATCTTAATCCCCTCCAGCGTGGTGGGGTGCTTCCTCCTGAATCACGTCAAGCATTATACGAGTTCTCAGACGGATACAGTGTCTGTGATTACTGCTCAGGTCGCCTGGATGAAATACCAAAACCATCCATACATGGCTTCTTAGAGGATATGGCTCGTTTCATTAATGTAGACCATGTCAGAACTGTTCATGGGGCAAGAGAGGGCAAATTCGCAGTTATGCATGCCCTCTGCCGTCCTGGAGACACTGTGGTAATGGATGGTAACGCCCATTACACCAGTCATCTGGCAGCAGAGCGTAACAACCTTAACATAGTGGAAGTTCCCAGTACTGGAGAACCTGAATACAGAATAGATCCAGTGGCTTATCAGGAAGTTCTTGACAACCTCGATGATAGAGGTGAAGATGTGAGTCTGGTCCTTTTAACTCATGTGGATGGTGACTATGGTAACCTAACTGATGCCCGGGCTATTGGGAAAATTGCGCATGATACCGGAATTCCTTTTCTCCTAAATTGTGCTTATTCCATGGGGAGAATGCCCATTGATGCGAAGAAGCTGAATACGGACTTCATCGTGGGAAGCGGCCATAAAAGCATGGCAGCCTCCGGGCCAATAGGTATTCTAGGAGTTCAGGAAGAGTGGGCAGATCTGGTGCTTAAAAGATCAGGGAGACATCAAGTGAAGGAATTGGAGATGATGGGATGCACCAGTAGAGGAGCACCCATTGCAACTCTAATGGCATCTTTACCTTATCTTATAGACAGAGTGAGTAAATGGGATGTTGAATTACAAAAAACACTCTATTTTGTCTCTGAGATGGAAAAAATAGGAGGGGTGAAGCAGATCGGTGTGCGACCCACAGAACATGATCTGGTACGATTTGAAACCCCGTTTTTCCACAGTATAGCTGATAAACATCCTCGAAAGGGCTTTTATCTTTATGAAGAACTTAAAAAGAAGAAAATTGTTGGTATTAAGCGAGGGCAAACCCAGTGGTTCAAGTGCAGTGTTTATGGATTTAGCCAGGAACAAGTGCACTATATTGCACATTCCTTTGCCGAAATTGCTTCCAAGTTCAGGGAAATGGCTGATTAACCAAAATTCATCTAATAAAGATAAGGTAGTTGGATCTGATGGGATACCTGAAATGCCAGAAATGTGGTGGTTACTACAAACTCCATGAAGGGGAATCTCTGAACGATTTTGCACAATGCTCCTGTGGAGGTAGTTTAATCTACACTGAGAGTATTGATGAATCAAAAGTCCATGGAGATGATTTAAAAATATCCACTGCCTCAGGAAAGACTGAAAAATTTGAAAGACCAGAATCAGAAGAAAAAAAGCATTCTAACATCGAATTATCCAGAATTGGACTTATCATAATGTTCATCGGATTATTCTGCCTAATATTCGCATTTTTTTATCCACTGTTGTCTTTAGTAATATTGTCCTATAGTCCAGATAGCATTCCTGCTATATTAATTCAGACCGTGTGGATCTATCTGACATCCTTTATTCTAATGATTTTAGGAGTTTTTATATTTTTAATTGGCAGCATAGGCAATACAGGTGAGAAAAAACATACAAAAACACGTTTTGCAGAATACTTGAAGGAAATTCCTGATAGCCATACCGTGTTCCAGAATGTGAGGATTCCCAAAACCAGAAGTTTGATTGGTCTGGTGATCATTGGCCCCAACGGAATCTTTATAATCCATAACAGAAGATTTAGAGGAAATTTCATCATCAGAAACGATGAATGGTGGCGTTTGAAAGGTAATCAGAGAGTTAAACCGGTTTCAAATCCTGGTAAAATAGTTAAAATGAATACGGTTGATTTAAAAAAGTTTTTAAACTCCCATAACGTTAATGTAGACTACAAGTGGATTACTCCCGTTGTGTCTGTTCCACAGAACCAGTACACTGTGGAAGAAGAACCGCAAAACTACTATGTAGTACCACCCGCCCAAATTAAAGAGTTCATAATCAGACAAAAAAAGACCATGGCCCCTGAACTTATGATGAAGTCCATAGCTTTGATTGCACGCTATTCAAGTTGAAATTAAGGACAGAATATTGCAAAATTTTTGTATTGTATTATCCGTAAATTTTGGAGGTTTGATAATGAATCCTGGGAACAAACCGTCGAAAGCTCTGGTATTAAGTGGAGGGGGAATTACAGGGATAGCCTGGGAATTGGGTATTATTTTAGGATTGAAAGACAGTGGAGTGGATGTGACCGATGCAGAATTAATCATTGGCACTTCTGCCGGTTCCAGTGTAGGGGCTCAGATCACAAGTGAATTCAGTCTTGAAGAAATTTACAACCTCCAACTGATACCTATTGAGGAGACCAAAGAAAATCAGGTTGAATTTGATGGAGATGAATTTCGAAAGATGATGGCTGCTGCTATTATGAGCTCACCTGATCCCCAAACTGCAAGGGCCAATATTGGAGAAGCAGCAATGGCTGCAACCACCATGAGTGAAGAAGAACGATTAGAAATAACTGCCTCACGTCTGCCCAATCATGAATGGAATCCTGAAAGGAAATTGATAATAAATACTGTCAATGCCCTAACTGGAGAATGGGTGAGGTTTGATCAAGATTCAAATGTACCACTAATACTGGCAGTAGCAGCCAGTTCAGCTGTTCCAGGTATTTATCCCCCTACCACAATCAACAAACAACGTTATATTGATGGGGGCATGAGTTCAGGGACTAATGCAGATTTAGCAAAAGGTTATGACTTGGTCCTTATACTTATTGCCGAGCCAGGGATGATTCATGGTGCGATGGGCCCAACCATGCACAGGATCACCTTTGATGATGAACTAGCAGAGTTAAAAAAGTCAGGATCCCAAGTTATGGTGATTACCCCTGATGAAGAGTCATTGGAAGCTAAAGGACCAAATCCCCTTGATGCTTCTTTCCGTGCTGCATCTGCAAAGGCAGGACGCAACCAGGGAATGAATCTAGCAGTAAAAGTGAAAGATTTTTGGGATGGTAATTAAGTATCTATTACCTGATTGAATTCTTTAAATGATTTATACAAAAAAATGAAAAGGATTTAAAGAGTAAAAGTAAATATCTCTCTTTTCCCATATACCTTACAAAAATTAGGGGTTATGACCATTTAGTCTGTTCCAGATTCATTTTGAGTTTTATCTACCCTGTTGTTATCTGGGTAGTTCGTATATACCAGGATGTAATATTTATCTTCAGTTGGAGTGAAGGTTAGTGCATCACCTATAGTAAAGGTGCCATTGGAATGGGGGAATGTTCCAAATTGTAACACCGCACCATGATTTGCTGAAGGTCTAGTTTTAATCTCAAAATAACCATCTCCAGTGACACGGTCTTTTGGGTTAGTAATTTCTGCTGTGAAATTTAAGTCGATAACATTCAAAATAAAGTGATCTACCAAATATTTGTTTCCTGAACTATTGTCTGGCTGGGAATTTCCAGGATTATCACTGTTTTGCGATTTTTCAGAACCAGACTGAGAACTCACAGAACCATAACCCATTATTAGGTTTTCAGAACCAGAATTATACCCTGAACTCCCAGAATAATTACTCTTTTGAGATTCATTCAAATCAGGGTTTAACTGCAAATTCCCAGGACCAAAACCTGTTTGTTGGTCTTGAATATTTTCACTAAGAGGATATAAAGCAGCTAAACTAACCCCAATTCCAACCCAAATGATCAAGACAGATATAGTCAATTTACCCAAAAATCTCACCAGTAAATTTTTTCATTAACAATTTTTCATTAACAATATAATTTGAAACCTACAACATACTCAATATTATCAAAAATTTCCATACATTAAATATTATTTTATACTGTTTTAGATATTAAAAATTTACTATTCACGGACACAAATTGGAACATATTCTGGTGATATGCTCATGAAATTATCACCAAATTTCATGGAATATATCCAAAAGTGATAATAATTCACAAATATATCTGAATCAACAACTGAGAAATCTTGGAATCAAGCCTGAAATCGATATTGATTTAATCCATTTTCAAACTAATCACATAATTGTATCCATTTGGAGTGTTATCCTTTGCATTTTCGTCAAAAACTATTTCTACGACCTTACCAAAATGTTCTGCCCCAACTTTTAAATGGTAAAGCGCGATGCCCATATCAATGGGAATATATTTTTTCAACATTATCGCTCGCATGATGTTCGGCCTAAAAGAATGAACATTGATTACATTATTATTTTCAGTATTTTCAGTGAAAAACCAGGGTTGACTGTTGGTTGCAGAGGGTGCCAGACGGGCTGCTTCCAAAATTTCATCAAAACTACTATCACTAATTTTACAGATCTTATGGAGAGGTTTTCGTTTGAATTCCAGAATATTGTTGCGGTGTAAGGTTTCTTTGGGATTTCCAAAGGCCATTAAAATTATAAATTCAAGATCTGAACTTTTTAAGACCTCTTTATGTGGTTTTGGTATTCCCTGCCAGCAACTACCTAAACCATTAGCTGAAAAGAAAAGGTCCATCTGCTGTAGAATAAAGCCAATGTTGGTCTTATATCCTTCTTTAGTATATTTTTCTTTGATCTCTGAAAAGGCTGCTATGTAATGAGGAGCTTTCTTCATCATGCGGGAATTAACATCGTTTTGCGATATAATTTTGAAATCCACTTCAATATCATTATACAATGATTTCAAAGAAGCGATGTGGTCTTTAATATTCTCCAGGGTATCATCATCAAGGGGAGTTAGATCATATTTTCTAATGGATTTTCGCTTGAATATAATTGGGTAGAAATCAGCATCTTTCATACGTTTTTCCCCTTAAAAAAATGTTGAAAAACTATCTGGATTTATATTTAGTGTCGAATCTTCTCCATGATTTAGCAATATACGGCTCACATTTGTCCAGTTCTGTTAAAAGGCACATTTTGATGGTTTCACTTTTAACTTCTTTTTCTTCATCTAACTTTTTATCAATGTTGGATAATACTTGGTTGATGATGTCTTTTTTTTCCTCGACAGTGTATCCTGCATCAATAGTTGCCTTCTGTAGGGCACCTTTAATTTTATTAGGATTAAAAGGTTCTATTCTACCTTTCTTTTTTACAACATTTGTCATAATAATCACCTCATAAAAATCTTGTTTTTAATTTATTTATTTATTTCCAAAGATTATTCTATTAAAAGTATTAATCAAAAGTTTTGAACAATTTTTTAGTGATTTAAAGACGTGATATTCCAGGAACTTTTGAAAAAAAGATATTATATTGATACTCACTTAATTAAATAAATTAAATGGAAAATAAGCGATGTTGCCTAAAAAATGAAGAAAGGTTAGTATTGCATACCCTCTTCGTACGGCTGAACAATCACAAATCCATTACCACGGAACTGTAACTGGAATTCCTCACCACTGGTTTTTCCGAGTAAAGTCTTAAATCCAATATCCGTTTTAACAGTAGGGTTTAAGCCGCCAGACCAGGCCACTGTTGCCTGAGGATCAGTGAATACTGGTTCATTTGGAGTTACCACCAGGGTTATTGGTGTGAAATAAGTGGTTATAGCCACCAGCCCAGTTCCCTCTAATCTAACATTGAATAGGCCCGCCCCACTGGAAAGACCCACACCAGTACTCATCATGGTTATGTCCCAGTCAATCTGCTCCTCAAATGCCAGTAAATCATTTCCCTTCACATATATTCTTTCATTTTGAAGGTTCAGGATTACCACCTTTTTACCGTAATCTGCCAAGTAAACTTTCCCGTTACCTTCCATTTTCATGAGAGTGGATGATTCTCCGGTTACTGCTTTTTTAACAAATTTGTCCAAACCGTGTTCGAAAGTTCCCTCTTTTTTGAACTTTAAATCACCACTATAAGCAACCATTGCTCCTCTTTTTGACCAAACTCTGCCATTAACATTGATATTTAATAGGTAATCATTTTCAAGTTCGAACATTTCCCCAGTACCAGTTTTCTCCTGGGTTTTAGTGACAAACTCATCAATACTGTATTTTTTGGTAGCTCCCCCCGCAGGAGTAACTGCAGGCTGAACTTCAGGGGTTTGAGTAATTTCAGGCTTTTTTTCAACGCTTTCTATAGTTGCACCACAATTTGGGCAAAATTTTCCACTTTCAACTTCGGTTCCGCAGTTCGGACAAAACATATTAAACAACACCTCAAGACGTTATTTATCCTATCTAAGATTATTTTTTTTAATGCTTAATATGTATAAGGGTTAGGTAAGTTATGGATTTACAAAATTATAGAATAATTAATTAAACTCATCACCAAAACTAGCTTAGTTCATTAAAAAAAAAAGCTGCCTATTCCTTGTTTATCAACATTTTAACATCTTTAATAATATCTTCCAACGCAGTTTCAAGCAGCGTCCTTCCCAATTTGATATCAACACAGATTCCTTCTTCTTCAACCTTACAGGCACCTTCATCTATACCTGCACTGGCCTTTCGTGCCTCATGAAGACCAACCATTCCCACTTCAGGGTAATTATCAAATTTACAGTGCTCATCAAGACGTGATTCATCAATGATTCCTAAAACTGCCCCCATAGAAAGCTCTCCTGTACCTGCATGCGGACCTTCAATTTCCACAATTTTATTATTAAAAACTACCTGTAACCCTAACTCTCTTTCCATATCCCCCATATAATCTTTAATGGGCACATTCCCCCCATGACCATTCACTAAAACCACTGCTTCCAGATTCAAACTATTTTTAGCCTTTTTCAACGTAGGAATAAGTTCTTTTTCAATTAAAACATCAGGAGAAAGATGAATTCCATGTTTTACGTAATCATATTCTGTCGCAGCATATAATATGCCCATGAACTTAGCTCCAGTGCGGAATGAAGTTTCTAAAGCTAAATAGGATGCTATTTTTGAATCAGTGTCAATAGGTAGTGCTGCACCATGATTCTCCAAATGCGAACCGATGGCCAGGACTCCAATCTTGTGTACATCTGGTGAAAGTACATTGCCAGATGAATAGTGAAGTTTTATCATTCCAATCATTGACTTTAGTTAATTTAGATAAATTTTAAGTTTCTGCTACTTTCATGGTTTTGTGATATGATATTAAAAGCAGTATGAAGACTATGGGCATTAATATATCTAAGTAAAGAACTATTCCAGCATTTCCTGCAGCCAGGTTACCTGTTTGTTGTATGTTGTATATATGGCCAATGGCAGCTCCCCACATGAACACTGCATAAGCTATGATTGTAGGTGCCCAGAAACTACGATATTTAATTGATAAGAGGCCCAGAATACCATAAGATATATTAGCAAATCCAACTTCCCGTAAAAATGGGGTGTTGGGCCATCCTACAGATTGAGCAACCATTTCTGGGGAGAAAACTTGGGCAAGGCCATTGAATATGGATCCAATACCAATCCCAAAACCTAAAAACCACAATAACAATAATTCTATGAATCTATTTTTCGTGCGTGCCTTTTTACTTGCAAAAAAATGCAGTAAAGCCCCGATTATTGGAACAACAACAAATATATACCACATTTCCATTATAAACACCTTCAACCCTTAAACTTAATATTATCATTGCCCTATTTTCACTAATAAATTCAACTTTCAAGTAATGAATCTAAACTTCCCCGCAGGAGAATATCTGCTTTTAATGGAAATTAAAGATTAAAATTCCAAATTTTATCCCCGATGTAATGTAATGTATTCACTGCCTTACCCTTGTGACTTTCAACCATTTCTTCTCCAGATATAATGGCTTTCCCCATGGCTAAAGGTTTACGGTGGTTCTCATCAACTATTATAACAGTATCCCCCTCCTGGATTTGAGGATCGGCCTCAACAATCCCTGGAGACATCACATCAGCACCACTGGCCATGAATTTCACCGCACCCATATCAACAACCACAACATGACTTTCAACAGGTTTTTTTAGCACACCTTTAAGGGTAGGAAATGGATCTCCCTCCAGGATCATTAAAATTGGTTCACCATCAACTAGGATAAGATCAGGAAGTTCTGTTTCCAGAATTTCCACCTTGGCCTTGGAAGGTATTAAGGAACTGTAAGGTCCCAATTTAGCTTTTATCTCTTTTAATTTCTTTTTTTTGAGATAGTATCTCTTTTTTATTTTCAATTATAACTCACCTAATTCTAAGTTTCCATTCTCACTTGTATATTTTTGATGGCGGTACATTTAAATATAAATCTTAACTACATTGATGGTATAGGAAAGGTGATAATAGTGAGTGTACAGAAGAATGTAAATACATCACGACCATTAGATGTATTAGGTAAAGCTCTTAACTCTCAAGTGTTAATCAAACTTAAAGGCGGCAGAGAATTCCGCGGAGTTCTTGAAAGCTTTGACATGCATATGAATTTAGTTCTAAACGATGCCGAAGAATTAGAAAACGGCGAATCATCAAGAAGGTTAGGTGTGGTCCTCATACGTGGGGATAACATAGTATATATATCACCAGGATAAACGAAATACCGGCATATCGGCCGGGAGATTATTTAGGAGGATAATAAATTGAAAGGTACACCATCATTTGGTAAACGTAATAAAAAAACCCACATACGCTGTAGAAGATGTGGAAAAAACTCATACAATGCCAGGAAGCGCTACTGCTCTGCCTGTGGATTCGGAAGATCCAAACGGGTCAGAACCTACAACTGGCAGAACAAGAAGCTTAACGGCTACAGGTTGAAGTAAATGGAAACGAGAAATCCCATCGATGTGCGCATCATTGTGGAAGGAGCATCTGACGTGGAAAACGTCTCCCGGGCTCTGCAGAACATTGCCCTAGGAGCGGAGTACCATATAACCATCTCCTCCATCATACCCACCACCAACACTGAAATCGCTCAAAAAGCTGTTAGTGGGGCAGATATTGTTTTAATTGCCACCGATGTGGATGCTCCTGGAAGAGAACTGGCTGAAAAATTCCAAAAAGTCCTTAAAAAAGAAGTGGGACATATAGAAAGGATGAAACTCCCCTTCGGCCATGATGTGGAGTACATTGACCCTGCCCTTATTCGGAAGGAAATTAAAAATGCAATTATTCGTTCTGGGTTGATATCCATAGCAAATTTAGGGCGCTTCCAGGAACTTAAAAACCAACTTAAAGAATCTCAAAATAAAATTAAGGAATTGAATAAGGAAATTGATGATTTATCTTCTGATAAGGAAAAATTAGCCAGTGAAACTCAGGAACTGGCTTCTTCCAATGAACGAATACAGTTGAAACAAAAGTCTCTCCAGGAAGAGCTTAAAGTTACCAAACAACGTTACGCAGATGTTAAAAATCAATACGGAATTATTTTGAATAAAAATCTGCACGAAACATTCTCTCTTGGTGAACTGTGGAAGGAAAGTTTTAATGAAACCTTAGAAGAAGAGGAACTTGTTAATTTTATAACCAGCGAATTTAAACCAGATAACATTGTTTTAGGACAGGGTTTCATTGCCGCCCCCTCAAAAAAAGAGGCGGTGGATTGGTTGAAAGTTATTCGCACGGTACTCATTTTTTACGATTCCAAAATTGAAGATCTTAAGGAAGAAATAGGTGATGAGAAATTCATCCCCAATTTACTTAAAGGGTAATGTTATGAATTTTTTCCACCTCTTTTTAGAAGATTACCCCATAATGATAATATTCAGGGAGAATTCCAAGTGCAGGATAAATGTGGTATCGTAGGTGCTTATTCTACTAATAAGTCACACAATGTATCAAGAGAAATATATTACGGATTATATGCTTTACAACATCGTGGACAGGAGTCCGCAGGCATTTCTGCCCATAACAGTGAGGAAATGCGTACCTATCGAGGTATGGGGCTGGTTTGTGATGTTTTCAATAATGGTAACATCCAGGGATTGGATGGAAATGTTGGTATAGGTCATGTTCGTTACTCAACAACGGGTGAATCCCATATCCAAAATTCCCAACCATTCATTAGTAAATTTGACATGGGAACTATTGCCATAGCCCATAATGGAGATATTATAAACTCCATGGAACTACGCAAGGAACTGGAGGAAGAAGGAAGAGAATTCCAGTCATCAACTGATTCTGAGGTTATCTGTCACCTCTTAACCAAGGACTACTCCAAAACCCATGATATGGTGGAGTCCATAAAACGAGTTTCCAAGAAACTTATTGGTTCATATTCACTGGTCCTGCTGGTAAATGATGACCTGATGGTGGTCAGGGATCCTGTGGGAATAAAACCCCTCGCCATGGGAAAGGGAAAAGAAACTATCCTCATAGCATCAGAAACTGTTGCTTTTGATGTGGTGGGGGCAGAATATGTTCGTGACGTGGAACCAGGGGAAATACTGCTTATCAATGATGAAGTGAAAAGTTTTAAAATACCCAAAAAACCTGGAACACCCCGAGCCCATTGTATGTTTGAATACGTTTATTTTGCCCGTCCAGACAGTATCCTGGATGGAAGGATCGTTTACAATGTGAGGAAAAATATTGGAAAAGCCTTGTGTAAAGAACATCCTGTGGATGCAGACGTGGTCATGCCTGTGCCTGACTCTGCTATCACCGCAGCCATTGGCTATTCCCGTGCTTCAGGAATTCCTTACGGGGAAGGATTAATAAAAAACCGTTATATAGGCCGAACTTTTATCATGCCCACCCAGGAAGAACGTGAAACATCTGTGAAGCTGAAGATGAACCCCATCAGATCTGAACTTGAAGGTAAACGCATCGTACTGGTGGATGACAGCATAGTCAGAGGCACAACCTCCAAAGCACTGGTAAATGTGCTTCGAGATGCAGGAGTAAAAGAGATCCACCTGCGAATTGGATCACCACCCATTATTTCCCCCTGTTATTATGGTATTGCCATGGCTACACGTAAGGAACTCATTGCCTCCGATAAAACGGTTGAGGAAATAAGACAAATCCTTGGTGTTGACTCCCTGGGATACCTAAGCATAGACTCCCTGGTGGAATGTATCGGCATTAAAAGGGATGAATTATGTTTGGGATGTCTCACCAGAGAGTACCCAACCGAATTACCTGCTGATATTGATGAATATGAGTCTTGCAGATGTTAAATCCCAATATAAATCTTTTTAAAGTTTAAACAATTAATTAATTCATTAACTTTTTAATGGAATGAGATTTAGGCCTGTTTTAATCAAAGTGTGGATTAATTTAATTTTTATTAAAATTGTGGGTGATTTTTATGGTAGAATTACTGGCACCGGCCAGGGATTTCACTGCCCTGGAAGCAGCACTGCAAAATGGGGCAGATGCAGTATATATTGGTGTGGAGGACTATAATATGCGAGCCCACACTGCCAACTTCACCATAGACAACCTTAAACAGGCTGCAGATCGTTGCCATGAACATAATTCTCTTCTTTACGTCTGTACCAACACCATAATGAAAAACAGAGATATCAAACATCTTAAAACTGTTTTACCTGAAATTAAATCTGCAGGAGCTGATGCAATAATCGCATCTGATCTGGGTGTTCTTAGAATGGCCCATGATGCTGATATTGATGTTCACATGAGTGTTCAGGCCAACATATCCAATTCTGAATCCCTGAAATTATTAGCTGATTTAGGGGTTCAAAGGGTTATATTGTCCCGTGAACTATCTCTAGCAGAGATTAAGGAAATTGCAGATGAAAGTCCCCTGGAAGTGGAGGTTTTCGTGCACGGTGCCATGTGTCTGGCTATCTCAGGAAGATGTTTCTTAAGTTCCTATTTATACAATAAGGATGCAAACTGTGGAGAGTGTCTGCAACCCTGCAGGAAAAGTTGGAAGCTGGTCTGTGAGGATGATGATGAACTTTCATTGAATTTAGAAAAAGACAGCTTGCTGAAAGGATATGATGATGAATTTAAAGGTCATATTTTAAGCCCTAATGATCTTTGTATGATTGAACACATTCCTGAATTAATTGATGCAGGAATTACCTCTTTCAAGATTGAAGGAAGAGCCAGACCAGCAGATTATGTGGCCACCGTCACCAGAGTTTACACAGAAGCAATTGACTCTTATCAAAGTGGTTCATGGGAACTTAAGGATCTTTGGATGGATGAACTTAAGAAAGTCTATCATCGTGGTTTTGACACAGGATTCTATTTCAAAACCCCTCACCAGACCAGTGACTATAACCAGGCCACCCATGCCAAACAAGATGTTGGTGAAGTGGTTAATTATTATTCTAAGGTTAAAGCTGCAGAGATAAAGCTCTGGAACCCTCTGAAGGTGGGTGATGAGATTATAGTTCAGGGGCCTACCACTGGTTCTGTGACTGGTAAAGTGGAATCAATGCAAGTGGAGAGTAAAAACATCCAAAAAGCCAATAAACAGAATGTGGGAGTTTTCTTCCCATACAAGGTCAGGCCTGGAGATTTGGTTTACCTACGTTACAAAAGAAATTGAAAATAGAAGATTAAGAATCGAACAAAAAGAATAAGATTTAAAATAATTTCCCATATTCTAAAAAAAGTGAGAATTGGAAATTATTTGGCCTTTTCCTGAATATCCATCTGAACATCCATAGGATTTTTAATCTGTTTTTCAGAGACTTCCTGTTCACTGATAGTTTTAGTTTCCTTTTTCATTTTAGCTCCATTTTTAACAATTTCAGGCTCCATACGATTGCTTAGTATTGCATCTTTAAGGAATAAACAGCTCACCAGACCCATAACACTTATTAACAATCCTGCCAGGAAGACGTTGTGGATGGATAGGTTCATAAGGTCTGCAGGGATATTGCTAGATGAGTTAATGTCTGCATTAGCGGTGAAGTTCACTATAACACCAAATATTGGAAGTGCCACTGTTGCGCCGATGTTCCTGAAAAACTGCATGGAAGCTGTTCCCACGGCAATTTCTCTTCTGGATATGGCATTCTGTACAGCAACATTGAATATAGGGTACATCATGCCTGAACCAGCACCTAGTATAGCAGAAAAAATTACTACTTCCAGGATGCTGCTTTGAGTTCCCAGGGTGGAAATTAAGAACATTCCCCCAGTAATGATTAAAAATGCTATCAAGGCTAGTTTTTTATAGGTTCCGGTTTTGGCGATTATTTGTCCAGCGGTAATGGAACAGATGGTGAGACTCAAGAGCATAGGAGTTATAAGGACTCCTGAAAATGCTGGGCTGAATTTCTGAACGCCTTGCATGAATAATGGCAGATATATAATGCCACAAAACATCACTGCACTGGAAAGGAACATTGCCACTGATGAAACATTGAAAACCGAATTATTAAACAAGTGCAAGGGTAGAATGGGTTCTGGAACCCTTTTCTCACTGTAAATGAAGGCCACTATCATTAGTCCTGTGAATATGAAAAGACCAATCAGCAAATATTGAGGCATTGCCGAATTTTTTATGAAGGTTAAAGCCAGGAATAGGGAACTTAAAGCACAAGTTAAGGTAATTATTCCATGATAGTCAATGATCCTTTCTTTTACTGTTTCTTCAATGTGAGGGAAATTGGTGCGTAGTATGTAGATAGCAGTTATTCCCACTGGTACGTTGATAAAGAACACCCATCTCCATCCCATAAAACTTGTAATCAACCCGCCCATGACTGGTCCCAGTACATTTGCCAAGCCAAAAACCGAAGAAAGGATTCCTGCATATTTTCCCCGCTGACGGGGAGGAAAAAACTCTGCAACTAATATAAAAGGGATGGTCATTAGGATTCCTCCTCCCAGTCCCTGCAGTCCTCTGAAGAATATGAGCTCCAACATGTTATTTGAAAATCCACACAGTATGGAAGTAACTAAGAATAATGCTATACCTAACATGAACATTCGCTTGCGACCATATATATCTGAAAGCTTTCCTGAGAGTATTATGGCTATAGTTGAAGTTAGCATGTAAATGGTAAATGGCCATACATAGTAAGCCATACCACCCAGACTACTAATGACCTTGGGCATGGCCGTGCTCATAATAGAATTATCCAGAGCTCCTACCAAAAGGCCGATCATGAGCCCTGCCATAACTATTCGAATATGTTTTGGATCAAATTTACCCGCGGATTTTTCAGGGTTAGTGGTGGAATTCATTGTATTTTTCCTCTATTTTCATCAAAGTTGATTTTACTGTTTTTATAGCTTTATAAAGGTTTTCGAGCTCGTCTGCATCTAATGAAGAAAGATTTTCACGCATATTTCCTTCCACAATAACACGTGATTTTTTGATATACTTCCTTCCCTCAGGAGTCAGTTTAATTCTAATAATCCTCCGATCGCCTTCATCAGGTATGCGTTCCACCATTCCATCTTTTACAAGTTTATCGATATATGAAGTCATGTTAGGTCTTGAAATATACAGCAGATCCCCTATAACTGATATTGGAAGGGATTCGTGATGCATTAAGACTCCTAATATTTGATAATAAGAAGCTGAAGTCTGCTTATTATGAAAATCTTTCGATGAAATTACTTTCTGATAAAAAACAGGAAAATATATTAAAAAATCATCTAACATCTTTTCAGTCCTTTTTTCATCCATTGTATTCACCTTAAACCGTTTTATTCATATTCATAATTTTAGTTCATTTTCACAATAATTAATTTTATTAATAGTTAAATTATTTAACTATTTTATAATTGAATTGTTCACTATTTAAACTTTTTCGTGTTGATCTCAAGAGACTCCCATAGAAAAAAATAGAATAACTGGAGGACCAATACAATTAAACAAATAAATAGAAAAATTTTTCAATCATTCACGGCAATAATACTAATCCCAAGATAATAAATATTTATTTAATTGACATGAGAATCTTTTAAAAACAGTTACAATCAAAAAATATATGTATCGATACACTCTTGAGAATTATTGATGTAATTAGGGAGAATTATTGATGCACTTATGAAAAATTATAAAATTTTTGATTAAAACATGAAAATGACATTATTCAAGAATTTCGATGTGAAGGAGTTGATATAATGAAAATTCAGGACGCCATGGAAAAAGAAGTAATTAAATTCCAGATAGATAACCGGATCATTGATGTAGCTGGAAGCCTGCGTGAGAACAAGATCAGCGGAGCACCAGTAGTGGATAAAGAAGGAAACTTGGTAGGAATCATCAGTGAAGGCGATATCATGCGACTCATAGAAGTTCACTCCCCTCACATGAATCTGATCTTACCTGCACCCCTCGACCTAATCGAACTACCCGTCAGAATGAAATATGAGATGGACGAAATAACCGAAGACATGAACAAAGCCGCTTCTCTCCTCATCGGGGAAATAATGACCAAAAAAGTGATTACCATTGGACCAGAAGCTGACATCTCTGATGCAGCACGGTTAATGGACACCCATGATGTTAAACGACTGCCAGTAGTTGATTCTGATGGAAAAATGGTAGGAATCATCACCAGAGGAGATATTATTGGAGCCCTGGTGAGGGGATGAGTAAGACCAAACATATTGCCATTTATGGCAAGGGAGGTATTGGTAAATCAACCATTGTCTCCAACCTGGCTGCAGCTTACTCTAAAAACAAGAGTGTTCTGGTGATAGGCTGTGACCCCAAGGCAGACACCACACGTACACTGGTGGGAAGAAGAATACCCACCATCTTAGACATTTTGAAAGATAAAAGGAATCCAGTTCAGGAAGATGTGATATTCACTGGTTATGGTGGTGTTAACTGTGTTGAAAGTGGTGGGCCAAAACCAGGAGTTGGTTGTGCAGGACGCGGCATTATCGTGGCCATGAAACTCCTGGAAAACCTGGAAGTGTTTTCACAGGAACCAGAAATTATCATCTACGACGTATTAGGAGACGTGGTTTGCGGAGGATTTGCAGTACCTTTAAGGGAAAACTTCGCTGATGAAGTGTATATCGTGACTTCTGGCGAGTACATGGCATTATATGCTGCCAATAACATATCTCAAGGTATAAAAAAGCTTAAAAGTAATCTGGGCGGCATAGTATGCAACTGCAGAGGAATCAACAATGAAGTGGAAATTGTGGAAGAATTCGCCCGCAGGATTGGAAGTAAAGTCATTGGAGTGATTCCACGGAGTGAATTAGTTCAGAAAAGTGAAATTGATGCTAAAACTGTTGTGGAGAAATTCCCTGAGTCTGAACAAGCCAAAAAGTATGTTGAACTTTCCAAAAGTATCTCCCAAAACCCGGAATTCACACATCCAGAACCTATGGATGTGGATGAATTTGAAGAGTTCTTTCGAGGGTTTCAATAACTCTTTATTTTTTAAATCCTAATTTTTAACACTCTATTTTTTTATTAAATCTCAGTTTTTCTTATAACTATCTATTTTCGTAAATATCCATCCAATAAATCATCCAGTTCCTTTAACTTTAAATCACTATTTTTAAAGGTGTTTTTACAAGCATTCTCTGCTTCATCAATGTTAGAAAAATAGATCAGATGGGAATGGCATTTGCAGTCTGAACAACCAAAACCCTGAATGCCAGTTCCTTTCCCTGCAATATGGGTGGCCAATTCACATTCATGTTTAACTCCATCATCAGAAAAGAAAACCTGAATTATCTGGGAGCTGGGATTATCCAGGAGGTAATCCACATGCCAGTGCATCTTTTTATCTTTCCTTAAATGTCGCCGGATCCTCGCCTCCAGAGAGTTCATTGCTGATCCTACATACACATAACAACCATTATCAAAACTGATTTTCCCCTTTCTACCAATCTCTATGATTTGATCAGTTTTTAAATTGATTAAAAGACAGTATGTTCCCTTTAAAACTGTTTTATTAGCCATGGTACGCGTTATCCTCATTTTTATAAAATGCTTTATTTTCTGTCATTTAAGGCCATGATCTCTGCACCAGACTCTAGCGGAATAAATTTATCTTTAAATTCCCTGGTAAACCTGCATAAAGCTTCAAAACCTGTACAGTGCCCCAGGGCTATTATTTCAGGTTTTATCTTTTTAAATTCTTCAACTGTTTTTTCTATTCTCTGGGGTGTGGACTGTGCCAGGTGTGATCCTCCTATAACTGCATATATTTCATCCTGGAAATAATCTTTAGCTGAATAAAGGATGTTAACCATTCCTTGATGGGCACATCCGGATAAAACCACCAAACCAGTATCTGTTTTTATAACCAAATTCAATTCATCCTTGAATTTGTCTTTTAAAAATTTACCATCTTTTTTTATCACCATATAATCAGGTATGGTTTCAAAATCACAGTAATTCTCTGTGTGGTTAAAAATCCACATTTTTGGTTTAATCTGGGTGGTTTCAGTTACATAATTCAGTTTAAGTGTTTCTGGAGGAATGTCTTTTGGGAAACCTATGTAACGTGGTTTGGCACTATCAAGAGCATATTTAGGGGTTAATGTCTCAGGGTGTATGAAAAACTGTGCTCCCATATCCTTAAGGATTGAAACACCTCCTGTGTGGTCGTTGTGACCATGACTGATTATCACATTATCCACAGATTCAATCCCCAAAAGATCCATGTTATACTTTAAAACCGTGGCTGTCTTCCCAGTATCCATCATGATATTCTGGTTTTCCCCCTCTACCAACAAGGAAAATCCATGCTCAGCATATAAATCTGATTTAAATCCTGCCCGATTATCTACTATGCAACTGATCTTCATGGGTAACACCACGTAAAATAATCCATTAATTTTAGACTATTTCTTAACTACTCCTTATACTATATTAAATTCTAGCACTCTTTATTATTGAGTGACATGTTTTATCTTGCTATTCCAATTAAGTCAAATTAAGTCAAAAATTCAATAATTCCACAAGGATTAATTATCATGACCCCCACCATGAAATATACTTTTAAAGCTAAAGGCCATCACAATGTGACATCTAAACACCGCAGTACATTTGAAGTGACCCAAGATAAAGAAATGAGTTTGGCTGGAGACTGTATTGTGGGAGTATCCTCCAAGGCATCCTTAAATGACATACCTCCACAAATGAGGGATGCAATTCAGGACGAAAATACTGAAATTCATGTTATTCTGGAAACAGAAAATGCACAAGATGAAATCATAGGCTATGGGCACCCTTCACTGACACTTGATCATCCCACCGATATGGTGTGCCGCAGGAGCAATTATACTTGCAGTCGCACTCTGATGATAGGTGCAGATAAGGCATCTGTTGATTTAAACCCAGATCTGGTGGAGGATCTTAAATCAGGAAAAACATTAAAGGTTACCATAAGTGTCTAGTCAACTAAAATGGCTAAAAAAAGATTGATGGACTTATTCAATTTAAAAAGAGTGCAGGGGACGGGATTCGAACCCGCGAAGGGACTCACCCACTAGGCCCTCAACCTAGCGCCTTTGACCGCTCGACCACCCCTGCTGTGCTGATTCTCACACAAGAGAGTGAAGCATACCATCATCTCTTGCTTTCACTATTTGAACCTTTGGGTTTTTCTTATTCTTTCCCTCATTTACTAGTAATATAAGAGGTTCATTACCAAAAGGCCACATGGCCACACCATATACAACAATTAATTGTAATAGTTAACTATATAAACGTAATATTTTATTATTATAAATGGAGGATCTTCCCAAGGTTTTTTTTGCATAAAAACCTCCTACACTACTTTACTGTACATGGGAAGATCCCGCCCCACCCCCATTTCAAAACACAATATCACATCATCACATTATAATATGCATTTATATATTGGTATTACAAAACACTATTTTAAAGGATCCTCAAATTTCCATCTCAAATCAGATATTCGTCACCCTCCCCAAAATGTAGGTCGTGACATGAGGATCTATAATACTAAATATAAAAAAGAATGAAACAATAGGGGGTTATTTGAATGATACTTCAAGCTGAAGGAGTCCTCAAAATATTCAACATTAAAAAATACTATGCCGGACACGTAGAACAAGACTATATCGATAGTGATGGAATTTATAGCGTTAAAAGACTCACTGCTCATGATTTTAAACGAAAATATGAGGATGGCATAACATTACCTGGAAATTCCAAACTTCCTTTAGATGACATAATAAGCCAAATGAAGGGAAAAACTATTACAATCATCGGTGACGCAGCTGAAAGTTCTGTTTTCACAATACTAGTTTAAAAATTTAGTAAAACCTTTTTGATTTTTCTAGAAAACTAAGTTATTGTTTTCAAATTATAGAAACTGTACCCACATTCTTGACATTCATTACTCTCTAATCTATCAGTAACGCCTTGTAACTCAGGGTCTGAAGCACCACACACAGGACAAGTATCATTAGTCCAAACTATATCTCCACTGACATTTTGGTAGATTTTATTATACTTTCCATCAACAGGTACAGGCTCATCACTGGTACAACCAGAAACCATTACTAGAAAAATAACAATCACTACAACAGTTATTGCTGTTATTAAATCTTTTTTCAATTAAAACCCCCTATATCAACCAACGATATTAATGATTTAAAAAGTTTAATAGTTAATTGCACAATTCAGATATTGAATGTTTAAAATTCAACCGTAAAGAGGGCATAAACAATAACAAAAGCTATTATGGGTGATGCTATTAATGCCAAACCACCTATTACAAATAAAAGAACAATACCCAGAATTATGGTTAAAAAAACCCACAGAAAAAAAACCAGCTAACCCTCCCATAAATAATTCCATTAGACCTCTTTTAGGTTCAAATGTTTGTGAATTTCCCTGCATTTTATTTCCACATTCTGGGCAGTATATAGCTGATTCATCATTAACCTCTGCCCCACATTCCCTACATAAAACCATTCAAACACCCCATCTTTCATTTTGGCTTTGATATAAGTATTTTAATATTACCATAACCATCATAAGCTAAACTTTCAGGGTGAATTGTCCATCCATCTCTTTCCCATTTTTCTAAAGTTCCACCTGTATCATTCCAAGGAATATTTAACAATTCCCAATGTTTTAACCCTTTTACTTCTCTGTTGTTGTAAGTTGGTTCTGGAGGTTTGTATGTTGTCTGTGGTTCTGTTGTGGGATTCTTTTTTACAAATTTATCTAAAGGAGATGTTTTGCTTTGTTGTGATGCTTGAATTATTCTTCCACCACATTTAGGACAATTTTTAGCATTTTCTTCTTTAATTTCAGTTCCACATTCTGGGCAAAAAACCATTAAATTCCCCCCCTATAAAAATAAAATAAAAAATAAATAAAAAAACTTATACTGCTGTTGCATTCAGAATTTTAACATCCCCAGCAACTATTTCGGCATTGTATGGGAGGTCCACGTCGTAGTCGGCATAATCATCAGCTTTTATGATTGCTATCAATGATATTTTACTGGATATTACATTCCCGTCTACATCAAGTCCACTAACCTCTATTTGAACATTTTTATAGTCATTCTGACCATTGTTTTGTAATAAACCTCCTATCATCGTAGTTTCACCTTCTATTTGGGTTACTACAGGAGTATTACCAAGTTCTATATCAGTTTGTGGAGTACCACCCTGAGAACTACTACTTGTATCATCCGAACTTACACATCCTGAAGCCATTACTACAACAATTAAAATAGTTATTAGTCCTGCAATTACATTTTTTTTCATTTTAAACCCCCTATACTACTATTATGATCATTCACATTAGCATAAATGTTACTGTGAAAATTATCAAATTTAGAAAAAAATATACCCTCCACATACTATGTGGAGGGTTATCTTAGGTGGCTTTTTATTACCAAAAGCTCCAGTGTTTTTGGTAAAAATCATTTACAATGGCATATAAAACTGTTCTGGTTTATCACAGCTGAAGTGGCTGATTTGATCTGTGATGCTGTGAAATCCTTTAATCCCTTAGTTGGATCAAAGACTTTGAACAGGCCTTTAGTTGGATTAACACCCACCAGGAAAATATAATGTCCATAGTCATTACTCCAGACCTTGTTTCCATAGGCATCTTTACCTAGTTTTCCTGTTCTGATATGGACTATAAATTCACAGTTGCCCTTCAATTTCTGGGCAAGGCCATTAAAAACAATATTTTTATAGCTATATTCTGTTATCCTGATGGATGGATCTATTTTTCTGACAGCTGCAGCCAGGCCTCCATGAGTAGTTCCACTGGTATTAGTTCCAGCAATTTTCGCTATATATGATTCATAAACAGTCTTTCCCAGGGCTGAAAATACCATCTGGACACTGCTAGGCCCACAAGTATAACCTGTATCCTGGTAGTCAGCCTTGTATGTTCCTGTTAGAATCCATCCATTGTTTGTAGATGTTGATGTTCTATTTGTTGTACTTCTTTTTACAGTAACATAAGCAGGTTCATAACCACGAAGCTTAGTCCATTCATCAAATCTCTTAATCATATCTTCAAATTGAGACCTGTAAACATAATCTCCTTGAAGATTCTTTTTAGTAAATACTTTAAAGTTATCAGAATGGTTCTTTTTGTATGCTTTATACCTATTCAGCATATCATGATACATGGAATTGTAGATCTTAGTAGTTGTATCCGATATATTAGCCATAATCCCATCCTCCTAAAAATTTCATCATAAAAAAAAAAAATAGTTTAAACTAATTCATCAAATTGGATGTAATCAATAGCCCAATCTTTCCCGAAACTATTTACATCAAACCATATCCTCATCTTTTGACTTGAAGTGATACTGTTATCGATAACATCAATATACTCCACTCCATCAACACTAACAGTCATGTAACCGTTCCAATCCCTGGTAATCTTCATAGTATGGACTTTATCTTCTTCATTATCATAAGGCACTCTATCCAAAAGAATATCATTCTTATAAAGGGCCATTGTACTATAAGATCTATCTTTTACCGTGTCAATCTCCACATAATAATAGTCTGATCCCTTCATGATAAAATAAAATCTTGCTGTAATGACCTGGCCATGATAAAAGTGTGTGGTGATGAAGAATCTCATTGTCCAGGTGCCATAACACCAGTCTGATTCCTCTTCTGCTACTGCTACAGGATAACCAGCATAATGATAAGCATCCAGACAATATTTTCCAAAAACAGAACTATTCTTAACAATCACTCCAGATTGGTTTGATCCACTTATCTGTTCCCATCCCTGCATAGTTCCATCAATCCAATCATAAAATTCTCTTGGTGGTTGTTCTGCACAAATACGGAGCATTAAAGGATTAGGAAGGTCATCGAAAACAAGTACATGATCATCAACTTTGAACTGGTCAATTCCATGAGTAACATATTCTCCAGGCTGCAGCTCCTGAACTATTACCCTATCATTAATTAATGGACTGATCCTTTCCCTGATCATAACATCCTCATTTTCATGATCCTTAACAATCAGGACTTTCTCATTTTTCATGAAAATCACATTAGGCTAATTTATTGACATTTATAGTCATTCCACCTGAATCTAATTGAACCACATAATAATCTTCATTAATTTCTTTAATTACCCCTGATTTGGGAGCTGCTTTCCTTACAGCTTTCTGAGCTACTACTCTGACAGATTGATAATCATTAGCAGGACTTACAGCATTCAGATCTGTGGTAGCTGAAATTTTAGTGGAATTAGATCCTACTTTAACCTTGGAAACAATGAAGGTCAGTTGATTTACATCAGGATCATCTGGTAAGAATAGAGGCTGGCCTGGTTCTACTTCTGGATACCTGGCTAATTCTATTTCTGCATTATATATTGGTTTGGAAAGCCTATCCAGAATCATCTGCAGCTTCTTAGTCATCCTGGCCTTGGAGCCTATATTAGTGTCTTTAATGTCTTCGGCTTTACATATCCCATATCCAGGATGTTCTATCCCTTCATCAGTAGTCCATCCATTGATACTTTCCGTATCCTGTAAATGAACTTTATACTGACCTTTAGAACCATAATAACCTGTAATATCATTGACTATGTTTTCACTATCATCTTCAACATCAATAGAAATAATCCTGGGATTGCTGTCAGTGATTGTGATTCCAAGATCATTATCTCTGTAATCTGAATAGAAGGTCCTGAAATGGCCATCTTTATCAATGAACCAGTTTATGATTCTTCCCTTATATTCGCTGATATAGGCTAATAAACTGTCAATAGCTGCTTTCTTTGTGTCAAAACTACCACACCATCCAGGATATTTTTTGGTGTTGTTTGAAATATTCCCTATGTTCAAATCCACTCCT
>MVPY01000032.1 GCA_002067065.1 Methanobacterium sp. PtaB.Bin024
CGATGTACAGGATGAAGTTGAGGAAGAACTCTTAAGAGAAGTTGAATCTTTCCGTAACTTGAATAATATCAGTTTTTTCGCCTTCACAGCCACACCAAAGAGCAAAACGTTGGAGATGTTTGGAACAGAGAATGAAATGGAAGAGTATTGGCCTTTTCATACTTATTCAATGAAACAAGCAATTGAGGAAGGGTTTATTCTTGACGTTTTAAAGCATTATCTTACTTATGAGACTTATTTCAAACTGGTTAAAACCATTGAGGACGACCCTGAATTTGATGAGAAAAAGGCAAAGCGCGTGCTCAGAAAGTTTGTGGAAGAACATCCACATGCCATCAGGATGAAGACCGAGATCATAGTAGATCACTTCATGAACTCGACTTACAATAAGACTAAGGGCAAAGCAAGGGCAATGCTTGTCACTCGATCCAGGTTACACGCTGTCTTGTATAAACAAGCTTTCGACAATTATATTAAAGAGAATAACTATCCCATTAGGACATTAATGGCTATCACTGGTACGGTTAAGCACAATGAGAAGGAATACAGTGAGATATCTATGAATGATCTTCCCAAGAACAAGAGTATTGAGAATGCCTTTGAGGAGGATCCTTACCGAATTCTAATTGTGGCCAATAAGTACCAGACTGGATTTGACCAGCCCCTTCTTCATACTATGTATGTGGATAAGTCCTTGAATGGTGTTGCTGCAGTTCAGACTCTGAGCAGGGTTAATAGGATTGCTAAGAATAAGAATGATACTTTGATTTTGGATTTTGCCAATTCAACGGATACTATTATGAAGGCTTTTGAACCTTATTATGAGGCCACCTTCCTGGAAGGTGCAACAGATCCGCATAAATTGTATGAATTGCAGGATAAATTATTGGACTATCATGTTTTTGATGAAGCAGATGTCGATAAATTCGTTGATGCTTATTTGAAGGGGAATTCTCAACCAGAACTCCATAACATTCTGAATCCTGTAAAAAATGAATTTGTTAAATTAGATAAAGAGGATCAGGTAGGGTTTAAGAAGGCATTAAGGAGATATCAGAATATTTACTCCTTTTTATCACAGTTAATACCCTTTACTGATGTGAATCTTGAGAAACTTTTTATTTTTAATAAGTATCTGACCAAGAAACTCCCCACTATAAATAATCCGCTTCCATTTAATGTTCTTGAGGATGTGGATATGGATTCTTACAAAATAGAAGATAAAGGGGAAATTGAGATCGGATTAGATGGTGAAGGAGGTTTGAAGCCACCTTCAGGTGGTCCTACTGGATATCAGGAGGAAGAAATGGCAAGACTTTCCCAGATAATAAAGGATCTCAACGATGCATTTGGCACGGACTTCACTGATGATGATAGGGTATTTTTAGAAAGAGTTAAGGCTAATTTACTCAAAAATAAAGAGTTAGTTCAAAAAATGGAGCGTAACTCCCCTGAAAATGTCAAAGCTGTATTTGATAAATATTTCAACCAGGAAATGACAGGTTTACTCAATAGCAATATGGATTTCTATAAACGAGTTGTTGATAATGAGAAATTGAGAGATAAGTTGAAAGTTGCTTTATTTTCATTGCTTTATGATGAATTTGGAAAAAAATAAGGTTGAGATGTTATGAAAGCTGGTGCAGAAAGTTTTATGACTTTAATACGGAGCGATGTTCAGTTTAAGGTGCCCATTTATCAAAGACTTTACGATTGGAAAACATACCATTGTCAGACATTAATTGATGACATTTTACAGTTACTAAGAAATCCTGAGATTCCGATCCATTTTATGGGATCCATTGTTTACATTGATGAAGAAGGGCAAACCCGTGTCGGTAAAACAAAGGAAGTCTTACTAATTGATGGTCAACAGAGAATAACTACATTTACATTAATTTTCATGATTTTAGAGAAGGCAGCTATTGCTGAAGGTAATAACCTGGATGAAGAAATAAGAAATCGATGCTTAATTAATCAATATTCAAAATTAGATAATAAAAACAAACTCATTCTTACAAGAAATGATAATGAAATACTTGAAATGCTTTTAAGAGGTCAAAAAGTTGAAGATGATGATTCAAATTTAATTATAAATTACAAATACCTTAAAACGCAATTTGAGAAAATATTAGAAGAATTCACTATTAATGAGGTATATGATAATCTGGATCGTATTATGGTTGTAGATGTTGGTTTATTACATGGGCAAGATAATCCTCAACAAATCTTTGAAAGTCTCAACGCAACTGGCAAAGCTCTAACGGATGCAGATTTAATTAGAAATTTCCTTTTGATGAATCTAGAATATGAATTTCAGAATAAAATATATTTAAATTACTGGCATCCTATGGAAAAACTGTTAAATGATGATCTTACTGCTTTCCTCGAGTTTTTTGCATATATGAAAAAATCAGTTTCAACAAACATCAAAGATCTCTATAAAGATTTCAAATTATTATTCTACAAAGAAGTTTTAAATGACGAAAACTGGAACGAGGAAGTTGAAAAATTCGCAGCGCAACTTCTCCAGTATGCTGAATATTATGAAACGATTTTATCTGCAACAGATAAATCTGATGATGTTAATAGTGCTTTAAATGATTTGAATCGTTTAGATTACTATAGTCATATTCCCCTACTATTAAGAGTTTTCAATGAATATAAAACACGTGATTTAAGTTCTAATGAATTAACTGATATAATTAAAGTGATAGAATCCTTTTTGTTTAGAAGAAGTATTTGTAATATTCCTACTAATTCATTAAACCCTATTTTCAGGACTTTGTGGAAAAAAATTAAGGATTCGGAGGAGAATCTCGACGAATTCATTAGTAACTTAAGTCTTAAGCAAAAAATCATAAATGACTTAAAATCAGGTGAAAGAAACAAAAGGTGGCCTGATGATGATGAATTTAAAGAAAAACTGATCTACAACGACTTATATCATCATAGATTCGACAGACTACTCTTAGAAGAACTTGAAAAAATGAGTAGTAAAGAATCTCGGAAAGATTTTGATAAGACATTATCAGTTGAACATATTTTGCCTCAAACATCAGGAGACCCTGAAAAATTATCTGATGATTGGAAACAGATGTTAGGGGAAGATTATGTGGAAATAAGGAATAAATGGATACATAAAATGGGTAATTTGACTTTAACTGGTTATAATTCCGAATTATCAGATAGTTTCTTTGATTTGAAGAAGAATATGAAGGATGGGTTTAAAGAGAGCCCAATAAAACTTAACTTAGAAATTGCTGAATATGATGTTTGGAACGAGGCAACTATCTTAGATAGAAGTCATAAAATGGCAGCAAAAGCTATTGAAAAATGGAGTTATTTCGAGTAATAAGTACATTTTCGGGGGAAAAATGCCAGAAGAATTTGAAAAATCTTGGAAATTTTATATTCTCATAATTGATCAGATTAAATTTTCAGATACTAAAGCTGCAGCAATATTAGCTATTAATGGAGTGATCTATGGACTCATTCTGAGGAACATATTTGAAATAATGCAAACTATTCCTGAAAACAATATTTTTATTATTTCCAGCCTAATAATTGGAACTCTTTATGGAATACTATCAATTATTTTCTGTATTCTTTGTTTATTTCCTAAAACAGCCAATGATGATAATTCAATATTTTTTTATGGGCATGTTGGGGGCAATTATAACACTTTTAAAGAATATGAAAAGGATTTTGACAAAACTATGAAAAAAGACCAATTATTAAATCTTCAACTAAAAAAACAAATCTATGAAGTCTCCAACATTGCTTTGGATAAATATAAACGGGTTAAATTGGCAATGTTATCTCTTGGTCTTGCAGTTGTTTTTCTTATGGTCCCATTAGTGATCCTTTTTGGTAAGGTTTATTTGAGGTAATTACATGGAAAGTAATCATATTCATTATAATTATGAAAAGAGCATTGAGAGAATAGATAAAATTCTTGACACAAGTGATAATGCGTATGAGGAAAGAAAAGATATTCCAAAACGCGATAAACTTACTCATACAAATGGATTTTACGTAAATCCTTCTGCCCTTTTTGTAGACATACGTGATTCTTCTTCTCTTTCATCTGAATATAGGCGACCAAAAATAGCAAAACTATATCGCGCCTATATTTCTGAAGTAGTTGCAATAATAAATGGAAATACAACTTGTGTTGAAATTAACATTGTTGGCGATGGTGTTTCTGGAATTTTCAATACAAAAACTACATTTGATATTAATACATTATTTCATACCGCGTTTAGCATATCCTCCCTGGTAGATATTTTAAATTGTAAGCTTCAAAAAAAGGATATAAGGCCCATAACAGTTGGTATTGGCATTTCAGATGGGAGGGCCTTAATGATTAAAGCAGGTTATAGTGGTAGTGGCATAAGCGATATTGTTTGGATGGGTGATGTTGTTAATGAAGCCTCTAAACTAGCAGATTATGGCAATAAAACTTATATGGATCATGAAATTATGGTTTCAAAGAAAATTTATGATGATTTGAATGATCATAACCAGAATTTATTAGAATTTAATTATAATCGGAACTGTTACCATGGTAATGTAGTTAATGTAGCCATGAATGAATGGTATAAGGAAAATTGTGAGTAGTTTTATAATTAACCATCATTTTTAGATAGTATATTTCTGGTATTATTAAATAATAAATATTTTTTTCTAAACTATGGCAAAAGATCTTGTTTAATACATATCATAAATATTCAATAGTAGAAATTATGTCATTACATTTTTTTAATTAATAAATAGCTTCATTATTATAAAGAATTATTGTAATGTTTGTCAGATTATGAGTGGATAAACATAGAATATGTTAAGGTTTTCTGGATTAATTTGTCAAAGCCAAAATTATATTCTCAAAGACATTATATGTTATAATTAGTGATCAAGATTATTAATATTGAAAAATTGAGTTTATTCTACACAACCATAAAGATTATATATTTAAAGGGGTTGAACTATGCATATTAGTACAAAAATGAGTTATGTGTTTATAGTAAATAAAACTAAGGGCAGCAACCTGGGAAATGCAGATGTGGCTGATAGTTTTTTCTCCCGTTTCAAGGGATTGATGATGGTAAAAAACCTGGAAAGGGGACTTATTTTAAAACTACCTTCTGATAGAAGTCGAAGAGCTTCAGGTATACATATGTTTTTCATGCGAATACCTCTAGATGTTGTTTTTGCTGATTCAGAGAAAAAAGTAGTGGACACGGTCACTCTTGACCCATGGACCACTTATACTCCGGTGGCACCATCCAGATACGTAATCGAACTGGAAAAAGGTAAATTAGTAGAATCCCAGACGGATATTGGGGATGAACTGGATTTTACATGTGAAACTGCATAGAAAAATAGTAAGGATGTTGTAATAATTGGATGGGTTGATAATCATTGAATAGGCAGGGGGAATAAAGTTTGCGATTGCAGGTTAAAATAACTGATTATGGGTTTTCAGACAGTCTAAAACGTTACTATGTAACTTACCATGTAACTGGCCTTACAGATGAGGATTTTGCTAAACTCACTCAAGTTCTGGAGGACCCGATTATGGTTCGGGGGAATGAAATTTACTTGAATGTTTATTTTGAAGAGGAGTACTATCCCTTTGGGACTGATGATTCTAAAAATCGGTTGGAAGATTATCAGGCCAGAGAAGAGATAGAGATGACTGCATACATCCTTGACTTACTGGAAAATGATTAAACCGGGAAGATTTAACAATTAGAACTTTTCTGGGCTAATTTCTTAAAGCCCAGTTTAAATCTTAATTCTCCATATTTTTCATACTTCGGGCCAGGCTTCGCCTTCTTCTTGCTCAGCAGCAGGTAAAGAATAATGGAGATGTGCAAAAAGCCATTTATCATTTCTTTTCTCGAGGACAGCACTCAAACGACCAGGTAAAAAGATTTCCTGGCTATTCACCACGGCACCCATATTCATGTGACCGGAGAGCCATGATACATTCCCGGCAGCAGAAATGGTTATATTTCTGAATTTCACGTTAATACTGTCGGCTTGCTCCATGTCTCTACTGAATCCTGAGCTAAGCCCGCTTTTACCGGTAATCCATTCATCATAACCGGTTCCAATAACCACTAGGTCATCATCATCTATGAAAAGTTCTAAAATCCCTTGAAGATTTTTGTCTCTGTATGCCTTGGCATAGTTATCTAAAACTTCCATTACATCATTTTTTACTTTATCTTCAGCTTCCATTCTAATCATCCTCAAGTATAAATCTTATTCAATTACGGTTTTCAATTTCTTTAAGTGCTACTCCTGCAACCTTGCGCACCACTGAGTTGTCATCTTCAGTAGCCTTCCTCAGCACATCAACTGCCCGCTGGTCACCTACAACAGAAAGACTTAAAGCAGCACCATACCTCACATTGGGTTTTTCATCATCCATAAGTTTGATCAAAGGTTCCACAATCCTTTCATCTTCAAAAAGTCCCAAAGAAAGGGCAGCAGCCTCCCTAACATGCCAGTCCTCATCATTTAAGGTTTCGATTAAAGGTTCAACTGCATCAGGATCCCCAACCTCAGCTAAAAGTTCAGCAGCATCCTCACGAACATTCCAATCATCACTTTTCAGTTCTTCCAACAGAAAATCTATTCTTTTATGTTCTTCGGCCATTTTTTAACCCCACTAACCTGTTTTTAAAATAACACACAAAAACTAATTATATTGTTATGTTCTTTGTTCCTAATTTATTTTTCAAATTTTTTCAAATAATATTGATGATAAATAGGTTCAAAAAAATGAAGTTAAGTTAAATAAAATTAGAATTGAAGAATTAAACTAAAGTAAACAGTTATTTAATATTTATAAGTTATTTAAAATTTGGGAAGGATGCTTTAAGACTTCTATTCCTTCAAGCTGTTGGAGTTTTTGGCTGTTTTCTATGTCGATCTCTCTCATGTGGATAGTGATTATGCTCCCTCCACTGACAGCTCCATAGGGACATGCAACCTGACAAGCAGCACAACCCTCACATTTAAGGAGATTGATCTCCACACCAGGGGTTATGGCATCGGGGGGACAGGCAGCAGCAGCCTCACAAGTATCACAGTTCTGACACAGATCCAGCTCCAGTTTAGATGGGAGAACTGTTTCTAAATCTCCGGATTCAAGATCCACTGGGACCAACAGGGTCCTGACATGTCCTTTGCCTGCCTGAGCCACAGCATTGGTCACCAGGCTGTCAGCAATACCGTGCACAAGCTTGGCAATGGTGTTGGAGGTGGTGGGAGAAACAATCAACAAATCATAACGTCCCAGGGAAAAACGGCCAGATATAGGATAACTCCACATCTGATCCTTTTCCAGAATTAATTCCTGGTAATATCCACCTGTAAGGGATTTAACCCGGCCGAAGAGACCATACATCTTTAAGACTTCTTCACCTGCACCAGAGAGTAGCACAGTAACCTGATTTTCATCTTTTGCTGCAATTTCTTCCAGAACTTCCACACTCTCCAGGAGCATGTGCCCTGCCCCTGTAAAAGCCCAAGCAATTTTCATATTATCATTAAATTAAAATTCAATGTATTCATAAGCCTTATCATTGCTGAAAGCGTAATGAACTGTGTCATAAGAACTTATGAATTCAGCAACTTCGGATTTCACATTTTTACCATCAACAGCGACCTGTTTTATGAATTCAGCAACTTCACTCATGTGGGATTCTTTTAAACCTCTGCGGGTTAACTCCTGACTTCCTACCCTTATACCTGAGGGGTCATCCGAGCGGTTAACATCGTCCCATGGTAACAGGTTCTTGTTAAGAATTATATTATTAGCTTCAAGGTCTTTGGCCAGTATTGAAGCTCTTCCAATATCGGAAACATCCAAGGCCACCTGATGGGATTCTGTGAAACCTAAATCTTCACATAGAACATTGAAACCCAGTTCATGGAAGCTTTGTGCCAAGGCTTTGGCATTGTTGATGGTCTGTTTAGCATAATCTACACCGAATTCCAGCATTTCAGCGGTGGCTATGCCCAGGGCAGCCAGGTGGTGCAAGTGATGGTTGCTCACCACACCAGGGAAAACGGCATCATCAATTTCGTCACTTAAATCATCTTTACAGAGGATTATACCTCCCTGTGGTCCTGGAAATGTTTTATGGGTGCTTCCAGCTATCAAGTCAGCGCCTTCTCGCAGAGGATCCTGAAACTGACCTCCGGCAATGAGCCCCAGAACATGCGCCCCATCATACATGACTTTAGCTCCCACTTCATCAGCTGCTTCCTTGGCCTCTTCTACTGGATGGGGGAATAAGAATAAACTACCGCCCAGGAGGACTATTTTTGGTTTCTTCTCTAAGATGTCCTTTTTCATAGCATCCGGGTTGATGTTCATCTTATCTGCATCGAAAGGATGGGGGGATACTTTAAGGCCTCTGACTCCTGCTGCACTAACATTGGCATGGCTGATATGGCCACCTACAGGAACTTCCAGGGCAATCATACCATCCCCTGGTTGGGTTAAAGCAAAAAAAGATGCCAAATTGGCTACTACTCCTGAAGTAGGCTGTACATTAGCATGTTCTGCTTTGAATATCTTTTTAGAGAGGTCCACAGTGATGTTTTCAATTTCATCGATGTACTGGCATCCTTCATACAACCGGTGACCTGCGATTCCTTCAGCATAACGGTGAGAAAGGTCACTGGCAAGTGCTTCCCTTACACTACTACTGGTGATGTTCTCACTCGCAATAAGGTTGATACTATTTTTCATCCATTCGTGATGTTTTATAGTGATATCCTTTATTTCCTGAGCGTATTTTTGATTATCTGACATTATTTTCCTCCGGACTATGATGTAATATGTGAAAAGATAACTGGTTTTGATGTAGGGAAATATAAAATTGAATATATAAATACTATTCCGATCTCTCAATCATTTAATATATAAGAGGATTACAATCCCTCAGTCAGTAATATATAAAAAGATTCCAACCCTTAGCCATTAATATATAAAAAGAAGTATTAAGGGAAATTTTTAAGTTTAAGTTGTTTTAGATTCGTTACGCCTGAAGAAAGTTTTAGTTTTCATTTCCTCCAGGTTGCTGACGATCCTTTCCAGATCACTTGCTGGTATACTAACTAAGATCTCTTCATCTTTCAGTGTCATGTTGTTCCTGGAGCCAATATCTCCAAAGCCATAGGTGACCTTACCTGTAAGGTAGGGTATGGCAGCCATGGAACTGCATATAGGGCCAGAATCAGCTCCTAATCCATGTGAACCAGAGTCATAGGCATTGGCATGGAGGATTTCCATCCCCTGCCTGGCGTTGGTAACGAGAAATATCACATCAGGTTCAAATTCGGCCTTTATGAGTGGTGAGAATATCATAGCATTAAATATACCTGGTTCAATGGCCATGTTTCCTTTCCAAGATCGTTGTACAGCAGGAATGCTTTTATACACTCCTCCTGGGACTAAAAATGCCCCACTACGCATATTTTTAGGGAAGTCCTTTGGGTCTTTCATTCCAGTGTATCTGAGACCACCCATACACTCTTCTTCATCAGCAGTGGAATAAAAGATATCCCCCTTCATAGCCTTGTCCAGTTTGGTGCAGAATCTGGATTTTCCCTCTTCTTTAGGAATATTTTTTGGTTCTCTGGAAACCCATTTAATGGCTACAGGTTCTCTTTCCAGTTTCAAAACATTTTTTAGTTTTTCTCCCATTTTCTGATAATCCATAAATCAATCACCTTCTTCTGGCCTTTGGATGTAAAAAATTCTTTAGCTTAGGTAAGAGATGTAGAGTAAAGTGATTAGTTTTTCCTGAATTTAAATTCCATTAAAATCTCAATAGAAACTTAAAATAAATCCAAAACAACCGATAAAAGAAAAAAAGGTTTGAAAGGGTTTTTATAACCCTTACAGTCTTATTTGCTGTCGTTTAAAGCGGCTTCGATCTGAGCGAAGATCTGGCCAGTTCTGAAGTGCTGCTGGTCAAGAGCTCCAGATGGGCAGGCAGCTACACAGGTACCGCATCCTTTACATAATGCGACGTTAATGTGGGCCTTTTCATCTTCCCTTTCAATAGCTCCGAATGGACATAGTTCTATGCACACTTCACATCCGCCGCAGACATCAGTGTCCACAGCAGCAATGATTGGTTCGATTTCCACTTCACCTTTGATCATGGGTATAGATGCTCGGGCTGCAGCACCAGAAGCCTGGGCTACACTGTCAGGAATGTCTTTAGGACCCTGTGATACTCCGGCTAGGTAAATACCGTCAGTGAGAGTGTCCACAGGTCGTAGTTTTGGGTGAGCTTCCAGTAGGAATCCGTCAGCGGATTTGGATAATCCCAGGGTTTGTCTGAGAACTTCAGATCCTTCTGGGGGTTCTAGACCTACAGAGAGTACTACCATGTCATAGTCGTATTCGGTGATTCTTCCCAGTAAGCTGTCTTCTGCACGGATGGAAAGGGTTTCGTCTGGGTTTAACAGGATATTGGCTGGTCGTCCGCGGATGAATTTGATTCCGTATTTTTCCTGGGAGCGTTTGTAGAACTCTTCGAATCCTTTACCAAATGCCCTTATATCCATGTAGTAGATGGCTACGTCGGTGTCAGGAGCTTTGTCTTTGATTAGTTGTGCGTTTTTCATGGCGTACATACAGCACACACGGGAACAGTATGGTTTGTTGATCTGTTCGTCACGGCTACCCACACATTGGATGAAGGCCACGCTTTTTGGTTTTTCACCGTCGGATGGTTTTAGGACTTTACCCATGGTTGGTCCGGATGCGTTGATTAATCTTTCCAGTTCTAGACCGGTGATTACGTTTTGAGCGTCTTCATAAGACCATTCTTTCTTCTCAGTGGGGTCGTATGGGTCGAAACCGGTGGCCACTATGATGGTACCTACATCAATTTCAATGGTTTCAGGTTTCTGGTCATGGTCGATTGCTCCACGTTCACATACACTGTCACAGAGTTTACATTCAATACAGTAATCTTTGTCTATGCTTGCTACCAGTGGCACTGCTTGTGGGAATGGTATGAATGCTGCTTTGACCATACCCATACCTTCGTCGAAATAGTTGGGCATTTCGATTGGGCATACTTCTGAACAGCTTCCACAACCAGTACAAAGGTCTTCTATAACGTATCGGGGTTTCTTCTCAATTACTACTTGGAAGTTACCAATGTAACCATGAACTTCTTTAACTTCAGCGAAGGAGATGAGTTCGATGTTTTCGTGTTTACCAACGTCCACAGTTTTTGGGGCCAGAATACACATGGAACAGTCAAGGGTAGGGAATGTTTTGTCCAGTTGGGCCATTCGTCCACCGATGGTTGGTTGTTTTTCTACCATGTAAGTTTTGAATCCCATATCAGCCAGGTCGAGGGCGGATTGGATACCAGCCACTCCTCCACCGATTACTAGGGCTTTATTGTCCACAGACACTTTTTCGGCTTCTAGAGGTTCGAGTAGTCTGGCTTTGGCAACTGCCATTCTTACCAGGTCTTTGGCTTTTTCGGTGGCAGCTTCTGGTTCGCCCATGTGTACCCAGGAGTCGTGTTCCCTGATGTTAGCGAATTCGAAGAGGAATGGGTTCAATCCGGCTTCTCTGATACACCTTCGGAAGGTGGGTTCGTGAAGTCGAGGTGAACATGCTGCTACCACTACTCGGTTAACTTTACCTTCTTTAATATCCTGTTGAATCATGTCCTGTCCAGGGTCAGAACAGAAATACTTGTATTCTTTGGATACCACTACATTAGGAAGTGTTGCTGCATATTCTTCAACTGCTTCAATATCAATTACACCACCTATGTTGATACCACAGTGACATATGTAGACTCCAACTTTTGGTTCTTCAGTTGCTTCTTGTTTATTTTCATCTGCCAATTAGATCACCTATTTTTTTTCTCATGTGATAGTTACCTAATCTTATGATGTAGGGTGTCATCAATTCTATAAATAAAGTTTTCTATAAAAAATTTTAAACAAGGTTTATATAGGGGAACATCAACTCCATTGCATATCTGTTATATATCTCTTAAAATTCTATAAAAAATTCTATAAATCCATAATTCTATAAGAATTAATTGGAATTAATTCCATATTAATTTTCAATCACAAATCAATATTCATTACCTAAAATATTATACGTTTTATGGACAATTAAAAATCATATATTAAATAAAATTATGGCACTGAATATTAGAGGGGTTTCACATTGGAAACAAATGAAACATCCTATAAAAAACTTCTTAAAAAATCTGAAACATTGAATAAGAGAATTTCCCAGCTTGAACAACGTGAAGCTGAACATAAACAAATTGAAGAACGGCTTTCAAGCTTGAATTCTTTGAAGGAACAGATTATTAGCACCCCTAATTTTGTGGATAAACTCCAATTGATTACTGATGGTGTTGTTGATATTTTTGGAGCTGATTTTGCCAGGATCTGGATTATAAAAGAGGGGGACCTTTGTGAAGAAGGGTGTAATTATTCTAAAAAAACTGAAGGGCGATGTTTTTGCAGTAATCGCCAGCATTGCCTTCATTTAGTGGTTTGTTCCGGACGATACCTCGATATTGATGATAATCACTGGAGAGTGCCTTGTGGTTGTTATAAAATTGGACGCATTGCCTCAGGTGAGTACTCTAAATTTATAACCAGGGTGTCTGATCTAGTGTGAAAATTCACCAGTTATATGGCTTTAATTTCACACACAAACAATTATTTAGAT
>MVPY01000033.1 GCA_002067065.1 Methanobacterium sp. PtaB.Bin024
CTTCAGTTTTTACCTTTTTCATGGCCTCTTTGAACTGTTTCATCTTCACTGATTCGGCTTTAAGGTCATCTCTCAGAGTCAGCATGACTGCTTCCCGGCATACTGCTTCTATATCGGCACCCACATATTTTTCTGTGTTTTTGGCCAGGTATTCCAGGTCCACGTCATCTGCCAGTGGCATGTTTTTGGTGTGTACTTTGAAGATTTCCAGTCGTGCTTTTTCATCCGGGTCATCCACTTTAACGTGGCGGTCGAATCTTCCTGGTCTTAATAGGGCAGGGTCCATAATGTCCACCCTGTTGGTGGCAGCAATTACTGCCACGTCCTGCAGTTCCTCCAGTCCGTCAATTTCAGTTAAAAGCTGGTTGACCACTCTCTGGGTGACTCCACTGTCAGAGCTTGCACCGGATCGGGCTGAGGCTATGCTGTCTATTTCATCGAAAAATATCACTGTGGGGGCTGTCTGTCTGGCTTTGCGGAATACTTCTCTGACACCTTTTTCTGATTCACCCACCCATTTGGATAGTAGTTCTGGTCCTTTGACTGCTATAAAGTTGGCCTGACTTTCATTAGCCACTGCTTTAGCCAGAAGTGTTTTACCCGTTCCTGGAGGACCGTATATCAGAACTCCTCTGGGTGGTGTGACTCCGAACTTTTCAAAGCTTTCTGGGTACTTTAAAGGCCATTCAACTGCCTCTCTCAGTTCCTGTTTGGCATTTTCCAAACCTCCAATGTCGTCCCATTTAATATCAGGTACTTGTACCATGACTTCACGGAGTGCAGATGGTTGTATTTCCTTTAAAGCTTCTTTGAAGTCTGATTTTTGGATGATCATCTTTTTCAGGGTTTCTTTTGGTATTTCCTCATCAGCCTTGATATCAGGTAATACCCGTCTGAGGACCCGCATGGCTGCTTCTTTACAGAGCATTTCCAGGTCTGCCCCTACAAAACCGTGGGTTGTATCGGCAATTTCATCCAGATCCACTTTCTCATCCAGAGGCATGCCTCTGGTGTGGATTTCAAGTACTTCCTGGCGTCCGTCACTATCTGGTACTCCTATTTCTATTTCCCGGTCGAATCTTCCTGGTCGGCGCAGTGCTGTGTCCAGGGCATCGGGTCGGTTGGTGGCACCAATAACTACTACTTGTCCTCTGGTTTTAAGACCATCCATTAATGTTAAAAGTTGGGCTACGACACGTCTTTCGGTTTCTCCAGATACTTCCTCTCTTTTAGGTGCTATGGCATCGATTTCATCTATGAATACTATGGATGGTGCGTTTTCTTCTGCTTCTTCGAAGAATTCTCGTAGTCGTTCTTCTGAGCCACCCACGTATTTGCTCATGATTTCCGGGCCCTGGATGGCGATGAAGTGAGCGTCACTTTCATTGGCCACTGCCTTGGCAAGGAGGGTTTTTCCTGTACCTGGGGGTCCGTGCATCAGGACTCCTTTGGGTGGTGATATTCCCAGTCTTTCGAAGAGTTCTGGGCGTTTCAGGGGTATTTCAATCATTTCCCTGACTTTTTTTACTTCCTCTTTGAGTCCGCCTATGTCTTCATAGGTGACATCCACCAGGGTTTTCACTCCTTCCAGTTTGGATACGTCCACTGGTTCGGTTTGAATTTCGACATCACTCATTTCTGTGATTTTCACTGCTCCGGCTGGTTTGGTTGATACTACTGCCAGTTTCAGTTCTCCCATTGGGCTGACATCAGTCATGGTGTCTCTGAAGAATTCATCAAACAGGCTTCCTCGCATGGAGGTTTGCTGTTGCCTGATCCCGGTGACTATGATGTCTCCTTTGGATAGTACTCTTCCCTGGAAGGCTCCCCTCACATCACCACGGATCATGATTTTTTGATCTACAGGTGCCAACACCACCTTTTGTGCTTCTTTAACTTGGGCTTTTCTGACGGTGACTTCCTCTCCCAGGGATGTTCCTGCGTTTTTACGGATGTATCCGTCGATTCTTATGATACCCAGCCCTATATCTGATTGGGATGAAGCCACAGTGGTGGCAGTGAGTTTTCTACCTTCTATTTCAATCATATCTCCGTCCAAAAGATCGAGCTTTTCCATGCATGCTGGGTCTATTCTGGCTATGGATCTGCCGACATCCGATTGGGAGAATGCTTCTGCTACTTTTAGTTTCATATCTTCGCTTTTCATGATAAATCCCCCTACAAATTATTTTATATCTCAAATAAAAATAATATATGTGCTAAAAAATAAATAAAAATCGTTTTTGTATTTAGTTAACTTTTGTTACTTTAATGTTGTAGATCATAGTATATAAAGGTTTCGGTAAGAATGAGTTTATATAAGATAAAAAAATGAAAATAAAAAACGCTTTTAACGGATTATACCACCAAAACCCACTAGTAAATCCTCCACTTTCTTTTTTGAAGTGGTAGAAATCAACTGGTAGTTGAAGGTAACACTTTTAAAACCCTCTGGGATTTGCTCACCCTGATAAACATCTTTAACCTCAGATACAACCACACCCTCCAGAGAACTAATGGTACGTGATATAATTTCCGGTTGGGAGCTTTCAGGTAAAACTACAGAAACATCAAAAGCCTTTACAGGAAGATTACTTATTTTCCAGGATTGAAGTTCTTCATAAGATAAAACTTCAATATTAGAAATTTTAAGAGTTATAACTTGCTTATTCTCTTTTAAAGTGAGAAAATCAGGAGATAATGATTCCAAAACACCAATGTGAACTTTTCCAGAGTACATGTGACGCAAACCCACCTCTTTTCCTAAAGAATTTTTGAGGGTGGTTATCTCTGCACTCAGGGCAGATATGGCCTTATCTGATCTACCCAGAGCTGCTTCAAGGTCATCAAGATGTTTAGCAGCTGAACTCATGGATTTTACAAATTCATCCTGATTTTTCTGGTTGATCATTGATTTGAGATCCTGGAATGTTTCCAGGAATGTTTCATGGACCTCTGGGATGTAGCGGTTCTGAGTCTGGATAGAATAGCACAGGTAAGGATTTTGGGCAACAATACGTGCTATCATATCCAACATAAGACTGTAAATCGGGCTGGCAAACTTGCGGGATTCTTTCACATCTACCTGCATCTTTTCAATGGCACTGGCAATGGATATATAGGCAAAATGAGTTAAACCCTGGACAACACTCATCATCCGGTCGTGAAGTTCTGGTGTGGTCACTAAAACCCTTGCCTGTTCCTTCTCCAAAAAATCAACCACCTTATGGTACCAATTTCCCTCTTCGGTAGGTGTGAGGACAACCACCTGTCCCTCCAGAGATCTGATTCTGGGTCCGAACATGGGATGGGTAGGGAGTACTTCCACACCTTCTGGGGCATGCTGATGCATGACCGCTGCTGGTTTCTCCTTCACAGAAGTTACATCCACCAGTAAAGAGCCTTCCCTCATATGGGGAGCCACTTCCTTTATGGTCCTAACAGTAGCATCTATGGGAACAGCTAATATCACTATCTCCGCTCGCAAGGCAGCTTCAACATTATTAGAAGTGTAACTGGCCCCCATTTTGTTGGCTATGTTTTCCCCCATGAGAGAATTTCTACCAGTGATTGTAACCTGACATCCTTTCTTTGTAAGGAAGTTAGCCATCCAATTTCCCAGTCCACGGGTTCCACCAATAACTGCTACCTGCATGGAGTTATCTATAGAAACAGATGGATATATTATTTATCCCAATATCAGGATTTATTCTAATATCCTGATTTTAATATCCTAGATGATCTTTCAGTTCATGTCACATTCTTCATATCTCCAGTGTTCCCACGTTCTCGTTTTTGCTACTTCCAGCCATGGAATCCAGTGTATCTAAAAAGTCCATGAGACGAGACTCCTGCATAACTTCTAAAAACCTTTCTAATTGAATTTTATGCTGCAAGAAAATCCCTCTCCTTTTTATAGGACGTCCAAACTCATCCAAAGGATTTATCTCTACCATTATGCTATCTTGATCTCCCCTTGTGGGTGCTTTTATCAAGAATACCCCATCTAATGAAGTGGGGACCCTTTGCCACGGTTTAACATTTTCTAAGGTTTTTTTTATCTTGGTTTCTAACTGTTTTTCCATTCATAATCACCAAACATCAATTTGTAATACATTTTATATAAAAGTTATGATTATTGAGATAAAACTTATGAGTTATGTAATAGAAAGTAAGGATTGTGAAAAAAAGATTTAACATTAAATACGTGAAACATTGTGTAAAAAACATCACCCCCATATACTTTAGTTAAAATCATCATCATTAAATCAACAAAATAATTTATAAATTAAAATAAAGGTCTTATCATGCGAATAGTTCATCAGGATGCTAAAAGAGGGATTATAGAGTTATTCCCTGAAACTCTAGATGATCTGTGGCATCTTTCCCACCTTATAGAACCTGGAGATCTGGTCTCATCCCGAACCACCCGCCGTATACAGGACACCACTGGAGAACGTCTGCGCAGCGACAGAGGAATCAAAAAAACATTTTTTATGGGAATACGTGTTGAAAGCATAAATTTTCATAAGTACACTGGAAAATTACGGGCTAAAGGTGTTATTGAAAAGGGTCCAGAAGATCTGGTTTCCCTTGGCTCCCATCACACCCTGGATTTGAAACTTAACAACCCAGTGAAGATACAGAAGGAAAAATGGTCCAGATGGCACCGGAAAAGAATTAAAGAAGCCATAGACTCCTCCAAAGTACCTAAGGCCCTGGTGGTGGTGATTGAGGATGATAATGCTGATATGGGCATCCTACGCCAGTATGGTGTTGAATTTTACGGACCAATCATCGGAGGAATATCCGGGAAGAGGGTATTGCAGAAAAACCGGCAACAGATCATAAACAACTTTTACGAGGATATAGTCCAGACCATCAGTAAGTTTGAAGGGATAAAAGGGATAGTCATTGCCGGACCAGGATTCGGTAAAAACGATTTCTACCAATTTATAAGCCAAAAACATCCTGATATAGCCAAAATATCCCGTTTAGAAAGTACTGGAGCAGGGGGGCGATCAGGGATTCATGAGGTGTTGCAGAAGGGAATCTTAGAAGAAATGGCTACTGAAGGACGTATAGCCCTGGAGATTAGGATGATGGCCAGGGTTCTGGAAGAAATTGGGAAAACTTCCAATCTGGTGGCTTATGGTACAAATGAAGTTAAAACTGCTGCTGAAGCTGGTGCCATTGAAGAGTTGCTGGTTATAGATGAATTACTCCGCAAAAAGGATGTTGAGAAGATCATGGACATGGTTGAGAATTTGGGGGGTAAAGTGATGGTCATAAGCAGCGAACATGATGGGGGAAAACAGTTAAGTGCCCTGGGTGGCTTAGCAGCTTTATTGAGGTACGCATTAAAGTAGGATTTCAAGATGGATAAATAAATTATCTACAGGAGACACATTAAAATGAATATTTGGGGAATGAATATAACCGGGATTTCAGTGCTAATTCTAGCATTTCTCATCTCCTTTATCCTGACTATCATCTTTCAACAACTATTTTCTCGCCTAGGAGGTAATCTCTACACCCCTATCCGAGGAGGAACACCCAGAGCAGTTGGAATTGCCCCATTTATAGTACTTTTGTTATTTTTCCCACCACCTGGAAATTATCTTATTGGAATAATAGGAATATTCGCATTTATGGATGATTTGATTGGTAGGAAAAAAATTAAACAACTTCCATTTGAAACTGGGCAGCTTTCCAGGGGTATTGGGATGCTTCTGGTTATGGTAGTGGGATATTTCTACTTTGGCCCGGTTTCAATCCTCATCGCCCTGATGATACAACCCATGAACATCGCTGACATGCAACCCGGAACTGCAGCATCCACTGTGATTATAATGAGCTCCATTATGGCAACTCTACTCTACCTCACCACTGGAAATCCGTACTCATCAGCACTGATCCTTTTAGCTGCCTGTATTGGATATGCTCCCCTTGACTATCAGGGGAAAATTATGATGGGCGAAGTGGGAAACCATTCCTTTGGAGTATGTTTAGGAATATTATACACATTCCTTGGAATGAATATAGCAGATTTCCATAACTGGGGAAATTGGAGTGTGTTTTTGATTGTGATGGTCCTTCTAATTATCACCAGTTTATTAATAGCATCCTTAAGACGTTCAAACCTTAAAAAATTCCTTGAAACCAGCTTAAATATTCCAAACCCTACATTTGGAGATTTAATAATAGATGTGTTGACTGGTGGTGGCCTGGGAGATCTTTTCCGAAAATTAACATTAAGTAAAAGAAGCATAACTATAAAAAATAGGTTTTTAATCATTTTGGGCTTTCGAAGATTAATTTATAATCCTTATACCACGTTATAAAACTTTTTATAAGAATTAAGATTAGTTTTTAAGCCAAATACATTTAAAAGAAATCAGAATAAAAAAAGAAAAAAATATTTGAGGCCTATTTCATTGTTTTCCTCTCCTCAATGAATATGTCGCCAAAACCATGAACAATACGGCGAATATCACCAGAGCTAGTAGATCTGGCCATATTTTATCCAATCCCCATCCTTTAAGCATCACTGCTCGGCAAGCATTCACTGCATAAGTAGGCGGAATTAAATAGGATAACGGCCTCAACCATTCTGGAATGGCCTGGATTGGCCAAAATATACCTGAAAGCAAGAATGCAGGTAATACTACAAATGGGAAGAATTGTATTGCCTGTTCTGGACGTTTGGCCAAGCTGGATAATAGTATTCCCAGTGCCTGACAGGTTACTGCCAGAATAGCCACTGCCAAAAAGGCTAAAAGTACGTTTCCAACCACCATGATATTGAATATCAGGATGGCAATAATGAGGAGGAGTGCAACTTGCATGATTCCCAGTGTGCCGAATGTAATGGCGTATCCTGTCACTACTTCCCCTTCTGTAACCGGAGTGGCCAGTACTCGTTCAAGAGTGCCATTGGAACGTTCACTTACGAAGGTTATAAGAGTTAGTATGGTGGTTAACAGGTAGACTACAAAGGCCAGTATCCCTGGCACGAAGAAATCAATAAATTCTGCATCTTTACCATATATAGGATCTGAAGTTACTTTCAGTGCAGGGTTTACCCCTTCTTCGACCATGGTATCAGAAACTGCATCGTTTACCGTCTTTAAGATGGCATTTTTGATGTTGGTTATACTGTCATCACCCTGAATTATAATCTCGGCACTGTCTGGATAGGATGAGTTTTCAGTCTTCAAAATGGCATTTTCAGTGAAGTTCTCAGGAAATATGATCACTGCAGATGCCTGGCCATCTATCACCTTTTGTCGTGCCTCATCAATGTTACTTATATTCTGGATTTTCAAAACACTAGTATCAAGATTAGAAATGATTTTTTCTGACATATATGTGGTGTTTCCCATGGGAAGGGTGAATCCCTGGTCCTGATTTACAATGATAACATTCACATCCTCCACATCACCACTGAAAGCCAGACCAAATATGCACATGGCAAAGATGGGTGCTATGAATAACATGGCCAGACTGCGCTTATCATTGGCCACATCACGGAAAACTCGACGACTAACAGCCATCACACGATAAAACTTCATGAACCCACCTCTTCATGGGCCTCATCCCTTTTAGAGAACTCCATAAATGCATCCTCAAGTGAATCTTTACCACTTTCTTCAAGCAGATTTAAGGGTGCATCTTCTGCTATGAGATGGCCTCTCTGCATAAAACCTATGCGGTCACAGTGGCGTGCCTCGTCCATGTAATGGGTTGTTATGAGAATGGTAACTCCCCTTTCACGTAACTGGTTGAAATAATTCCAGAATGACACTCTGAGTTCAGGATCAACACCCACAGTAGGTTCATCAAGAAATAAAAGTTCCGGCTGGTGAATTAGGGTGCATGCCAGTGACACTCGGTGTTTCATTCCTCCTGAGAGGTTTTCCGCCATTTCATATTTCCAGTCAGCAAGATCTACGAATTTTAGAAGTTCATCTTCCCTTTTTTCCATTTCATCCTTTCCAAGGTTGAATATCCTTCCATAAAACTTAAGATTTTGATCCACGGTAAGTCCCAGGTAAACACCCGTTTCCTGGGGCATGTACCCGATTTTAGAAGATATTTTACCATCAGGAATTTTCTCACCCAGCACCCTTGCATCTCCTGAGGTGGGGTTGATGATGCTGGCCATCATTTTGATCATGGTAGTTTTGCCTGCACCATTAGGACCCAAAAGTCCATATATCTCACCCCTCTTCACTTTAAGGTTCAAATCATTCACTGCAGTGAAATCTTTGAATTTCTTGGTGATATGGTTGGTTAAAATGGCATATTCATTCTCTGAAATCATATCTTTCACCTTTCCTACTTCTAACTTTATGATATCCCGAGAAGAAACATTTATAGGTTTTGTCACTAATAGAGTATAAAATGAAACATAAAGATTAACCTGTAATTAAAAGATCTATGAAACAAGGATAAAAATAAATAAAACCAAAGGAAGCGATTGAATGGCCTTAAACAGAGAATCAATGGAGGCTTTAAGATTAATGGGCCTCACCGATTATGAAACACAAGCCTATGTGGCATTGACATCATTAATTTCTGCAAATGCCACTGAAATTAGTTTAGCCGCCAATGTCCCCCGATCAAAAGTATATCAAGTGTTAAGAAGTCTGGTGGAAAAAGATTTCATTGAAATGAACAGGGGAAAACCTTTAAAATTCACAGTAATCCCTCCACACGAAGTATTTAAAAGATCCAGAGACCATATCCGGGAAACCATGGATCAGGCAGAGGCTGAACTTAACATGGTTTATGAAAGTCAAATTCCCCAGGTTCCAGCACCCATCTGGCTGCTGCATGGCCAAGACAAAATCATGAGTAAGGAAACAGAAATCATATCCCGTGCTAAAGAATCGCTGTTTATTATGGGGGGTTTAATGTTTCCAGAAGAACCTGATAAACTTAAAAGTAACCTTGAAAAACCATTACAAAAAGGGATTAAGATAAGAATGCTCACCGCTCCTGTATGTTGGGTTGATGATGTTGAAGTTCCCACCCAGGAGATTTTAAAAAGTTTACCCCTGAAAATCAAATTTTTCCCTGTTCCCTTTATTAAACTCGTTGTAAGGGATAAAAAAGAGATGTTGATAGCATTCTGTAAACTTTCAGGGAACACAGCCATCTCTGAAACTGCCATAGGCATATGGAATCAATACCAGGAATTTGTGGACACGATAGCCGGTATCTACGAGTTCATCTGGAATACAGATTTTTTCAATGAAAGTCAATCATTAAATAAGAATCTTCATTAATTTCTTAGATAAGAATTTCTGGAAAGATTTATTACGAAATGTTGCCAATATGAAATAATTACCAAACATAATAATGATTTTATGCTTAAAGGAGTTTGAATGAAGGCTTTATTTATAGTTACTGGAAGAGGAATTGGGGGAGATGCAGTCACCGCCCTCAATATTGCCCATGCCCTATCCAAATATGGTGTTGAATGTGAATTTGCATTAGATCACAGCGCACCTGGACTTTTACTCAAAAAACATGATTTAAACTGGTATAAAATCAGCATTCCTCAAGCCGGAGGTCATGCTGCAACTAAAAAAACCCTGGCAAAAGCTGCGGTTAAAACTTCTAAAGCTGCAGTTGAAGCTGCCCGCCTCATAAGGAAAGTGAAACCCGATGTTGTAGTGGGTGTGATTGGAGGTGGAGCTGTGGTTGGATGTTTAGGAGCTAAAATGGCCAACACACCCTCAGTCGGCATTTTAATAACCCCTGCTGATGCCAAAGTGTGCACTAAAATCACTACCACTGTGGCCTTGCCTGAATCAAACCTCTTCCAGCTTGATATGAATGATGAAAGGATTCATAAAGCCTTTTCCCCTGTTGATCCCGAGATTGTTGTGGGAAATAAGGATAAAGCACTTGATAAGTTGCCAGAAGAGTTTGATTCTGATCGTCCCACCATTCTGTTCTCATCTGGCTCCACTTTGTTTGAAAAAATGGCATTGGGAGCATCAAAACTGGGGAAAAGTGGTGTAAACGCCAATATACTGGTTGTTGGAGATCCGTTGGAAGAAAAATATCGGGAATATCTTAAGGAAAAAAACATTATTTATCTGGGTTACATTGACTGGATAAGAGACCTTTACAAAATCATTGACCTAGCTGTGCTTACTGATGATGGTATGATGATCCAGGAAGCTATTGCATGTCAGTTACCCATCATAGCCCTGTTAGGAGTTAAATACGGAAGATATCATAATCTTGCCGCAATTTTTGAAGGAGCAGTGCTGGAAAGTGAACTTGAAGACATCCTAAAAGTTACTGAACACGCATTAACTGATCTGGGCAAATTAAAAGAAAATGCACTTAAATACAGTGAAGATGTCCTAAAAGCTTCTGACAAAATAGCCAATATCATATATAACAGAATTGAGGGATGAATAAACACAATCATTTGCGTATTCTGAGAATTACACTTAAGCATGCTGGTTTTAGGCAGGATCAATCTGTTATTTATTATTTAACTGTAATTTATTTAGCCATATTATTTTATTCAACCATAATATCCATTTAACCACACAATTACTTAACCGTATTTTGCCAAAAAATGCAGTAATTTATAAATTGCATCTGTTGAGGGGTGTGTTTCAATAAAATCATCAAAGTCAGAGGTTTTATAACCATCCTTAATCATTTTGGCCAGATATGGCATGCTGGTTCTGGATGAAGGAGATATTGAAGATGCACTTAGTATAGCACCAGTTTCCATGTTTGCCGATATTTTGGTAAAACCTGTATTCCCATCTAAAACATTCCAAAAAGATCCGGGACCTCCTGAACCAGGGATGCGAACATTGAATGATTCTGATTCATCTTTAGAATTTTTAAATTGATTTTCAGTGTTTAAAAAGCTAACTGGATAGTAAAGTGTTAATGATTGGGGTATGATGGAATAATCCATAGTAGCCGATATTTCACAGGCATTTCTCGCTGCAACAACACCCTCCATACGTGCCACCGGAGTATTTCCAACCGTCCCTACAACATCACCCGCAGCATAAATAGATGAATTGCTGGTTTTCATCTGTTCATTAACAATTATTTGACCCCTGGATCCGATTTCAACCAGGTTTTTAGCTATTTCTGAGTTGGGTGTCATGCCAGTAGCCAGGAATACAGGTCCATCCACTTTGCCATTGGAAGTAATTGCACCCTCACCTGTTATTTCATTAACTTGCACATTTTCCTGGATTTCTACATCACGAAGAAGATGTTCTAATACATATTTTTTGATTTCACCATCTAGATTTCTTAAAAAACTGCCACGACATAGGACTTTAACCTGACTTCCCAGTGATGAAAATATTCCTGCAAATTCTGCGGCAATTACACCGCTTCCAACGATATTTAGTTTATCCGGGACTTTTTTAAAATCTAAAACATCCCTGTAGGTTAAAGCATTCTCCACTCCAGGGACAGGTGGGATGAATGGTCTAGAACCTGTGGATATTAAGAGTTTATCATAGGAGTACTCTGCTCCATCAACTTCCACTTTCTCTTCGTTAATCTTTGATGCTTCTCCCAGGACTATTTTTGCTCCTGATTCTCTGGTTTCATGTTTTAAGACCTTTTCTATTTTACCTGTGACCTTTTTTATTCCCTGGGCAACTTTGGAATAATCAACTTGGGGTTGGTTAGAGATGATATCCATTTGGTGGAAGTTCTTAGAGTCCTCATGGAAACGGACCACATCATTCAACCCACAGACTACCATACAGCCTTCATGAAGGCAAGTTCCTCCAATATGTTTTTTCTCAATTAATGTGACTTCTGCATCAAGTTGTGCTGCTTCCATGGCTGCAGTGCGGCCTGCTGGTCCTCCTCCGATTATCACCATTTTCATTTCATCATCCCACCTAAAGTAATACACATCACTTTACTCATAATTTTTAAAAATTCGTTCCTCCCCAAGATATTTATATTGTGATGAGTATCTATTAAAATAACTAAACTTTGGATGAATTCTTACAAGAAAACTTCTGATTTAATACAATTCAAGGTAAAGTTAATCCAACCAATCCAAATATAAATATTAACTATTTAAAATGAATTTTAAAAGGTGATCGTAATGTGTATCGCAGCACCAGCGCAGATTGTGGAAATTAATGATAACGTAGCCACTGTAGACTTTGGTGGAGTCAGACAACAGGCTAAACTGGATTTAGTAGAGGATGTGGATGTGGGTCGTTATGTTCTGGTCCATTCAGGATATGCAATAGAGGTTTTATCTGACCAGGAAGCTCAGGAATCCCTGGAAGCATGGGATGAACTTCTGAAGATCATGGACGAAGAAGAAGCATAAGCTAAAATCAGTGAAAATTAATGATATAACCAACGAAATATCATTTTATTTTTTTATTCTTTTCCTTATTTCAAAGTCATCATAATTTTTTAAGGTTTTTCATGTTTTTTTTATCATTTTAGATTAATTAATAAATAGAAACCCTCTTAACTCCAAGAATATCCAAAAATTCCGGGATCATGTTCCCTTTAACTGGTTTTTCAGTTATTATAGTTAGTTTAGGGTTTTCTTCCAGTTCGGGATCTCCTGCATGGGCCTGTCTGATACTTATACCTTCCTGTGATATTAACTGAGTGGCTTTAGCCAGTATACCTGGAGCACCAGCATGGGCCTCTACTTCCACCACACCGAAACCTAGATCACTGGCCACGTTCTTCAGGAGGGCTCCTGCAGGGAATATGTTGCTGAAGATGGCTGCCAGTTCAGGGTCGTCCATAATCACTTCCACAGTGGCTCTTATGGATCTGCGGTCCACACCAGCCCCTCTAGCCAGGGCTACATCACTTATTTCAACATCTCCACAGTAGATTTTACCGTTGTCACCTACTCTGAGCCCTAATTCAACGATTTTACGTGCTACTCCCATTCTTGCTGGGAATTTTTCGAATTTGTGTTTTACACGGTCCCACATGCGGTTTTCTCCATGATAATTGAGTTTTATCCTTGATACTTAAATTTTTCCACATAATCATTTCACTTTCAGTGCTCTGCACCATTCTATATGTTCCATTTGGCAGTGCCCATATATTTAATTTTACGTACATTTTTGTACTCTAAAGGTTTAAATAGTACGATAGAGTATATGAGTGTCAGTGACTAATTATGGTGAAAAAATGCAAGGCTGTGAATGCTTTTGGCAAATATGAATTGAAAAATAAGGAAGTTAAAAAGACCCAAATAGATTTTGACTCTCCTTTCGACCTTTTTAAAAAAATATACTCTAAATATCCCATTAGTTTTCTTCTAGAGTCCATGGAAAGTGATAGTGGTCTGGCCAGATACTCGGTTATAGGTTTCAAACCAACCGCCACTCTCAAGGCCCAGAATGGAATTCTCAAAATCGAGAATGAAGATGAAACCCTAGAATTTGAAACTCCGAATCCATTTGATGAGATTAAAAGTATTATTGGAAATGGAAGTAGTAAAAAGGGATTCCGCGGAGGGTTGGTGGGATATGTATCCTATGAATCAGTGCGATACTTCGAACCAGTCCAAGTGCAAATAGGAACCATGCCAGATTATGAATTTGGACTTTTCCTAGATGCTGTGATCTTTGACCGACTCCAGAATAAATGTGAATATATAACTCTGGGAGAAAATCGGTTGGATGAAATCAAAGAAACATCCCGCGAAGAATTTAACAACAAGGAATTATCATTTAAAGAAAAAAACCACCATTTTTCCCGTGAAAAATTCGAAAATATGGTTTTAGAAACTAAAGAAAAAATTAAAGCCGGGGAAATCTTCCAGGGTGTCATTTCCAATGCCCGTGAATATGAGATTAAAGGGGATAAACTGTCTTTTTATGAAACTCTCCGAAACATCAACCCATCACCATACATGTACCATTTGAAGTTGGGTGAAAGGGAGATAATTGGTTCCAGTCCTGAAATGCTGGTACGGGTGGAAGGAAAAGATGTTGAAACCTACCCCATAGCCGGAACCCGAAAACGTGGAAAAACACCACAGGAAGATCTAAATCTGGAACGAGAACTTTTAGCTGATGAAAAGGAAAGAGCCGAACATCTGATGCTGGTAGATCTGGCCCGTAATGATATTGGGAAGGTAAGTGAATTTGGCACAGTACATGTCCCAGAATATATGACTGTTAAGAAATTCTCCCATGTTCAGCATATTGTGTCCCGGGTGCAGGGCAAACTCCAGAATGGTAAAGATGCAGTGGATGCCTTTGCCTCAATATTCCCAGCAGGCACCCTAAGTGGAGCCCCTAAAATCAGGGCAATGGAAATAATAAATCAGTTGGAACAGATCCCCCGCGGACCCTATGCCGGTGCAGTGGGATACTTCGGTTTAAATGGGAATGCTGACTTTGCCATAACCATAAGAACCCTGGTATGTGACGGTACCCATGGAAAAATACAGGCAGGGGCGGGAATAGTCCACGACTCAGTTCCCACCAGTGAATACTATGAATGTGAAAACAAAGCTCAGGCACTTTTAAGCGCACTTACCATGTCAGGTGAATCTAAATGATACTTATAATCGATAATTACGATTCTTTCACCTATAACCTTTATCAGTTGGTGGGAGAATTTGAAGAAAATATCCAAGTATACAGAAATGACGAAATAACTGTGGAAGAGATAAAAAAACTCCAACCATCACAGATTATCATATCTCCTGGACCCGGAAACCCTGAAAACGAAAGGGACTTCGGAGTGTCCAAAGACACTATACTGGAGATAGGTAAAGAGATCCCAGTTTTAGGTGTGTGTCTGGGACATCAGGGAATATTCACTGCATTTGGTGGTGAAATCATCCGTACAGAACCAGTGCACGGAAAACAAACCCACATAATCCATCAAAATAATGGAATGTTCCAGGGAGTGAGCAGTCCTCTTCAAGCTGCCAGATACCATTCATTGGTATGTAAACGGGATAGCACACCAGAATCTGTTGATATTCTGGCTGAAACTGATGAGGGCATGATTATGGCCATAAAACATCATGAATACCCTATATATGGCCTCCAATTCCACCCAGAGTCCATTGGAACCCATGATGGTAGAATCATTATGAAAAATTTCCTGGAGATGGAAGTCTCATGAAATTCGCCGATATTATACGGGAAAGAAGAAGGCTCCTTAAAGTTAGAATGAAATATCAGCCACTTAACGAGTTAAAAGAGAATATCAGACGAGTTAAACTCAGAACTGATTTTGCAAAATCCTTAACGAAAGAGGAAGATGTTTCCATTATCTGTGAATATAAACCAGCATCCCCCTCTCTGGGGGATATCAGTCCCCTTATGATAGATGAGGTTCTTCCTCAATTTGAAGAAGGAGGAGCCAGTGCCGTTTCAGTTTTAACTGAAGAATCCTACTTTAAAAGTAACATTGATAATTTAAAAATGGCTTGCAGAATAACCAAACTTCCCTTACTACGCAAAGATTTCATACTGGATCCCTACCAGATATATGAAGCTCGAGCTTACGGTGGCAGTGCAGTTCTCCTGATGGCCGGTTTATATTCCAATCTCCGAGAAGGAATTGAATTATGCCACTACCTAGATATGGACGCCCTGGTGGAGTGTAAAAACAAGGAAGAAATAGAACTGGCAACCAAAGCTGGTGCAAAAATAATAGGAATAAACAACAGGGATTTCAACGATTTCACCATTGATCTTGGAAGGACTGAGAAGTTAGCAGGATCAGTACCCTCTGACACCATTCTGGTATCTGAAAGTGGAGTGAAAAATGCCGAAGATGTTGAGTTACTTTCAAGTTTCGGTGCAGACGCCCTCCTGGTAGGTACCAGTGTCATGACAACTAACAACATCCATGAAAAAGTCAAAGAATTGGTTTATGCCGCCAGAAATGTTAGGGTACCCCGAATAGTCAACAGGGCCAAAGTGACAGTGATATGAAGATTAAAATCTGTGGAATACGAAACAAAAGGGATCTGAAAATCTGTGAAAACGCCGGTGCAGATCTCATAGGATTCATAAACATTGAAAGATCAAAGAGAATGGTTGAAATAGACCAAATCAAAGAATTAAACTCATCCATGAATGATATAAACCGGGCGGTGCTTGTAATTGAACCTTCAAATATGGCAGATGCCAATGAAAAAATAAAAAAATCAGGTTTGAATAATATACAGCTTCATTCCCTCTCTCCAGATGAAATTAGAAAAATTAAGAATAATAATTCTCATTTAACTATTACAAGAGCAATTGGAATATCTGAAGTAATTGATCCCGATAAAAAACAAGAGATTAAAGATTTTGCAGATGTCTGTGATTACCTGCTTTTTGATTATGAAATTCAGGGAAAAACCGGAGGAACTGGAAAGCAGATCCCCACTGATACTGCCATTGAAGCAGCTCTAATAGCCAAATCTCACAATGAAAATATCGAATTTTTCCTTGCTGGAGGAATGAATACTGAAAGAATTAAAAATGAAGGGAAAACCTTGGCAAATATCTTTACCTTCTTTGATGTTAACTCCGGTGTAGAAGATAAACCTGGAGTTAAAAATGCTGATAAAATTAATGAATTAATGAAGATTAAAACTGTATGAAAGGAATTACTCAAGGTTTGAGAACAACACAATTTAATAAATAAAAAAAGGAATAATGGTGATTTTATGATAACTAATGGGAAATTTGGTAAATATGGAGGAATATTTGTACCAGAACTCCTGATACCAGCCCTTGAAGAGCTTGAAGCGGCTTTCTTAAAATATAAGGATGATAAGAAGTTCAATGAAGAACTTGATTATTATTTAAAGGAATTTGCTGGACGCCCCACAGCCCTCTATTATGCCAAGAATCTTTCAGAAAAATTAGGATGCAAAATATACCTTAAAAGAGAAGATATGCTCCATACTGGAGCCCATAAAATAAACAATACCCTTGGACAGGGACTTTTAGCTAAATATATGGGTAAAAAGAGGATTATAGCTGAGACCGGTGCTGGGCAGCATGGTATAGCTACTGCAGTTGTTGGTTCTCTTCTGGGAATTCCTGTTGAGGTTTACATGGGATTGGAAGATGTAGAAAGGCAGAAGTTAAATGTTTTCCGAATGGAACTTTCTGGAGCCAATGTTTTACCGGTTGAAAATGGTTCAAGAACCCTTAAAGATGCTATAAATGATGCTTTCCGTGATTGGGTGGCCAGTGTGGACACCACCCATTACCTCATAGGTTCCACCATGGGTCCCCATCCCTACCCCACCATGGTGAAACACTTCCAGAGTGTGATTGGCAGGGAGACCAGAGAAGAGATTCTTCAAAAGGAAGGTAAACTTCCAGATACAGTTATTGCCTGTGTTGGAGGTGGAAGTAACTCTATGGGAATATTTTCAGGATTCATGGATGATAAGGAAGTGGAACTTATCGGTGTTGAAGGTGGTGGAGACGGAGTGGACACTGATCGGACCGGAGCAACCCTGTGTAAAGGTACTGAGGGAATATTACATGGTTCCTTCTCATTTGTCCTTCAAAATTATGATGGGCAGATTGCTGAGGCTCATTCAGTCTCTGCTGGTCTTGATTATCCGGGAGTGGGTCCGGAACATGCCTACCTCAAAGTCACTGGTCGGGCAAAATACGATGCTGTAACCAATAAAGAGGCACTTGAAGCATTTGAGATGCTCTCCAAATATGAAGGCATAATTCCTGCCCTGGAAAGTTCTCATGCAGTTGCTTATGCTGTAAAATATGCTAATATTCCAGAAAATAAGGGTAAAACCATTGTAATTAACCTTTCCGGTCGTGGGGATAAAGATATGTTTCTGGCTGCCCGTGAAATGGGGGTGAAAGTATGAGGCAAGGTGCGATGGAAGTGGAAAGTTATGATGAGATGCTTCAGCGGGTTAAAGATAAAAAAGAAGGAGCATTCATTCCTTTCATTGTTGCTGGGGATCCTGATTTTGAGACCTCCCTTGAGATTGTAAAAACCTACGTAGAAAACGGAGCAGACGCCTTGGAGATTGGTTTTGCTTTCAGTGACCCTGTGGCTGATGGACCAACAGTTCAAGCTGCAGATATTAGGGCTTTAAATGCTGAAATGACCACAGAAAAAGGATTCAAATTCATTAGTAAGATAAGGGAATTCACATCCATCCCTATAGGACTTCTGGTTTACTATAATTTAATTTATAAAATGGGAATAGACCGATTCTACCAAATTGCTAAGGAAATGGGGGTTAATGCTATTCTTGCTGCTGATTTACCACCCGAAGAGGCTCAAGATGCAGTTGCTGCTTCAGAAAAATATGGAGTTCAGCAGATCTTCATGGTTGCTCAGACTACCAGTAATGAACGTCTGACGAAAATATCACAGATTTGTAGCGGGTTTCTGTATGTGGTGGCAGTTATGGGTGTCACCGGAGCACGGAAGGATCTTAAACTCAGCACTGTTGAATTGGTAGAACGGGTTAAAAGCCACAGCAACCTTCCAATTGTGGTTGGTTTCGGGATTTCTAAGCCTGAACATGTACAAAATGTTATAAACAGTGGTTCGGATGGGGCCATTGTGGCCAGTGCCATATTGAACCTGATAACTGAAAATCTCCAGGATAAAAAGATGATGTTAGATAAGATCAGCGCTTTCTGCCATGACCTCAAAGCAGCCACCCAGAAATAGTGATGCAAATGATTGAAGAGTGTTTAAAAAAGGTTGTCTCCCGACAAGATCTTGATGAAAAAGAGGCTTATGATTGTATGATGGAAATGGTAAGTGGCAGTGCTAGTGATGTGCACATGGCTGCTTTACTATCCGCTCTTGCCACTAAAGGTGAATCAATATCCGAGATAACGGGTTTTGTAAGGGCTATGCGCCAAGTTTCCATTAAAGTATCACCCCAGCTAGACGAACCCCTGGTGGATACATGTGGTACTGGAGGAGACAGTTTTAAAACCTTTAATGTGAGTACTATTGCTGCTATTATTGCTGCAGCTAATGGTGTGGCCATTGCCAAACATGGAAACAGAGCTGTGAGTAGTAAATGTGGTGGTGCTGATATTCTAGAGGCTATGGGAGTGAATATAGATGGTAAACCAGAAGATGTGGAAGCATGTCTGGAAAAAACAGGAATTGGATTCATGTTCGCCCCTAACTTCCATCCTGCCACCAAACATGTAATGCCTGTAAGGAGAAAACTGGGAATCCGAACAGTTTTTAATGTTCTGGGACCATTGACTTCCCCTGCAAATGCAGATATCCATCTTATGGGCGTTTTTGGCCCTGAATATGTGGAATCAATAGCCAATGTCCTTAAAAATTTAGGGGTTAAAAAGGCCATGGTAATGCATGGTTTTGATGAGGATGATAATGTAGCAATGGATGAAATCTCCATTATCGGCAAAACCAAAGTAGCACTCTTAGATGATGGTGAAATAAAGGTTTTACAGTTGCAACCATACGATTTTGGACTGGAGTTGGTGGATAAAAAGTTCATTATGGCTCCGGATACTCTGGAAGAAAACTTGGGAATTGCTATGGATGTGCTGGATGGTAAAAGAGAAACTGCCCAACAGAAGGCAAGGATGGATATCTGCCTGGCCAATGCAGGAGCTATTTTGTTCCTGGCAGATAAAACACCGGACCTTAAAACTGGAGTAGATTTAGCCAGAAAAACCGTCCAAAATGGAGATGCCAAACATAAGTTAGATGAATTCATTGCAGCAAGTAATCGTTAATAATTAGTCATTTGAATCTCATTGGAGTTTTGACTCCCTACTCTAAGGGCGTTCAAGATAACTGTCAGACTGAGGCCCATATCCCCAATACCCACTGCCATCCATAACGTGATGTATCCTAAAACTGCTAGAATTGCGAAAGAAGTTTTTACCAGTATGGATAAGGTTACGTTCTCCCTGACAACGTTCATGGTTTTTCTGCTGAGTTTCACAAGGTATTCTATCTTGGCAAGATCATCGTCCATCAGAGCCACATCTGCAGTTTCAATGGCCATATCTGAGCCAGCTGCACCCATAGCAATTCCTATGTTGGCTCTTGCCAGTGCAGGAGCATCGTTAACCCCATCACCTACCATTGCCACATGTCCATAGATTTGGACCAGTTCATCAATCTTTTCCACTTTGTCTTCTGGCATGAGTCCATGGTAACATTCATCCATACCTAATTGAGAGGCAACTCCATGTGCAGTGCCCTGGTTATCACCAGTGAGCATAACCGTTTTAATTCCGTTTCTTTGGAGAAATCGGACCGTTTTTCCAGCATCATCCCTGATACGATCCATGAGAATAATTAAACCCATAATTTCCTGTTTGTTCCCCAATAAGACTGTGGTTTTACCTTCTTTCTCTAATCTCCTTATTTTTTCCCGAGGAATATTTTCATCTTTAAAAAGGTTGTTATCATTAAACAAAGCTTCATTCCCTATATAAAACGTGTTTTCATTTATTTCACCCTTTAAACCAGTTCCAGTTATGGATTTGAAGTTATGGACCTCTTCCAATTTCACTCCAACTTCTTTGGCTTTTTTGAGTATTGCTTTTGCCAGAGGGTGTTTGGAGTGGGACTCCAAGGAAGCAGATATTCTTAACACATCATCTATGGAGTTACCGTTGAGGGCGGATATGTCTGTGACTTCCAGGCGGCCTTCAGTTAGGGTTCCAGTCTTATCAAAAACTACCACTTTCACATTTTTCATTTCTTCTATGTATTCTCCTCCTTTTATCAGGACTCCATTCCTGGTGGCGGATGTTATCCCTGATACCATGGAGACTGGAGTAGATATGGCCAGGGCACAGGGACAAGATACTACTAGAAGAACCAGGGCCCGGTAGAACCAGTCATCAAAGGACACCCCCCATAAGAACGGCGGGATTATCGCCACTGCAATGGCCAGTAAAATCACGGAGGGAGTGTAGTAGGTTGCAAAACGATCTATGAATGATTCTGTTTTTGATTTTTTATTTTTAGACTCACTTACCAATTCTATGATCCTGGATATGATGGTTTCATCTGATTTCCGGGTTACCCTGACTTCCAGGTATCCTTCAGTGTTGATGGTTCCTGCGAAAACCTCATCACCACTTTTTTTAGTCACCGGCATACTTTCCCCAGTTATAGGGGATTGATCCACTGCTGATGAACCTTTAACCACCACTCCATCCAGTGGTATCTTATCACCCGGTCGGATCACTACCGTTTCATTCAGTTGCACACTGTGTGCATGAACTTGCAATTCCTGTCCCTTGCGAATCACATGAGCGGTTTCAGGTGCCAGTTTAAGGAGAGCAGCTATGGAGTTACGTGCCCGTTCACTGGCATAGTCCTCCAAAAATTCAGCCACATAAAATAGGAAGATAACAGCTGCTCCTTCTTCACCATGACCTATGAGGAAGGCTCCTGCAGCTGCAATGGTTATGAGGAGGTTCATGTTGAAACGGAATTTTAAAAGCCCTTTAAAAGCCCCCATGATGATTTCATAACCAGCTACTGCCACCACCGCCAAGAATGCTAACTCTGCCATTAGGTCCTGATTAAGGAATTTTTTAAGGACCAATGCAATAGCAAATATTACTGCAGATGTGCATATGATTAGCAGGGGTTTCTGTTTCCACAGGGGTGGTTTTTCCTGAAATATGTCTCCACCGCAGCAGCTACATGTGGCTGATGAATCCGAGTCTTCTGTGCAATGTTCATGGTTTTCTGTCATTTTTATTTCCTTTAATACAAAACATTTGATGAAAAAATAAGATTGAGAACTATCATATGAATATATGTTCAGATGAACATATATAGTCTTTGATTGAATCCCATAATAGGAATCCTACAATCAATATATTATACTCATAAATATCTTGAAAATTTTGCATGAATAGATATTTATGATAGTCATACACACTTTGAATATATTCTATGCCGGGATAGTCTAGTCAGGTAAGGCGTAGGATTCGAAATCCTATGAGCGATGCTCACCCTGGGTTCAAATCCCAGTCCCGGCGCTTCATTTTAAAAACCCAGTTGAAGTTTTTATTCTATTTATTCCTTGAACATGAAATACAATGATCATAACAATAACCAATAAATTAATATATCTATTGGATCTTACATATATCCTCCTTTAAAAACAAACTAAAAAATTAAGTGAGAAAACATGAATCAATTTCACTTGCCACGATTTTAATTCGGTTGAAAACATGTCAGGAAAAACATTCCTAGATAATGCACAGTATGGTAAAAACAACTGGTGGAGATACATCTTAACCAGCATAACAACCTGGATTGGGCCATTAACACTGCTAATAATTATTTTAATTCCTTTTTTCATTATTTTCCATCCTATAAAACAGGATGTGGATCCGGAAAATGTGGTAAACAGCTTAGGCGCACTGACTTTCCTGGTATTGTTTGGTATTTACTATGCCCTATCATTTTTCATCTTCTATGTCTGCACACGCATCATCCATCACCAAAAGCTTATCCACCTCATCACCGCTGCCTCCCATATTAATTGGAAGAGAATTCTAAAGGGAGCAGGATTGTGGTTTATTATAATAGGATGTGCCTTCCTGATAGATGTGATAATCAGTCCTACTTCTGTTGAATGGTCTTTTAATCCTGCATTTTTCATCCTTTTAATTTTAAGTCTGATCATCTATCCTATTCAGGCCTCCTTTGAGGAAATATTTTTCAGAGGATACCTTATGCAGGGAATAGGACTTCTAACAAAGAAACCAGCCATTCCCCTGCTAGTCACTTCCCTAATTTTTGCAGTTGGACATTTTTGGAATGGTACTGACGTCACTAGCGGTGTTGGTATGGTTATCAACATGTTTATCTTTGGAATAACCCTAGGTATCATAACCTTAGGGGAAAATGGTCTTGAAACTGCCATAGGAGCTCATATTGTCAATAATCTATTTATTACCACAGTAATCAGTAGTCCTGAGTTACTGGGTGATTTACCATCCATACTGACCGCGGGATCACAGTCAGCAGTGGGTGTTCCCTATTTTATTCTGCCACCCATCCTCCTCATCATGGTATTCTGGAATAAAAAAGACAAATTAAAGGCAGCATTCCAAACAAATACAAAAATAAATAATATCAATAGTGGATCCCATAAAATTCAATGCACTAAATGCAAAACTTACAATCCAAGCATTGCAATTTACTGTATGGAATGTGGGGAAAAAATAGAATTGGAATACGCCTCATTACTATACAAATCCCTAGCCTTCATAATTGACATGATTTTGTTAGTGGTAATTTTCGTTATAACCTTAATAACACTGATTGTTGTTGAAGTTATGGTGAATGGAGAAGTTGTTAGTGATAGTTTACTATGTGCAATCTGGTTAGTTCTCGATATCACCATATTTTTCGCTTATTTCATTCTACTAGAAAAAAAAGGCCAAACCATCGGCAAAATGGTAATGGGGATCAAAATAGTGAATGAATTCAACCAAAAACCAATTAGTTATGGACAAAGTATAATCCGAAATCTTTTACTGATTATAGATCTGATCCCCTATCTGGTGCCTGGATTGATAGGTTTCATCTTCAGCTTCGGATCTGAAAAAAAACAGAGGATTGGAGATATTATAGCAAAAACTTTAGTGATCAAAGAGGAGATATAATACTTAGGTGATCATGTGATTAACTGGAAAATAGGAATCCCATTATGAGTGTAGAAACATTAAAAATAATAGATAAAGATGCCTTTCGCCAGCCCTTAATTGAATACACAAAAAAGGCATTTAATCAACTCCATCCCATCAACACCCCTAAAATACTTGATATTGGTTGTGGTACAGGACTTCCCACCCTTGAACTTGCCAGAATGAGTGGAGGAAAGGTTATTGGTGTTGATATAGATCAGAACTCATTGGATATTCTTGAAGAGAAAATAGAGAAAATGGGTCTTAAAAAACAGGTCGAAACAAGTAATTGTTCATTATTTGATTTACCTTTCCCTGATAAAAGTTTTGATATAATCTGGAGTGAGGGATCTATCTTTATAATAGGATTCAAGAGAGGTTTGAAGGAATGGAAACCTTTACTTAAGGATCAGGGATTTTTAGTGGTTCATGACCAATACCAGGATCATGCCAAAAAGTTAGAGACCATTAGAAAATGTGGGTATAAATTGCTTAACTCTTTTTTAATCAAACACCAGACCTGGAAGTTAAATTTCTACTTGCCATTTGAAAATCATCTTAAAAAGTTAAAGGAAAAATATAAAAATAATTCAGAAATTCAACAGGCAATAAAAAAAGAAATAGATGAAATAAGTGCGTTTGAAGAAGATGTAGAATCACTTAGTTCCATATTTTATCTAATGCAAAAATTATAAGATATATAAACTTAGGATAAACACCCTTAATCATGATTTTAACCCTTTTAAAAACTAGTATGGCTTATTAGAATAATATTTTAGCCTTAATTGTCTTAAAAAAATTATGATAGGTTTTTTTAATTTTCGATGTTATTTATGGATCAAAAAGATTTAGGAAACTATTTATAGTATTAATGAATACTATTCATAAATGAATTTAATTTGTTAATGAATAATATTTATTAATGAATAATATTTTGTTAATAAATTATTCGTTAAATATAATTTACAATGTATTAAGGGGACAACGTATTGAGGGGAACATTAAAAATGTTGTATACAAAACAATAGAGTTACGTTCTTAGATATAACCAAGTTCAAATCTGAACTTTGATATCAAGAAGGGGAGGGGGTTCATTTTAATATGAATCTATTTTGTTATTATTATATTCTTTGTGATGCAGCCATTGCAGTTGATGAAACATTTCAAACCGAAACTGTAGACAACAACGTAGTCGTAGTACATTACAATTCCTTAGTTTTAGGAGGCAACAACTACCCTCACATCGACTACAGTGAAAAAACTGACACTCTTTTGGAACATGATTTTTTTTCATTCTGTATCCAGCAGATCCTGTTGATCCTGGTACTGCTAATCCCACTGCCTCCAGTACAAAATGGACTCATCCAACAGAACAGATAAACCAATATAATCAATTTTTAAAGGAGGATGAATATGAAACATAAGGCAATTTGTATATTAATGGTTTTTTTATTGATTTTTGGATTTTTAAGTTTTTCTTTCGCCAGAAATTATGGACAAGATGTAGTTCAAAGTGTTTCTCCACCCCCCACAGAAACTACAACAGAAGAAGATACACCATCTGGTGGCAGTCCTGTAGAAAACCAATCTGGAGGAGGAAATCAAACCACAACTACATCTACAACTATCCAAACAGGGACAGTTTTTGTTAATCAAAAATCTCAGGACTTAGTTGTGATAAGAAAAGTTTCGAACACAACTACCACAACCAATACTACCACAACCAGTACCACTGAAAACAAATGCAAAACTGATGAAACGCCTAACGAACCAGATCCTGACCCCCTGCCACTATTTCCTATAGAACCCGGAAAGAGACTCTTCTCTATTATTGGTTATATATTGGAATCACCAGAGCACGGAGTTAGAGATCCTGATTGGCCATACACTAACAGTTCCAATGATAACCTATGGATCGCTGATGAAAGCTATTCTGACGGAGTAACCAACTCCCTCAGACAAACCACCTCGGCTGGATCCATACCCCACCAAGTAGCCGACTCAAACGGTGCAACTTATTACGCCTTCTGCATGGAACCTGGTCAGAAAGCTCAAGTGGGAGAAAATTTAACAAATACCGATGCTGCTCCGGCTGTGATCTATGATTTAGTTAAAAAATCCGATCCTGAAGATGATGACAACGCCTATAAAACCCAATTAAAGATATGGGCCCTTTTAACCGGAGGAAATATTAGTAGCAGTGGGGAAGTAGCTGTTCTTAAGGAAAACATGGGAATATCTGATGATCAATTCAAAGAGGATGTTAAAACAGCCACCAATGAACTGAAGAAAGAATACGGATCCAAAGATGGACAAATCACCCCACTTCTTGACTATCGCACTGTGAATATCTTTGGTTACAACATGCTGGAGAATCTTTTCACCGGAATCAAACATTTATTCGGATGGTATACATCCTACCAGCCACTATCACAATCACTGGTATCACCTTACAATGGCGATACCAGCCAACAGGCTACTTCTACAAACACTCAGTCCACGCAGAATACACAAAATACACAGACCTCTAAAGACCAAACGAACACCCCCACTCCAGTACAGCCCGGACCTGGTGAAATTTCGTGTTCCAATTGTGGTGGTACTGGACAGATTCAGGAATGGTACACTTATTCTGAATGGGTTCCCTGCACGCGCTGTGGAGGTTCAGGTCAAATATATGATTCCATAGAAGGTGTTTACATAACTTGTCCAAGTTGTCATGGATCAAAAGGATCGTATGTTGAGAAGACAGGTACCAGATGGGTCACTTGCCCTGTTTGCGGAGGCGATGGAGTTATATAAAAAACCATTTTCTCCCAATTCTTTTTTTAAAAGTTGAAAATGTTGGCAAATAATTAAGGAGGTCACCAAATGATTAAGACAAAAGCAATTTTAATAGGGACTTTAATAACCCTTGTGGCAGTTACAATACTTGAATTAATCTTCGGAGCTTGGGGCGGATTCACAGGGCTGTTTTTAGGAGGTTTAATTAGCCTCTATATCATGGAAGCAGATTTAAAGGAAGGAATCATTCAGGGTTTCATAATTGGAGTTTTAACAGGAATAGTGTTTGACATCCTATTAGTTCTCGTGGCATCCATTAACGGAATATCAATAGGAGTTTATCTGATTGGTGGAGGAATTTTAACTTTACTGGTTGCTTTAATAGTTTATGGAATTTTAACGGCAATCGGGGCTGCTGCAGCTATTTATCTAAAAGAAATACTGAAAAAATATGAAAAAGGTGATAAAAATGTTTTGCACTGAATGTGGGGAGGAATTCCAAGAAGATGTGAATTTCTGCCCCAACTGCGGCACAAACTCAACCCTTTACCCTGATAAAGAGTCAAATCTGAATATTCCGGGCTCTTTGGAAAAATTTCAACCTGCAAACAAAGAAGATCCGCTAACCGGGGAAGTGTTCATTAAAAACAACTCCCAGGATGATCCGAATATGATCGATCCTTCAAAGGGAACAGATAAATCAACAACAGAAAATCCTGAAAACTGGCAGAATGAAAAAGAACACTTAGAACGCATTATCCACCAATTGGAATTAGAAAATCAAGATTTACGGGAAAAACTTAAAAGAACATCTAAACCACTAGCTAAAACCACTGCAAAAACTAGAAAAGTTGGTGTTCCCACACCACACGAAAAATCGGCTGACAACATGTGGAATAAATTCAAAAAATGGTATAATGAGTAAAATCGGGAAGTATAAAAATCGTGAAATGGTGCGTGAAAATGAAAAATAAAGATTGGATTATCATAGTGCTCGTTTTGTTAATCTTAACGATGGGGATCGGGTTGGTATGGACCATGCAGAGTCCAAAAAACAACACATCTAACAATACCACCACTCCCAGCAGCAACCAGGGAGATGTGCAAAAAACAGCAAACAAAGTAACCAACACCCAAACACAGGTAACGAACACTCCCCAGACTGATACTCAAACTGAGGCCCAAAGTGAATACGTAACCTTAACATGTAAAGTTTGTGGGAAAAAATTCCAAACTCCCAGAGAAGGCCCACAATTAGCAATCTGCGATGATTGTGTTAACACCCCTGAAGCTGACAAACTCCTTCAAGAAGCAGGATATGTTTAAAGTGGCATCGTTCACATTCACTTGTTAAAATCGTAAAAGGAAGTGAAAACTCGTGAACAGATAATAATTGCCACTACAATGCTTTTCACGTCAATTGTTCTTTGCGGGGCTGTCAGTGCAGATGAAAGCAACACAACTATCGTAACACCACTAAACAGCAACGGACACAGTGAATATCCAAGTATTAGTGATGATGGAAACTGGATAGCCTACCACTCAATTGCTAGTAATCAATTGCTAGTAATATTGTAGCCGGTGATACAAACTGCGTCACTGATGAAAAAGCAATGGACGTGATTAAATAGGTGATTTAAAACAAAATATTCCTAATTAAGAAATTATCCTAGCAGCATTTATGTTAAAAGATATTCTAGAACAATATAACCTAAAAACCATAAAAAGGCGTTACATATGAAAAACAAGCAAAAATTAGTTTTAGGAGTGGTTGCAGCTATAGTGCTGGTTGGATTGGTAGGAGTGTTCTCCTTTTCAGAACCCGAAATTTCAGCATCTAATGATTCAAACCAAACAAACCAGAGTATATGGGGAATACTAAGTGGAAACCAAGAAAGTAGTGCCAGTCAGGGATCAGGAAGTTCAAACCAAGAAAGTGGAAGTAACACCGGTAATGGAAATGACAATGAAACATCCAATCAAGGATCCAGTGATGGAGTGAAAAGTGCTGATAAGATAGTATGTAGTGCATGCAACGGCCGAGGAACTGTAAATTATTATGATTGTGTGTACTGTGGGAATCATGACATTACAACAGATCAAGAAATGACAGCAACTCCTCCCAAATGTACTAAATGTGGGCGTTACCATTATATCTTTGTAAGAAATGCGGTGTGCGAACAATGTGGTGGAACTGGATGGGTCGAACTGTAGCTCATTAAAGCAATTTGTCGATACAACAATATTAATGGGAGATATGTTTAATAAAAACAAGTGAAAATTGAGTTTAGAATTGATAACAGCAGTTATATTACTAATCAGATTGGTGGGAGTGTTTTCTTTTTTCACAACCCTCTGGAATCTCAGCTTTGGATATGTCTAATTTGTCCACAGATCAGAGTGCATCAGACCAAGGAATCAAAAGCAACAACCAAAGAAGTAGAAGTAGCCAACAAGTTGAACTACCCCCGTAATGGGAATAACAGTGGAACACCCAATCCAGGATCTGGTAACAAGAATATAATAAATACTGAAAATGGATTAATTGAGAAAAAAAACCGTTACTACAAAAACATATGATAAATGTGGAGAAATATATGTAAATATTGGAGATTTTCATGATGGATTGATTGTACTAACTGCAATGCAGGTATAATTTACCTAGAAGAGACTGTTCAAAAAACCTTGCGATGCTTATGGCGGAGATGGAATAATTTAGCTATCACATAATCCTAAGCTCAATAACATGAATATTTCAAGTTCAATCAAATGTAGTGACTACAACCAGGATAATAAAACAACCCATCCCCTACCATGGTATTGGGAATGAAAAGATCAAAGGAGTTGATTCAAGAAGATTATAAATAAAATGAAACCAAAATGATTTTAGACGATTATTGAAAACACTTACCTAAAATTTAATTGATTTAAAAACATAAGTGACATATCACTCACTTCTCAAAGTTTATAGATAAGTTTCGACATAAAATCTAATAGAATTCTATCAAAAAAACCTGTATTCCTAATTTAGAAACTGCACCATATTAGTATAGGCTTCAGTGATATAATGAGTCAACGGATGCAAAGAAAAAAGAAGAAAAATAAGAAATTAATCCTCGATGCTACTGAGAAACTTATCTCAGCAAAGGGTCTGGTAAACATTACCATGGAAGAAGTAGCCCAAGAAGCGGATCTTGCCACCGGGACATTATATCTTTACTTCAAAAATAAGGAAAGCTTGTTTGCTGCCATTAATGCCCGATTCAATAAAGATATGAATCAGGCTATAAAAAAGAAAATGGATTTATATGAAACTGGTTCTGAGAAAGTGGTAGCCACAGGAACAGCTATCGTTGAGTTCTGTCTGGCTAACCCTCAAAAATGGAAGGTGGGAACTGAACTCCATCAAATGCCCTTTGAAGATGTAGAAGATCTCAACGTCCAAGAGTTCTTCCATACAGCAAACGATATGATTCATATGTTGGCTGATGCTTACAGGCAGGGTATGGAAGAAGGTTCTATACATGCAGATCTGGATCCTGTCTCAACAGCCATATTCAGTAGAATGGCTTTTATAAACTCTTTCACCCTCACTTCTGAGCAGAAAATGCTACTGCAACTCAATGAAATTGATCGAGAACATTATCTAAGTGTTTCTTGGAACCTAATCAACAGATCGACCCATGTCAAACCATCTTTAAGAGAAGAAGGTGATATTCCCCTGGAATATCATAGATCAGAGGAAGAAATAGGGAGAGAAATTAAAACAATGGTTGATTCCTTGGGACTACCTGCTGATGACGCTGTGCAAATCCGTGATGCTTGGAAAATGGTTGCTCAGATCACAATGGGAAAAGGTGAATATGATTTTGTAGAAACCACCAAAAGCCGCTGCGTAGTTCATGTGAATTTCTGTCCTATCACTACATCATATGAAAAAACAAAAAGACCTGTTGATAATAACATGATCGAAGGTTGTAAAAGGTTTGGTAAGATCCTAGTTGAAACCCTTAACCCTAAATACACTCAACGATTCACTAAACAGTTATGTGCTGGTGATGACTACTGTGAGTGTATTATTGAGTTAAAAGAAGATTGAACTCAATTTACTTTAACAATAGATTACTCCTATGATAGATATCTGGCAAGTATTGAAGTGTAATTGAATTAAAATTTACTTTTTTAAAGTTTTTTAAGTTTTTAAGGATTTGAAAGGATTTAAAGATTAAATAATTGCTTATAATCTTTTTATGATTATAAGCGAAACTTTTATATAGATATTAATGAATAAAATTCATTAGTGAATAAAATTCAATATTTGACATTAGATACAATTATTGATAATAGTAAGGTTAAGTATTCCAATGAATGAACATTGACAGCCTGTAAAAAAATTGGATATTGAAGACTTATATCAGTTATATAATCTGGATCCTATGGCAACAGCCATATACAATCTGACAGCTTTTGGAAACGCTTTCATAACATCATTAAACAGATAATGCTCTTTAAAGATAATAAAATCACCCAAGAATGATATTTGAGTGTTGCGTCAGAATTAATCCTTAGATCCACTTGCAGACCTAACTCTAATAAGTAATCCAATGGTTTTGATGAGGATAAAAATCCTAAAAAAACCGAGGTGATTTAAATGGAATTAGAGGATATTCCTGCTGAGGTACGGTGGGAAATTGCAACCAAAGCAGCCCTGACGTCATCTATGGGTTATAACATGGCTTTCAGGGAAATAGTAGGGGCCAAAACCGTTGATCAGGTAGAAGATGCTGTTGACACTGAAGCCGGAAGACAAGTAAAAATCATTGCCGATTCCCTGGGCCTACCGGCAGCCAGCGCCATCGAAGTCGATGATGCCTTTGGGATCGTAGGAATGATCATAATGGGTAAAATGGAGTACGAACCCATTGAAATAACTAATAACAGAGTTGTACAGCATATAACTAACTGCCCTATCCTAAATACTGGTAAAGAGATGAACGCTCCCATTGGAAGTATGCCAAATCATTGCCAAGCCTTCTCAAAAAGCGCTGTAGAAGGACTGAACCAAAAATACACCCATAATTTCAGTAAACAGATGTGTGCAGGTGATGAATACTGCCAATACGCTATTGAGTTAAAAAAATGAGGGAAAGAAAAGAGCGATAAGATAAATGTAATCTTTACATGCTTACTTCTCCATCTTCAAAAACCTGGAATTAACCGCCACAATTATGGTGCTGACGGACATTAACACTGCACCCATAGCAGGAGTTAAGATGATTCCATAGGCTGATAGTACTCCTGCTGCTAGGGGTATGGCGAATATGTTGTATCCTGCTCCCCAGGCCAGGTTTTCCACCATTTTCCGGTAGGTGGAGCGAGCCAGCTGGATTATGTAGAGGGCATCTAAGGGGTTACTTCGGACTAGGATTATGTCCGCAGTTTCTATTGCTACATCTGTCCCTGCCCCGATGGCTATTCCCACATCAGCTTGGGCCAGGGCAGGGGCATCATTGATACCATCACCAGTCATGGCCACCACCAGACCCTCTTCTTGGATCTCTTTTACTTTTTGTGCCTTATCCTGTGGTAAGACCTCGGCGAAATACTGATCCAGACCTACTTCTTGGGACACCCATTCTGCCACTTCCCTTTTATCTCCAGTTATCATAAGGCACTTAATGCCCATTTCCTTAAACCTTGCTACAGTTTCCTTGGACTCATGACGAATGATATCAGCCAGAGCCAGACACCCATTCACTTGCCCATCCAAAATAACAAAAATCGTGCTTTTCCCCTGTGATAATAACTTATCAACCCGTTTATCATCAAATTCAAAACCTAATTCCTTTAAGTATCCTGAACTTACTATTTTCACCATTTTCCCCTGAACTACTCCTTCTACACCTTTTCCTGGGATTGATTTGAAATTTTCCACTGGGAAATGATCTTTTGATTCTGCAGCCACACCTCGGGCAATGGGATGTTCTGAATAAGCCTCCAGGGATGCCGCATATTTCAAAATCTCCTCAGAATCAAATTTATTATCCAGAGAGATAACATCAGTAACTCCAAACTCTCCCTTAGTCAGCGTCCCTGTTTTATCAAATATAATGGCGTTTATGTTACGTGCCTTTTCAAAAGAGGTTCTGTTTTTTATCAACAAACCGTTACTGGCAGACAGTGCTGTGGAAACAGCTACCACCAGAGGTATGGCCAGGCCCAGTGCATGGGGACAGGTGGTCACCATTACTGTAACCGCTCTTTCCAGGGAAAATGCCAGATCTTGCCCAGTTATTACCATCCAAACTACCAAAGTTATGAACCCTGCTGTTAGGGCTATTATGGTCAAATACATGGCAAAACGATCTGCCAGGTTTTGTGTTTTGGATTTACCGGCCTGGGCTTCCTCTACCAGGTTTATTACCTGAGCTAAAAAAGATTCTTTTCCTGTTTTCCGGATCTCCACCTGGATGGAACCATCTCCATTTATGGATCCTCCTATTACTTCATCCTCTATCTTTTTGTGCACTGGTTTTGATTCACCGGTGAGCATGGCCTCATCAACGTTAGTTTCACCATGGATGATCTGGCCATCAGCCGGGATTTTCTCTCCTGGTTTTACCAGCACCTGATCTCCCACTTCTAATTCATCCAGTGGGACTTCCATAGTCTCCCCGTCTGGCATTATTTTATGGGCTGAGGAGGGTAAGAGTTTTACCAGCTCTTGCAGGGCATTGGAAGCCCCCATAACTGATTGCATCTCCAACCAGTGCCCCAGAAGCATGATATCAATCAGAGTGACCAGTTCCAGGAAGAAAATTTCGCCCTTAAGTCCGAAAACCACTGCACTGCTATAAATGTAGGCTGTGGTTATGGCCACTGCCACTAATGTCATCATCCCAGGCATCCGTGACTTTAACTCATTGTACATACCTTTAAAGAAAGGATAACCACCATAAAAATAGACTATAGATGCTAAAAAGAACAGAACATAAGAATCTCCATAAAAACCTATGAACTCTTTAATACCGAGAATAGATTGAATATGCGGAGTTAAAAAGATGATGGGAATGGTTAAAACTAAACATATCCAGAAACGTCTTTTAAAATCAGCGATCATATGGTGATGATCAAGTCCACCAGGTTTCTTCTTCATCTCATGTTTCATTTCATGATCTGAATGGGAATGTTCCATTCTAGTTTACCCCCGAAAAAATCTCCTTAAAATCAATTATTATTGTTATGTGGCTTTTGATTTAAACAATTTTAAGATCTATTCTAAACATGGATCCACAAACTTTATATATTAGTTCCCACACTTTAGGTAATATATTACCTAAATATGTAATATATTACCTATTGGAGTTGAAAAAATGGACAAAAAAATAATATACACAAACTCAATTGCTATTGCCATTCTGGCATCAATAGCAACCTTGGCGGGATTATTCTGGAAAGGACTTTACCAGCATGACACCATCTCTGGTGCAGCCCAAATGATGGGCCAGGATCTGGTTACACTGGTAATCTGCATCCCCATATTGTTGGGAACTCTATATTTAATCAGAAAAAATTCATTGAGAGGACAATTGATCTGGATGGGAACCATATTTTACTTCCTGTATTCTTATGCATCAATGGCTTTCCTTACCTCATATAACCAACTATTCTTAGTCTATGTGACCATATTTTCCATATCATTGTATACACTGCTGGGAGAACTAATAAACCTTGATATTAAAAGTATCAAGAAAAGTTTCACTCCAGGACGAATCAACAAAATTGCTGCAGTATTCCTGGGAATTATCGGGTTAATGCTGGCAGGTATGTGGCTTAAAATGATTATCGGTTCATTATTAACTGGTGTTGCACCCTCCACACTTGAAACATACACTACACTGGTAATTCAAGCTTTAGATTTAGGAGTTGTTGTTCCTGCTGCAGTAATTACCGGAATACTTCTCTTTAAATGTAACAAGTGGGGATATGCACTGGCATCCATCCTCCTAATTAAAATATCTTTACTGGGAACTGCAATACTTTCCATGATCTATTTCATGGCACAAAATGGTGTGAAGATTGAAATAGGGCAAGCTATGTTCTTTATAGTTGTCACCGTGCTTGGTATAATAATTACAGTAGCCTTCTACAGCAGGATAAAGGGCTCCATGGATGAAAATAAATATATCAAACTCAATAAAGATGATAAAAGAACAATGATAGGGTAAAATAATGAAAGATTCCCACACCATTAAGGCAGAATTTGATGCGGAAAGACTGGACATGGAAAGATATATCCTGGTGGTTTTATTTCTGGTGCAGCAGAGGTGGAGTTATATCATCAGCCGAGACCTTGCTGGTGACCAGATAACCACCAAACAATGGTTAATGATGATTGTCATGACTAACGCATTCCAAAATCCCCCTTCCATGCAGGAAGTGGCTGATGCCATGAGCACCACCCACCAGAACGTTAAACAACTGGCCACCCGACTGGAAACCAGAGGATTTTTGAAAATAGAACGAGACCCGGAGAATAAACGGATTTTACGTTTAAAAGCCACTGAAGAATGTCTTGAATACTGGGATAAGAGAACTGCAGAAGATATTAAATCCATAACCTCCTTATTCAGGGGACTGGAAGATAGTGAAATAAAAAATTTATTTGAAATAATGGGTAAACTGGAAAAAACATCCAGTGAATTATATATAGAAGCAAAAAAGTGAGGGGTGATCTGATGAAAGGATTAGTTGTATACGGAACTAGATATGGCACTGCTGCCGAAATAGCTGAAGAAATAGCCAAAGTTATAAGGGAAGAAGGAATTGAAGTGGACTTACTAGATGTTAAGAGTGTTAAGGATAGTGATGTTTCCCTTTACGACCTGGTAGTAGTGGGAAGTGGGATTAAAATGGGCAAATGGACCAAACAATCGCTTAAATTGCTTAAAAAGAATAAAGAAGCTTTGGCCAATAGGAAAGTAGCTCTTTTTGTCTCTTGCGGCTCAGCAAATGAAGAAAAGACCCGACCCGAAGGACAAGAAAAGTACTTGGATGAAGTGGCTCAGAAAAACCTGATAAACCCACCAGTAGCCACCGGGCTCTTTGGCAGTGTTTACGATCCAGAAGCCAAACATGGATTTATGTACAATTTTTACATGCGCTTTGCAAAAAAAGAAATGGAAAAGCAGGGTATTGACCCCAACATACGCCATGATTACCGTGACTGGGATGAGATAAGGTCTTGGGCGCGTGGTCTAGCAGATCTGTTAAAAAATGAATAAAAAATACATGCACAACCATAAAACTGTTTGGAGGGGTGAGATATTTCATATAAATCCCATATTCCTAATGCTTTAACATCTTTCCGGTTCATAGCAGCCCCTCTCTTTTTTTATACATTTTTAAATGATTTATTTTTAACATCAGCTTTTATACTTGTTTTAGCATTAATCACAGATGCTGTTGATGGTTATATCGCCAGAAAACTAGATGCAACTTCGGATATAGGTGCATATCTAGATGTAACTACGGATTTTATTTTGATCCTGGCTTGTTTTTTGGCTTATGTTATCCAGGGATGGTATGATCCCCTGATTCTGTTGCTTATTATTGCCATGTTCTTGCTTTTTGTTGCCACTTCCGGCCTTAAGAAGCCAGTTTATGATCCACTGGGGAAATATTTAGGAGCATATCTTATGTTAATGGTTTTTATTTCACTTTTATTCCCAGAATGGGTTGTAAGGCAAATCTTATTCATTTTGTTAATAATCATCTGTTTAATATCTGTCCTGACTCGTTTCATCTTTCTACACAGATCAAACGATTCATAACCCTATTAAACATCCATAAATTTTTGTTCATAGGAATAAGGATAATGTTAAATGGGAAAAACCTAGTTAAATTTCTTGATTTCAATTATCATATTAGTTACTATGATTTTTCAACCATTCCACGATTAATTCTATGACTTCCTCATTAACATGACCCTCCACCCCATATTCTTGTGGAGTTGATTTGCCCTTACCTTGAATGAAAAGGTGGTTTAAACTGGGGAAAATATGGAAAAAAACGATTTTTCGAAGTTTAAGCTCCTCCTTCCACATTTCATAATCTTGGGTAGGTGAAACCTGGTAATCACGACCACCCTGCAAAATCAGCATAGGCAAGGACAGTTCTTTCAGGATTTCTTTAGTAGGATGGTTGCGAAGATCAATTAAATAGCTTGCTGAAATGCCTAGAGGAAGTTCTTTGGAAGGGACATCTTCTGAAAGTTCAGGATCTTTTGCACGGGCGACTTTAACTTTCAAAGATTCTAATGTAGTTTTCTGTTCATCGGTCATGGCCCCAGAGAGACTGTAAAGGTAAGTAAACTGTTCTAAAATAGTATCTTCCAGTGGACGGATACTTCCAGCCATAATAATCAGTCCAGCTAGTTCATGGCCCTGTTGACCAATACGAGGGGCAAGAGATGCCCCTAAACTGTGGCCCAACAAGAAAACATGTTTTGAATCTATTTCAGGCCTATCTCGCATTAGATTCACTGCTAAAAGGGCGTCATCAATAACCTCTTCTTTGACTGTCATATTCGACATAAAAGCTGTTGTGAACTCTTTAGCATGTTTAAATGTTCTTTTATCATATCTTAAAACTGCAATTTCCTTTGAAGCCAGTCCCCAGGCCAGGTCCCGGAATATTTTGTTGGGACCAATGGTTTCATCATGATCATTAGGGCCTGAACCATGCACCAACACCACTCCCGGAAACGTTCCAGAACCATTAGAGGAACCATTAGGGATGGTAAGAATGCCAGATAATTCCCATTTCCCTTCACCAATGGTTAATTCCATCTCGTGGAATGCAGAAGTGTCCACATAATCTGGTGGATGGTACTCCATCTCTGTGGGCATAAAATTCAGTCCGCTGATATGTCCTTTATGGTTGAATACTACTTGAACATCAATGGTAACTCGTTCAAACTGGCACCTTACACTAACAATCCGGTGACCTTCCATTTCAACTGTTTGTAAAACATTCATCTGGATTAAATCACCTGCCGGTTCTGTTAGACCTTTCCAGGACTCCTTTAACTTGTCTTCAGATAAAACAGTTTTCATATCTTTATCAAACTGGCTAACAGCCCTATCATAGTTATTTTGTAACAGTTGAAACACAAATCTCTGTGCCAATGCTTTTAAATTCTCAAAATTTAAAGAGCTCATACAATCACTGTTTTTTAATTTAGTTTCTCTTTATACATGATTATACTGATAAGTGATAAACCTTTAAAAATCTGCAGAATTAGTTTATTTCTGTCCCACATAAAGCCCATATCCATAATAACGGTTGAATCCTCTAGGAATATGAAGGGCTTCCCAAGCAAGATGGTTGGCTGATTTCCGGTATTCTGTTTCATGCAAGTACAAATTGAAGAACCTACCCCAAATTTTAAAAAAATCCATGCTCTGCAATTGGAAATCTCCTTTCATTTGTTTCCACTGGTTCATTCGATTTACCGAACTATTTATATCTTTAAAACCAGATTCCATGAGAAGAGATAACCATACATCTTCTGTTTCAGCCATGAGACCCATTACCCTCCGACAATATTCATCAACTTCACGAGATGGATTTGAAATCCAGGTCACTTCATTCAAGCCCAAAAAACCTCCATGTTTAAGTACCCGATGATACTCCGGAATAGACTTTGTTTTATCGGTGAATCCCGTTACAGATTCAGATATAATCACGTCAAACCTATTATCAGAGAATTCTAAATTCTCTGCATTTCCCACAACAAATTTAACTCCAGTTTCAGAGGATTTAAGTTTTTCCCGGGCCATTATAACCATGTCTTCAGATAGATCTATCCCCACTACAGTGCAACCAGTCATTTCATGGATTTTAATGGCTGATACCCCATTCCCTGAGCCGACAACCAAAACATGATCTGAATTATCAACTTTACACCATTTTAAAAGGTTTTGGGTGGCTTCCAGGCCACCCATATGTTTGGTTATACCAATTTTGGCTTGTATTTCAAAATAGTCGTACATGCAGAATCTTTCCACGTCTTAGGATAGAAATCTTAATGATAGAATTTATACAAGGTCATTGTGAGATCTTATATAAGACTATTTGTTATTAATAACTAATCAAAGTAACATAGAGCCACGAAAAAGGGAAAATTAAACATGAAAAACAATCCAAAATGGTATTATGAAGAAAAAGCCCCAGGAGTAGACTATTTAAACCCGGAAATAGCCCAAAAATACGATGATGCGCATCAAAAATTCAGAAACTTCAGGGAGGAATCAGAACATATTGTTCAAGTCATGGGGATCACACCTGATGATACAGTTATGGATTTTGGTTGTGGAACTGGTAATGTTGCCTTAAACCTGGCAAAATATTGTGATAAAGTGATATGTATCGATATTTCAAGAGAAATGTTGGATATTCTCGAAAATAAGGCTAAAAAAGGAAATATTAATAATATTGAAACTTATTCTGCAGGTTTTTTAACTTATGATCATAATGGGAAGGATAAAGTAGACAAAATCGTTTCTATGGTTGCACTTCATCATTTGCCTGACTTCTGGAAGTCAGTAGCCCTTTCTAAAATGGCAGAAATTTTAAAACCAGGTGGAAAACTCTATCTTTTTGATGTTATATTCACATTTAATATCCAAGATCATCAAAAAGCCCTTGAAGGGATGATAAAAACCATGCGTTTTGCTGCTGGTGATTCCATGGCAGACGAAACTGAAATGCATATTCGTGATGAATTCAGCACTTATGACTGGATCATGGAAGGATTACTGGAAAAAACAGGCTTTTTGGTCAATTTTAAGGAAATTAAAGCAAATAATTTTGTTGAATACATCTGTTCTAAATTGTGAGACTCATAATGTGAAAAATGTCAGGTAAAAATTCCTTTTAAATAAGGATTTTCATCTTATTTTAACTTGAATTGTTCACATATCTATTTTCCAGTATTTTCTTTAAAAAAGGATGTGTTAGATATACCAGACTGCTCCAAGCCAAAACATAATAAGACAAACCCAGAGCTATCAGGGATAATGTAGGTAAAATTACACTGGAAATATTCAGCATTTTAATCGTTGCTTTACTTATATCATCATCCAATAAGCCTCTTCTAGTGGCGTATTGCCAGTTAATAATATAAATAAAACCGGCAAAGAAAAGATTCAGCTGGAAAATTACATTTGCTGTGAAATAAGTGCCACCGTACTCAGCGATTATTTCGGTGGAAAATGGCATTAAAGCTATAAACAGCAGCCATAAAACAGTTATGGTTATTAAAGTAGGGTTAGAACGTTTGATAAACTGAAACTGCTGATGGTTGTTCCGCCAGAAACCTGACAATATCCAAAAAGATAGAGCATAACATAGTATATTAGGCCATAATGTCCATAATTCTTGTTGAAAAGCTGTTTCACTTAGATTACCAGTTATGGTGGGAACTCCAATACTTAAAACCAGTAATGTCATGGCAATGGCAAATATACCATCCACCAGTGTTTCAATACGACTGGTGGTCATCCATAAATTAATGGAATTAGATTGATCAGACATAATCTGATGTTTCTTTTTTAGCTATAAAAATCATTGGTTTGAGTTATTCATCAATCCCCCAATATCATGTTATAAATTAACAGTGTAAATTAGTCTATTACTTTGCATATGCTCTAGGAAAAATGTCATATTCATATACCCTCATAATAATTACACAAAAACGAATAAATTGTTGGAAGTGTTAAGCATGAAAATCGAAATAAAAACCATCCCCCAATACCAGGCGGCTTTTCTCCCAATAATTGGCAGTTACCAGCAGATCCCGGAGACTCTGGGTAAGGTAGTGGGATGGTTAATGGCTAAAAACGTGGAAATTCAGATGCCAGTCTATGGGGTATACTACAATAGTCCCATGGAAGTATCTGAGGAAGAACTTGAATGGGAAGTTGGGGCAGCCTTTATTGGAGAATTAAAAGCTGAAGATGATATAAAAATAAAGAATATCCCCCAGCATGAAGCTGTTTCGGCTGTGTTTAAGGGCCCCTATGGAGAGGCCGCATCAGTTTATATGGATCTCATCCAATACGCTTCAAAAGAGGGCTACGAAATAGCAGGCCCAGTCCTGGAAAGTTATCTTAACAGTCCAGATGAGGTACCAGAGAGCGAACTTCTAACTGAAGTGCAATTCCCTGTGGTTAAAAAATAATTAAAGGGTTTTAAAAATCTTTAAAATCATTAAGGGAATTTTTTGTTAGGATGCAGTAACATAATCTATCCATATTCAAAATTAATTATAAAAAACAGATTATATTTTAATAACACATCCCCCATCACAAAAAAATATAACGGTAATAGCATCATTTATAACTAGGGTGTAAAAATGGAAGTAACAGAAAAAAGGATCGAAGAAGCTAAAGTTGCTTATATTCCTTATATGGGAAGTTATGATAAAATTCCAGAACTTATGCAAGAAGTAGGAGAGTGGGTTTCAAACAAAGGCCTCCAGATGACTGGACGGGTTTATGGCACCTATTTCAACAGCCCCGAAGACACCGCTGAAGAACATTTACAATACGAAATCGGCTTTGCATTTGTTGGAGACGCAACTCCTGAAGGTAAGGTGGGAATTAAAGAAATACCCGAACATACAGTCCTTGCAGCAATGCACAAAGGAGCATACACCAAAGTTGGTCCTGTTATCCATGGAGTGGCGGAGTACGCTGTTAAAAATGGTTATGATATTGTAGGACCCGTAACAGAAGTATATCTTAACAGTCCCATGGAAGTCCCTGAAAACGAACTTTTAACAGAAGTACAGTTTCCAGTTATTAAAATCTAAAAAAAATAATTATAACTTTTATTTTTTCATTTACTAATTTTATCTTTAGTTGTTTAAAAAAATAAAGCTAAATCATCACCACCACATAATACATCTAAAGTTGTAAAGATATGGTTATATCTGGGTGTAATTTGGGCATAGCTATTTATTATTTGGATTAAATAAAGATAGAATAGTTCTTACCTACTTCCAAAAGGAATCACCAAAAATAAAGAATCCTGATGACCCCCTATCTGAGTGAATTCCGATGATTATATGGGCCTACAGGAACATGCAAACATTTAAGAGTAATGTTAAGAACCATATTAAGAACAAATGTTAATAATGTTAAAAATATTGTTAAAAACACCTGGCTCGTGTTTATCTTGAATAGAACCAGGAGGAAAAATGCGCAATCTTGAAAAATTAAGTTCACTTAAAGAATACATCCCTAAAATGGGAGAACCCAACGCTAAAAGCGTTGCCATCTTGATTGATGGACCTAACATGCTACGTAAGGAATTTGGCTTTGATCTAGACGTGATAAAAGAAATATTAAACGAATATGGGAACATAAAGGTTGGAAAAGTTTTTCTAAATCAATACGCTTCAGATAAACTCATCGAAGCCATAGTAAATCAGGGAATGTCCCCCATTATTGTGGCAGGTGATATTGATGTTCAAATGGCAGTTGAAGCTTTCGAAGCCATCCGTAACCCCAATATTGATGTTGTTGCATTGATGACCCGTAACACTGACTTTTTACCCCTGGTTAACATTGCCAAAGAAAATGGCAAAGAAACAATAGTCATTGGCGCTGAACCCGGGTTCAGCATTGCTTTAAAAAACTCAGCAGACAGTACCATAGTCCTAAAAAAACAACACCACCACTCCCACCCTCATGGAGCAATGTAAATCCCTCACGGAGCAATGCAAATATTATTTTTTCCTACCTTTTTTTTGAAACCCCTATCATTTTATTGACCAATTAATCCACAGGTTACCCCCTGAATTTAGTTGAATTCTATTAAATTTATCACAGATTAATCAAGTTTGGGTCTACAATATAAAATAAGTCCTATTTACCATATTACTGATTACTCTCCAGTATCTGATTAAATAAAACTATTTTTAACATGGACATTTTAAAGTACTGCAAAAAAACCTTTTTTGGAAAAATGTACTTATTACTTTCTCAGGAAAATTTATATGCACGTATGTTCTATCTTTACGAGGCTGAAAATAATAAAACCTAAACCAAATTTATTTACAACACTTAAATATCAGAAAGTCAAAATTTATGTGAGTTAAGTTTTAGATGTTACAAGGTTAATTGTTATCAATATGTAAGGAATGATCAGAAACCTAGTAAAATCTGATCTACTTACCTATTAGGTGATGAAACATTAATCCTCCTTAAAAAAGATTCCAAGGTTTTATTGAAATTTAACACTTAACATAGGTACTTACATTGTATTGATATTGATATTGTTGGTTTAAGAGGTGTTTCAATGTACGTGGTAGTGATGGGTGGAGGAAGAGTTGGCCTGAGCCTGGCCTCCTTTTTAATTGCTGATGGTCATGATGTTACCCTAATAGAAAATGATGAAACTTTGTGTTCCAATGCCGCAGCTGAACTTGATGCCTTGGTGATCTGTGGCAACGGCACTGACACCAAAACCTTAGACGAGGCCAATGTATCCAGTGCAGATGTTTTTGTGGCTGCTACAGGAAACGACGAAGCCAATTTACTTGCCTGCATCCTGGTGAAGGAATATAAAATCCCTAAAATCATTGCCAGGGTAAGTGAACCCAGCCATGCTGAAGCATTCCGCAAAGTGGGTATTGACTCGGTTATAAGCCCTGAAATCACAGCAGCCAGTTATCTGGAGAAACTAATTATCCGACCGAAAATCGCAGACCTGGTAGTAATGGGTAAGGGTGATGCTGAGTTACTTGATTTTAACCTGGAAAACGAGAAAGTTATTGGTAAAAGAATTGGGGATATCAGTCCCACTGAAGATTTCATCATTGTGGCTGTCTATGAAAATGGGGATATAACCATTCCAAAACCAGACATAGTCTTAAAAAAAGGAATGAAAGTTTCTATTCTAGTTAAGACCAGTGCTGCCCGAGCGGTTATGAATAAATTCACCACAATGTAGTAGAGGGCATTAAATATTATCCTTATTATCTCGATATGTATTTGATATCTCTATAGGGCAAGTATTACTTCTAATAAATTCAGCAGTCGCGTTCAGCAGCAATTTCCTTTATTTTTTTCTTTAACACTTCAACACATTTTTCCCCTTCTTCGTCCAGTCTTGAAACATCAGTTGGCTTTAAATTTTGTTTATCCAATATTTCCAGGGCATTTATGCTTTCTGCAACTTTAACTCCTTTATGTTCTAATATTTTATCCACACAGGATCCTTCACAGCCATTAATTGCCAGTATGGGATATTTTTTTATGAGATCTCGGAATCCTTCTCTGTCTGCTGATGTAGCTCCCATGCATATGGAGATGAGTTTATCTGATTCTTCAACAGTGTCTGAACTTGCAGCCCGGGTGACGAGGCCATAAGGGCTCATCCCACTGCATGGTGCCAATGCTAACTTTTTGTCCTTCATTTTTCATTCTCCTTTAAATTTGATTTGGTCATCTGATCTTTCTTTAATGGTTAGGTACTTTAATTATAAATTCCATCAGGTGATGCATAATTAGGTAATCTGAGTAAATGGGCCAAATACCCACAATTCTTGGATCTGAAAGTTTGTAACATACCATCTTATTGGTGCCCATATCTATTTAATGGCCTTAACTTGGATGCTGAGAATTTTTCCTTCCAGTCTGATGTCCATGTTGGGTTCAGTGAAGTAATGCGCCTCCATAATTTCCACATCTTTGAATCCTGCTTTGGTAATGGTATCCAGGTATTCCTGTTTTTCCATTGCTCCGGCGATGCAGTCTGACCAGGCCTGAAAACTTCTCCGGAGGTCTTCAGAAATTTCACCATGGGTAACCAAGTCAGAAACTAAAATTCTTCCACCTGGCTTTAAAACTCTGAAAGCTTCGCTGTATGCAATATTTTTATCTGGTGTTAGGTTTATGACACAGTTACTGATAATTACATCAATGGTTCCATCTTCAATGGGTAAATCCTCAATTTCTCCCAGTTTGAACTGAACATTTTGATAACCCCCTTCTTCTGCATTTTGAATGGCAGTTTTAACCATTTCATGGGTCATGTCCACTCCTATTACCTTACCATTTGCGCCTACCTTTTTTGATGATAGGAAGACATCTATTCCCCCTCTGATCCCAGATCAAGTACTGTTTCTCCTTCACTAATCTCTGCCAGGGCCGTGGGATTTCCGCATCCCAACCCATAAATGGCATCTGGAGGTATGCTATCTAGCTCTTCCTCTGAATATCCCATTGCTTTGGCCTGTTCTAGTGCACTTTCTAACATATCCTCCGTTCCACCACAGCATGAACAATAGGATGCTTTTTTGGTTGCTATTTTGCTGTAACGTTCATTTACATGATCTTTTATTTTCTTTTCTTCCATGATCACACCAAATAAATCCATATGGATATCCATATATCCAAATATTTTGATGTATAGGTTAATAGTACTGTTTCCTTATAAAAGTTACGGAGATATACAAAACAATTAAAAAAAAAGGATTGAAAATAAACCATACCATGATTTAATCAAGATATTTCAATCTATACTTATTGTACTGCTTTTTTAATAACTTTCGACTGTTTTTTGTACCATGACCCGGCAGAAAGGTATTGCAACCTGTTTCCAATAGCTCTCCCCAGCTTCTGATCATGGTGGGCACATCAGCAGCGAAAGGTGGGAAAACCGACCAGTTGAAAACACCAAACATGGCATCACCCACCAATGCTATCTCCTTATCTAAAATTAGACTCATTGAACCATCTGTATGGCCAGGAGTATGGATCAGGTAACAGTTAGGACTTAAAAAATATCCATCTTCCACCAGAAAATCAGGTTTTGCCTTTTCATACTCACTGAATTTGTTTATTTTCCCGGCTATGGCCACCAAGAGGCAGGTGATGAAATTAGTGCCACTTGGAACCTGTGATGTCCCCTGTTTCAAATATTCTGCCTCACTTTTTTGAATGATTATTTTAGGCCCATATTTTTCCTTTATACTGGCTGCGTTTCCAACGTGATCATAATGAGCATGGGTTAATGTAAGATAGGACAACCTTTCCTTGGCCAGTAAATCATCCAATTTTTCGATTAATTCCTTTCTGGAGTTTTCCAGGCCGGTGTCTACTAAAATTGAAATATCATTATCCCTAACTAAATAAGAGTTACTTCTGCCCCCAGTGATCTGGTAAACTGTGCATCCGTTGGTGGTTTTCCATTTTTTCATTAAAATCACTGCAGATACTTGATAAAATTATAAACTATTAATATTAGTATTTATTATGATTATAAATGATCTTGAGGAAATTTCTAAAATTGAAGTATGCCAGATGTAAAAATTAGGATTGGCATTCTGGATTATATTCTTTACTATTTTGTGGTTTTGGGCCAAAAAAGTGATTTTTGGACTAAAAAAGGTTTTCAGTTATTCAAAGTGTAAAAATGAAATCGAAGTTTCGTTACCTTAGGTTGTTATTTTTTCTTATTTTCCTCAAAACAAATGTTTGATATGTAAGAAACACCAATTAAGGCATGTTTTAACCTGGTGTTATCCAGAAGATGGCGCATATCCAGAAACTCTCCATCTTTAACAATTTTCCGTATTTGCACATCAAGGTCCTGATTTTTCTCCAGAGGGATGTGTTTGAAAACAACAGCATGATTATGGAGTAACATTTTTTGGTTTCCAATATTGGCAGGGTGCATGTAAAACAGAGAACCCAGAACTTCTTCATCAAAACGGGAAAGATCACTTTCCAGATCAACCCCTACCCCAAAACCAAGCATGGTTTCACCCTGAAACGTTGGATGATCACTGATGTTCATCCAGAAAGCGATGTTATCAGGATGCATGATCATTTCACGGTTTTTTGGGGCGAGTTTTTTAATGGGGGATATTTTCACCCCGGAGCTGTAGAACTCTCCTATATCCGCCTGCATAGCCACACTGATAACACCCTTAAATGATGGTCTCATTTTTCTGGCCATCTGAAAAATAGCAGAGTAAAGTTCATCCACAGTGAAACCTTCCTCTTTCTTGCTCTCTACCATTACAATGTCTTGGAAATTTCCATCCAGAGCAGCGTTAAAACCCGTATGGATAGTTACGATCCCAGTATCTCTTGCGGGAATTAAAAAATCAGGAGTGTCATGTTCGTCAGTGGGGAGCCAGACCATGGTACCACCGATGGTGATCATCTCCCCCATGATCCCCATGAAGTCATGGATCTTCTCACCCAGACCTCCCAGGCCAATTGAGTACTCTGTGTCAGAAAATTTTCTGGAATATATGTCTTCTACACCCAGTTGAGCATACAAAACCTTAGATATGTCTCCCACGATCTTTAATGCAGCAGTATCCTGAGAAACCTCTAGAATGGTCAACAAAACATGTTCATCATCATATTTTAGGAGTTGGCCCCAATCAACCGCAGAATTTTCAGGAACCAATGGATATTCCATGGCATCTTCCATTGTGTGATGGAAGGAGAATATCTGGTCAAAACCAGCCATTTTCAGAACTTCCATAGGGTAGGGATTCACATTGCAAAGACTAATTTGACCTCCGCGATCCCTCATGATCCTTTCTGCACGTAAAAGGCTTCTAATACCCCCACTGCTCAGATAACTAACACTATCCATGTTAAAAACAATGAATGAATCTTTCTCCTGTATAATATCATCCAGAGCTTCATCCAGTGCCAGTGCCCCATAAGCATCTAACCTACCTTCAGGTGCAACTACCAATACTCCATCAATCCTTTCAGAATTTATATTCATGATTTACTCCCCATTCCCTGAATTTGTAGTTAAAATGCGATATTACGTAAAATTATAATGTTTTTATTATATATAATAATTTCCATCTTTATTAGAGATTAATAGATGATTAATCATCTCTTATCACCGTTTTTAAATTTTTCCCATATTTTTCAGCTTATTCTTACTTTGCACTTGCAGATATCCGGAAAGTATTTGTTTTCTTGTGGTCAATTGACATGTCAAGTCTGAAATATAGGAAACCCCACAGATAAGGATGATAGTGTCCTTAGGAACATCTCATATACAATTATCTTTAAAGTTAGAATCTCCCTCTGAAAACAGAAATTGTACGTTATTTATGTTGTTCTGTAGACTTTACATCTATTAACTTCTCTGAAGAGGGAGAATTCCTGCCCATCCCCCATACCAATATTCTTACCAACATTACTCTGAGGAAAACATGTTTTCATCTGTATAAATAATTTGGTGATATTAAGAGGGAACAAAATGTGTTAAATGTATTATATCCGCAGATTTTTTTGCAGATATTCTACTGACAACTCAAAATCGTATACTTTTAGACTTTATTTTGATTTAAAATAATTTCCACAAAAATAAGATATCAACAATTCAGTTAGAATCAATTAATAGTTCAATATCGATTAATGAGTGTAGAATAAATATATGGAAAAAAATCCGAAAAATAGTAGTCTGAACAAATATGGCAATTTTGTTGATGTAAAAAAGAGGAGTAATAGAACATCACTTAGATGTTCCCTTAGCCCTGCTTGGATCTTTTCTTAAATTAAATTTAAATCCGAAAAGAACCCTGAACATGTTTTTAAATGGCCTCCAATAAATGTGAAGATGTATCAAAGTTCCTACAACCATTAAAATTGCCAGTTCCACATGCCAAAATGTTAAGGATTGGCTTAAGGCAGTCCTTATTCCAAGATTTACCATGAAGGTTAAAATAACCCCGGTAATTCCTGTACCAAGATAACCTACAGTGACCAACAGATTCCATATTCTTTTGTGTTTATTCCGTTTTAATATGCCCTTTTTAAATAGATAATATGTAAATAGGTATCCACCTATTATGATAAGGGTGATTGGCAACACAAAATAATTGGTTCCGTCTCCATTAAGGCTTCCATAGTCTGAACCAGGATCATCTGGTAGTGTGGTTGTGTTTGTATCAGTAGATTGATCTGGTGTGACATCCGCATTGGTACCATTACCATGTCCTTGATCTGTGGTTGTGGAAGTAGTTGCATCATCAGTAGATGTGGTGGTATCTGAGGTAGATGAATCAGTAGTAGTATCTGTGGTGGTGTCTGTAGTGGCAGCTGCTGTTGCTTGGGACAGATCACAGAATCCATCTCCATTTAAATCCACATAACGAGGGCATTGCCCCGGGTAAGGGTCATTTACCATCCCATAAGGACAGGTGGTAGCACAGGAAGCAGACATGGATCCGAGTGCTATGAATGGAATGGTGGAAATTGCGGCGAATAATTTCTGTTTCATAGGGATTTTGGTTAATGCAGAGCTTAAATTCTCCTTGGATAACGTAGAGATAACCTTTTCCCTTGATAAAGTAGAGGTTACTTTTTCAATGGATAAAGCCGGAACTAATTTTTCCTTTGACATCACAGATTTTATTTTCCCAATCATGCTTGTGACCTCCTTCTTTTTGCGGCTACAAACATAGTCTTGGCAGATTTCCAGTAGGTGTGGAAGTGGAACACCGTGACCAGGGCCAGTGTTACACCCAGTTCAACGTGCCAGTAAAGTAACTCCGGACTTATTGGCAGTTTAACATTTAATTCCATAACCAGAAGTAGGATGAAACCTGCTCCTGCAGATATCAGAAATGCTAATCCAATTATTAAATTCCATATATTGATATGTAATGCTTTTTTGATCAATTTCATTTTGTACAGACTGTAAGTAAGTAAATAGCCCCCGATAAATGGGAGGGCAGGTAAGATCATATCGTAAACCATAATCATTCCCCCATAAATTTTAGAATACTTATTTTCAATTCCATTTAAAACTTTATATTGCTTTTATTTCTCTTTAAAAAAAGGTTCATGTGTTTTTAGACAAATATGATATTATTAAAACTTTAAAAATATTTTAAGTTCAAAAGTATGCCATGAACCTGTTTTAAGAGCTTTTTGTAGGATTACGTTTACTAAATAGATCATCTATATAAAAGTAATTATTCCAAGATTACACCCAGATCTTTCCAAAATCATGCCCCATTATTGCTTTAATGAGTAATCCGAACTGTTCAAATTTCAGATTCCATATTGGGCAATTTTCGGGAAGAAAATGGGTCTGATCTGGGCATTAACTTGGAATAATCATTTATCCTATCATAAGTTTATTTTAGTCACACACTAATGGAGGTGAAATGGAGTGAACAATCTAAAAAAAGGAGCATTGATCTGTGCCATAGTAATGGTAGCCAGTATCGTACCTGCTTTTGCATTGAATGATACATCTGACAATACCACTACAGATCAAAATAGCACCCAGACTACCACTCAGAACCAGCATCAATATGGTCAGGAAACCACTGCTTCAGATAGTGGTAACTGTGGAACCTGCGATAGAACAGGTAATGGAGACTGTGACAGAACCCAAGATAGGACCTGTGACGGAACTTGTGATGGAACTTGTGATGGAAGCGGTGACGAAAATCAGTACAAGTACCAGTACGGCCAAGATAACAGTAACGCAGGATCATCAAACAATGAGCAGTCACACCAGTACCAGTACGGCCAAGATAACAGTAACGCAGATAATTAAAACTGTGATGGCCAAAACTGTAAAAACACAACCTAACTTAAGAGAAAGGTTAATTTACAACCTTTCATTTTTTTATTTTTTTAAGAGAAATTAACAATATCCGTTGTTTTATATGATTAAATGACTAATAGACTTTTAATGGATATTTTATTAGTTTTTATATGGATTTTTATTTGTTTTTACACTGAGTCCTCTCAATGAGTGGGAATGAATAAATCAATTTATTATTAATTTAAAAATTTTAAAAAAATAAATAGATTTTTTTGGTTTTAAATTAAGTTTAGGGTGATTTCCGGCGAGAATTTGGTGTGATCTGGGTGTGAATTTGGAAAAATCATTTATCTTATCATGGAGTTATGTATAGCCAACCAAGTAGAGGAGGTGAACCTCAAGATATGAGAATCCTTCTGTGCTATGTTGATGTTCACGACCCTAGTGACTGCCCGGATCTGATCAAAACACCCAAAAACCACGTAGATCAGCCCAAATCAGATCTTAAACAGCACCCCGCCTCCAACATGGCACAGAATTAATTATATTACATTATTTTTTTAGTCTGGTGATTGATTTCTCATAGCTTTAACCACTAATATAAACACTATGGCGAATAAGATGGTGCTAATATAGTTTGACCCGGCATGTGAACCCAATCCAAAAATCTCATAAAGACCAATCACTACCATTACTATCGATAAAATCGCAGCTAATAAATTAAAATTCATTTTCTTCTCCTGATTATTAATACTTTCTGATTATTGGTATTATAACTTACTCCCATCTAATTTTAGATCGTATAGTGTCCTTTTTTTAGTATTTTATCTATATTTAATACAATGTACCATAAAACAATCACATATCATAAAATATAAATGATTAATCATTATGAAATATATTTATATTATACTAAATTCTTAGGTTAGCTGTAAAATTCAGGAGGCTTAAAAACGAACTTAAATTTAAAAGTTTCAGGAATGCCACTAGCTATAATCGCTTTTATAGTTGTAATGTTAATTCCTATGAATGGTTTAAGCTATCCTGGCCATGCAGCAATTGCCTTACTCGTATTCGCCGTGATAATGTGGGCAACTGAAACAGTTCACCTGGCAGTTACTTCTTTAATAATACTTTTCATACAGCCCATTATTGGTGTTGAGAGTTTTAATAATGCTGTAATTGGTTTTGCAAATCCTATCATCTTTTTAATGATCGGTGGATTTATTATGGCCGAGGCAATCCGTAAAAGCGGATTGGCAACACGCATGACTTATGCCATGCTCAACAAGTTTGGTACCAGCCCAGATAGAAGTATATTTGTGGCGGTGTTTTCTACAGGAATTTTATCTGCCTGGATTGAAAACGTGGTGGCATTTGCAATGTTACTCCCCATCATCAAAGAAATCATTCCACTAATGGGCATAAATGACCCTGAAAAGGGTAAAAGTAACTTTGCAAAGGCCATGGTGCTTGGTGCATCCTATGGTTCCCTTGCCGGAGGATTTGGTACTGAGATCGGTACTGCTCCCAACCTGATGGCAGCAGCATACACCCACATCCCCTTTGCCAATTGGATGATTTTCGGATTTCCACTCGCAATAGCTATGATGCTTATTATCTGGAAACTACTCGGCAGAGTATTCAAACCAGAAGTAAGTGGAATAGTAGGTGGAACTAACACCATATCCAGCAAATTGGATTCATTAGGACCAATGACAAAAACAGAAAAAAAATCACTGGTTATTCTCTTATTCACAATTGGACTATGGGTCACCACCAACTGGACCGGGCTTAACAGTTACTCTATTGCCTTAATCGGCGCCGTGCTCTTCTTTATATTCAAAGTTGTTGATTGGAAAGATGCACAGAACGGTGTTGACTGGGGATTAATAATTTTCTTCGGAGGAGCATTAAGCCTTGGAGCCGCATTACTCAATACTGGAGCAGCAAAATGGCTAATCAGTGATATTGTAGCCATGATGGGAAGTAATCCATCAACGATTCTTATCACCATTGTCTTGATGATTGTTGCAGTTCTCATAACTCAGGTAATGTCCAATATTGCACTTTCAGCAATACTCATACCATTATCAGTTACTCTAGCATCAGCACAAGGACACTCCGTAGGAACATATGCTGTGCCTGTGGCAATCGCCTGTTCACTATCATTCATGTTACCTATGGCAGACCCCACTGTGGCCATGGCCTATGGAACAGGATACGTGAAAATAAAGGAGATATTAAAAGCAGGAGTTCCACTAGTCGTTATTGGAATTATATTAACTATTATAATTCTAATGAGCCCCCTTGCAGAACCAGCGCTGGGATAAAGAAAAATTAAAAGTAGAATTTAATTCTACTAATTTATTTTTTTTAAAAAAAAATGAAAACCAATAACAAAAAGGGAGGGTTAATAAATGGTTTATAAAATATTATTGCCTACAGACGGTTCAGAATTATCTGAACGTGCAGGAGAATACGCTATTTCAGAAGCAAAATTAAGCGGGTCAGATATAATTGTTTTAAATGTAATTGACATGGACTATTTAAATTCATTGCCACAGCGAGATTTGCGGGAAAAACTGGATGAAGAATTACGCGAAGAAGGTAGACAGGCTGTTAAAAAATTCGAAAAAAAGATTGAAGAAGAAAAATGTACTGGTAACTGTAAAAACATAAACCTGATAACCATGATCAAAAAAGGGAAACCAGAAGATGTTATTCTTCAAACAGCAGAAGAAGAAAATGTAGACCAGATAATTATGGGAAAATCAGGCAAACACGGACTGGAAAGGTTCCTGCTGGGAAGTACCACTGAAAGGGTGGTTAGAAAGGCTAAAGTCCCAGTAAACGTCATTTCCTAAAAATCCATTTATCCTTTTTAATCATCCCCACCCTACCTTAATTCTCTTTATAATTTTTTACGTTGAGTTATGTCCCTCCAGTAAATTGAAATTCCATCTTCAGAGGGATAAACACTGAAATCAAACCAGCTATAAGTTTTAGCAAATCCCTGGGCTTCAAAGTTCTGTATATCATTACTACCCATGGCTTTGCGAAATGTAGTTTCATATATGGTTCCAACAAGTTCAGGGAATCTCCGCCATATATTTTGCCCGAGAAGATCATCAGCATCAACACCTGCATATTCTGCAGCACAATGATTTACATAAACAATTTCCCAGAGATTATTTAAAGCAACAAATCCATCTTTAATACTGTTCAAGATCCCTGTTATTTGACTTATAGTTCTGTCAAGCCCTTCTTCAGCCTTTTTACGTTCCGTATCATCAAATACATAACCTTTAACATGAGTGAGTTTGCCCCCATCATTGAAAATACCTACAAGGTTGGCCACAACATGGATCCTCATGGCATCAGACCTTCTCTGCCAGCTTTGAAAACCCTGAATCTTACCCTCACTTTTGAGCCTGGTTACCATATATGGCCAGTCAAAAGGATTAGATTCTGATATATTCCACGTTAGAGCATTTTCAATAGTATTAAACCCATAAATAACTGCAAAAGCAGGGTTACACTCCAATATTTTGCCATCAGGTTTTGCAATAAAATCTCCAGTTAAATCTTCATCAAATAAACGCCTATATTTCTTTTCACTTTCTCTTAAAGCATTTTCCGCTTCCTTCCGTTCAGTATCATCAAAGATGTAACCTTCAATTTGATCTAATTGTCCTGATTCATTGAAAATAGCAACAACATTACAAACAACGTGGATCTGTTTCCCATCATGTCTTTTATGTATGGTTTGATGACTCTTGATTTTATACTCAGTTTCCAGGCGTTTAGCTAAATTTTCCCAGTCTTCTGAGTTGAACTGGGACATATTGGATTTGGAGGCTTCTTCAATGTTTTGAAAACCATATAATTCAGCAAATGAAGGGTTGCATTCTAAAATCCTGCCTTCAGGGGTTGCAATGAAATCTCCTGTAAGATCATCCTCAAAAAAGCGACGATATTTCCTTTCCCTTTGAATTAGTTCTCCAGATTTTCCATCTGGGGGAATATGCTGGATCTGTACCAAAAATCCAGAATTTATAACTGAAACAGTTCCTTCAAAAAAGGCTGATTTAAGATATTTTGAATTATCTGACTTATTGTCTATTTTTTTTATGTTAAATTTGGTTTGAAATTTAAAAGATTTCTCTTTAAGCAATTTCTCCTTTTTAAAAGGAATAATGAAATTTTTAAATAGATTGATCTCTGGAAAATGATCTTCAGATTCAGGTAACCCCAATATGTTTAATGCATATTTATTAGCATCAACCAGAGCGCCTTCTTTATTATAAATAAGAAAAGCTATAATAGATTCGTCAAAGACTTCTCTGAGAATATTATTATCAATTTTAACCTTTATTCCTCCCTAACACTGTTTGGATAAATTGCAAAATTCATCTCACCTGACACCTATCAAATGTATTTCATTACTGCATTATTGCTCCTGGTTATCGTATAGTTACCTGGTCACTTAAAGGTTACAAAATTTACTTAAATGACTCCAAATAAAATATGGGGTGGAATTTAGAAAGATAAATTCATCCCGATATATGAGATTCAGTTCATTTTTTCCTTACAAAAGATATAATATTTTAGAGATGGTTTTAAAAACGAGAATAGGATTTATTTTTTTAAATTTCGATTTTCAAAAATTAGTTACTTTCAAAGGAGGTAAAAAAAATGAAGGTAGTCGGATTTACAGGAAGCCCAAGAAGTAATAGTAACACTGAAATTCTGGTTGAAGAGGCACTTAAAGGAGCAGGTGATGCTGGAGCAGACACTGCAATATTCAACCTTAACCAGATGTCCATAAAACCCTGCCAGGCCTGCATGTACTGTAAGAGCCATGAAGGGGAATGTGACACTAAAGACGATATGCAAATTATTTATAAGGAGATCCAAGATGCAGATGCCTTTATACTGGGTAGCCCAGTTTATATGTGGCAGATGACAGCCCAGGCGAAACTTTTCACTGACCGACTGTATGCTAATTTTAAAACTGGTTTTGAGGAAAAATATGGGAAAAAGAAAATGGCATTGATCTTCTCACAGGGCAACCCTGATGAAACCATGTTCCAAGAATATTTCAACTACACTCAGACCATGTTTAACTTCCTGGGTTATGATGTTATCAGTGTGCTTTCCTCACAGGGAAATGCAGTTCCTGGAGAAGTAGAAAACAAGGAAGATATAATGAAACAGGCCAGGAAAATTGGTCAGGACCTTGCAAAAGGTTAAACATGTCGAATATTTATTTGAAGACCGCTGGGATTAGCATGGGAGTTTTATCCATATAATCTGTGTATTGTTGGCCGAATTTGAAGATTAATTCTTTTTCTTCTTTTTTTATCCGGAAAACCAGCCCTATTATGAATAAAATGAAAAAAACTAAGCCCAATATGTTCCATGATATGATGGCAACTCCAAGAAATAAGATTAAAATAGACAGATAAAATGGATGACGGACTTTTGAATAAATTCCTCTGGTTATAAGTTCCTGATTATCAGTTGTTTTTGAAAGAGGAACCCAGTTCTTACCTAATTCCCTTCGTACCATGAGATTAAAAGCCATACCAATGAACATCAGTGTAAAACCAGCTACTAATAGTATAACTCCATACATTCCAGTGTATAACACCATCACCACACTGAAGATAAGTCCTGCCTGTGGAACAGCAAGGAATAATGAGGTATAGTCTCGACTTTTTACTATGCCAGGCCAACCCATAATCTCTGCACCGAACTTACGAGAAACCAGTAACGAGATGAAACTGTAAACTAAAAAGAGTGCCAGGAAGATATAGAGTATGGTCTGATCACGTTCCATAACCAAATAGGTACTTAAAAGTGCCATTGCAAAGAGTAAGAAGATAAATATATCTTTTCCAGTTTTTAACTCTGTTTTGACTATTTTAACCACCTATTATCCAATATAGTCCATTGTTTCACCATTATGTGATTTGCACCATATCCTATTATTTGTGTAAAACAGTCCATCTATTTATATTATTCCTCTTTCAGAAGTTTTATGAATTTATCCATGTCTCTGACATTGAATACAAACTTATGACGTGAATTTTGACCCTTGGGTCTCATGGACATTAAACAGCTCACTGCAGATTTCTCCTGGTAATCTTCAAAAATTGATTCGAACCAGTTTGCATCCTCTAAATTTTCAAATGTTATTTCCATAACGCTTGAATGTTTCTCGACTTTGCACTCCCTATCCTTAAGGGCTTCCCTCAGGTTTTCGATTTTGGTGTTAGATTTCATAGTATCAGTTATGAGTATATTTTATAGACCCAGATCATCTTATTATGTTATTTCAAACTATGATCTTCTCTTAAACCTATAATTTCCTCTTTAACTATGATCTCCTCTTAATTATTATCACTATCATAGAATCTAAAATTTTGGAATCTGGAATTTATAATACTCCCATATTTATAATTCCCTTACCATTTTCGATTTTTATGTCTGCATCAGATTCTGCTTTAACAGACTCCAGGAAAGTCTCAGCACTTTGAGTATCCATGAAACGTGGGCAGGAATTGGTAATGCGGAATGGATAGATGATCGCAGTTAAGTTTCCATTTAAATCCTGAAGTTGAACAATCATTGATTCTTTGGGTGAGGGATTACTCTGGTCAAAAACAAAGTTCCCTAAGCTGTAGAAGATCAGCCCTCCCTTGTAGCTTTCCACTCCCTGAATTACATGTGGATGACTTCCCACAACTAGATCAGCACCCTCATCAATGCATTTTCTGGATATGTTCTTTTGATACTGGTTTGGAGTTGTTGAATATTCATTTCCATAGTGAAAAACCACAATAACAATGTCTGCCTGTGTTCTGGCCTGATCTAAATTTTCTTTTATTACATTCCAGTCTGCAGGTGCAAATCCAGAACTGTTATCTGTGGCTGGGGGTAACTCTGCTTCTGCGAACTCTTGGAAGGTGGTTGTATCGAAAAAGTTTAATATAGCTATTGTACGGTTGTCAACGACAAAATAGGCGGGTTTAGATGCTTCTTGGAGGTTTTCACCAACACCTACCGTGGTGATGTTGTACTTTTTAAGGGCCTTTAAGGTATCATTTAGACCTGATTCACCATAATCCATGATATGATTATTGGCAAGACACACAACATCGATGTTATCATCTTTAAGTATTTTAGCATATTCGGGGTTGGCTTTGACAGGAACAGCTGTTTTTATGTTGTCATTTGATGTGGTTAAGGGATCTTCGAGATTTATGACCACCAGATCTGATGTTTTAAAAAGGGGTGTGAAATCTCCAAAAACATCCACACCACTATCAATAAGGGGTCCAACTGCAAAATCAAACATTACATCTCCAGTTAAAAAAATAGTTATATTAGAAGTCTCTGGTTTTGAATTTCCAGGTTCACTATAGTTCTGGATGGTGTAATATGAAAAAAAAGATAATATAATTACCAAAGATAAAAAGACCCCTAAATAAACTTTTTTAACCATATTTTAACCTAATTTTAACTATTGTATCATATGAGTTGTTGTTTTAACGTCTTCCACATGATAAACCTTAGAATGCCCAATGAAATAATTATTCTACTAATAAATATACTTCATTGATTCTCAGAATGTCAAAAAATGAAGGACCCCAATGTCCAGATTAGGAATAACTCCTTTTGTAGAAAAAATAATCTGGAATAATTTCTTATGATTTTATTGGGATTTATTGATATGTTCATTCTGTTTTTTTATCCCGATCCCTTTTAGATGAAGCCTGTTGGATTTCTTTTCTTACTAAACTTATCAAATCTTCCGTCTTGTTAAGATCGGTTTCTACTCCTGCCACCGAAGGGTTTTGATACTCAAGTGTTCCTTTAGGAGAAAAATCATCTTCAGAGACTAAAACTCCAAATGAACGGCCAATTTCTGGTTCTATAACTTCTTCCAGAGGATTTTCGAGTCTTTCTTTAACATCTATATTGAGGGTTGAGTGCAAGACCTCTTCTGATATTTCTGGACCAAAGCCTATAACAATTATTTCTTGGGGATCAAAGGCATTAACCACAGTATAAAGGTGTCCTAATGGGGGTTTTGCATTTACATCAGAATCTAATGCATTTCCAAATCCGGTGGTGTGATACCACGCCTTACGAAAGTCTTCATATGTTTTTCCCTCTTTTAACCTTCTTTTTATTATGGATACCATCATCATAAAATATCACCCCTCAATAAATATTTGTCACAGCTTTATAAAAGAAATTTTATTTTTGCATCTTGGTAAGAATACTAAAGATAAGTTTAAATACCCGACCGACTAATCAGTCTATATCGATGTTTTGGGATGTTAATAAATTGAAAGAAAAAGAACAGAAAATACTGGATACTTCCCTTAAACTGTTTGTCGAGAGGGGATTTCACGGAACATCCACTGCAGAAATTGCTAAAACCGCCGGAGTAGCCACTGGCACACTTTTCCACTATTTTAAGACTAAAGAAGAACTCATAGACCGCCTTTACATCTACACCAAAGAAAGTATTTTGGAAGAAGTTCAGGGAGATTATGATGAGGAGAAACCCTTTAAAGAAAATGTTAAATCATTATGGCTGAAGTTTGTATGTTTAGGCATTGAAAATCCATATAAATTCAATTTTATAATGACATTTCACTGTTCTCCCTATATAACATCCTTCACCAAAGGAAGAATTGAAGAAAAATTCGTAGAACTCCTTGAAGTCTATAAAAAAGGATTTAAAGAGAACGAAATTAAGGAAATGTATGATGAATTGCTTATGGATTGTTTCTGGGGTAATATACTCAACACTATCATGCATTTTGAGAAATATCCTGAAAGAATGAACCAACAGAACATAGACCTTACTTTTGAACTGTTCTGGGATGGAATATCCAAATGAACAAAAATTTTTAAATGATCATTCGACTGACAGGTCAATCTATGAGAGGTGCGATGATGCAGTACAGGAAAATTGAAAAAAACGGTGATGAGATCTCAGCCCTGGGATACGGGGCCATGCGATTACCCACCAAAAACGGCATGATTGACAAAGAAAAGGCTAAACAGCAGATTTATTATGCTATAGACCATGGGGTGAACATTATTGACACTGCATTCCCTTACCATGGAGGGGCAAGTGAATCATTCCTGGGAGAGACTCTCAAGGACGGATACCGGGAAAAAGTGAAATTAATGACAAAAATGCCATCCTGGTCTGTTAAAAAATATGAAGACATGGAAAGATTCCTGGAGATACAACTTGAAAAGCTCCAGACAGACTGTATTGACTACTACCTTATTCACAACATGAGCAATGTAAGTTTTGAAAAACTTAAAGAACTGGGGGTTCTTGAATTTTTAGAAGATGCCCGTGAAAAGGGGAAAATAAATAACATTGGTTTTTCATTCCATTCTAATTTAGACTCTTTTAAAGAAATTGTGGACTCTTACCCGTGGGATGTTTGTTTAATTCAATACAATTATATGGATGAAAAAAATCAGGCAGGCACAGAAGGATTAGAATACGCCTATTCAAAAGGGTTAAGTGTATTTATTATGGAACCTCTAAAAGGAGGGCTTCTGGCTGGTAAAGTTCCAGATAAAGCACTTCAAATATGGAATGAATCTGACACCGGCAGAAGTCCTGCTGACTGGGCACTCCGATGGGTCTTAAACCATCCTGAAGTTACCAGTGTTCTTTCTGGAATGAACAATGAGAATCAAATTAAAGAAAATTTAAAAGTTGCAAATGAAGTTTTACCCAATTCTTTGACTGAAGATGAGTTAAAACTTTATGAACGGGTTAAAGAAGTTTATAAAGATCTTATGAAGGTTGATTGTACTGGATGTGGTTACTGCATGCCCTGCCCCCGTGGAGTGGACATACCCAGTTGCTTTAGTATCTACAACCAAAAGTACATGTTCAACAAAAGTCAGTCCTTTGATTATCTTGGCATACTGGGTGGAGTTTTTTCCGGTCAGGAGGCCTATGCTGGACTGTGCACAAGTTGTGGGAAATGTGTGAGAGCCTGCCCTCAAAAACTGGAAATACCTGAACTTTTAGGGGATGTTTCCCATGAACTGGAAGGAAGAGGATTTAAATATAAGATAAAAATTGTTAGATCCGTGGTTATGCCTGTTCTCAATGCTTTCATATCTTTAAGCAACCGACTTACCAGGAGATCACGTGCATGATAATTCCATCCTATTTTTTTGAATTTGGCCAATTATCCAAAGAAATTATTGAATATCGGTGCAATGAAAGAGTAAGCAAAGATCATCTGTACAATTATTATCACTATAATGACTATTGCAATTATCAAGACAATATTTAACAGAGTATCGTCACTTTTCTTTTCTTTAACTACTTCTTTTTGGGCATATGCAGTTCGATTATCAGACAAATTAGTTCGAGTATCCGACATATTACTAATTTTTTCCCCACATTTATGGCAGTATCTGGAACCTTCTGGATTTTCAGCCCCACACTTTGTACAAAAAACCATTTTTAACCTCCTAATCACCAAATATTTCCTATTACTTTTATAAAACCAAATATAACATTAATAATATGCCAAAACAATCGAAATTCTGAAATAGAACGAAAACTATTCATTAAAAATTTTCCCCCGCCTTTTTAAATCCCCTTTTTTTATATGAATCATTGGCATATAAGTAATTAATCACTATATGTATGTTAAAAAATAGGTTACTGGGAATAAATATAAATCTAACAGCCCAAAAAATTGAAGAATGAAAAAAGATAACTTAACCTTTTCTATGAAAATCAAGGGCATTTAAAGCAAATCTTGAGTATGCTGCAGCAGGACCCCCTCCCATCTCTATAGCAACATCAATGGTTTCGTATATTTCTTCATCTGATGCTCCGGCAATGTCTGCCTGTTGAACATGCCATTCAATACATGGCTCGCATTTGGTTACAATAGATATGGCTAGGGCCATCAGTTCCTTGTGTTTACGTGGCAAACTACCATCACTAAATGCCCTTTTTTCAAGTTCCAAGAAAGAAGCATAGGTTGAACAGTTTTCTGAAAACCGGAAATTAAGATTTTTTCTATCATGAATACTCTGCCTAATCTTATCTTCAACAAATTCTGACATTTACATGTCCCTCCATTTTCCAATAATCCTATTATACAAATTGGAAATATTATTTAATCTAACATTTAAATTATTTAAGCTAACATTAATCATTTAATGGAGTGATAGATTACCCATTAAAAGAATAATTAACATACGTGAAATAACAACCTATTATTCGATGGATTTGAAATTCTAGATGTTTTTAGCCAGGTTAAAATAGTGGGAATTTAAAAAAGAAATATTAAAAAAAATAATTTAACAACAATCCTTTAATAATTCATTTTAAGGCGCCTTACGTATATGGTAGCCCAGATATATGCTATCGCACATCCCAGTCCACCTCCCACTACTATTCCCCACCAGACCCCTGGGGATCCGAATCCCAGTATGAAGGCAAATAGATAAGCAAACAATGCTATTAAAATCAATTCTCTTAATATGGTTAGTATTAGGGAAGTGAATCCTTTGCCCATTCCCTGGAAAATTGAACTGGCAGTGATTCCCAGCGGAGCTGTGAGGTAAAATAAGAACATCACCTGCAGGAAGGCTGCTATGGATGGTGCCATGAAGGCACTTTCCGGGGAGTAGGTGAATATAGTGGCTATGTTCCCTGCGAAAACATATGATACGGTAGCAGTAACTACGGCTATTCCCACTCCTAACTTGGCTGAATAGCTTAAAGCCGTGGAAAGATTTCCATAATTCCGGGAACCGTATGCCGCTCCACCAACAGTAATGGCTGCAGTTCCAATTCCAATTGGTGGTATCATGGCCATCATAAGCACTCTCCAACCAGCAGTGTAGACTGCAACCGCCTCTGCTCCACCAGTTATCACCAGCATAAGGTTTAAAATTATTCCCAATATGGACATGATTAGTGATTCAACACTGGCAGGTAAAGCCACCATTAAAATATTTTTAATCACATTCCAGCTTGCTTTGAAGTCTTTTCTTGAGAAAGAAACATAGGTATCTCTTTTTAACAGTAACCAGTAGATCATGAATACACAGGAGATAGCACTGGAAATTATGGTGGCCCATGCTGCTCCACTTACTCCCCATCCAAAGTAGTAGATGAATATGGGATCCAGGATGATGTTCAGGACCGTGGTGGCAGCAATAGCGTACATGGGCCGATTCACATCACCCTCTGCCCTGAGAATACCAGAAGCTACGTTAGAGAATATCAGGAAAATAAGACCCCCAAATACTATTTGACCATACTCTGTGGCCAAACCCACGGTAACACCAGCACCCATCAGGAACAGTATGTTCTGCAGGAATAACAGGAGTATAATAGTTGCCACAACAGATACTGCGAGTGTGAGAATTAAGGAGTGCATGGCAGCATTATCCGCACCTCCCTTATTCTTAGCCCCTATACATCGGGCGATTAACGACATGGCCCCTGCACCCAGACCATTACCTAACCCTATGACTATCATAAAGAGTGGGTTTATGAAACCTAACGCTGCAAGAGCATTTGGTCCAAGACCTGCTACCCATATGCTGTCTGCCAGGTTGTAAGCCATGATCAGCAACATGGAAATGATCATTGGAATAGCCAGTACTCTTATGGCCCTTTTAGGTTCTCCTGTAACCATGGAGATACGTTGATCCACACCTTTTGAATTTTCAATTTCAGAACCCATCTTTTTTCTCTCCCTAAAAAGGTCTAAAAAAACATCCCATTAAAAGTTTTTATTTTAAAAAACTCCAAACTCTTTAAACTGATCAACTACCCTTAAAGAAGCTGTTTTAGATAAGCAGAGTTACCATAATCTAGGCAAGAAACAAAATGGTAAAATTAGACTTAACATTATTACATTGGGGCCTGGGATATATATCTTTGTGGTTCCAGGATACAAATGAAGAATTGGTTCCATGATACAAATTAAGGATGAATTTATCCCACATCATCTTATGAAGGCACTAATACTCCTTGAATGTATATGTAAATTGGAAAATTAAAAAAAAGTATTATTCAGGAGTTTATTCCCGTGGAATAAAGTAAGCAAAGGCCACTATGAAACAAGCCACCGCAAATACCTCAAAGGGTAACTTAAAACCTTCAATGAAAAGCGGGAAATTTTGAGGAATTATCTTGGCTGCTCCCATGTATATGGCCAGGCCAGCTCCAGTGATTCCCATTCCCAACATCTGCCCCACATACTGAGTGGTGTTTAAACTGGCTGAGGTAACTCCCCTGAATTTTTTATCGAAATATCTCATGGATATCTCGGTACTGGCTGTGGCTGAGAGTCCGTAACCAAGACCAAAAATAGCCAGGGCCACTATTATGAAATAATAGGATGTGTATTGACCTATGAAAACGAAAAGTACCAGAGCAAAGGAGGTTATGAATATTCCTGCTGCTGCGATGAACCTGGGTCTTATTTTCTCACATAACTTTCCAGATATGGTGGAAAATAAAGCTACAAACACACTTTGAACAGCTAAAAGAAGACCTGCATCCTGTGCAGATAGTAACCGAATATCCTGGAAATATAAACTTAACAGGAAGGTAACGAATAGTCCTGGCCCATAATTTACGAGTGAAGTGGCATTATTTATCAGGAATATCCGATCATGAACAATTTCCGGACCAATGAGGGGTATTTTTAGTTTACCCTGCAGATAGAAGAATATAATGATTCCTATTATACCTGCCAGGATTATATAAGGAGCCGTTGCATCTGTAATTATGGAAAGAGCATATATAACAGCAGTGAGAGATAATGCCAGTACTATGGAGCTTATATAATCGAATTTTTCTCCAACTGCTTCACACCATTCTCCTTTCAGTTTCAAGATAAAGTAGGTGGCTGCGATTCCAAAAGGTATATTGAAGAGGAATATACTTCTCCATCCGAAATCATTGGTAAATATACCCCCTAAAACTGGTCCCAGGGAAAGACCGATGTAGGGTATGGCTACTGCTATTCCCAGGATCTTACCACCTTCACCAGGAGTGGATACCGAAGTGATGAGGGAGAATACGTTAGAAAAAATCATGGCACTGCCTATGGCCTGAAAAGCCCTGGATGCCATTAAAATATCTCCAGAAGGTGAAATTGCACAAAAAAGAGATCCTATAGTGAATATGATGATTCCATAAGTCATCAGCTTCTTTTTACCATGTATTTCCCCTAATCTACCGAATGGGATCATGAAACTGGCCCCAATTAAAAGGTAGATATTCTGCAACCAGGTGAGGAAAGAGGTGGAAACCATAAGTTCCCTGCCAATGGTAGAAAGAGCTACGTTAACACTGGAACTGGTAACTGTAACCACAAAACTGGAAAGTGCACAAATAATAAGCACATATTTCTGGACTTTGTTAATTTCCATGAAAAATCCTATTTAATCATAAATATATAATATTTTCCAAATTATCTCCAGATGAAAGATTTATTTTAGATAATACATTCCATCCACAGGATCAGAGATCTCTCTGTTGGAAAGATGGTCAGAAGAGATCTATTTTGTATATTAAAAGTATTTACTTACTTAATTAATGATCTAAACTATTTCTAAACTTATTTGGAACTGGGGCATTTACTTATCCAATTACCATTATAAACCATCTAGTCTAGACCAACTGGTTTATATGACAGTTTGATCTTAGACTATAATGGAACCCCATTGACAGAGACTATTCCCAATATTATATTTCTCAAAACAAGTAATTAAGCTGATTCCATGAATAAAAAATCATTTGAAAGAAAAAACGAACTTTTAAATGCCGCATTAGATGAATTTACCCGAAAAAATTATGAGAATGCATCATTGAACACCATCATCAAAAACGCAAGCATAAGCAAGGGGACCTTCTACTATCACTTCCAGAATAAACAGACCCTCTACTTATTCCTGCTTGAAACAGCAGTTAAAACTAAATGGGAATTTATAAACAGTCACATGAAAGAATATCCACCGGATAGTCCTAGAAGAGATATTTTTGATGAATTTAAACTCCAGGCTCAGATGGGAATGGAATTTGCAGTTGGTTTTCCACAATACCATCGACTTAGCATTATGTTTTCCCGGGAAAAGGGGAACAAGATCTATGAAGATGCAAAAACTACCCTCCACCTTGACACAGAATCCATGATAAGAGAAATGGTAAAAAAAGCTAGGACAAGAGAGGATTTAACTGAGAAATTTTCTGAAGATTTTATGGTGAAAATCTTAACTTATCTGTTTACGAACTTTGATGAAATATTCCATCTTGAGGAAGATTTCCACTTGGATAAAATGGTTGAAAATCTTAATAACTATGTTGAATTCATGAAACATGGGATGGGGAGATAATAGGAGTTTTTAAAATGGAAATGACAGATCTAAGGAAATATGACAAACCCCTTGCCCTGATTTTCGGGTTTTTAACACTGGCCCTTATCCTGGCCTTGACTAATCAGGAATTTTTAAGTTGGGCTTTTGCGCGCCATCAGAATTTATTAAGCTGGTATATTAGGCCCTTATTTTTAATTCCTTTCTGCTATTTTGCTTATAAAAGAAGTTGGGCCGGTATCTCAATCACCATCTTTCTTTTGGCAACCAGTATGTTCTGGTTCCCTAAACCAGATGTGGTAAGTCCAGAAACAGTACAGTTCCTCCAGATGGAAATAGATTACTTGACCATTGCCTGGAATCCAGCTAAAATCCTGATAACCCTACTCGTACCCATTTCACTTATAATATTAGGAGCTGCTTTCTGGAAACGGAATTTACTCATTGGACTAGCAGTTATCGTTTTAATAGCCGTTGCTAAAGTTACTTGGAGCGTGGTATTTGGTGGAGAATCTGGAACCTCAATTATTGCCCCGGCAAGTTTTGGTCTTATAATCTGTGTGGTTCTGATATATTTCGGACTGAGAAGGTCCCGGAAAGATAAAAAAGAGAAAAAGTGATTATTCAAAGTTTTATATTATCTTCCAAATAAAAAGAATGATAATGGATTTTAAAACTAATGGCCCCACCAAAAAATACGTTTTACTGATAAGTATCATTGTCAGTTTCCTGGTTCCCTATATAAGTTCATCCATCAACATAGCTTTACCCGAAATTGGAAATGCCTTTACCCTTAATTCCATATTTTTGGGCTGGATTACAACTTCTTATCTTCTGATTACTGGTATTTTTTTAATTCCCTTTGGTAAAATTGCTGATATTTATGGAAAAAAGAAGGTCATCACCTGGGGAATAATCATCTTCACCCTGGGAAGTTTCTCATCTGCCATGGCACCCTCTGGAGGTATGTTGCTGTTATCCCGGGTTATCCAATCTGTGGGAAGTGCCATGATTTTTGGGAATGTTTACTCTTTAATCGCATCTGTTTTCCCAGGAAAAGATCAAGGCAAGGCTTTATCTTTAAGTGTAGGCACAGCTTATGTTGGACTTGCCATTGGCCCAGTTTTAGGAGGATTTTTAACCGAATTTTTTGGTTGGAGAAGCATTTTCCTTTTCTCCATCCCTTTCGGAATAGCCGCCATTATCGCAGCCCTAAAACTGAAAGGAGAATGGATTGAAGCAGCAGATGATAAATTCAGTGTAAGTAGCACTTCAGTTCTGGGACTATCCTTAACCGGGATAATTTATGGGTTTTCAGAAATTACCACCACTATTGGGATTATATCATTAGTAGCTGGTACTGTGGGAGTTGTAATATTCATATGGCTTCAAACCAAAGTTGAAAACCCCCTTATACATCCAGAACTATTATTTAACAGAGCCTACGTGATTAACAATGTCACATCCATTGTAAATTATGGTCCAGGCATGCTTACTACTTTTTTGTTGACTTTATACCTTCAAAATATAAGGGATTTAAGTCCCAACCAGACCGGACTATTGTTATGTGTTCAATCTGTGTTTATTGCTATTTTTTCAATTTTAACCGGTAAATTATTTGATTCAATGAAATCCAGACATATAGCTGCAATAGGAATGGTATTAACCGCTATCAGCTTAACAATCTTAACGTTTTTAGGGGAAACTACATCTTTTGTGATTATAGTTGTTGCCCTTGCCATTCTTGGGTCAGGTTATGGTCTTTCTGCTGCTTCCAGCACTGAAATTGCTGTGGAATATGTTGAAAAAAAATTTTACGGTCTTTCAAGTGCAAGTTTGAACACCATGCGGGTGGTGGGTCAACTGATGGGTATGGGCGTGACCCTGGCAGTTTTAAACATATTCATTGGAAATGCCACCTTAAATCCCAGTAATTATACCCAATTCATTGCAGGTGCTAAAATACCCTTCCTAATATTTGCCATTCTATGTTATGTTTCCATATATGGCTATTTCATTATGGGTGAAAGTAAGAGAGTATGAAATACTGGAAAGATATAATACTCCCTTAAAATAGCCAATTTGTAACAAATAATTAGTTTTCAACTATAATCAATATTGATATATTAGAATAATATTTATATATCTGAAGTTAAGTAGAATTACTAAGATAGTACTAAATTGATTTCAATTAGTAGTTTGAGCATTCGATTGTCAAAAAGAAACATCATCAATAATCCGGGGGGGCTTCAATTTAAATCAAGTTCCAGTTTAAAATCAGTTCTATTGTGCCATAGACTACCTGAAAGAACTTTCAGAATAGGTAAATGGTACTTTCCAGTTTGTTCCAGATGTACTGGGCTGTATGTTGGGACTTTTTCATTTTGCGTCTGTACTAACCTGGTAAACATTTACTACACACCCGAATTATTATTGATGGGAATTTTGCTCCCCCTACCCACATTTTTAGATGCCATCACTCAGTATACTGGTTATCGGGAGAGTAACAATTTATTGCGATTTTCTACAGGAGTAATGGCGGCTGTAGGTCTGGGTATACTGGTTAACGTGTTGAAATTGATGTTAGTAAACTTGGAGGTATTTTAATGAAAGATCCACAAAACCATGGTCGTAATGAACAATGTTTTAGATTTCCTAATAAGAAGATTGTAGGAGCTGCCTGTGGTGTTACTATTATTCTAGCGTCTTTAATATTGTTTCTTCTTTCAGGTGGTTTTAATGTACCGGATCTAGTTGGCTGTAACACAACCAATAACACAACAAAACTTGATAACCAAACGCTTATGGATGCTAAACAGATCATGGCCAACGCCGTGCAGGTAGCACCAGGTCCCTGCTATTTTTATGAATCTAAATATGATGCATATATAGGTAAACCTGTAAAATTTAGCAAAGCAACAGTTATAACCAATGGAGGCACCTATATTACCTTCCATGGAGGAAACCCACAAAAATATGGTTATTTGGAATTAGACACTAATGCTCTGACCATCAATTCAGATGATATAAACCCCGGAAGCCAATTTAATGTTTATGGTATATACGAAGGTATGAAAACTCATCCCAATGATGGTATTAACACTGCTGTTCCCACCTTCACCAATGGAATCCTGGAAAATGTAGCCTAAATAGGACTATATTCCAATATTCCTCTTTTTTATTTTCAATTAGACCAATCAGATCTCCATCAATTAATCGGTTCACCAGGAACTTAACGGAACTTTTAATATCTTTTATCTATTTAAAGATCGAATATGGAAAGAAAGTGGATAATACTCATCAGTGTTGCCCTGGGAACTATAATGGTGCCAATCAATGCCACCATCGTTAATGTCTCCCTGCCCACCATAGCCGAGTACTTCCAGGTGACAGTTCCCATTGCCCAGTGGATTGTCAACTCTTATCTTATCACTTTAGTGTGTCTAGTGCTCCTTTTCGGTAGATTGGGTGCGCATTATGGTAAAAAAACAATTTATGTTACTGGTCTTGTGGGTTTCCTTTTTTCCTCTTTTTTATGTTATCTCAGTCCATCTGTACTGGCTTTGATCATATCTCGGGCTTTGCAGGGTCTTACTGCGGCCATGATGCTTTCTGTATCCCTAGGTATTGTTAAGGATGCCTTTCCTGAGGGTGAGAGAGGCAAAAGTCTGGGGATATATGCTGTGGCCATAGCTACTGGAATGGCTTTAGGCCCCAGTATAGGAGGTATGATTGATTTTGTTCAGGGTTGGAGGTATGTGTTCCTTTTTAACATTCCACTGGGAATTATAAGCTTTTTATTGTGTTACTGGACACTTGAAAATGATAAAACCAGCAAACTGAGGTTAAACATTGGCAGTGTAGTTTTACAATTTTTTTGGCTGTTTTTTATGGTTTGTGTGGTGAGTGAAACCCAAATTTATGGTATCGTACCTGAAACTATTCTTTTTGCCGTTTTAAGCATCTTATTTTTAATATTATTCATCCATCGTGAACTGAGGAGTGATTATCCTCTTATAGATGTGATGTTGTTTAAGGATTTCCATTTTGCGTCCTTGAATCTGGCTTTGATGTTCAGTTACATCTCCCTGTACATGATCTTCTTTGCCATGCCATTCTACATGGAGAAAGTTCTACATCTGAACTCTTACAATACAGGCCTGATCCTCACTGTAACCCCACTGACGATGATGCTGGTTGCACCTTTCAGTGGCAAGTTATCAGATAAAATAGGATCTGAAAAACCTGCATTTACTGGTTCGATCCTGTGTTTTATTGCCTTTGCTTTGATGACCCAATTAAACAGTGGCTCCAGTCATGGAGAAGTGATGTTGATGTTAGCCATTATGGGGATAGGTATTGCCTTCTTCCAATCACCCAACAACCGTGCCATTATGAATTGTTATCCTGGTGATGCCAGCATAATCTCCTCCATCATTGTAACTATGCGGGATCTGGGCATGATACTGGGAGGATCTATGGCTGCAGTTATTTTACACACTGCTATATCAGCTCAAGTGCTGGAAAAAGCCCAACTGTTCTCTTTGGCTGCCTATGATTTCAGCCTTGGTTTGGAAAGGTTGATGGTATTTGGGATGGTTCTGAGTATGATGATGGCTCTCTGTTCACTCTCTGGCATGGGTCTTAGAAGCAAGATTAGTTGTAGAATAAGAAAAGAATTTGAGTAAACACCTCCAGATGGTCTTACCAAAAAAGATTTTCTATAAGAGAATACAGAAATGACTAATATATAACTGGAAATTTTAATTCAGGAGATTCTTACTTTGAAATTCTTCCAAGATCCAGATAAACCTTTAGAAACCTGCCAGGAAATATCCTGTGATAAATGCAATGTATGTCAGGATTTAAATTGTCATTTTAACCTACATCAACTGATACAATTTCTTTTAAATGTTTCTCTAGTTATATTATTGGGTGGGATTGGTATCTATTACTACAACCCCTTACTTCTAATTCAATGGATAGTGATGTTTTTATTGTACTTTGGATTGGTTGAAATAAGGGTTATGTGTTCCCATTGTCCTCATTATGCTGAAACTGAAAGTAGCACCTTAAAATGCTGGGCTAATTATGGTTCACCCAAACTATGGAAGTACCGTCCTGGACCCATGTCATCTGCTGAAAAAATTATCTTTATTCTGGGTCTGTTGGTTATATGGATTTATCCTATTGTTTTAATGATGTTATCCGTGAATTACATATTTATAGTCCTATATCTAGTTTTCAGCCTACTTGCTTTTAACATAATGCGCAAATACATGTGCAGCCAATGTATTAACTTTGCATGTCCATCCAATACCGTAGATAATTCCATTAGAGGAAAGTTTTTCAAACACAACCCGGAAATAGGGGATGCCTGGGAAAAAGAACAGAATAAATAACAAAAATCAAAGCTTAAAGAGGAAGGGCTTAATTTAGGAATAGGAATATTATATGTAAGAGGATATTATGAGAAAAACTGAGAAAAGAATTGAAAATGAAATCTCAAGAACAGCAGAATTCACTTGTATGATGAGATCTGCTTCATTCTATGAAAAAACTCGCCAATACAAAAGTAATGATTATGTAGCACCCCTATTAGTTCCAAAATTTTTCATGCCAGTAATTAAAATTAGGCCTCTCAGGAACTTCTTTATAAATAGGTTTTTCCCCCCAGGCATGTATGAATACGTAATTGCACGAACAAAATTTATTGATTCAGTCTTTCAAAAAGTATTAAATGAAGGGTTTGATCAGATATTGATATTTGGGGCTGGTTTTGATTCACGAGGAGTTAGATTCGCTGATGCAAATAAGAAAACAAAGATCTTTGAGTTGGATGCACCAGTAACCCAGGAAGCTAAAATAAATCAGTTTAAAAAAAGGGGAGTGGAAATAGATCCAAAGGTTATTTTTATTTCCATTGATTTTAACAAAGAATCCATTGAAAATAAACTCTTAGAATCTGAATTTGAAAAGAATCAAAAAACTTTATTCATTTTAGAAGGATTAACCATGTATTTAGATTCTGAAGCTATTGATAATACGTTTAAGGTGATTAATGAATGTGCAGGGAATGGTAGTAAAGTTGTTTTTGATTATGTTTATCTATCTGTCCTAAGAGGGGAAAATCTTTATTATGGAGAATCTGAAGTTCTGGATGGAGTGAAAAAGGAAAACGAACCCTGGTCTTTTGGAATAGAAAAAGGGGAAATTGAATCATTCCTGGAAAACAGAGATTTAAAGCTGATTAAGAACTTAAATTCAGAAGATCTGGAAAAAGAATTCTTCAAAGATATAAAGGGAAATGTTATTGCTAAAGTGAATGGTACTCACTGTATTACATACTCAACAAAGATAAACTAAGTATTCTTTTGAGAACTTCGAAGCCATTAATAAATTAAAAAGGGGGAAGGATGATATGAATTGGAAGGAGTATATCCTGTCATGCATATGGAGTCCTTTACTGGTAATCCAATTCCTACTGGTTTTTATATTCGGATTTTACAATGAAGCAGGTCTCGATCCAGTGATGTATGTTGGATGGTTGATCTGGGTAATTTCAGTTATTTTCGGTTTTGGACCCATCATTGTACTTAAAAAGGAGGGTGAGGTGGAAGAAGGGGAAAGCTACGTTCACACCAAAACTCTGGTCACATCTAACATCTACTCCATCATTCGTCACCCTCAATACACTGCAGGGATACTGCTCAGTCTGGCATTGATCCTCATCTCACAAAGCTGGCTAATTATAGTCATGGGTCTGGTTGTAATTCCTTTATTGTATATCGATATTGTACAGGCTGATAAGTATGAAGTGGATAAATTTGGTGAGGAATATGAGCAATATATGGAAAAAGTACCCAGAACAAACTTCATACTGGGAATAATTAGAAGATTAAGACATAGACGTAAATGATAGGCAATTAATTCCCATAAATTTCATTATAGTTTTTAAAATCATAGTTTTTAAAATTGTTTTTTGTACAATTAAGCATAACTACCTCCCTTTAACAGTAATACTCTCTCCCTGATAAAATCGGGGTTGTAAAGTTTTTGGGTGTTGGCGTGATTTAATGAAAAAATTCTAAAACCCCTAAATTCAGAGTTAATTTA
>MVPY01000034.1 GCA_002067065.1 Methanobacterium sp. PtaB.Bin024
TGTGGGGGGGATGTCAGAAGGTATTGAAGAAGGTGTAAATGGATTCATTGTATCCCCTAAAAACGTAGAGGAATTGACTAAGAAATTAAATATTTTAATTGAAAATGAAGATTTAAGAAAAAAGTTTGGAAATAATTCATTAAAAAAAATAGGGGAATATTCAAGTATTTTTGGGAAAAAGACAGAGAAGTTAATAAATTTATATGAAAGTCAGATCAAAAGTCATTGATTATTGTAGCAAGACCATCATATATGCCTCGGTAGTAGGCAGAGAATAGTTTTGGATTTTTGTAATAAATGCTTAAGGATAAAGGAAGTATCAATGCTCCAACGGCTTGATAAATGATAAAAAACAGAAAATCAGTTTTTTTTGCCCATCTTCTCATTAACAACCATCTATTTCTGGTTATATAATACAATCCAACATTTCCACTTATTCCCCCTCCAGATCTAGATATTTTGTGCCAAATTTTCCCTTCAGGCACAAAAACACTTTTATAACCAATTTGGGATGCTCTTAATGTCAAATCTATCTCTTCAAAGTATAGGAAGAACCTTTTGTCAAGTAGTCCTATTTTCTCAATTACTTCTTTTTTTATGAGAAATGCACATCCACTAACATATTCAACTTCTGCAACCTGATCATGTTGCCCTACATCAATTTCGTTGTGACCTGTGTTAAGTCCACGACAGAATTTCCATGAAATCTTACCCTTTGCAAACCAAATCCGATTTGGTTCATCATAATAATAGATTTTTGGGCCTGCAATTCCAATTTTATCATTGCTTTCAGAGATCTTCAGCATTTGGACTAAAAATTCTTTATCTACTATTGTATCATTATTTAAAAATAGGATGTAGTCTGGATTCAAATTGTTCAGGACGTATCTTATTCCAATATTATTTCCTTCGGCAAATCCTTCATTTTTATCATTTTTAATTAAAAAAAGTTTTTTGGATGGAAATTCAACAATCCTTTTTCTTTGAAAATCATCATCAAATTCAGTTTCTAAGATTTCTAAGGGCTTATTGTGAGGATCATATCTAAAAAGTGGTGATTTAACTTCTATTTTTCCATTACAATATTCTTTAATTTTTTGCACGGATTCATCCTTAGAATGATTATCTACAACGATAACATTATAATTTGAATAATCGTTTTGGAAGACAGATTCTAAACATTCGATTGTATCTTGCCAGCCATTCCAGTTTAAAATTATAATACTCAGCTTTAAATTCATCTGCATGTCCTTACTAAGTTGTAGTTTAAGTGTAAATTTTTATTTGTCTGTGTCTGGATTTGGAGTTCCGGATATTTAGATGTTATATTGGATTTGAATATTTGTAAGTATTTCTCAATATTATTGGTTTCTGTAGATGATGGAGTTTAATATTATTAATAAGATTAAAAATGCTTTTATTGTTTATTCAGTTTTTCTCATAAATCTAATAAATTCTCTATAATTAATTAAACAAGCTAAAATTGTATAACTTATTATCAGGTTTAAGAATACAAAGATGAATAACATCTTCTGATCAAGTGTCCCGTATTCTTTAACTGTTAAAGTAATATTTTTAATACCTAATCTTTGAAAATACAATAATTTTGAGTCCTCTTTCTTAATACTCCTCCCAATTTTATGATATATGATGGATTTAGGTACGTATATAGCTTTCCATGAGTTTTTATTGGCTCTCCAAGATAATTCAGCATCTTCATATAAGGTTACTAAATCCTCTTTGAATAGTCCAATTGATTCAAGCATTTCGCATTTGTAAAGACAAGCAGCCCCTTTAGCACCTATTACTTCAGTTTTAGCATCATATTGATTTTTATCAACTTTTTCAGAACCTCTATCAACAATTCTTCCCCAGCTAAATATATGGCCAGCAGAGTCAATTATGTCAGGATCATTGGCGTTTAATATTTTAGGTGCAAATATTCCCACCATTTCATGCTTTTCTACAGCTTTTATCAATTCTTTTAAGAAATCTTTGTCTACAATAGTATCATTGTTTAACAATAAGATGTAATCTGGGTTAAAAAATTTTAATGCAAATTTCATTCCTATATTGTTCCCTTTAGCGTATCCATAATTTTTGGAATTTTTTAAAATAATTGATTTATTTGTATTTTTTTCTTCTTCTACATCAAGATGAATGGAATTGAAATATTTTTCTTCATATTCTGACACTTTAGTATCAGGATTGTTGATCCTTGAGGGATTATTAGTTCTATTTGAGCAGTATTTTTTTATTCTATTGATGGAATCGTCTGTAGAATCATTATCTACAACAATAACGTTATAATTTGGATAATCGTTTTGAAAGACAGATTCTAAACATTCGATTGTATCTTGCCAACCATTCCAGTTTAGAATTATAATCGTAACATTTGGGTTCATCGTTACCAACTCACTTACAATATGATAATTTATAATAATTAGATTTTTCTTATTAGGAAATGATTTTATTTCACTTTATGTATTCAATAGAATATTTGATAATGGTTTTAAAAATGCATTATTATATACGATTTATAACAATATTTGAGTCTTTAAACAGATTAATTTAAATATTAATACTTACATATTTGTTTGTTGAGGAGAATGAATCATCATTCAAATATCTGTAAAAAACCTAATTATTGTCTGTTAAAGAAAATATTTAAGATTATCGGTTATCACAACCGTTAGTTGTGAGTTTGCGGAACATAGTTCAACAAATTCTACAAAATCACAAATATATAACTTCTAAATGTATTAAACATATTTATATGATGATTTTATCAAGTATAACTACATCTATTGGAATTTTGTCAAGATTTAAAGTTGATACATACCTTAAACAGATCCAAAAACCACTAAAAAGATTTATAAAAGGCCATTGGGCAATTAAATTATTCAGTGCGAAGAATAGAATACATAGCACGAAAATTTGTCTTTCAAAAAGGTAACAATTAATAAATTTAAAATTATATCATTATAAAACTTTATTTAGGTTAAACCAAATAATTTTTTATTCTTATTGATTAATAAAGGGAAAAAATGAATTCAGTCCAGAGAATAGCAAAAAATGTTGGGATGTCTGGAATATCACAAATTTTCACTTCATTACTAGTATTTGTATTTTTGATTTACATTGCAAGATACTTTGGAGAAGCTGGTTTTGGCGTATTCAGCTTTGCACTCTCATTTTCAGCATTATTTGTTGTTTTTGCAGATATTGGAATCAGTCAATTTGTGATAAGAGAGATTGCAAGGGATAAAAACCTTACAAATGAATATATCACAAACATTTCAATAATAAAAGTTTTATTATCTTTTTTAACCTTTGCTCTGATCATATTATTCATTAATTTAATGCATTATCCTTCCAATGTAGTATATTTAGTCTATATTTTTGGTATTTATGCTATTTTAACATCTTTTAGCCAATTCTTCATGTCTATATTTCAAGCTTTTGAGAAAATGGAGTATGTAGCATTTTTAACAGTTATTGAAAAGATCATAATAGTTTTATTTGGATTTTTGGTTATTTTTTGGGGTTACGGGTTAGATGGATTGGCGTATATTTATGTGTTGGCTGGTGGAATCAATGTTATAATTAGTTTTTCATTAGTTTTGATGAAACTTTCAAAACCACTACCTAGAATAAATTTCTTGTTATGGAAAACAATCACTATAAAATCCATACCATTCGGTCTAAACACGGTTGCAAGTGTCCTTTTTTTTAAGATAGATACGGTTTTACTTTCCTTCATGAAGGATGCTACTGCTGTTGGAGTTTATAATGCCGCCTATAATCCTCTACTTTCATTTGGAACTATCGTATCAACTATGGTTGTGTCTGCAATTTATCCTGTAATGTCAAGATATTTTATATCTTCTAGGGATTCTTTAGAAACTTTTACAATTTTAATCTCTAAATATATGATAATAATAGGATTTCCAGTAGCTATGGGATGTTTTGTACTTGCAAACCAGTTTATTGAATTATTTTATGGAAGTAGTTATGCAAATTCAGTAATTGCATTTCAAATCTTAGCGATTTTTATCCCAATTAGGCTTGTGAGTAGCATAACAGGAACCCTTTTGACTTCAATCAATAAACAAGGTATTCGTACTTTTGGTGTTACTCTGGCGGCACTTTTCAACATTTTTCTAAACATTGCTTTAATTCCTTCATTAAGTTATGTTGGCGCAAGCATTGTAACAGTATTATCAGAAATCTTTTTATATTTTCTTTACATCATTTTCATTAGTAATTACTTCAAAAAACTTAGATTATACAATCTTTTTATAAAACCATTAATAGCTTCATTAATAATGGGTATTTTGGTGTTTTATTTCAGAGAAATCAATTTGTTTCTTGTAACACTCTTCGCAATTTTATCTTATTTTATTGTTTTGATGGTTTTAAGGACCTTTACTAAAGAAGATAAATTCATTTTTAAACAGATTCTAGGGAGGTTTATCAATTAAAGATTTTCATGTTAATAAGTAGATGATTTTGTTTCTTTCAATAATTTCTCATTATTTTGGCCAAATAAAAACTCTGTTTTGATATTGCATGATGGGATTATTTATATAATAATGGTCTAATATACCAAAGTTAGGGAATTTTTGGTATCTTCTGAAGATGTATGGATATCTAAATCACTTTAAACTTATGGAACCAACCTTTTCACTCCTTCCTTATCAAATGTGGTGTGGTGCTTTGATAACTGAATTACCTCTAACTTTATAGCGGGTAAATTTTTAATTAGGGGATATGAAATGAGTAAAAACAATATTAATGGGAAAATTAGCTTGTCAGATTTTCAATTAGATGCCAAAAGTAAAGTTTTTTATCATGAAAAATCTCATATGATTGATTACTCTGATGGAGTCAAAAATGAGGGTTACGTTTTAAACGCAATAAAGAACTCTGAAGATATTAGTAATCATTCATCTGAACTTATAAAGTGGGTAAAAGATTGGCCTTCTTATTACCATTTAGGTACTGGCAGATCAAACATTTTTAATGTGTTGGATTTGTCCGAAAATTCTAAAGTGTTGGAGTTAGGATGTGGTTGTGGAGCCATTACACGATATCTTGGAGAAACGTTTGAAAAAGTGGATGCTGTTGATGGAAGCCCATTTAGAGCACGAATCACACGTGAAAGATGTAAAGATTTGAATAATGTAAATGTGTATTGTTCTAATGTTAGTAACATTAAATTTAGTGCGTCTTATGATATTGTAACAGCCATAGGTGTTTTAGAATATGCCCCAGTGTATTATGATGAAAAAATTGCTCCCAGAGATTCATGCATGTGTTTGTTGAAACAATTAAAATCTGCTCTTAAAACATCCGGGCTTTTAATAGTAGGTATAGAAAATAAAATAGGACTTAAATATTGGAGTGGGAGTCCAGAAGATCACACAGGAAAAGTGTTTGATAGTATCCAGGATTATCCTGATAAAGGTCCGATAACATTTAGTAAAAGAGAAATTGAGTCTCTCTTAAAAGATGCAGGGTTTTCCAACATTTCATTCTTATATTGTTTTCCGGATTATAAATTTGCCAGCACTATAATAAGCGATAGAGGTGATGGGAGAGGTTATTATCTTCATAACTGGATAGAAATACCATTTAAATCTCAGAGTATCTCAAGGAACTATAACTTTCATGAGGGTCTAGCAATTAAAACATTATCTGAAGCAGGATTATTAAAAGAATTTGCTAACTCTTTTTTGATTATTGCGAGTAAGGATGACTCTAAAACATTATCTCCGGAGTGGATTATTAGAAAAATTTCTGTTAATCGGAAAGATGAATTTAAATGTATAACCACTTTAAATACGGATCCAATGAGGGTTGAGAAAAAAAGGATGATAGGCACTGATAAAGATGTCATTTTAGAAAATAATGGAATTAAAATAAAGCATAAAGTAGGCACTAGAAAGTGGGAAGAAGGAAATTTAATGATTTTCAATGTGTATAAATCTCTATTTAAAGATGATTGGAAAAAAGAAATATTGGATATACTGGAATTATATTACAATAAATTAACGATTAATTATTCGGAAATGGTTGATGATGAAGGTTATCCATTTTTAAAAGAAACTGATATTGATTACACGATTGGTAATTTGATTGAATCGCATGATGATCTAGTTTTTATTGACAATGAATTTGATGTTGATCATATTCCTGCGGATTATGTTTTTTATAGATGTATTAAATTCAATATAGTAGAGTGTAATGATTATTTTTTAAGAAAAAAAATCGTTAATACTGATAAGTTTATTATAGAATTGATTAAAAACTTTTTCCCAAAATACAATAAAAAAAGACATAAAAGAAATAAACATTTAGAGGAATCTTTTCAGAGATTGATAGATGTTGGATACCCTCCAATATCTTTTGATGGTTTTTCATTGTCTTTAATGCAGAAAAGTGTGCAGATATTACCAGAGAATGTTAAAGAATATTTAAAAACCATTTATTTGAGATTAATAGAATAATTATAGTCCCTTAAACTTTTCTTACGTGCTATGATTTTGTTTTTAGTTTGTGGTGTTTAAATGGCTATTTATATTTTATTTCTAAAAATACATTTGACTAACTCGAAGATGATGGTACTTGCCGGTCTGCTATTACTAAAAAACAATTATGCGCCAATAAATTTGGCTTCAGTTATTCCAAAGGACAACAAAATTGATTCCAATCGTCACTCTCGGAAAGAGGAATTAAGGGAGTTCGAACAGTTAAAAACTATTATGATCGCATAATGATTATGTTTGATAACTTCGGATCTCATTATGTCAGATTGACCACTGAAACATACAGAAAAACTTAAAATTGACTAGTATTTTTACCATTATATAACTCATCTTTAATTTTATCGAATTCATCTGGAAAAATAGTAAGAAGATATCTATCCTTATTGTTCACAGAAACACAAGAAAAACTAAGAGGCATCGTTGAAAACTATTTCGAAGAACTTAGAATCACCAAAATTTGCCAACGAATTGATTAAAAATTCTACAAAAAGTAAAGTAAGTTCCATACTATAAATTTATTATGAGTCTTTTTTATTCAATTTTTTTCTCAATAACTTATTTTCCTTCTGGATTAGATAAATTTCACGTTTTAAGAGACTGATCTGGGTAGCTACAAACCCAAAAATAAGGATCTGTATTCCTGAAATTATCAGTAAAATCATAACAAACATTAGAGGTCTGGTTGGATCAAGATTACCTATCAAATAATCGTAGAAGAGGTATATGGCGATAATGATCCCAATAATACACAAAATGAGACCGATCACTCCAAAGAGGATCATTGGTCTTTCGTAGAAAGTGAATAATAGATGTGAAGTTGTTGTGGATCTGAACTGAACTTTGGATTCGCCTAATTTCCTCCCCTTCAATTTGACGGGGATCTCTTTGACTTTGAATCCAATCGCTATTGCTTTTGAAAGAATTTCTGGATTGATTTCAGTCCCATTAGATTCGATCTCTATAGAATCAATAACTTCTTTCCTGTAGGCCCGCAGTATCCCGGTTACTGTACTTATATTTTCGTCCAGAGCATATCCCACAATTTTATTGGCCATCTTACTTACAAAGAGGCGTATGAACGGAATGTCTTCAGTTTCCCCGCCCTCCATGTACTGGGATCCTATTACAATGTCCAAGTGATTTTCATGTAGCTCACTGATGAGTTCGGTGATATATTTAGGGTCGTAGCTTAAATCAGCATCCAGGGTGATGATCACATCACCTTCTGCCTTTTCAAACCCTGTTCGGAGGGCTCTTCCCATTCCCATATTGACAGGATGACTTAAAACTTCTAATTCAGGGGTTTCTTTGGCGAATTCTTCCAGCAACTGCAACGTCTGGTCACCACTCCCGTCATCCACTGCTAGAATCTGATAACAATCATAGGTTTTTAAAACCTTTTTTACTTCCTCAAGTGTAATGAGAACGTTGTCTTCCTCATTGTACATAGGTATGATCAAAGAAACTTCCATGATTAGAATTAGGGATAGAATGATATAAGTTTTTACAAAAAGAGGTTATTATAGCAGAAAGATGGGTCCTGAAAAAAAGAGAAAAGTTATGATAATAAAAAAATTAACGAACTTAGATGTCATTTAAAGTCTTAAAGTGTTTGGGTAGTGGTTTCATTTTGGCTGGCGCTCCTATTGCCAGGTAGTAGGGTGGTATGTCCCGGGTCACTATGGCTCCTGCAGCAACCATTGCTCCTTCTCCCACTTCAATACCAGAAAGAAATGTTGAATTTGCACCAATAGATGCTCCTTTATTTATAATTGGGCCTTTAAGTTTATAATCAGCTCTTAATGGGTATCGATCATTGGTGAAGCAGGCGCAGGGTCCAATAAAAACTTTGTCTTCAATATAACTATTTTTAGGGATGTAAACATTAGATTGGATGCTGATTTTGCTCCCAATATCTGCATGTCCTTCAATGACACTATTGGTCCCTAAAAGTACTTTGTCTCCTATTTTGGTCTTTTCTCGGATTAGTACTCCGTGTCCAGTTTGGAAATCGCTACCAATCTCTACATCGTTGTAGATAACTGTGTTGGAACGCAGGAGAGCGTTTTTACCAATTTGTGGAGGTTTTGATCTGAACTTGTAACTAACTCCCAAAGTGACATTCTCATGAACTTTAGGTTTGTTAATATCTTCTTCAGTTTCCACTCCAAAAAAGCGACTCCTGAAATTGGTCTTCTCACTGGAACCCCATGGATTTTTAAATAATGACATTATAACCTCAGATCTTTGTTTATCCATCCCATTTTGTTTTGGCTTAGATTAGTGACATAATATTTCTGTATGCTACCTAATCTATTTTACCATTATATTTGATCTTCATTGTTTATAATAAATAATAATATAAAACCAAATATTTTTAGTTTAGAAAAAAGAGGAATATCATGGTGTATTATGCCAAATGACTAATTCTGAGTCATTTAACTTATTTATCCAATCTCTTAACTGATTAACAACAATATTCATAAATAAGAGATTTATCAAACTTAATTTAATAATGTTACATGGAGTTCAAATGAATAAAGAGTTTTTGATTCAGGTAGGTATTGTTTTATTGATATTTTCGGTTGGTGTTTTCCTGAGATTGGACACCATTAACATAGCAGGGGATTTTGATTTTAAAAATCCATATTATCAAGATGAAAATGGTCTTCCCTATATGACTGAATTGGACTCCTACTACAACTACCGTTTAACTGAAAACCTATTAGATCACGGATACATGGGAGATACCATAATTAACGGCGTTCAATGGGATTTACATTCTTATTATCCTCCAGGGGTTCCCCTTGATTATCCTCCCCTCATAGCCTATTTAACCGCATTCATCTATAAATTTGTGAACATTTTTGCAGATGTACCATTACTTGTGGTCTGTTTCTGGTTACCTGCGTTTGTGGCACCACTGGCTGGAATAGTAACATATTTATTTGTGGGGCGGTTCACCAACAAGTATGGGGCAGTGAGTGCTGGAATTTTAACAGTTACAGTCCCTTTTTATTTTGCTCGTACAGTTCCAGGATGGTTTGATACTGACATGTTCAATCTGATCTTTCCATTGTTAATGGTTTGGTTTTTATTTGAAGCTTATGATAACATATCCACTCAAAAAGGAATCTTATTCTCATTTTTATCTGCAATTTCCTTGTTTTTATTTTCACTTGCATGGAATGGGTGGCAGTATCTATTTTACATAATTATTATATTCTGGGTAATTCAGATTCTTTGGAATAGTATTAAAGGCAGAATGGTTAATAACCACTTGTACAGTTTTTTGGTATTCTTGGTCACCACTTTAGCTCTGGTAGCTATTTTTAGCGGATTTGCAAATATCATAAAATTAGCATATTCTCCTTTACAGTTAATTAATTTATCAGGTGGAACATGGGTCGATTGGCCTAATGTTTACAGTTCTGTTTCAGAATTAGGTAAACCATCGTTGGAGGAACTTGTTTCAGATCTGGGAGTTATAATATTTGCAGGGTTATTTGGAATTTTGTGGATATGTAGAATAATGTTAAATGATTCATTACATAAAAAATTCCTAGACAGAATGAACTGGTTATCATTTTCTTTTTTAGTTTTATGGATCATTGCAGGTTTTGCTACTTTAACCCAGGGTGTCAGATTTATCATGATTTTGATCCCGCCCCTTGTGATCAGTACTGGGATAATGGTTGGCATCATTGTTGAATACTTAGATTTGCTAAAAGACACTAAAAGAACTGATATTTTCAAAATAATCCCCTTTTTAATAAAAATTTTTGCTATTTTAGTTCTTTTAGTGTCATTACTTCCGGGAATCATTAACTTGGAAAATGATAATTTTTTGTCTCCGGGGACTAATGATGATGTATGGGCAGTTTCACTTTGGATAAAAAACAACACAGCCAATAACACAGTGATTATAAGTACTTGGAGCAATGGCCATGTATACACTGCTATTGCAGATCGTCCGGTTAGCGAAGATGGTAGAATGGGTTATATAGAAACTTTACCTGTGAGAAATTACGATGATTTATACCCATTTAAAAATAAATCTCCTAGCACGGCCAGAGATTACTGGATCTGCAAATCTTTTTCAACGGATAATGAAAGTCTTTCCGTGGGTATTTTGCGAATGCTGTCTACTACTGGAGATAGAGGTTATATTACGCTGAATATGTATATGAAAAATACCACTAAAACCGTGGAGATAATGAACAATATATTGGGTCTTGATCGGAACACTTCTCGGGAAATCCTTATAAATAAGTACAACTTAGAAACCAAACAGGCTGATGAGGTTTTAAAATACACTCATCCTGAAAATCCATCACCAATGGTTTTAATCACCAATGATGGAATGTTAGGGCCTGGTTACTGGACACTCTCCTTTGGGGAGTGGGACTTCCAGAAAAAACAATCAATTGATTTTACATACTCCACAGGAACAATAAACATAGTTAGTGAAAATTTAACCTCCACTAATGATGTTTTCATGAATTTAGAAACTGGAAATATTACATGGAAAAACGAGAAACCATATTGTGTGGGTTTTGTTAATAATGGAACTTCAAAAAAGCGTTATATAGATGATGGTAGTAATTTTTGTATTTTCATAATTAATAATAAACAGGTTGTGGTACTTGATAGAAAATTTGAAAACTCGATATTCTCCAAGTTAGTTATTGAAAAGAGCAACTCAACAGTATTCAAACCCATATATACAAATAAAAGTGTGGTTGTTTGGGGAATATGAGTTTTTTTTTAAATGAAGCACAGTTACATTCTGTTAATGGTGTTGTCCCGTGCAGTATCTATTATTCCAGTAATGTTGCTTGCTATTGAGTCGGTAATATCATATATGAAGGTACCTGCAACGATCACTATAACTAAAATGGCACCAATCAATAATATCATTTCTGCACTAAGTTGAGCTTTTTCATCCATTTTATCCACCTTAAAACATTTGTGCCTATTATTATTCATCAAGTGTACTTTATATTAAGAATAATTATTAATAATATATTGAAGGGCCAAGTATAAATCATTTATTATTTCTAAATATAAAAAGAAGCTGTTGACTCAACACAACTATTATTTCATAATAAATTATATCCCTAATTCTGTTAAGCTATAATTTAAACAATATATACTTCGTAATTAGTTCTAAAAAGCAATTCTGTTTAAAAAAGAAAAATTTCAACTAATAAATAGTTCATGACCATCTATTAGTTGTTGGCGTTTAGTTTTTGCTTTTGCTGGATAGATTTCATCAACTCTCGATACATCTCGAACATAGTTTAAATCAGTGTTCTGGAAGTATGCTTGGTAAATGAGTAGTGCAGCTATTGCAATTATATAGTAGATCTGTCTGAGACGCTGTCTCTAACGCTTGACACATCTTCAGCGCTGTTGAAGTCGGTGTTACTGAAGTATGCTTGGTAGATCAGTAATGCAGCTATTGCAATCACGATTACACCACCAAACAATAGAATATATTCAGCTGCGCCTTGTCCATTTTCGTCTTTTAAAAAACTCATAGCGTTTCCTCCATTATTTTTTTTTGTTTTTTGTTATATAACAAACGTGATCTATATTTATCATTTTGCAATGAATATAATGTTTTTGATTTTTGTATCACTTCTTATTAAAATATTATCATTCATAAGTGTTATCTATCTTTTGCTTTGCACACTTTCTCTAACAACACTCACATCCTCTTCTGAGTTTAATGATGATGCTTGGTTAATATATGATTGGTAAACGAGTAGTGCAGCTATTGCTATTACAATTATACCGCCAAACAAGAGGATATATTCAGCTGCTCCTTGTCCTCTTTCATCATCAACAAAATTCATCACATACCCCCTAATTCTCTCCAACAGTATTATGATTGATATTATTGTAATAATAATATTATTGTATCAACTTATATATATAATTGTTGTTTGTAGACAAAATTGTCATTACATTCTATATTTATAAAATCTAATATATAGTTTCACACACAAATATCTTTAATACACTCTTTTGTGCATATTATCACATAACAAATAAAAGATGGTTGTGACCATGCCCAAAAACTACAATTTAAAAAAATTGATCATAGAAGTACTGGAAGGTAATGAATTATCCAAAAAAGATATTCTAGATGTTATCAGATCCAGATCAGGAATAGCAACATCCGATAAAACCTTCAATGAATCTTTAATGGCATTGTTGCGTGAAGGAGAGATTTATATTGTAGATTATGATTTCAGTATCTATGATGGGGTTAAAAGGATTCAATCCATAAGACCAGAGGGTATTGTGTTTAGTATTTCCAGAATGGACTTTGTGGAAATAGAAACCGTCTTAAAACAGATGGAAAGTGATGATCCGGAAGAGGTCTATCGGGCTTCCAAGAATCTTAAAAGAGTCTTCCGCAGAAAAATTGATGAAATCCAAAAAGATGGAAACATAGACTTTGAAAGTGGTACAGACTCTCTTTTCAATCAGACTATTTTCTACTTAAATTCCCTGGGTGAAGAACCAAAAAGAAGTCTTAGAAATAAATTAGCATGGAGTTTAAGCAGCAACCAAGGTTCCCTTGAAATGTTTAAAAGCATTGCTTCATTTATTGAGTCCCAGGACTAAAATATTTAGGGAATAAAATACAACATCATTATTCTAAATTTATAATGTTATCACTCCCAATTAAATAATTTAAGGCATCAATAGGTGAAATCCATATTTCTTGTTTTTTTGGATTTTAATAGTTTAATAAATATTTTAAACATATTAAATTCTAATAAATTTTAAACACAATTGATTCTAAAAACTTATCTAGTTTATATGGCAATAGTTAACGGGAATATTGTATAAAACAAGGGGATATTCTTTAAAAATTCGTTGTAAAATAGACAATTAATAATTTTTTTGATTAAAAAAATAGAGTATTGAGATAGAAGTGGCTTAAATGAAAGTATTAATAATTCCTTGCGGTATTGGGATGGGTCACACATCCCGTTCATTAGCTCTGGCTCAAAAATTTCACCAAAACGGTGATGAAGTCCTTTTTGCAAGTTATGGATCTGGTTACGAGATGCTGAATGAATACAGCACATTCGATGTTGTGAAACTTCCTAACATCAAATTTTATGGAAGTTCCGGTGAATTAAACCTGAAATACACAGCTCGAAAATCCATAGATGCACCTTACATTTTTTTAAAAAGCATATACCATGAATCCCGCATAATTAAGGAGTTCAAACCAGACGTAGTTGTTTCTGACTCCCATTACTCCGTACCAATCACCTGCAAAGTATTAGGAATACCCTGCGTACTGGTCAGCAATGACATTTCCCCTGAAATTAAAGATGCCTACACGAATGACCGGACCATGGAGTACCTGGAGAATGGTTTGCAGCGTTTCATAAAAGATGTTTCCCGATTATGCCAGTCCATCATCATTCCTGATATCAAGAATTCATGGGATATTCCACCTCAAATTCGTGATAGGGTTTATTACACTGGACCTATCCTAAAAATGGATGCCAAAAAGATGGATAGTAAAGATGAACTCCGCAAAAGATTTGGATTTGGAAAGTCAGAAAAAATCGTAATGGTCACAGTAGGGGGATCAGAATTTGGAAACAAACTTTTAAATCTAGTGTGCCAAGCTGCACCAGATCTGGAATGTGATAGGTTAATTCTGGTTACCGGACCTCAGATAGAATTAGATCAAGAAATATCATCTTCAAATATTATCTTTAAGAGCTACCTGGAAGATATAATGGAATGGATGAAACTTTCAGATCTGGTGGTAAGCCTAGCTGGACATACCACCTCCATGGAAATCGCGTCATTAGGCATTCCCAGTATAATGGTTCCTATCCAAAACCATCCTGAACAACTAAAAAATGCCATGAAAATGAAAAATTATGGAATAGCCCATGTTGAGAACATGGAGAATATAAGTTCTAAAAGATTGGCTGATGGTATAAACCATCTACTGAAAAATGAAGATTTAAAGGAAGGAACATTAAAAACACAGAAAATATTTTCCCAGTATAATGGAACACAAGATGCCGTTAAAATCATAAATGACTGCGTGGATATTGATGAATAATCTGGATTGAGATTGAGTGACTGTGGGTTGTAAGTCGAGGAGTAATAGTTTAAATCAAGGGAATAGGTCAACATATAAAGACATATCATGTGTAGTAACTAGCAATAACTATAAAAAATTATCTTATAAATCATTAAAATAGAAATTCTAAAAAGAGGTTGATATTACCCTCAATTTTTGGGAAAATACCAAGTTTTTGGCATGATTATCCGGAAAATATTAATAATTGATAAGACCCTATTTTATTTATAGATTCAATTTTTTAAGAGTTAAACTAGAAGAATGATAATAATGGTGTGTGATGAAACTAATAATTTATAAATAATCCCTAACATAATAAGGCTAGGAGGTATGAGGATGATCAATTTAATTGTCAGCGTTTTTGGGGCTCTCTTGATTATCGGCGGATTGTATTTCATGTATCTTGGTTTAAAAATTCCACCAAACCCAATAGCATTCTTTGTAGGTCTAATAGCTGCAGTATTTGGACTAATTTTACTTATATTCTTTGGTAGCAAGATAGATTTGTCAAGGGGGACAACTTCAAAACCTAAAAAGGTAGTATCTCCCAAACCATCCACTACTAAAATAACCAAACCGGTTAAAGTATCACCTAAAGAAAAAAAGCCTTCAATTTCGCGTGATGAATCTAAGTCAAAGGTAATTAAACCTAAACGCAAGACCAAGGAAGAAACTAAATTCGGACCTTCAAAAACCATCACACCATCCGTTAAAAAAGACAAAGTAAAACCTGAAAAGGTTGAAAAACCCAAAGGAACAGCTGTAACTCCTAAAAAGATCACACCTCAAGCTAAACCAAAGGTTGATACTGCAAAATCAACTACGGCACCTCCAGATGTTGACAGTAAAAAAAAGGTAACTCCTAAAAAAATTTCCCCAGTAAAAAAAGAGGATAAAGATAAAAGACCAGAAATTGCTGGTAAGAAAATAGAGCCAATTAAAACTCCTGAACCAGTTAAAAAACCAGCAAAACCTGCTGAGGAAAAAATGAAACCTCCTGCTCCTAAATCTGTGTTGGAGACTGCTGATAAAGAACGTTTGAAAGAACTCCAAACCCGTCCAGGAAGGGATGATAAGTTCGTTAAAAATAGGCTTGATAAGCTAAAGGAAAACTATATTGAGAATGCTAAAGACATTGAAAGCATAATCGATGAACGTTTAGACTCTTTTAAGGGAACAATTGATAAATTGAAGACAGACTCACAAGAACCCAGCATAATATGGTCTTTTGAGGCTCAAGACGTTCAGGAAGCCATGAAAGAGACCATAGTAACTGCGGAAAATCGTTTACTGATGATGTATCCCTGGGTACGTAACATTGACGTGGGCATACTGAAAAAATTCATGGACACAGAAAGCCGTATGATCATCCAGGAAGCTAGTTTAGATGATGATGCCTCAGTGGAGCTGATAAAACTGCTCCAGGAAAAAAATGTCGATATAAGAACAATGCCTCATGTACACACTGTAGCTGTAGTGGCTGATGATGCTAATGGTCTTATCATATCCACAGACCCTATTTATGAAAGTTATGAAGTGGGAGTAATATACAAGGATAAAAAATCTATTATGGAAATCGAAAGAATGTTTGAAGATGCATGGACCATCTCACAAGATATTGACCTGGAGATAAGAAAATGAAGATCAGGTGGCTGGGACATTCCGCATTTTCCATATCCACTCCAAATACTGAAATTTTAATTGATCCTTTTATTAGAGATAACCCTGCATGTCCAGTGGAAATAGAAGATCTAACAGCAGACATTATCTGCGTTACACATGGTCATAAAGACCATTTTGGGGACACGGTGGAATTAGCTGAAGAAAATGATGCAACTGTAATCTGTAACCATGAACATTCTGTATATCTTACTCAACAGGAATTAGACACCATAGGTATGAACATGGGTGGAACTGTTAATGTGGAAGGAATAACAGTTACCATGGTAAATGCAATTCATTCTTCAGACATGGACTTCATCGAAGGAATAGGCCCTGGTGGTAGCTCTTGTGGTTTTATACTGCAACTTGAAAATGGTAGGAGGATTTACCATGCAGGGGATACCAGTATTTTTGGGGATATGGAAAGGGTTATAAAAAATATTTACAGACCCCAAATTGCATTACTCCCTATTGGGGACCGTTTCACCATGGGAATCACGGAGGCATCCATAGCTGCTAGCTGGATAAGACCAGAAGTCATAATACCCATGCATTATAACACATTCCCAGTGATAGAACAAAATCCAAAAAGATTCAAAGAATTAGTTGAACTATCTACAGATACTAAAGTAACCATACTTAAACCTGGTGAAATATACCAGGAATGAAACTGCCTCATAATTAATATCTATTCTATTTGAATGTGTGCAGTAATTAGTTTATTTTCCATATACATAAGTCATTAATTTATTATATTAGAATACACACATGATAGTTTATTTATATTAGAATTACACACAATAGTTATTTTATATATTGAATGCACACATGATAGTTTATTTATATCCAAAGACAGTTTATTAATATCAGAATTATACACAAGATTAGTTCATTTGCTGCCTAAAAGAGTGATTAAATGGTTGATATCATGCAAAGAATTTTCAGAAAAAAATTTTTCAGAGACATCTTCAACAAACTAATTGGAAAGGAAAAAAAACTTAAAATAGGATTCTATGGACATCCAAACTCAGGAAAAACAACCCTGGCAAACAGGATGACCAAAGATTGGATAGGAAAAAATCTGGGACTTGTTTCAGAAATTCCCCACGAAACCCGAAAAGTCTACCGGCAGGAAAGAGTTTCCCTCAACTACGATGGGGTTGAACTGGACTTTGATATAATTGACACCCCCGGAATAGCCACCAAAATTGATTATAAAAATTTCCTGGAGTATGGCTTAACCAAGGAAGAAGCCAAAGAAAGAGCCAAAGAAGCCACAAAGGGTATAATAGAAGCTATTAAATGGTTAGATGACGTAACAGGTGTTCTTTTAGTTGTGGACTCAACTAAAGATCCTTTAACCCAGGCCAACATAACTATAATTGGGAATTTAGAGGCACGTAACATACCCTTTGTAGTGGTGGCCAATAAGGTGGATCTGCCTGAATCAAACACAGGAAGAATTTTATCTGTGTTTCCCCAGCACAAGGTAGTGGGAATATCCGCCCTCAATGGAGATAATATTGATGAACTCTACCAGGCAATGGTGGAGAAGTTTAACTAGGGATGATTTTTATGGATGAAGAGACTAACACTTTGAAGATGGATTTCCTTTCATCTGATGCCCTTAAAGATCAAAGCAGTATGGAAAAAATATCCATGATCGTGGAAAAGGTGAAATGTGGCGAAGTTTTGGTGATGGAGGGTGGTTTAGAGCCTGAAGAAGAAGCAGAGCTTATTGAAACCACCATGCGCGAAATTGATGTGGAAAGCTTTGTGGGCATAGACATCTACACCCTGGAAAAGGATGAAACCTCATTTTTCGGTCTTTCGAAGAAGAAAACTGTGGGCATAACCGTAATTGGCCCTGCAAATATCATGAAACAGGTAAAAAGAAAATCAAACTTCCTTTCCATGGTAGCAAGCCTCGGTGATAGTGATGCATCGATGTATTAAGTGTGGCCAGGAATTCCAGGATTCAGAAGACCTTCTACTCAAGGGTTGCCCTAACTGTGGTAGTAAATTCTTTGAATTCCATCAGGATGGGAAAGTTAAAAAGATCAAGGAAAGCAAGGGCAATTCTGTGGAGACCATTATGGTCCATGAGCAGGGAGTTTATGAGCTGAACCTAGAATCCATAATGGCAGATGAATCAGTTATAGTCTCTGATGAGGAGGGAAAATACCTTATTGACATTAATTATATATTAAAAAAGAAGAATAAGGATAAAAAAAGGTCTTAATAAAAAAGGTCATAATCAGAAAGTTATTCCTGTGTTTTCCTATTTTACTTCCTTCTTATTTTATTTGACACATGTTGTTTTACACAAAATCACATTTACCTGATGGTAGGACCCGGATAACATCTTCCAGAGTTAAGATATGGTCAGGATCTATTTTTTTAAGAACTGACCTGGCAATCTCCTCTTTTTTGGTGAAACCTGGCTTTAAAACCACGTAGTTGTTAGTGTACTTGGAAACTGCTTCTTGAGGGCCTGCCATTATCCTTTCACCTTCATAATCTACAATACCCACTGCTATTTTTAGGGGTATTCCCCGGAGATAGTTTCGGGTACCTCTTATTATGAATGCACCCCTGGCCACGAATTCACCTGACTGGGGGGTTTTGGAAACCTGGTCCGGGTGAACCCAGTAAACATCCTGAGAACCGTAACCTTTACTCCAGGCACTGGAAAAGGATGCAGCCATGTGACCTGCTTCTTGAATGCTTTTTTTAGGAATTTCATCCTCACCCTTCTTGATAACCACAGAAGGGGCACCGTGAATATCTGAGTGCAGATAGATGTCCTGATTATCAAGGTAACGCTTCACCACCAGTTCATTGGTACCGGCATCCCGACCCCCAACCACCAGAAGTCCATCAGAGGATAGGAACCATCTCAGTTTTTCGAACCATTTAAGCTGTCTGCGCACCCTTTTCTGGGGAACACGGACCTTCTCCATGGCCAATTCCCTTTTGTTCCGCATTTTCTCCACATCTTTTTTGGTGCGTTCTATGGCTATGTTAACCCCTTTAATCTTCCTTTTGGCCTTTTTACCTTTGTTATAATATTTCTCTGCATTTTCAGGGATCTCCAGATTGGAATCCACCATCACTCGTTCTGCTTCAAGATTCAAAGTCAGGACACCCATTTTATCCAGAGATTCAATACTTTGAGCCTCTTTCATTCCTTCTTTACGGCCTTTTTTCAGTTTCGATGCTATTTCGGCCCATGAAAACTTCTCCCTGGCATGGTGGATTATATCTAAGATGTTTTGAACTTCAGAGTAATGTGAATAGAGAAGATCTCCTCTCTTTTTTGATTGGATCACGGTTTTCTGGAATTTTTCCAGACTTTCCTCCTGTATACGGAGCCTTTTTTCATATTTACCCACTTGTTTGGCCCAGATATCTTCCTGAACCTTTTTTATATCAGCACCAACTTTTGCACTGTAGAATTCATCGGCAGCCTGGTTAAAGGTGTCAAAACGTTCTTTTTGGAAATTTTTGTAGGTTAAAATATCAAGGGGCAGAACATCTTCTTTACCTTTTCTTTTAGATTTGCCATTTCCTTCCCTTTCGCTCTTCACATTTTCTTCATCAACTATAACTTCACGAACGATCTGGGGTTGGAATTTATAGGTTTTAAGGGGTTTGAAAACTTCCATCATGCTTTGGTGGATTGATTCAATTTCATCTTCACTGACTTGGTTGGCTGGCTTTTTTTTATCCACACCAGAACGCAGGAATATTTCTTCGGAGTACATTCCACCCAGACCACTCCTGGCCAGAGTTCGGATAAGATCACTGTCAGAATCTTTGAATAAATATTTTAATTCCCCTAGTTCCACATTCAGGGGGTGTATGCCTCGTTCTGGAGGATAATGGTATTCTTCCTTAGAGGTTATCTTCCGACCCTGGGCATGGCGGTGTTTCAGGGGTAAAATTATCTGGTTGGATTCATCCAAAAGTATTATATTACCTTGAGAGAAAAGTTCAACAACCAGAGTAAAGCGGTGTTCCTTCTGGATGTCAATTTCCAGGATACGGTCAAAGTTATGTTGCCTCACCTCAGTTACTGTGGCATTTTTTAAATGCTTACGCAGTAACATTGGGAATGATGGGGGAACTTTAGGGTTTTCTGGAGGATACTGGGTGGTGTGCACCCTTAAACCTGCCTGAAACGCAACGTCAACTCTTCCTTTTCCTGGAACATGGAAGCGTATGATTACTGTGTCCTTGGTGGGCTGGTATGCTTTCTGCACCCTAGCATCCTTGAGGGTTTCATTGAGTTCATGGGATATGGCGTAAAGATCAACATTGGACATGGCTTTCATGGAAAACACCTTACTTATATTATATGATTATAACTAAATATGTAAAATGGAGGAAAACTATGGAAATAGAAGTTAAAGTTACAAGTATACACACTGCACTAGCCATTGTTGCAGGTTACATATCAGCTTTACTTTCAACAGGCGCCATTCCTGGCCTGGGTAAAAACGAAGCTCTCGCAGTCCTGGCAGGATTGATTATCCTTTATATAGGTGGTCAAATATCGGAACGGATTTTTGGCAAGGAAGAAGTGGGAGGATTTAAAGGCTGGCTATGGAGCGGCATTGTACCATTCTTCTTTTTATGGATAGTGGTATGGGTAATTCTTTATAACATCTAATTTTTGTTTTGAAACCCAACCATTACTTTTATTTTAAAATATTTTTTAAATTTCTTTAATCTAAAGACTTTTTTTTTTTAAATGTTTTTTTCAAATTAATTTCTTTTTAATATTCTATCATCTTCTTATTGTTATATTTAGAGCTTTTTTCCTATTAGACGGTCCAGTAGAATTTTATTAGAATGTCCAGTAGAATATCCAGATAAAGACAAAGATCAGTGCCAGCACAAAGATCAGAGGGGCAACGATCCTGCTTACTGCCACTATGGAGCTGATGGTGGTTACCAGTTCAGTGGCGTGGGTGGGACCAAGGGTGTTAATATTTGATACTTTCATCATCTTAGCACCAGCCATCACCGGTTCAAGGTCATCTAAAGCATTTTTGACATTTTCTGTTATTTTTGCGATGATCAGATCACGGTCTTTTGTTCCCAGAGGATTATGGCCTCCGGAAAGTGTGTTGACAAAGTGGGTGTCGGTGGTCATAACTTCAGCACAATCTACTCCTGTTTTTTGTACTGCCTCTAATATTTCATCTCGGAATCCCATAACCATGTTGTTGGCATCCATAAGAATGTAAGCAGTTTTCTGCCCATTAACATCTAAAACCATTACTTTGACTCCGCTTTGACCTACACCACTATTTTTCTCTAGTTCTGGAATGGGGTCACTGGCACATCCCATCTTAAACTCTTTTTCTTCAGTTTTCTCGAGTTTTTCGATCGCATCTAAAAGCTGGAAGACTTCTGGATTTCCAGGTAGCACACGTCCGGATTCTCCCTTAAATGAGTTGTGGCAGTCCACCAATACTACATTTTTTGCTTTGGTATGACCCTGAGCTGCTTTAATTAGGGATAAACCCACCCCAAAGTCGATATCGTCGAATCCAAGGGGTGCAAATGTGGCTAAGATTAGTAAATCGTCTCCAAAATACTGAACACCTAGTTTGGCATCTTCACTTCCGACTCGAATGAAGGGACTGGCTTTTTTTGAATATTCCATTTCGTTCAGGGCATTTTTGATTACTTTTTTTATTTTGCAGATTTCCCTGGAGCTAACTGGGTTGAAGTCATGGGTTGATGGCCCGTGACTCACCATGGCGAAAGTTTCTAAACTATCTGCTAGCTGTGTTGGCATGTTGCCTCCTCCGATGGTTCCCACTGGACCTGGGTGCACACAGGGAGATATGAAAAGTCCCTTAATACCATCTTTTCCCTTGAAACTCACCAAACCCACCAGGGTGTCAATTGGTTCACCCATGTCTTCAAAGAGTTTTTCCATGGCCTTGGAACCTTCAGAGTATTGTGCTATAAACAGTGATAAAAGTTCAAGACCACCAACCCCCAAGTTTCGGCGGATGGGTGATTCAACGACCAATATAAAAGAGTAAATGGCGATGATTATTATTAATCCAGCCACTATTCCTTTAAATGCCACGATTAGGATGCTGAATGGACCAATGTTAGTGCTGATACTGGTTAAAAAGACTAAAACCACTACCATACTTAATATAAGGATTGGTTGAATGGTTGATACTAAAATGGATCGCACGGCACCAACGTTAGAGGTTCCCCAGATGATGAAGGTTCGCAGACCAAAGGCCAGGGCACAGCCCAGTACTAGTGCATCGATAATATAACTGTAAACAGTAAAAGTTGAAATCAGGCTACCTAAAACGTATACCACGGCCACCAATACCATGGTTATCAGGGAGATGAACATGGAATGTTTCATCTTCATGTAACGCCGACCTTCCATGCTGTTAATCAGAGGCTGGGTAATTGCACCATCCATAATAGAGGTTATCCCAAAGATAAGAAAACCTGCAGATCCACCATATACAATACTATCAAATAGGGATACTTCTGGTTCTAAATAGCTGGCTATGGCACCAGTGGCAAAACTAAGGAAGATCATGGTTAAAATCGAAAATTTACTAGGGGGAATGGTTACTAGGTACTTGGAAAGGTTAGTGATGTTATCAACAGCAGACATAAGTCACCTCTAATATAATTTGGAAATACTCAGAACTGAAAATACTCAGAATGTAACAGTATTCATGAACTTAATATATTAAGTCTCTTCTCTTTATTTATAGTTCTTATTTGAACTTATGGTGGAATTCTTCTAAATTATTATATTATTTTTTATTATTTCATTGCTTTTTTTAACCACGATAAACTGGTTTTTTGGTTAACGAAGTTTAAATTGTGTAAATCAGAGAAATGCTTTTATTTATTCTGTCAAAGTGGTAGGCTTGTTAATGGAAGAACAACCAACAAGTGGTTATTATTAAATATATATTAAATAGTATTACTATCTTCAATCTTTTTTTTTATATTGATATTATAATTAGAATGGGGCATTTTTTCTAATGGTTTAATAGAGTTTGGTTTAATTTTTTGGGATTTTTTTAAATCTTATGAAGTTCAAGTTACATGTATTGTAAACAAAGGTAATGTAATGTACAGACAGATATGATTATTCCTTTAAAACCATCATTTTAATCCGTCTTTAAAATTGCATGAAGAACAGGATTATTTTATGATTTCTTTTTTAAATTTATCTTTTTATTCTATTTTAGTTTCCCTGATATCGTATTTCTGAGGACATAAAGGATTATAGAGGAACCTATTATCATTTTTTCTGTTTTTAATGTGGTGTGGGCAGAACTAGATTTTTTAAAAAAACCATAAAAATACAAAAAGATTAATTTATATTAAATTATAAAATGTATTGTAAAATAAAAAAGGCAATAGATGCATGTGCATGGAAAATAACATACCGGTATTATTTCCCCTTTTTTCATGTAATTGTCTTAGAAAATATTTATACTGGAAATATGATAAAAAGGGGTTTAAGGTGTTTTTATGGTTTTAAATGGGAAAAAATCCTCCAGAGCAGTGATCATTGATAATGGTTATCTCTTTTGCAATCACTGCGGAGGACATTACAAACTCAAAAACGACGAATCCCCTCGTGATTTTGCTAAATGTGAGTGTGGTAATCCATTAGAATTCTGTAAAACCAGGAAAGAATTGGATCAAAACGTCAACAACCTTAACCATAACAAAAAAGCCTTAAATCAATTCGAAGCCAGAATATTGGAAAGGAGGAAAAATTTACTGAATATTTTCCCTAAAGTTCAAATGGATGATGATTTCATAGAAAATACGCAAAAAGAAGAGAGTTTATGGGATATTCTCGATAATAATCTTCTAGGAAAAGAATCTAATACAAGCAACGCTTCAGATGTAATTAAAAAGAAGGAATATTTAAATATTGTCCTGGAAGAAGAACGTTTAATGATTAATATTGCTGAAAAAAGGGTCAGTGTCAAAAATCAAACATTTATAGATAGAGTTTTCAGTTTCTATAACGAGACAGACCCCACCCTTTTATTAAGTATGATAATTATTATATTACTTGTTATTCTTTCAATTGCAGTGATAAATTCATATTTTGTTTGATAGAAATTGCTTTTTTTCTAACCCATTAAAAGATGATATTTGTACTTAGAATGATATATTGATGTACTTTGACGGATATATTGAAGATAATATTTCTGTAATCACATATGTCAACGAAAGTTTTCATCTCATTGATTAGAGTTAGGATAAAAATTTTATATGGTGCACTATGATATTCAATCTTAAAACACCCTTAAATAGAGAAGAAACCCAGAAATTAAGAATAAAAGACTCAGTTTACATATCAGGAACCATTTACACAGCTAGAGACAGTGCTCACCAGCGCATGATCCAGGAGGGATCACCAGTCATCCTGGATGGAGCGGTTATATTCCATGCGGGACCCATAATAAGACGACATGGTGAGGATTATGAAATGGTGGCGGTGGGCCCAACCACTAGCACCCGAATGAATCATTATCAGGCAGAAGTTCTGGACAAGGGAGCATTAGCTGTAATTGGAAAGGGAGGTATGGATGAAAGAACATCTGAAGCACTAAAAAGAAATGGAGCTGTTTTCCTGGCGGCAGTTGGAGGATGTGCTGCTTTGTATGTTAGTTCAGTGAACAAAGTTAAAGGAGTTCACTGGATGGACTTGGGTGTGCCTGAAGCTATCTGGGAACTAGAAGTTGAAAACTTCGGCCCATTGATAGTTGCAATGGACTCCACTGGAGCAAACTTGTACGAAGAAACACGCAAGAAATGAATCTTGCAAGTGAAACATGCAAGAAATTAACTTTCATATGGGAACACCTGAAAAGTGTGCCATATTGGCTTAAACTAGATGTTTTAAGGGGATTTTAGGGTGAAAAATCCTGAAAATAGTATTCTCAGGGGCATCATTGATATGCATATCCATACCAACCCTGATTTAAAACCGAGACTCTTAGATGATTATGAGGCAGCTCTGGAAGCTAAAGAGAATGGTATGGAGGCCATTGTGATTAAATCACATGTAGAATCCACGGCTGGCAGGGCCTACATAGCACGTAGATTAACAGGTTTTCCGGTTTGGGGTGGTGTCACACTAAACCTTCCGGTGGGTGGATTGAACCAGGATGCAGTTAGAAGTGCTGCTTTGATGGGAGGTAAAGTTGTCTGGCTACCTACCATCCACCATCATGATATTAAAATAGAACAAGAACCCTTGCAGGAGATATTACATCAGGTAAAGGATTATAATCTGGTTCTGGCCACAGGCCATTTAAAACCACAGGACATATTCTACGTTCTGGATGAGTGTCACAGTATAGGTGTAGAAAAAATATTGATAAACCATCCCCTGACTGGTGTGGTGGGAGCATCTCTGGATGAACAGAAGGAAATGGCTCATCAAGCATACCTGGAACACTGCTGGGTGGCCACCATGCCTCAACATGATAGACTCGACCCCATGGTTATGTCAGAGGCCATAAAGGAAGTGGGAGTCAAACATTGCATCTTGGCCACAGATCTCGGCCAGAAATACAATCCCAACCCCGTACTGGGGATGCAGATGATGATTGAAAGCATGCTAAAACACGAGATTTCCTGGAAGGAAATAACCATCATGTGCCAAGATAATCCAAAGAAACTCTTATTTTAATATTATTTCCATGGACAAATTTGTACTTCAATAGAATCCATTTCAAATATATGTACTTCAATAGATTCCATTTCAAATCTATGAGATGTTACACCAATGAGAATACTTATTTTAATGAAGGATTGCTATACTAAACTAAGGAGGGGTTAAATTGGAAAAAAGACATCAAGAATACATGGAATACTATCAGGCAAGATTTAAGAAATATGAGGACAACCCTCTGTATCCATACTCATACCAGTCTGAAAAGGCATTATATGATGCTATAGCCACTTCAGATAAACTGGATGAATTTGGCCGCAAGGTAGAAGAGGGGAATTTGGCTGTTGAAAATGCAATAGCTCTTGTTAAAGACCAGGAAACAGCAAGGAAAAAATTATACCAGGAATTAAAAGAAGAAATACGCTTACACGCACCATTAAGAATTCTTGATATTATTGATACAGTTAAAACTGACATAGAACTGACTAATACGGTTTCTGAGATTGAGGGTGAAGTAAGTATTGAAATTAGCCTGGACCTTTTCACAGACCAAATCTACCATGACATGATGACCCTGGAAGAAATAGAGATTTTCCAGTCTGCAGAAGTCCCGGATGAATGGAAAAAGGAGATCAACCAGGACTATCCACAGGAACTAATCAATATGGGTCGGGAAGATTGGACCGAATCAGTGATTCCCAATGCCCATAAGTGGGATCCCCATTGGCAGTACAACTTTGACCTTATATGGGAGGAAAGACACCGCAGACTAATCCCCATACCTGATGAAGTCCTGAAAAGGAGAGTAGAACAGTTCAAAACCTACAGGGGGATCTAAGTATGCCTGTGGATAAAGCAATGGCAGATTCCATCCTGGACACCTACCGTAACATGTATAGGGAGATGGAAGAGAAAGGAGCAGAAGGTGAATCATTCCAGGCCATGAATGCAGCTTTAAACAGAATGGAAAGCTTGGCCCAGGAAACTGATGATATCGTGGATTTCACAGCAAAACTAACCACCGAAAACTTGTTTATTGAGTTTAGTAATGCTTACTCCGAAACCATGTCTGGAATGGTTAAAGAGGAATACTCTACTGGCAGAGGAGATGAACTACTCCTGGAAAAAACCCTTGAAGCCTATGAGAATGCAATATTAACATTAGAGGATCATCCCAATTATGAACTCCTGAAATCCCCAATTGAAGAATTAATTGAACTTGGAAGATCAGGAGTATCCTACCCAGTATTCTTAAGAATTGCAGAGGAAAAAGGACTTAACAAAGCCATGGAGGGGGATCTGGTTTTAAGGGAAGCCATAATCTCTGATAAAACCTTTGCTGAGTTCATGCACCTGCCACTTGAGGTGGAAAAACACGAGAAAGTCCTACAGGTCCATGATGAACTGTCATCCCATGCACCATTTAATGTTCCAGATAGCTTTGAATTTGGATTGGAAAGACAAAAAATCGATTGGGAGTATGCTCCACGTATTAACCAATGGAACCTAATCATACGCTTATGGGAGAAGATGCTTGAAAATGTGTATGACTGGCTTGACTCCTTCTGCAGTTTCGCACCCTACGATGATCGCTGGGCAGATATGAGGGGCAAAGCATATACTATGAGAAATATTAAGCGCACCCAGGAATGTAACCCTGGAGTTCTCAAGGCCAGGGAGAAGATCTTCCAGGATTACTTCCAGATGGTCTGGGATGATGTATTTAACCATGAAACCTTCCGGAATGAATATGCAGCCAACCGTGTCTGGTACTCAGATGAACGCCTGGAACTCATAAAAAAGACATATTCATTTTGTATTCCATTTAATAAGCCAGATTCTGAGTTAATACATGCATCAGAAATTATTCATACCGAAAAAAGGTACAAAAGACCGGAAGCATTCCAGTATTCTTCTGAAGATAAAGAAAAATTCATAAGTATCTTTGGAAAGGAAAAATGGGATGAATTTTTTGGAAAATACGAGAAATAGGTCCTTAATTCATCAATCACCTATTAAATTTCACATTCATAATATTCTGGTGATTTTTAAATGAAGGGATGATTTTTAAATGAAAGAATCCTATCCAGACCAGTTCATGGTAAGTTATGAAAACAAAAAGAAGAGTTATCTTTTTAATTTAAAATGGGAAGATACTCATTTAGTATTAAAAGAATTATCAGATGATCAGCCGGATATGCAAGAAAATATAACTCCAACTGCTAGTGAATGGCTGGATTTCTGGCACCGTATGGATGAGATAGGAATCTGGGACTGGTATGGTGAATATATTATGACCTGTTCGGATGCTTGCATGGAAGGGGATGAATGGGAAATACACATCTTGTATGGTGATGTAAGAATTGAATCTTACGGTGCTAACAGTTACCCTTCTACATTTCGGGAATTTGTAAAATCACTGGAAGAATTGACTGGAGTTGTGATTGAATTCATACAGGAAGATTAGATGCGAACATCAGGATCAAAGATCAGGTTCATATACATTCGAACTCAGGATCATATGTTAGGATTAGTAAAGAAGTAAAACATTATCAAAGGAATTTTTCATGATAAATCCAAACGATTTCAACGATAACATCAAACAATTTTTAGGATATAACTTCAAACAGTTTCTAGATAACTCCTACAATTTTTTAAGATCAATGATGGTACACAATAGAATAGTAGGTAAATAGAATACGCTTTCTTGATGGATTATCTGAATATCCATTCATATGCAAAATCCATGATGAATTTTGTCATAACTTTATGATAAAAATGATTAAGAGAGAAATGGCCCTATTTTCACTACTCAGTCTATATGAGAGAATTGAAAAATACCTATTTTGTCAAATTTTGATCTTTTGCTTTTTCAGGATGTATAAAGTGATCTTTAGTTAATGGTGGTAGATCCATTAATTAGTAAATTGATAATCTCTTTTAACTAAATCACCCTACTAATTTTTTGTAGGGATAAAAAAATGCCTGATATAAAAATCGATCCAGATTTTGTTCTAAGTGTGGGACATGTGTAACTAACTGTCAAGTGGGAATATTCCAACGATGATGATGATTTTATTCCCCATGGTGAAAGATACTGACAACTGCATACTCTGTGGTATGTGTGTGGATAACTATTCTGAGGATGCAGTGAAACATGAAAATTTTTAAATGATACTACTTCTTCCATTAAAAACAAATATCTGTAATAACATAAATTATTAAGGGGATGGAATGCCTGATGTTAAAATCCTATTGGTAGAGGATGAAAGCATAGAAGCCTTAGACATCAAGGGAACTTTGGAATCTTATGGTTACCAAGTACCTTATGTTGCTGCTTATGGTGAAGAAGCTATTTTGAAGGCAAAAGAGATCATACCGGATATTATTCTGTTGGATATAATTCTAAAGGGACAAGTAAATGGTATTGATGTTGCATCAGAAATAAAATCACTTGACATACCAATAATATATTTAACTGCTCATTCTGAAGAGTCTACCATTGAAAGAGCTAAATTCACAGGACCCTACGGATATTTAATAAAACCTTTTGATCCATTAATTCTTAAAAATACAATAGAACTGGCCCTTTCCAAGCATGAAATGGAGCAAAGATTGAGAGGAGTAATCCATGGTTCTCCCATTCCTCAGTTTGTTTTAGATAAAAATCATGAAGTTATTTATTGGAACAGATCGCTGGAAAAATACAGTGGTATTAAGTCCAAGGAAGTTATTGGGACTAAAGATCACTGGAAAGCTTTTTATGATAAAAAAAGGCCCTGTATGGTTGATTTGCTCCTTGATGGAGATTTAGAAGATCTTTCGCAGTGGTATCATGGTAAATATAAAAAATCTGAAGTATTGGAAGACGCATATGAAGGAACTGATTTTTTCCCAAAGCTAGGTAAAACAGGTAAATGGTTATATTTCACTGCTACAACTATCAAAAATTTTAAAGGAGAGATTACAGGAGCAATAGAAACTCTTGAAGATGTTACAGATCGTAAAGATGCAGAACTTGAATTAAAAACCAATGAAGCAAAGTTCCGCAATATTCTTGAAAATCTTCAGGATGCATACATACAATCTGATATGTATGGAAATGTTTTAATGGCAAGTCCATCTGCGGCTAAGATGTATGGATATGATTCTCCCCAAGAAATGATAGGCATCGCCACTGAATTATTGTTTAAAAATCCTGAAGATAGAATTTCAATGCTTGAAAAAATTAAAAAACAGGGCATGGTGGGGGATTTTGAAGGTGAAGGTCGTAAGAAAGATGGTGCATCATTCTGGGCATCAGTAAATGCCCAATTTTACTGTGATGATCATGGACAGATTCAGGGTTTGGAGACTTTTGTTCGTGATATATCAGAGCGAAAAAATTCAGAAAAAGCTCTAAAGCAGAGTGAAGAAAGATTCCGAGCCCTAATTTATAACTCCACAGATATCATCCGTATACTGGACCGTGAAGGACACATAATCTTTGATTCTCCTTCTTCACAACGTATTTTGGGCTATCCCAAAGGTTTTTTCATTGGTAAAAATCCCCTGGATTTTATACATCCTGATGATCGTGCCCAGGTTAAAGAAGACCTGAATGAAGTTTACCAGGATCGTAATCCTGGAATTCCAACAGAGTTCCGTATCCAAAAGGCAGATGGGGAATATTTCTCAGTTGAGACTATTTCCCAGAATATGATTGATGTTCCAGGCGTGGAAGGTGTTGTGGTCACCACCCATCCTGTTCAAGCGCGTAAAGAAATGGAAGAAGCGTTAAGGGACAGCGAAGAGAAGTATCGCACTCTTTTCGAATCAGACCCTGATTACACTATTCTTCTAGATTTAAATGGTATTATTTTGGATTTGAATAATGCTGCTTTGGATTTTATAGGAGTGACTAGAGAAAAACTGATTGGTGAAGATTTCACAGGATTAGGCCTGTTCCCTGAAGATGATGCCGTGTTGCAATTGGAGAATTTTCGTATTGCTATAGAAAACAGGACTGTGCAAGTTTTTCAATCTAAGATATTTAATAAAAGAGGTGGTCACAGTTGGATTGAGTTGAAGTTGGTTCCATTGGAGAAAGATGGGAAAATTTATGCAGTTTTAGCGATTGCCACTGATATAACTGAAATGATGATTACCACAGATAAACTAAAGGATTCACTTCTAGAAAAAGAGGTGTTAATTAAAGAGATTCATCATAGGGTTAAAAATAATATGCAGATTATATCTAGCTTGCTTAATCTGCAAATGCAATATGTTGATGATGAGATTGTCGTTGATATATTAAAGGAGAGTCAGAACCGGGTTAGATCCATGGCAATGATCCATGAAAAATTGTATCAATCTCCTGATTTGACCAGTATAAAATTTGATGATTATGTTCAAAGGCTGGTTTCAGAACTGTTTTATTCATACCATATCCCAGAGGACAGGATTAGATCAGTAATTAATGTGGAAGATGTGGTTTTAAACATTGAAACTGCAATACCCTGTGGACTTATAATAAGTGAACTTGTCTCCAACAGCTTAAAACATGCTTTTCCTGAAGGAATCTTTGGGGAAGTGGTTTTATCACTCAAACCATATGATACTGTTGAAGGTGGTGATTATTATGAACTCAAAATCAGTGATACAGGTATAGGTTTCCCTGAAGATTTAGACTTCGAGAATACAGAATCATTGGGTTTAAAACTGGTTAATACTTTAGTTATTCAGTTAAATGGTGATATAAAACTGGATAGAAGCCATGGAACCCAATTCAAAATAGTTTTTAGACGTTCAGAGTACGAAAAAAGGTATTGAGTATCCAAGGGAATAGCTATTTTAGTACTTATATGCTCAAAAGTACACTGATTGCTATTCCATTAATCAAATACTCAATAATTATTCCAAACTCATATTTCTACTCATGGAATCAATAATTTCTGTGTCGATGCAATTTTTTTACATAGTAGTTGATTCTATACTCGAAGATCGGGGAGAACTCTGTAACAGGTCCTCAGATTCTCTTTCCTTTAATATTGCCCTCATATCCACGGCTAATGCTCCATCTCCTTCATCGAAAACCATCAATGGATTGATTTCAAACTCATTAATCTCTGGGAAATCACAAACCAGTTGTGAGATTCGCAGTATTATATCAACGATTGAATCGATGTCCTTTGGTTTGTCACCTCTGGTTCCTTCCAAGAGTTCATGGGTTTTGATTTTTTTGACCATATCTTTGGCTTCACTTTCATTTACTGGAGCTATGGCAAATTCAACATCTTCCAGGACTTCCACATATATACCGCCCAGTCCAAACATGAGCATGGAACCAAAGGTGGGGTCCTGTATCATTCCAATGATAACTTCTGTACCTCCCGATAACATTTTCTGTAACTGGACACCCTCTAAATCAGCTTCAGGTTCCATTTTAGGAATGTTTTCCATCATGTCTTCGTAAGCTGCTCTTACATCCTGGGCATTATTGAGGTTGAGTTTGATTCCACCCACATCAGACTTGTGTGAAATTTGAGGGGATATGATCTTCATAACCAGAGGATATCCAATTTCTTCGGCTGCTTTTGTTGTTTCTTCAATGGTGGTTGTCATGGCAGTGCCCACCGTAGGTATTCCATATGCCTTTAGGATATCCAGTGATTCCAGACCCAGAGTATTTTTACCCTGTTCCCGTGCATTTTCAATTATGTTTTGAACCAGATTTTTATCAGCATCAAATTCAGGAGATTTTGGGTACTTCTGTTCCTTGATGATCGTGTAATCATAAAGTTTTTTCATGCTTTTTACAGCCCGTTTGGGATAGAGGTAGTTAGGGATCTGCTCTTTTGCCAGGAGTTTTTCAGCACCTTCAAAACGAGTTCCTCCAAAGAAACTGGTCAAGATTGGTTTTTCAGCATTTTTTGCGTGTTCAACAGCCACTTGAGCAATTCCTTCTGGGTCGGTGACTGATTGGGGTGTTACCATGTAGATTACTCCGTCCACGTTGGGGTCTTCCAGAACAGTTTCCAGGGTGAAAGCGTATCTTTCAGGAGTGGCATCACCCAGAATGTCAACTGGATTTTTTATACTGGCGGTGTCTGGCAGTCCTTCGTTCAATTTTTCTTGGGTCTCGGTTGTAAGTTCGGAAAGTTCCAGCCCGACTTTTATGGCAACATCAGTAGTCATAATGGCTGGACCGCCTGCGTTGGTGATTATTGCTATTCTTTTCCCCTTAGGGAGTGGTGATAGTGCCATGGCACTACTGTAATCCATCATCTCGTCCAGGGAGTTCACACGTATGATTCCGCACTGGGAGAATGCTGCTTCGTATGCTGAGTCAGAGCCAGCTATGGTTCCAGTGTGGGAGGAAACTGCTTCTGATCCCTTGGATGTTGTCCCTGACTTTATAACCAGGACTGGTTTTTTCTGGGAGGCCGCTCTGCAAGCATCAATGAAACCCTGGCCATCCACAATACCTTCTAGGTAAGCGGTTATCACTTCTGTGTTTTCATCTTCCATGAAATCCTTGATACAATCATTTTCATTGATCATGGCTTTATTTCCCAGACTGACAATTCTGGAGAATCCTATGTTCTTTTTGTCAGCGTAATCTAAGATGGCAGCCATGATGGCTCCTGATTGGGTCATGAAGGATATTTTGCCTTTATGGGCGATGTCCGATGAGAATGATGCGTTCAGATCATTGTAGGTGTCCATAATGCCCAGACAGTTAGGGCCAACCAGTTTAATCTGATATTTTTTGCATATTTCAACTAACTGGTTTTCCAGACGAGCTCCTTCTGTGTCAACCTCTTTGAACCCTGCTGAGATCACCACAACATTTTTTATTCCAATTTCTCCACATTCTTCAACTGTTGCCGGGATCAGATGGGCCGGTATGACTATAACTACCAGATCCACGGGGCCATGGTCCTTTATGGACTTGTATGCCCGTAATCCGAGTACAGTACCGCCTTTTGGGTTTATTGGGACTATTTTACCTTCATAATAATTCAAAAGGGATTTCATCACGTCGTAACCTATTTTACCCTTTGTTCCTGATGCTCCTATTACGGCAACTGATTCTGCATTGAACATTTCCAGCATTATATCACGTTCTCATATACATTCCTAATATTTCTAAATTTAATATTACTCTAATTTTAAAATACCCTATTTATTTATATTTGATTAATTCAGGGATTTATAAAAAATTAACTGTATATATGTATTAATCGTTTAAATACCTATAGATATAGTGATAACTTACATAATACCTCTTATTAACAGTTTAAATAAATTTTTTTTTAAAACATTTTTATTTAATCAATGATTGATCTGCAATCATTTTCCCTTAACACACTATGGTGTGTCAGTCTGCAAATGAAATATTCATTTTAGGTGAATTAGTTTCATGTGACATTTTCGTGGGATATGTGGAGTGAAAGATTCATTCGGGTGTATAATATAAATTATTTCGTTATAGTATAGTCTTTTCACAAAGGGGTCAATAAAGGGGTCTTAAATAGTAAATTAGATCTGATTGATGAATCGATTGTGATACAGCATATAAATGTTGTGTATTCTGTAATTTTAATATATAAATGGGATTGATCATTAGTCATTATAATTTAAAGTTGCTGTTTCTCTTTTAAACATAATAAATTGGAATTATTGCAACTTCATAAGATTTACCAATAAAATAAATAAACTATAAAAAACTAGTTTAGTGTGTTTGAGTTTATCTGCACTGGCTCTTAAAAGTGAAATTGCAAAGATCATTGAAACTTAGATATACAAAAGATAAGGATGTCCAGTACAGAGTTGCGGGAGTTAGTTTATTATCCAACTTATATTATTATCATTTTTATCATGAACGCAGAAAAATAGCAGTTCACAGGTTATGCTATTTTTTAAAGAGTTTATACGGATTAGGAGACAATCAATGCACCATTTGACATCTAAATTGATGATTTACAAAAATATCAACCAAGATAGCATTTTATTCAGATTATCTAATATCTGCCAAAAAATTGAATCAGGCGACTACGCAAGAGAAGACCTGATTTCAGATATTTATATGGAAATTAATCGTCTTCTTGATATTTCAACACTTTATGGCTTTGATGAAAATCTGTGGCACAATTATCTGGCCTTTATTCTGGCAATGACTGAAAACCCATTTACCCTTGTTTCGGAAAAAGTCGGAGTCAATGAAGGTACGGTAAATAAACTTGCCCGTAATGATTTTGGTATCTTCAAGCAGTTGTTTGACTATGACTTTTCTAAAATAGAAAAAGAACTGGATATTTACTGCTTTACGATTATCACTGATTATGATGCTGTTGTCAAAAGTGAACAGATTTTCAACAAGAGTGTGAGTGAAAAAGTTCAGAAACTCAGTTATGCCATTGAGCAGGCTAAAGATGGTGATGATGTATATGAAATAGTTACAGATTTCTACAGAGTATATGGAGTTGGAGAATTTGGATTAAATAAAGCTTTTCGTATTTCAACTGGAGATAAGTCTGGAATATCAACTGGAGATAAGTCTGGAATATCAACTGGAGATAAGTCTGGAATATCAACTGGAGATAAGTCAGGAATCCTTTGCCCCATCACCACCACTAATGATATGCTGCTGGATGATCTGGTGGGTTATGAATCTCAAAAGAAAGAACTGGTGCAGAATACAGAAGCGTTCGTTGAAGGACGCAAAGCAAATAATGTTCTTCTCTATGGTGATGCCGGTACTGGTAAATCTGCAAGCATAAAGGCAATTCTTAACCAGTATTATAGTGGTGGTCTCCGTATGATAGAGATCTATAAACATGAATTTCAAAAACTGCCAAAGGTCATTGACACCATAAAAAACAGAAATTATCGTTTTATAATTTATATGGATGATTTGTCTTTTGAAGAGTTCGAAATTGAGTATAAATATTTGAAGGCAGTTATGGAGGGGGGTTTGGAGGCAAAACCTGAAAACGTACTCATCTATGCAACATCCAACAGGCGCCATTTGATCCGCGAAACATGGAGTGATCGTTCGGATATGTCGCAGGATGAACTGCATCGTTCGGAGACTGTGAATGAAAAACTATCCCTGGCGGCTCGGTTCGGCGTGACAATTGGTTATTACACTCCTCAAAGGAAAGAATATTTCAACATAGTCACCACTCTTGCCCGACGACACCCTGAAATCAAACTTACAGATGAAGAACTGATATCAGAAGCAGGTAAATGGGAAATGCGTCATGGTGGAATGTCAGGACGTACAGCTCAGCAGTTCATTGATTCCTTGCTTGGAACTACTGATTTATCTTAGTCTATTTTTTTTATTTTCAAAACTAAGTTTCAATGTGACTTCGTTATAGGATAGTTTAACGAAGTAAATTATTTTCAGTACCTATTCCATTAATCAATTTTTCATGAATTTATATAAAACTCCAAAATGCCAATTTAAATTCATGATTTCGTTGACTTATTTTCATCTAAGGGTAACTCTTTGAGGAGAAATGATACAACCAGTCCGATAAATGCCAGTACTATGGCTGTTAGAAAAATATTCTGAATGGAAAGTACTAGGGCCTGAGTATGACCTATATTAATGTTTGCAGATTTAGTCAGTGTGAGATTCATTATGTATCCAAAGAGTGGAAGGAATATTATAGTACCTATATTTCTGAAAAACCGCATAGAAGCGGTTACTATACCTATTTCTCGCAGTGTAAATGCATTCTGCACTGCTATGTTGAATATGTTATAGGCCATTCCTGAACCAATACCAAGAACAGTAGAATAAACTATAAGAAGATAATAAGGTGTGTTCTTATTCATTGTGGACAGGAGTACCACTCCAATCCCGGTTATGATAAATTCAACAATGGCCAACTTTTTATATTTACCTGTCCAGGATATGATCTGTCCTGTGAGTATAGAGGCCAGGGTAAGGCTTAAACTCATGGGGATCATGATAAGGCCTGAATTAGTTGCACTCATGCCTAAAACATCCTGTGCAAATAATGGAACATAGATCACTCCACTAAACATCAATGCAGCTGCTAAAAAACTTTCAATTGAGGATACATTATATATTGGATTTTTAAAAAGTCGCAAGGGTAAAACAGGTTCTTTAGCTCTTTTTTCAGCTAAAATGAACAATATGAGCATGAATCCAGAAAATAGGAAGACTCCAACTACTACTGTTAAGGGATATGTGTCTAGATCTCCGGCAAGGGTTATTGCCAGGACCAGTGAACTTAAAGTTAGGATGAAGGTGATGATCCCCTCATAATCAATAACTTTTTTAGCATCTGGTAATTTAAAATTGGGAAGAGAATAAAGAATCATGGTTACAGCAACAATTCCAACTGGAATATTTACAAAAAACACCCCTCTCCAACCAAGATTATCAGTTATTAGACCCCCTAATATTGGTCCCAGGACATCGGCCAGTCCAAATACTGATCCAAGTATTCCCATGTATTTGGCTCTTTTTCTGGGAGAGAAGATCTCTCCAACCACAATGAAGGGTAAAGATAATAAAATTCCACCACCAATTCCCTGGAGTCCTCTAAACAGGATCAGTTGAAACATATTGCTGGAAAAACCACACAAAACTGAGTTTATAACGAAAATGATGATTCCTATAAGTAAAATGGGTTTTCTACCATAGATATCAGATAATCTTCCAAAAAGGATTATGGCAATGGTTGAAGTTAGCATATAGGAGGTGAATGGCCATGAATAGTATTCCATTCCCTGTAGACTGCTAGTGATCTTTGGCATGGCTGTTCCTATGATGGAATAATCAAAGGCAGCTACCAGAAGCCCAACCATCAAACCCGCCATGATCATAATTATTTTATCTTTAGCAATGTTATCATGGTTTTCATAATTCATGGTTATCACTTGAGACGTATTTTTTCAGATATCATTCTCAATGGGGTTTAACAATTCTGTATGATGTTCAAGTTCCTTTTTTTATTCATAGGGCATGAAAATTTTATTTAAAGGACACTAAATGTGTAAAAATAGAAATTTTGGTCAGATATTTGGTTAGAAGAAATTTATTGGTTAAAAAAATTATTCTTACTTGAAAAACATTTTAGTTCGCATCTCTCCTAAATTGGAGACTATACGGGGCAAGTCACTCCCTGGAATACTGACCATTATTTCTTCTGGATTGATGTTCATACTCTGCCTTGATGCTACATCTCCAAATCCATAGGTGACTTTTCCAGTCATATATGGGGTTGCAGCCATTGAACTGCATACTGGAGCTGCATCAGCACCTATTCCGTGTGATCCTGAATCATATGCATTGGCATGAAGTATCTCCATTCCCTGTTTCGGATTACATACTATGAATATCACATCTGGTTCAAATTCTGCCTTACTTAAAGGAGCAAAAAGTATTGCATTAAAAATTCCAGGATTCATATATGTTTCATTTTCCCTTGAACGCTGCACTGCAGGGATGCTCTTATACAGGCCCTTGGGAACCATGAAGGCACCGCTTTGCACATTTGCAGGGTATTCACGCATATCTTTAAGTCCAGAATATCTGGCACCCCCCATACATTCTTCTTCTTCCAGAGTGGCGTAGAATGTTTCACCATCCATGGCTTTTTGAAGTTTCTTGCAGAACCTTGATTTACCTTCTTCCTTTTCAACATTCCTAGGATCTCCCACAGACCATTTTATGGCTGCTGGTTCATTTTCTAATCTTAAAAGTTCATTTAATTTTTCTCCGAGTTCTCTATAATCCATACTTTGCTCTCCTTTACATTTTTTTTTGTTAATCTGTTAATTCTGTGAATTCGCTTATCATGTCCCTATTTTTTTAACATGTAAAGAAAGAAATTTCCGATGTCTTTGGTAAATTTCGCATCATCGATTTTCCTGCTTTTCAATAACTCTTTAGCCCAGTCCCCCATGTTCACTTTACCATTGTATATAACTGATAGAAGAATAGCTGCTTCGGTAGGTTCCACATCTGGTCTGATTTCACCTTCGTCTATGCCTTTTTGTATTGAATCGATCCCTATGTGCATTATTTCTTTAAAAAGGTCCCTTACTTCCTGGAACTCTTGGCTACTGTTCATTTTATCTGTGTCAAATTGTTTTTTAATGAGTGTGGGGGAATACAGCAGCCTGAAATCATCAGGGTATTCATTTGAAAACCTTCTATTTGCATTTCCATATAATTTTAACTTTCCCAGACCAGTGTCATCTTTTTTAACCTCATCTTTCACCATATGTGCCCAAATTCGAGTCCCACGTAAGACTACAGCAAAGTACAATGATTCTTTATTTTTAAAATAAAGGTAAAGAGTACTTTTTCCAAGACCAACTTCATTTGCTATTTCATCCATTGAAACTTCATTAAAGTTTTTCGAAGCAAATAGTTTCCTGGCGGCTTTGATAATGTCGTTTTGCCGTTGTTTTCTTTCTCTTTCCTTCCATTTTGTCAGTGACATGTGGTTTCACTCTCCTAATTCTGACTTGATCTTCAAATTTATGACTATCAATTTTTTTATATGACTTATTAGTCAGTTATATAACTGGTGGTCACCAGATTATATAAAGATTTTGGTCAAAAAAATTAAAATGTCAAAAAAATAAACATAGGTAGTATTCAATGATAAGTTTAGAGTATTATATTAGATAAAAAAGATGAAAAATAAACAGTTATTTTCCATGAATCAACTTTAGGAACGATTTTAGATAAAATTTATTCCCCTAATACTTCACGAGAAAACTTATCAAAACCAATTTTGTCAATAACTCTTCCCAAACGTTTTTGAATACCTTTTTCATTGTAACAGTCTATTATTTTGCCAATGTAATCCATGGCCTGGTCATCAGATAGATCTTTTGCCAGTAGTTTGCCCTTTTTTACCTGAAGTCCGCAGGTACCACCCACCAGCAACTTCCAACCTTTAGGGGTTCCAATGAGTCCTATGTCCCTAACAGCAGATTCCGCACAGCAACGGGTACATCCAGAAAGGGATATTTTTACTTTAGCAGGTGTTTTTGTCCTGTGGAATGTTTCATCAATCCTTAATCCCATTTCTACTGTGTTCTGATATCCTTTCTTGCAGAAAGTATTGCCTGTGCAGAATTTAACTCCTCTTACACATTTTCCAATGTGACCACCAGGTTTCATGCCAAGATCATGGAAAATGTCATCAATATTTTCCTTTTTGATACCATAAAAGCCAATTTTGTGCTCTGAGGTCATTTTAATACATTCAACCTGATATTTTTCTGCTACGTCTGCAATTTTATGTAAAGTGGCAGGGTCTAAAATACCACCAGGGATATAAGGGATGATGGTGTATGTTTCCAGTCCTTTCTCAACTGCAGCTCCTTTATTAGGCATATTTTCGTTTTTTACTCCCATATTCTCGCCTTAAATTTGACAATTCTATTCTCTTATATTATTTAACCATTTAACCCGAAAAAATAACGATTATTATCCGAAAGGTAATTAAAAAATAATTTATTCTATTAAATCTTCATTGCATTGTTTTGCTCTATTTTATGGAGACACATTCCCATGGTTGGGATTCGGTATCAATAGTGGCGTATAACTCTTTTTCGGTATCATTCAATAACTCTTCACAACCGAATTTTAAGTCTGCAGCTTTTTTAACTGGATAAATTCTCCCTCTTGCACTTTTAACAATTATTTCACCCTCTCGACTAATACCCACTACTAATTGTTCTATTTCTTTTGCCATTGTATACAACTCCTATTTTTTTTGAAAATTAATTTTTTACTCTCTGTTACTTTATTTTAATATATTTACATGAGTTATTTACATTTTTTTTATCATCTCATGGACCTCAACATCTCCGATAGATTTCATATTAAAAATATCAATACTGACTTTAATTATTTTGAAGTTAAAATTAAAATATTAAATACATTTATATATAACAACTTAACAATATTAACCTAGACATGGATATTATTGAAATAATATTTGAAGGTGCATATGTATGAAGGCCAAAAAATTAAAAATACGGGTGAAAACGGATAAATTCTCAATTCCTCTTCCTGCTTTAAGGATTTCAATATATAGATGGATTTCTAAATTGATTCTTAAATATCATCCCTCTAAAGCAGAAACAGGTTCACCTCGTTCTGGTGAAAATGAAGCCATAGGAACCTTACTGGATAACCTCACTAACCATGACATTGACCATATTTTTGACCAGTTAGAATGTACTGAACCATTTAAAATGGTCGATATCCAGGCAGATGATGAAAACAAAGGTAAAGTAAAGGTGGAAATTTATACCATCTAGTGGGTGAAGTTATGAAACGTGAAGTACCAGGAAACTGTCCAATATGCCAGAGCGAAGTTAAGGTCACCGAGATACGATGTAAAAAATGTAAGACCGTTGTCCAGGGTGAATTCGACCTTTGCAAATTTTGCAGGTTGAATGACCAGCAGAAATACTTTGTAGAAGTGTTCATAAAAAACAGGGGCAATATTAAAGAGATTGAAAAAGAATTGGGAATATCTTATCCAACAGTGAGAAATAAACTGGATGAAGTGATTTCCGTTTTGGGACACAAAGTGGAAAAACCAGTTGTTGATAAAAAAGAGATTTTAGAAAAACTTAAAAATGGTGAAATCACCAAAGATGAGGCTTTAAAATTACTCAACGGTAAAATATAAGGAGAGCGTGAATATGTCTAAAGATATAAAAGATGAAAGAATGCAAATTTTGGAAATGGTGGAAGAAGGAAAAATCAATCCTTCAGAAGCAAAGGAACTACTTGATGCTTTGGAAGGAGATCCGGAAGAAATAACACCTAAAACAGATGCTAAATGGTTAAAAATCCGTGTTAGGACCATGGATGACAACCCAAAAGTCAATGTGAATATACCTATTTCTCTTGTTGATGTGGGATTAAAACTGGCCAAAAAATTTGATCCCAAAATGGAAGAAGCAGGCCTGGACCAGATAGATCTTGATGAAATAATAGAAGCAGTTAAAAGCGGAGCAGAAGGTAAAATAGTTGATGTAGAAGATGAGGAAAATCAGACCAAAGTGAAAATATACGTGGAATAATTGGAGAATTACTTTACCTTTTTTACATTTTTCTTGGTTTTAAAAATAATTTAAAGGATTTATTTTCTTTATAAAAGATTCATTTCATTAAATACTTGAAGGCTGAATTTGACATTACGTAACGCTAATTTAGAGATTGAATATAAAAAAGAAAGAAAAATGAATGGATAACTTAGGCTTCAAATCACTGCTATGAGTGGTAAAATCACATGCAGCACTATATCTGCAGAAAAATGTGATATCATGGCGGATTCTAAACCCTTTTTCCAGTAAAGCCATCCGAATATAATTCCACCAACAGCATTTAAGAGTATCACTTTGATAACCATTAGAGGCGTGAGCGTAGTTATGGCCATTGCTGTGGGTAAATGGCCAATACCAAAAATAACAGCTGCTAAAATAATAGCTAACCACATACCTATACTTGTTGGCTTTCCATCCTCTGTTTTTTTGATTTTAAATATTATCCAGGCAATCAGGGTCATTAAGAATAATCTCAACAGGATCTCTTCATTAATCCCACCATAGAATGATGAAAGAAAACCCTGCCAGGCTGGAGGAGTTATTTGAGCCAGAACTATATTACTACTGGTTAATCCGGCAAAGGAAAACAGAAAATCTATTCCTATTATAAGGATGCTGGCCAGTATTCCAAGCCCAACTGATATTCCAAGTAGGGATTTCAAATAACTTTTAACTTCCCTGCCTTCAAGCCATCCTTCAAGGATGGGAAGTCCAAGTCCCACTTTCTTGGCAAGATAAAGACCGATAAAGATAACTACAGCAAATAAGATCATGCTCTGGATAATTTGGGCAGCCAGGATAACGTATAATGGTACTGGTGAATTTTGAAGTAACCCTCCTTGAAGGGTGAGAGTGTAGGGCAGTACAGCTATAGTTCCAAAGATGGATGCAATTAACAAAATTATATATAATTTCCAGTTAACAAGTTGATTTTTTGAAATGGAATTTTTTCCATCAGTTTTTTTAGTTTTGGTTTGCATTTTAACCTCCTCTTTAAAAAATTATCATTTTATGAATTCACTATCCTTATTTTAATGAATGCACCAGCATGTCTACAGTATAATCAATCAGTTCATCATGGGTCAGATTATTATTTTCCAGATGTAACTTAATGGTAGGGGGAAGATTGAATACATTCTGTATGGATGAAGCTAAAACAAGATTTGATTTTATTGGATCTATATCAGATCTAATGGATCTATCTTTAATCCCTTCTTGAAGTGCTTTAACAAACAATGAAAAACCTTCCATCCTCATTTTTTTTATTTCTTCCATTCCCGGCAGATCATGATCTATTGGAACTTTATATGAAGACCAGTTCACATCATAATAGTCAGGATATTCTTTATAGAACCTATAAAATGTATTCATAAGCATTTTAACCTTTTCCAACCCGTTTTCACCTTTCTCATAATTTTCTTTTAACATTTTATTTAGAAGTTCTGTACTTCTAACAGATATTGCCAAATATATCTCTTTTTTATTTTTAAAATATAGATAAAGGGTACTTCTAGCTAATTCAGCTCCTTCAGCTATGTCTGCCATGGTGATGTTTTCATAACCCTGTTGGAAGGATAATTTCTCGGCGGTGTCAATTATATCCTTTCGCCTCATTTCTTTTTCCCTTTCTTTTCTATCTGATATGGTCATTTCCATCACTTCATGATGACAAATTTATATTAATTGTCATTAAATAAATAAATTAATTTTTAATGTCATATAATGACATTATATTGTATAATGTCAGAAAAGTATATAAAGTTTTTCCATTAATCATTGAGAATAAAAATAGTATTCCGGTACTGTTGTGGATAAAAAAAAATAGTTTGTAGAATAAAAAAAACAGATAGGTTAATTATATTATTTAAAATTTGGATAAATAGAATGACTATCCATAAAAAGTAACCAGTTATTATGACAATATTTGATATTATCGCTTATGATCCCTTGTTTTTGTTAATAGGTAAATGTTTAGTAAATTAGCAAAATATTTTTGGGGTTGTTGGGATCCACCATTACATCTACTTTATTTCCCACAGTAAAATATTCCATCTTTAAAATAGGAATTGTTTCTTTGTGTTTTAATTGATATGGAACATCAAGTGGAGTGGTAATCAAAAGTTTTAACTTAATATCTTCAGCTTGAGGGCTTTCAAGGTCATCATAGACCCCAGTTTCATGTATTTCTAATATTTCTCCTTCTCCTTTTATCCCGTTTTCTTTAAGAAAAGTTTCTCTGTCAACTTGTCTGTTGTAGTAGATCACAAGGGCACATACAAGTATAACCGGAGCAGAAGCAAAAAGACCACTAATAACGCCCCACCAATAAATACCTAAACCAGCTACAACTAAAATAACTATAATACTAATTAAATAAATCCATTTACCGGTTTCCATAATAAAAACAACCCCAAAAAGTTTTTTAGTTATTCTAGGCAATTAAGAAGTTTTCAGTCTTTCTGTGTAACCTAACTCTTTGAAAGTAATCTCATATTTTGTCCCGTGACTTGTATCAAGGGTAATCTCACCATCAATCTGTTTTACTAGATTGTTTACTAATTCCAGGCCAAGAGAATCTGCATTTTTAAAGTCAAAATCTTCTGGTAGGCCAACACCGTCATCTGCAACAATCAATGTGTGCTTGTCACCTTCAGTTTCAAGTTCGACAGTTACTGAACCTTTTTTATCTGGGAAAGCAAATTTAAGGCTGTTGGTCACCAGTTCATTGATGATCAGGCCGAGAGGTATGGCAGTTTCCATATTCATTTCAACATCTTCAATATTGAAAATTGGTTCAATCGTCCCGATTTGAATTCCATATGTGTAAAAAATGTCAGATACCAGTTTTTCTGTGTATTCTTTAAAGTTGATGTGGCTTAAATCACTGGATGTGTAAAGCTTTTCATGAATCATAGCCATGGTCTTTACTCTACTTTGGCTGTCCTTTAGAACATCCTTAGTTTCATCTCCTTGTACATAATCTGATTGAAGATTGAGCAGGCTGGATATGATCTGCATGTTATTTTTAACCCTGTGGTGTATTTCCTTCAACAAAGCTTCCTTTTCATCTAAAGATTTTTTAAGTTCTCTTTCAGCCAGTTTATGTTTGGTCACATCCTCTGAAATACCTAAAAGATACTTTGTGTGACCTTCTTCGTCGAGGAGTGGTATCTTCTTGGTGTGCAAAATCCTTGTACCCATAGACTTTGTGTGGATGGTTTCTTCTGGAATATCACGAAGTTCCTTTTTATCTAAAACTTCCCTATCATTTTGGGTGTAAAAATCAGCTTCTTCTTTCGGGAAAAAATCATAATCCGTTTTACCAACTAATTCCTCTCTCCTATAACCCCAGATCCGTTCTGCAGCTTTGTTAATTCTTTCAAATCGAAGTTCATCAGCACTTTTCACAAAGATCATGTCGGGTATGTTTTCGATGATGTTCTCTAAGAACTGTTCATTCTTCCTTAATTCTTTTTCTGCTTTTTTACGTTCGGTAACATCTTCATATACTGCTACAATTTCACCAGAAGGCAGTTTATAAACGAAATTATCTCTCCAACCACTGATCCTATCATCTTGATATAAAGAGATGGGGTAACGTTCAGCTTTACCTGTTTCATACACTCTCTTTAATACCTTCAATAGACCGAAATCCCTTACACTAGGGAATACATTGGTGATCCGCTTACCCAATAGGTCTGCTTTTCTCACATTATCTATATGTTCAGCAGCCTGGTTTAAATCTTTAAAAACAAAGTCATTCCCGCTATCAACTGGTGAATAAATCGCTACTCCGCTCGCCATGTAATTAAAAAGACTTCTAAAGCGTTCTTCACTTTTTTTTAATTTTTTTTCAAATCTTTTTTTACATGTTATAAGTTCAATCTTGTGTTTTAGTTCTATAACATCAAGAGGTTTGGTTAAATAATCGTATTGTTCAGTAAATTCTGTTCTGTTGATATTTATTTGCTTAGAAGAATTAGTTAAAAATATGGCGGGAATTTTAAGGCTTTGTATCTGAGAAACAGAAGCAACATCATTAATTTCTCCTTTAAAGTTAATATCCATCAAGATAAGATCTGGCAATAACTCTAATCCTTTTTCAACTACCTCTTCCATTTTGCTGGCTACATAAGGAACTGAATGACCTAAAGACTCAAGGGTCCTTTTAATATCTATGGCTGCAGTGGCATCTTCAGCTACTATGAGGATCTTAATACCAGGCATACATATTTTCTCCCTAAAGACATACATACTCCCTAATAATATATGGCCTTTAATAATATTTGATTTTTTTTGGCTATACTGAAATTATTTTTACTAGGTATGAAGAACTTTCCTTTAAAGTAATTATTCTAAAACAAATTCCATTGTTATTTAATTTGTAAATGTTGGGGGGTATCAATTTTTTAAAATAACAGTAGACTCCATATCAGGAAAAACTATTAATACATGCACTCCTAATTCTCTTTATAGATTCGTGCTATTGATAATATTACACGCCTTTCATCGTCATTTCCTATTATAATTCAAGGAAAGATCAATGATGTATTAGTACTATAAAACAAATCAGGTGAATTCATGAGTAAAAATGAACAAAAAATAATGAAGGAGCTTAACAAGAGGATGAAAGAATTTAAAGCTGCTTTGAAAGATGAAAAGAAGAAATTTGATCTTATGGATAACATTCCAGGTTCAGAAGTCCTTATTCGTTTTGAAGTGTTCCTACCTTCAAAAAATCCAGAGGAATTTGTGGATGGTCTCTATCTTTATATGAATGATGAAGGCGCAATTGTCAACGCAGAATACTACTTCAGAGATATGTCTGATGTGGAAGTGATAAATATGCCTGAAGACTATCTGCCTGTGATAAAGGATCTATTCGGTGATTCCTTCACTTTAGAGGTGGAATAACATTAATTCACCATGAAAATTGAGAGGAAAAATAATGGACGTTTTTCAAAAATTCTAATTCAAGTAGAATGATCCTCTCAAATTTATATTATTATAGAATTTTATTATAGAATTTCACAAAAAATTATATAAATTGTTAAAACATATTCACTTATCATACTATGAACCATTATATATGTTAGTAAATTCATAGATAAATGAAAATATAATTAGATGGTAAAAATAATGGTCTTGACGTCTTAAAATGGTTATTGTAAGATTATGGCCCCGACGACTTGTTAATATTTCATCAATTTCGTATAACAACTTTAGAAATGGCTAAAAATTAAAAACCATGATATTTATGATATATCCATTAGGGTCAGTTTATTTCAAACTACAATAATCTAATAGCAGACATTTTCAAGTATAAATAATTTAATGTGAAAATATTTAGTAAACTATTTTTTTTACCATCATCGTTAATTTGGAGGATAAAAATGCGAAGTTTTGAGAAATTAACTTCTTACATCCCACTTAGAAGGTCCGAATCAGGGTCAAAGAATATTGGACTCTTGGTGGACGGACCAAACATGTTAAGAAAAGAATTCCGGCTTAATTTAGATTTAGTAAGGGAAATAATTTCAGAATACGGAAACATGAGGGTAGGTAAAGTTCTTTTAAACCAGTATGCATCAGATAAACTCATTGAGGCAATAGTGAACCAGGGATTCACTCCTATAGTGGTGGCAGGAGACACTGATGTTTACATGGCTGTGGAAGCCATGGAACTTATTTACAATCCTAATATTGATGTTATCGCTCTTATGACCCGCGATGCTGATTTTTTACCTATTATCAATAAAGCTAAAGAAAATGGTAAGGAGACTATAGTTATTGGTGCTGAACCAGGTTTCAGTGCTGCTCTACAGAACTCTGCAGATGATGCCATAGTCCTGAAACCGGATAATGATAGAAAGGATTTCAAGGAAGAAAACTAAAAATGCTTATTTGTTCTTCACTTGATGAAGTGAAAAGAAGAGAAAGTGCTTTAAAATTTATTGCTTCTCTAGTTAAAGAAAAGGGAAGAACCAGCCTATATGACCTTTCAGGTTTAGCTGGTGGATTTCCTATTGGAAAATCTGAACTTGCTCTCCTGGAAACCTATGCTGGTCCTGCTTTTTTTTATGAATCCCTGCAAAAAGAGGGCATCAAACACCTTGGCGGTGAAAAAGTATTAGCCTTCAACCGTACAAGTGCAGCTATATTAGCCACCATACTAGCTTTGGTCAAACCTGGTGATGAAGTAATACACTATTTACCAGAATTACCCTCCCATCCTTCCATTCCACGTAGTGTGAAGCTCCAAGATGCTTCTTACCGCGAATTTGACAGTATCAATGATTTCGAGCTCAGTGAAAAAACATCACTGGTGGTTATAACCGGTTCTACAATGGACCATAAGATAATTCCCTTAACTGATTTTGAGAAGATAATAAAGATCTCCCATGACCAGCAAGTTAAGGTGATGGTGGATGATGCATCCGGGGCACGGTTACGAACTGTAGTTTATAATCAACCTAAAGCTCTGGATATGGATGCAGATCTGGTGGTTACCAGCACTGATAAGTTAATGGACGGTCCCAGAGCAGGTTTGATGGCGGGTAAGGCTCAACTAATTGACATAATCCAGGATAAAGCACATCAATTTGGTTTAGAAGCCCAGCCACCCATTATTGCGGGTATGGTAATGGCTTTGCAGGCTTTTAATCCGGAAAGAATTTTGGATTCTTTAGCTAGGAGAGATAAACTTTATCAAGTTCTAAAAAAAGTGGTGAAAGGTACAGAAAAAACACCCACAGGGGTAATGATTTCTCCAGACACCCTATTAAAAGAAGTCACAGATTCCAAAGATGACATGCGCATTTCTGAACGTGAAATTGGCACTTTAATGTCCATAATACTTTTAAAGGAACATCATATACTCACCATTCCTGCTGTTGGAATGCCTGGAGTTTCTTCCACTATACGCCTAGATCTGGCCTCTCATGATGCAGAAAATTTGGATGATACTCAAATATGCCAGGCAATCACGGATTCACTAAAAAGACTTAAAAAAATCATACATAATGAAGAATTATGTTTGAGTGTTTTATATGAACCCTGATTACTGTAAGAACTAGGTTAATGTAACTATATATAGTGTTATGCGGATCGAATAGCTGTGTTTTAGTTTGGCACGATTTTCATTCAAGTATTATAGTTTGATTTTCTCTTTCATTTTAAAGTGGATTGATGAAATGATAGAAATTGATGGTTCCTTCCAGGAAGGAGGTGGGGCTCTTTTACGGGTTTCAACAGCGCTTTCAGCTTTAACTGGAAAGGCATTTCACATGGAAAACATACGGGTTGGGAGGCCGAAACCAGGGATGATGATGCAACACTTTAGCGCAGCCCAGGCCATTGCAGATCTTTCCAATGCACAGGTTAATGGATTGGAACTGGGTTCAACACAGATAACATTTATACCAGGCCAGTTAAGGGGTGGGAAAATAGATGTAGATGTTCAGACTGCAGGCAGCAGCTCTCTGATACTACAGGCCATGATTATTCCTGCTATATTTGCACCGGAAGCAGTGGAGATTGAGATTAGGGGAGGAACCGATGTCCGGTGGGCCCCATCAGTGGATTATCTTGGCCATGTCACTCTGTCAATATTGCAATCCATGGGAGTGTCTGTGAAACTTGAAGTATTAAGTAGAGGGTACTATCCCAGGGGTGGGGGTTTAATTCAAGCTATTATAAAACCTGTGGGGAAACTGAAACCCTTAAATATCCATGAACTGGAAGTTGATTTAATTAAGGGAATATCCCATTTTAACAGGCTCCCTAGGCATGTTGCAGTCCGTCAGGCAGATTCTGCAGAAAAAATTCTTCGTTCTGCTGGTCATGATGTTGAAATCGAAGTAGAATCAGATAGTGATGGTTTGGGCCCAGGATCAGGGCTGGTGCTTTGGAGTGAGTTTAAAGGTAAGAGCATTCCTCGTGTAGGGGCCAGCAGCCTGGGAAAACCTGGTAAGCCAGCAGAAGTAGTTGGAAGGGAAGCTGCAACCGAAATCTTGTCTTGTATATCACGAGGTGCTGCCCTGGATCAGTATACGGGTGATCAGATCATTCCCTACATGGCCATCAGTGGTTCATCTTCAGTTAAGATAGCCAGACTCACCAAGCACACCCTCACCAATATCTACGCTGCAGAAAAGTTCACTGACTCTCATTTTCATGTTGATGGCAGTCTTGGTGAAGTCACAGTAATTGAAGTTGAATAAAAAAAAGTGAAGTTTAATGGAAAGTTATAGAAAATGGTTTATTTCAGGTGTATACATTCCCCAGAAATAACCTTGCGCAGACTCCCATCATCCATCTCTAAAATAAGCACTCCTTCCCTGGTTATACCAACAGCTTCTCCCTGGAGTATTCTTCCTTTCTTCCGCACTTCGACACGTGAACCAATAGTTTTAGAGAGTTTTCTCCATTCTTTAAGGATTTCTGGGAATTTTCCTGTTTTGAAATCATCATAGAGTGTTTCGAGGTTTTTAAGGAATCTTTGCACTAATTTGACACTGTAAATTTCCTTTTCAAGTTCTTGTTTAAGGGATGTGGCTCCTTCCCTGAGTTCTGGGGGGAAACTATCCACGTCAACGTTAAGATCTATGCCTATGCCAACTACCACATATTCAAGTCCCTCAGGGTTAGTGCTGGCTTCGGTTAAAATACCGCATACCTTTTTCCCCCCTATTAAAATATCATTGGGCCATTTAATACCCACATCCAGTCTGCACTCCTGATCCAGTGTTTCAGCCACTGCTACTCCAGTTACCAGAGTGAGTTGGGCTGCTTTGGATGGCGGAATGTCAGGTCTCAGAATAATGGTCATCCACACCCCACCAGAGGGTGATAACCATTTTTTGCCACGACGGCCTCTGCCACTTCGTTGACTTTCTGCAACAATAATGGTTCCTTCAGGTGCACCATCATGGGCCAGTCTTTTGGCAACTTCGTTGGTTGAGTCTACCTCAGAGTAGTAGTGAATTTCTTTGCCAATATATCTCGTGGGCAGGTCACGTTCTAACTCGTAAGGCAGGAGCCGGTTTGGAGTTTTAATTAGGCAATAACCATTTTCAGTTGATAACTCTATTTCATACCCATTCTCTCCCAGTTCTTGGATTTCACTGGTAAGTTGGGATTCTGATATTCCCATTTCGGATGCTAATTCGTCACCTTGAACATATTCGCCCTTATTTTCATGGAGTGTTTTTAAAATCTGTTTCTTGTACATAAAACCACTAACCATTTTTTTTTAACCATCGAAGCTCACAATCAATATTATTTCTTACTCCTGGCAACAGAATTTGCTATATGGCTGGAAACTGCTGCAGAAACTGCGGCCGCTTTTTTAGAAGGTAAAAACGTTGATTTTAACCTGGAAACCCTTTCTCTATCTTCTTGAACGATCTGTTCTACATTTTCCATTATTTCCTGTTTATGTTCATCCACAAAGTGAGTGTGTAATTTTCCCTCCTTGAAGGTGGAGTTCAGCATCATGGCTTTATGGAAGGGTATGGTGGTTTCCACCCCTATAATAATATATTCTGAGAGGGCTCTCCTCATCCTGGAGATGGCTGCATTTCTATTCCTACCCCATACAATGAGTTTGGAAATCATGGAATCATAATATGGTGGTATGGTGTAATTCATATAAACCCCACTGTCCACCCGCAATCCAGGACCCCCTGGGGAACGATAACCAGTGATTTTACCTGGATTAGGGGCAAAATCAGCTAAAGGATTTTCAGCATTTATACGACACTCAATGGCATGGCCTCTTACTTGGATCTCCTCCTGGGCACAGCATAACTCTCTGCCAGAGGCGATTTTAATCTGTTCTTTAACCAGATCCACTCCGGTGACCACTTCGGTGATGGGGTGTTCTACCTGGATTCTGGTGTTCATCTCCAGGAAATAAAAGTCACCATTTGAGTATAAAAATTCCACAGTACCGGCATTGGTGTATCCTATGGATGATGCTGCTTTAACAGCTGTTGATCCCATCTTTTCCCGGAGTTCATCGGTCATAATGGGGGAAGGTGCCTCTTCAATGAGTTTCTGGTGTCTTCGCTGGATACTACACTCACGGTCAGCCACGTGGATGGTGTTACTCTGTTCATCAGCCAGGATCTGGAATTCTATGTGGCGTGGTTCCTCCACATACTTCTCAATAAATACAGTGGAGTCTCCAAAAGCTGATTCTGCTACAGATTGTGTGGATTCCAGGGCGCGTGTGAGTTCATCTTCCTCATAGACAGTTCTCATCCCAATACCGCCGCCTCCTGCGGATGCTTTGACTATAACTGGGTAACCAATGGATTCTGCAATTTTAAGGGCTTCATCCGGGTCAGTCACTCCCTTACTGTCACCAGGTATTACAGGAACTCCTGCTTTTTCCATGAGTTTACGGGATTCAATTTTACTTCCCATGGCTTCAATCACACGTCCTGGTGGGCCTATGAGTTTAACACCATTTTTGGCACATTCTTCACCAAGTTTTGAGTTTTCAGCCAGGAAACCATAACCGGGGTGAAGTGCATCGGCCCCAGATTTTTCTGCTGCTTCCAATATATTGTGAATGTTCAGATAACTATCAGCAGGGGCTGGTCCCCCTATAAGGTAAGCTTCGTCAGCGTATTTAGCAAAAAGTGAATTCTTATCTGCTTCAGAGTAAACTGCCACACTCTTCACATCCAGTTCTCTGCATGCTCGCATTACTCTAATGGCGATTTCTCCACGGTTAGCAACCAGGACCTTGTCAAACATGTTATACTTCCTGTGTATCTTATTGCAATTTATTATTGGTTTTTTTTAAATCCTGAACTTTTATTATGTTTATCTTTGTCTATCTATATCCTCATACAGATTTATATCTAACTCCCTATTTTTGTATATCCTTGGAAATTTTGAATATCCTTGAAACACAAAATATAATATGTTTCATATTATATACGATATGAATTTAATCATAGGTAATTGGACCCGAAATCATGATCAACAAGAAAAAACACCTGGAAATGGCATTACAATCGATTCCTTCTCACCCCCATCCTGATCCTGACTTGGAACAGTACCACACGCCAGCTACCATAGCTTCTGATGTTGTATGGAATGCCAGTGTCCAGGGAGATATTCACAGAATGAAAGTGGTTGATCTTGGCTGTGGAACAGGAGTTATCGCACTAGGAGCAGCACTCATGGGAGCTACGGAAGTTGTGGGAGTTGATATTGATAATGATGCCCTTATAGTTGCTGAAAATGAAGCCAAAAAACTAAAAATTCAACATAAATGCAGTTTCGTGAATATGGATATTGATGATTTCAGGGAAAACGCTGACACTGTGATCCAGAACCCTCCATTTGGTGCGCAGAAAGCCCATCGTAAGGATGCAGATAGAAAATTTGTAGAAAAAGCGCTTCAAGTGGCCCCAGTTGTCTATTCATTTCACCTGGCCAAGACAGAAGAGTTCCTAGAACAACTGGTTGGGAGTATTGGTGGGAGGATAACCCACAAGTTTTATTATGAATTTCCCCTACCACGACAATATCACTTTCACCGGGATGAAAAACGTGAAGTTGAAGTGGTTGTTTTGCGTGTAGAAAAATGAGCCGAGATAAAAAACTGTTCAATTAAAGGTAATTTGAAAATTCACATATACTGCATTCATTATCTAATTATTTACAACACTATTATTATTTAATAATGGATTTTTCCACTTGTTTTCTTCAAATATTTGATGAAAATTCTTCGAATTTATTCATGAATTGTTGTAGTAACTAAAATAAGAAAAAGTGAGAAAAAAATATTTTGCTTTTTATACACTTTCAGTGGTGAAATATCTGTAGTAGTATTTGAGGGGGTTGCCTGCTTCGTCGCTTATGCATCCTGTGTGTAGTTCTATGAGGTATTTGGTTGCTTTTTGGAGGGTGTTGGTGGGTGTTATGGTTAGGATGTTGTTGTTTATTGTGGTGGTTATGGGTATGATTGTTCCGGTGGTTGTTTTTAGTGTGATCCACATGTTGTTTGCTTTTATGGGTTCGTTGAAGGTTGTTGTGATGATTTTGTCTATGGGTACGTTTATTGCGTTTCTGGCTGGGCTGCCTGCTATTGCTTGGGGTGGTGTGCTGTCGGTGGTGAATGGTCTGGTGTAATATTTGTTGGGGTTCCCATCAGAATCAATTACACTTCCTGTGTGTAAGATTATGGTGTATGTGGTTGCTTTCACAAGGAGATTGATGGGTGTTATAGTTAGGACGTTACCGTTTATTGCTGTGATTATAGGTATTGATGTTCCCGCACTGTTTTTTAATTCTATCTGCATAGTTCCTGCAAATATCGGTTCACTGAATGTGGTTGTAATAATTGTGTCGATAGGTACGTTTACTGCGTTTCTGGCTGGGCTGCCTGCTGTTGGTGTGGGTACAAATAGGGTTTTAGGTGCGAAATTTGCAACGATCAATCCATAACGGAATAATGCAAACCCTTCTGATCCATTGGCCAGGGCTATTCGTGCATCGTTTTGTAACTCAGAAAGAGATAATGGAGTAGGGTTACTGTCGCTTTTGTAGGTCATTATACCTGATACTATCAATGTGCTTGAATGGTCAACAATCCATTTAGTGGTGGTACCAATCCACGTGGTGTCTTTGTTATAGTTCCCCTTGTAGATCATTGGTGACATGAAATCAAGGTAGGGAGAAAGTTTTCCATAGTCCTGCCCGTAATAATACGCGTTTACACTACACTCAGGCATAACTGCGGCTGAAAGGTAGAGATCAGAATTTTTACCTTTAACCAAATCCCGAACATCAGAAACAAAGTTCGTGATTGTGTTCGTACTGAATTCAACGCCATAGATATATGCAGTTCCACCATATCGAACATAATCCAAGTGAATTCCAGCTATACCAGGACATCCATCAATTATATTTGAAATAAAATTCTTAACATAATTTTGTCGAGTGGTGTCATGTGGTTTCCACCATGTACCTTTATATGCAAAACAACTTATCCAGGGATGAATACGGATGCTGGTTCCACTGAATTTGTTGATGAAGTTGTTAATAACCGTTATTCCAGTTCCATCCTGGGGGGTGAAAACAAATATATCAGTATAACCTGCATCTTCCAGAGCCTCTGGATCAATGGATGATAAGGATGTTGACCAAACCCAAAGGGCTGCAACATCTTCCAACGAATTTGCAGATGTTTCTACGCTTGTTACTTGATAACTACTATATACTGCAGCTTTACTTACTGTAAGGTTATTATCAGTTTCTAAAGTGATATTTGATTCAGTAACATTTTTTGTTACATTTTCAGTTGTATTATCTGTGGCAAAGGCCGCATTAGCACTAAAAATCATTGCCAGAGTAAACAGTAAAACCAACAATATTGACTTTTTATTAATATTCACGCCTCCAAACTCAAAATCTATGGATTATTGTTCTTAATGTGACCAATATAATGTAATATATAATTATATAGAAAAGTTTAAAATAAAGTTTGTGTAATTTTATTTAAAATTTTTAATTTTCCAGATTTTTTTAATCTTTTATTCATCTAATATTTTTTTATCATATTGGATCTCATCGTACTTTTATAATAAATTTTATACCTACATCAAAATATTAAAAATGGTGGTCAAATGGTAGTTAATATATTATAAGGATCAAAAACAGAAATTTAAGAATGTCAGTTAAGAATATTTCAATTTTCATACCATCTTCATTTTTGAAAGAAACAAAAGATTTAAAACTAAAGACCTACAAAGTAGGGTTGATTGGCAGATCAGCTGCCCTTTTTCGGGTGACAAATATCGTTGTTTACAGCGATACTGAAGACCCGGAAGACCGTAAAAGGGTAAAGTTTATTAGTGATATCCTCACTTATATGAATACCCCACAATACCTTAGAAAAAAGGTATTTCCTATAACTAAGGAGTTGCGGAACGTTGGAATATTACCTCCGCTTAGAACTCCTCATCACCCAACTGGAGAACTCCGTGCAGGTGATTTTAGACAGGGACTTACATTGAAAAGGACCAAAAAGGGCACCATAGTAGATATAGGTGCCGACCGGGATGCACTGTGCAAGGAAAAGCTCAGCGTAAACCGGGTTATAAGCTTTAAGGTAGATAAGTTAGGAAAAGAAATAATTGTCACCCCTGATGAACCTGATTTCTATTGGGGTTATGAAGTACTTTCTACTTATAAGAGTTTAGATAATAGCATAGATTTGTTAAAACCACGACCTGACATGGTTGTGGGTACATCACACTATGCTGAACCCATCACTTCTGTTTTAAACGAAGTAAGAGAGGGGTTAAGGGGCTCCAAACACTTAGCTATTTTGTTTGGTGGTCCATATTCGGGCTTACACGAATTAATGGGCAATCCCAGGGAATTATTGGACCTGGAGGTTAACACCATCCCTAACCAGGGAACTAAGACTGTAAGGACTGAAGAGGCAGTTTTAGCTACTTTATCAGTATTTAATATGCTAATGGACTAGTTACACGCTAATGCTATAACCAGGGACCATAGTAGCTTAATTAGCAAAAGCTAATTGGCTAATTAAATTTTGATATGAAGATGCATATTATTTAATGCGTTAAAAGCTAGCAAAAGCATTGATTGCAATTATTAAAAATAATTAATTGACAATGCACATTCGGGCTAATTAGAATGCCCGTAAATTAATTCACGTTCACATATTTGGAAAAGTGGAAAATCTAAGAGTAAGGAGGAATATATTAGATGACTAGACATCATCAACCTAGAAAAGGATCAGTTGCATTTAGTCCTAGAAAAAGAGCAGCCAGGGAATCACCCCAAATTAGCTCCTGGCCCGAAAGTGAAGAGCCGGGTCTTTTGGGATTCCCAGGTTACAAAGTGGGCATGACCCACGTGACTCAGACGGATAACACCAAAAACTCACCTACCGAAGGAATGGAAATATCCACCCCGGTTACAGTGGTAGAAACACCCCCTGCAGTAGTTTTTGGTATCAGAGCTTACCAGAAAACATCAAGAGGAATCAAAGCCATGACTGATGTTCTGGCAGCAGAACTGAACGAAGATCTAAAAAGAAAAATTACCCTACCAGAAAACCATGACTCTGAAGCTCAAATAGCCGAGCTAAAGGAAAAAATGGATGCAGTTGTGGAAATAAGAGCATTAGTACACACCAAACCCAGACTGGCCAGTGTTCCCAAGAAAAAACCTGAAATAATGGAATTTGGCATAGGAGGATCCAGTGTGGAAGACAAACTGGAATATGCCATCAGTGTTCTGGGCAAAGAAATCAACCCTTCCGATGTTTTTGCTGATGGTGAACACACAGATGCTGTGGCTGTCACCAAAGGTAAAGGATTCCAGGGAGTTATAAAAAGATGGGGTGTCCGTATCCAGTACGGAAAAGCCGCCAGAAGTAGTAAAGGACGGCACGTAGGTTCAATAGGACCATGGAGTCCAGAACGTACCATGTGGACTGTGCCAATGGCAGGACAGATGGGATACCACCAACGTACTGAATACAACAAGAAAATACTGAAAATAGGAGAAGCTGACCAGGCTGATGAGATAAATCCAGACGGCGGCTTTGTAAGGTATGGTATGGTTAAAAACAATTACTTACTTCTTAAAGGATCATTACCCGGACCATCCAAGAGACTGGTCGTACTCAGGAAAGCAATGAGACCACACGGAAAACACGATGATGCTCCTCAAATATCAAATATCAGCACGGCCTCCAAGCAGGGAGCCTAATTATTAAAGAGTGATGGGAATGAAGAAGATCAATGTTTACTCATTAGAAGGCAAAGTTACTGGCGAGATGGAGCTTCCAGAGATATTCAGTGAAGAATACAGGCCAGACCTTATAAAAAGAGCTGTTCTCTCTGGACAAAGCGCCCGTATCCAACCATGGGGAACAGACCCTATGGCAGGGAAACGAACCACAGCCGAATCATTCGGTGCAGGTAGAGGCGCTGCAATGGTACCCCGTGTTAAGGGTTCACGACACCCTGCAGGATCCAAAGCAGCATTCGTACCTCATGCAGCAGGAGGAAGAAGAGCCCACCCCCCAAGAACTGCCAGAATCATCCAAGAGAAAATCAACAAAAAAGAAAGAAAACTGGCCATACGCTCAGCACTGGCCGCCACCACCAACCAGGAACTGGTAGAATTAAGAGGACACCAAATTGAAAACATCCCACAAATACCTTTTGTAGTGGATGATGCCCTGTGCAGTGTCAAAAAGACCAGAGAAACCAGGGAAATTTTCAAAAGCCTGGGAATAATGGACGATGTGGTAAGAGCCAAAAAAGGCCGTAAGATACGTGCAGGTAGAGGAAAAACCAGGGGCAGAAAATACAAAACACCTAAAGGACCATTACTGGTAGTGGGAGAAGACAAAGGAATCAGTCTCGGAGCCAGAAACCACCCCGGAGTAGATGTGGTGGTTGTTGATAATATCAATGCAGAACTCCTGGCACCAGGAACCCATCCAGGAAGACTTACTGTTTACACCAAATCTGCCATAGAAAAACTGGGAGAGTTATTCCAAAACAGGTAGGTGTTATGAATGGATCCTTATGATATAATAATCAAACCACAGTTAACTGAGAAAAGCATGAACGCAATTGATTACAAAAACGAGTTAACCTTTGTGGTTCGAAGAACAGCCAAGAAGCCACAAATCAAACAGGCTTTTGAAGAATTATTCGATGTTAAGGTTGAACGAGTCAACACCCAGATAAACTCCCGTGGTGAAAAACTAGCCTACCTTAAACTGACAGAAGAGGCCAGTGCCGAAGACATCGCCGTAAAAATGGGTGTATTCTAAGGGAGGATTAAATAATGGGAAAACGATTAATAATTCAAAGAAGGGGAAGAGGAACCCCCACCCACCGTAGTGCATCACACAGATTCAAAGGAAAAATACAGTACCGGACCTATGATGATGTTGAAAAAAATGGCAGCCTCAGTGGAAAGGTAGTGGACATCATACACGATCCAGGTAGAACTGCCCCAGTGGCTAAAGTCAAATTCGAAAACGGAGAACAGAAATTGATACTGGCCCCGGAAAGTATTGCCATCAATGATGAAATAGCATGCGGAGTATCCGCACCCATAAAACCAGGAAACTCACTACCCCTGGGAGAAATCCCAGAAGGAACACCAGTGTACAACCTGGAAAACAATCCTGGTGACGGAGGAAAATTCGTCCGATCCTCAGGTACTTACGCTTCTCTTATCACCCATGATGTGGGTAAAGCCATTGTGGAACTTCCCTCAGGGGAATTAAAGGCTTTCAACCCCCAAAGTCGAGCCACCATAGGAGTGGTTGCAGGGGGAGGTAGGAAAGAAAAACCATTCCTAAAAGCAGGAAACCGACACTATGCAACCAAAGCTAAGGGTAAAAAGTGCATGACAGTGCGTGGTGTAGCAATGAACGCAGTAGACCACCCACACGGTGGTGGAAACAGACAGCACCCCGGACGACCTACCACAGTCTCCAGACATGCCCCACCAGGAAGAAAAGTGGGTTCCATAGCTGCCAAAAGAACCGGAAAAAGGAGATAAAAACAGTATACATTGTCATTATCTCACAAATTAAGAATAAAATTACGAAAATACAGGATATAAGCAAAGGAAATTTAAGGAGGAGGCTAATTGGCGAGGAAAGAATTCAAGTATCGCGGTTACACCCTGGAAGAACTGCAGCAGATGCCACTGGATAACGTTATCCAGTTATTCCCATCAAGGCAGCGCAGATCCCTTAAAAAGGGATTTTTACCCAGGCAAAAAAAGGTACTAGAGAAGATACGAAAACTGAAAAAAGATGAAAATAAGGGCGGACGACCCCAAATCATCAGAACACATTGTAGGGACATGATTGTCTTACCAGAAATGGTGGGCATGACCTTTGGCATCCACAATGGCAAAGAATTTGTGGAAGTCCAAATACAACCAGAAATGATAGGCTGTTACTTTGGAGAATTCGCTGTAACCCGACAAAAAGTACAGCACGGAGACCCTGGTATGGGTGCAACCCGTTCATCCATGTTCGTGCCCCTTAAATAAGGAGAATCAAATTATGGCAAAATTGAAATATGCTTATGAAGGAACGGGAAAAGTAGCTAAAGCTGCTGGCAGGTCCCTAAAAATCTCACCAAAACACTCTGTGGAGATTTGCAGGGAAATCCGGGGAATGTACCTGGATGAAGCCAAGGAATATCTGGAAGATGTAGTTCAGATGAAAAGACCCGTACCCTTCAAAAGACATAACAAAAAAGTAGGCCACCGAAAGGGACTTAAAGGATGGCCCACCGGCCGTTACCCCAAAAAGGCAGCCAGCCAAATTCTGGAAGTTCTTGATAATGCTGAGGCCAATGCTGAATATCAGGGTATGGACACCGAAGATCTGAAAATAATCCACATATCAAGCCATAGGGGTTACATAATCAGAGGATACATCCCAAGAGCATTCGGAAGGGCAACACCCTTCAACACACCAACCACACACATTCAGGTAGTTCTAGGGGAGGCAGAGAGCGCATGATTGAAAAGGACTTTGTAACCGAGGGACTAAAAAGAACCAGTATCGATGAATACCTGGAAAAAGAACTGGACAGAGCAGGCTATGGTGGAATGGAAATACAGGTCACACCCCTGGGAACCATGGTAGTAGTATACGCTGAGAGACCAGGAATGGTCATTGGACGAGGCGGTAAAACTGTACGATCCATAACCAGCAATCTTAAAAATAATTATGATCTGGAAAACCCACAAGTGGAAGTTAAAGAAGTTGACGTTCCAGAATTAAACCCTAAAATCATGGCTCACAAAATATCAGCCATGTTACAGAGGGGAATGCACTTCCGTAGGGTTGCTTACTCAACCCTAAGAAGAATCATGGGAGCCGGAGCCCAGGGAGTGGAAGTAACCATCTCTGGTAAAATCCGAGGATCCAGATCTGCCTGTGCCAAATTCACTGACGGATACATCAAAAGATGTGGAGAACCATTCACTAAATATGTTAAAGAAGGATTCGCTACTGTACAACTCAAACCAGGAGTTCTAGGAATATACGTGCGAATTATGCCACCAGATGTAGTCCTACCAGATAAGGTGGATATCATACAACCAAAAGTTGAAGAACCATCCACTGAAGAAGCAGTGGCAACTGAAGCATCAGCTGAGGAAGTAACTGAAGGCAGTGTTGAAATCTTAGAAGAGATCACTGAAGAAGCAGCTGAAGAAGCAGCTGAAGTTCCAGCAGAAGAACCAGTAAAAACTGATGATTTAAAAGCCAAAGCTACTGATGCCAAAGAAGCAGTTGAAGAAAAGGTTGAGGAAGTAAAAGAAAAGGCTACCAAGACCAAGAAGGCTGCTGAGAAGAAGGCTGAAGAAGCTGACAAAAAAGCCACCAAGGCCAAAAAAGCTGCTGAGAAGAAGGCTGATGAAGCTAAAGAAGTAGTTGAAGAGAAAGCTGAAGAAGTTAAAGAAAAGGCTGCTGAAGCTAAGTCTAAAGCTACTGAGGCCAAAAAAGCAGCAGAGAAGAAGGTTGAAGAAGCTGAGAAAAAGGCTGCTGATGCCAAAGAAGCAGTTGAAGAAAAGGTTGAGGAAGTAAAAGAAAAGGCTACCAAGACCAAGAAGGCTGCTGAGAAGAAGGCTGAAGAAGCTGACAAAAAAGCCACCAAGGCCAAAAAAGCAGCAGAGAAGAAGGTTGAAGAAGCCGAGAAAAAGGCTGCTGATGCCAAAGAAGCAGTTGAAGAAAAGGTTGAGGAAGTAAAAGAAAAGGCTACCAAGACCAAGAAGGCTGCTGAGAAGAAGGCTGAAGAAGCTGACAAAAAAGCCACTGAGGTTAAGGAAAAAGCTTCTAAAAAGGCTGAAGAAGTCAAAGAAAAAGCTTCTGAGGCTAAATCCAAAGCCACCAAGACCAAAAAAGCTGCTGAGAAGAAGGCTGATGAAGCTAAAGAAGTAGTTGAAGAGAAAGCTGAAGAAGTTAAAGAAAAGGCTGCTGAAGCTAAGTCTAAAGCTACTGAGGCTAAGAAAGCTGCTGATGAAAAGGTTGAAGAAGCTGAAGAGAAGGTTGCTGAAGTTAAATCTAAAGCTACTGAGGCTAAGAAGGCTGCTGAGAAGAAGGCTGATGAAGCTAAAGAAGCAGTTGAAGAGAAAGCTGAAGAAGTTAAAGAGAAAGCTGCTGAAGCTTCCAAAAAAGCTTCTAAAAAAGCTGAAGAAGTCAAAGAAAAAGCTTCCGAAATCAAGAAAAAGGTGGAAAAATCCCAATAGGATTTTAAACCTTTAAAATCATCATAAATTATAAAAGGATGTAGCAATATGGTTATATTAAGGAGTAAAGAGATTCGTGAAATGGGAACAGATGAACTCCAGGAAAAACTGGAAGAACTCCAGGCAGAATATGCCAACAACATTTCCAAAAGCGCTGCCGCAGGAATTTACGAGAACCCAGGCAAGATCAAGGAACTTAAAAGAACCATTGCACGAGTCAAAACCATAATTAACGAAAAAAATAAGGAGAACTAAAATCGATGAAAATCTGCGAAGTTTGTGGTCTACCAGAAGAACTCTGCGTCTGTGAGGAAATAGCCCGAGAGATACAGAGTGTAAAAGTCTACACGGTGAGAAGAAGATTCGGAAAACTGATGACAATTGTAGAGGGAATAGATGAACACGATATTGACATCAGAGAACTCACCAAGGAACTGAAAAACAGATGTGCCTGCGGTGGAACGGCTAAAAAAGGTCAAATCGAACTGCAAGGAGACCATAAAAGGAGGGTAAAAGAAGTCTTGGCCGAAATGGGCTTTTCTTCAGACACCATCCAAATTCGTTAGATGCTTGGTTAATCATTGGAATTTGTGGCTTGTGGCTGTTTAATTAACATAACAGTCAACATGCTCATTTATGCCAGATATAACCATGAATTTTAAGTTCAAACTTTAATTAGAGGTTTACTAATTAAATAATTTAAGCCTCAAACACCTGAAACCACGGGAACATACAGATAACACCCAAGGTTTAGGAACATCACATACCCATGCATAACTGATAGCATGATCACATCACAGAACATTATGAAACATGAACTGGTGGGCTTGGAAGTAGAAGTCACCCACGTTTTGCATGGGGATTTAGAAGGAATTAAAGGAAAAGTGGTTAACGAAACCAAAAACACCCTCACCATTGATGATGATGAAGGTAATGAAAAAATCATACCCAAAGGAAGCGCAACATTCCAGTTCAAACTTCCCGAGGGAATCACAGTAGAAATAGATGGCAAGATAATAATTTCTCGCCCGGAAGACAGGATAAAAAAGAGATTTAGGAAATATTGGTGATAATATGGTTGGTATTGAAGTTACCGAACCCAAAGAAAAATGTGAAGATCCTAACTGTCCATTCCATGGGACCCTGCCAGTGCGGGGCCAGATCCTGGAAGGAATAGTCACCAGTGACAAGGCAGAACGGACCATCACAGTTGAAAGAAGTTTTTACAAGTTCATACGAAAATACGAACGATACGAAAAAAGAAAATCAAAGATAAACGTCCATAAACCAGACTGCATCCATGTAAACATTGGTGATACAGTCAAGATTGCGGAGTGTCGACCCCTTTCCAAGACCAAGCACTTCGTAGTGGTGGAAGTAAAAGGGGATTAAACATGAAGGCCATCACATCAAAAGTCAGTAAATCCTTACCCATCGGAGCCCGCCTGCAGTGTGTGGATAACACCGGAGCCCGTGAAGTGGAAATAGTATCAGTCAAAGGATACAAAGGTGTCAGGAGAAGACTGGGAAGTGCCGGTGTAGGTGACATGGTGGTAATATCCGTTAAAAAGGGAACCGTGGACATGCGCCGAGAAGTCACCACTGCGGTAGTTGTAAGGCAAAAAAAAGAATTCCGCCGAGCTGATGGACTTAGAGTAAAATTCGAGGACAACGCTGCAGTCATAGTAACTCCAGAAGGAATGTTGAAAGGTTCTGAAATAAGAGGACCTGTGGCCAAGGAAGCCGCGGACAGATGGCCATCTGTGGGAAGCGCTGCTAGCATTATCGTGTAGGTGATTAAATGTCCAAACAACCAAGAAAACAGAGGAAATTACGTTATCAAGCACCATTACACCTCCGTCATAAAATGATGAGCGTAACCCTCAGCCCAGAACTACGGGAAGAATATGAACGTCGCTCCCTACCGGTAAGGAAAGGAGACACTGTAAAAGTTCTGCGAGGGGATTTCAAAGACCACGAAGGAAAAGTGGAAGATGTGGATCTTAAACACTACCGAATCATGATTGAAGGTATGAGTGTGCAGAAACCTGACGGAAATCAAGTTTACCATCCAGTACATCCATCCAATGCAATGATCATGGAAATGGATCTGGATGATGATGAAAGAAATGATATACTAGAGAGGAAGGGATAAAATGGCCAAAATGGGATCAAGAAAACATTTAAAACGATTCAAATCACCAGAGCACTGGCCCATCCACCCAAAAGAGTTCAAGTGGACGGTAAAACCCAGTCCAGGACCACACACAATTGAAGGATCATTACCATTACTAGTTGTAGTTCGTGACATACTCCAAATAGCAGACAACGCCCGCGAAGCCAGAATCATCATCAACAATGGTGAAATCCTGGTGGATGGCCGCGTCCATAAGGACTACAAATTCCCAGTTGGATTCATGGACGTAATCCAAATACCAAAAACTGAAAAAGCTTATCGTGTATTGCCTGATGAGCGTGGAAGACTGATGCTCCACCCCATAGAAAAAGCAAACACTGGATTCAAACTCTGCAAAATTCAGGATAAAACCACCATCAAAGGAGGTAGGACACAGTTAAACCTCCATGACGGTAGAAACTATCTCACTGATGATGATTACAAAACTGGTGATGTGCTGGTGCTCAATGTACCTGAACAGGAAATAAAGGACCACATCAAATTTGAAGAGGGGACCCTTGGAATCATAACCGGTGGTAAGCACATTGGTGAGCGGGGAACTGTGAAAGAGATCAACATCACCAGCGGCCCCATGCCCAACACAGTAATGATCGAAACCAAGAATAAAACTTTCCAAACATTACAGGACTATGTTTTTGTCCTGGGAAAAGACAAACCAGCGATCTCACTCCCTGGAGGCCAGTAAATGAATCCAATGCAACAGGTAAGAATAGCAAAAGCCACAGTTAACATTGGAGTTGGAGAAGGTGGTGAAAGACTGGCCAGAGCAGAAAAACTGCTCAAGAATATCACCAACCAGAAACCAGTGCGTACCATATCTAAAGTAACCAACCCTGAATTTGGAATCAGAAAAGGTCAACCCGTAGCTTGCAAAGTAACTCTACGTGGTGAAAAGGCACACGATGCTGTTAAGCTCATTCTTTCTGGGATTGATAATAAAATCAGATCTCGACAGTTTGATCGTCAAGGTAACTTATCCTTTGGAATCGAGGAACATATTGATATTCCTGGAATGCGCTATGAACCTGATATTGGAATATTCGGGATGAATGTTAACGTAACCTTCGAAAAACCGGGATACGGGATAAAAAGAAGGAAAATACAGCGAAAGCACATTCCACATAAACACCAGGTCACGCAGAGTGAGACACTGGAGTACATGAAGGAAAATTTCCAGATTAAAATAAAATCTGATAAAGATGATGAATAGGTGATAAATTGCCCAGAAAATACGGAAAGGCATCCAGGAAATGTAGAAGGTGCGGAGACCACTCTGCTCTGGTGAGAAGATATGGCCTCATGCTCTGCCGACAATGTTTCCGAGAACTTGCCCCTAAAATAGGATTTAAAAAGTTTAATTAGAGGTGACAAGATGACACTTATGGATCCTCTGGCCAACGCCCTTACAAATATGCGTAACAATGAGATGCAGGGAAACAACAAATGTACCATAACTCCAGCATCCAAAATGATTGGGCAGGTCCTGAGGACAATGCAAAAAGAAGGTTACATTGGTGAATTTGAATATGTTGATGATGAAAAGGCAGGACAATTCACCGTGGAACTAGAGGGAAACATAAACAAGTGCGGTGTGATAAAGCCCAGACATGCCGTGAAAAATGACGAGTTTGAAAAATTTGAAAAACGATACTTACCATCCAAGAACTTTGGGATGATGATAGTCACTACCTCTGAAGGTATAATGACCCACCAAGAAGCCAAAGAACGCGGTATAGGTGGTAGGTTATTGGTATACGTTTATTAAGGTGATTAAAAATGGCTTTAGCAATGGTTCTAAGGGAAGAAATCCCCGTCCCAGAAGGCGTGGAAGTCACCATAGATAAAGAAGTGACAGTCAAGGGACCCAAAGGAGAACTTAAACGCAAGTTCAAACAGGGTAAAATCACCATTAAACAGGAAGATAGTATGGTGGTACTGGAAACTCGCTTCCCTAAAAAGAAGGATAAAGCAATGTTGGGAACCATAAAATCCCATATCAGTAACATGATCCAAGGATTAACCGAAGGATTCACCTACCGGATGAAAATTGTTTACGCTCACTTCCCAATGACTGTCAAGGCAGCCAAGGAAAAAGTAACCATTGAAAATTTCCTGGGAGAACGCTACCCCCGCACAGCCAAAGTTGTGGGCACAGCCCAGGTAAAAGTTCAGGGAGATGAAGTAATCATCACCGGTGTGAACAAGGAAGATGTGGGCCAGACCATGGCCAACCTTGAACAAGCTACTAAAATCAAGGGCAGAGACCCAAGGGTATTCCAGGATGGAATATACCTGGTGGCTAAGGAGTGATCCACAATGAGGAAACCAAAATTCAGAAGACAGGAATGGCACCGGTACAAAAAACTGGGCGAAAAATGGAGGAAAACCAGGGGTAAAACCAGTAAAACCAGAAGGTATGAAGGTCGTAAACCTGCCATGCCAACCATCGGATACTGTTCACCCAATGCCACTAAAGGATTACATCCCTCAGGATATGAGGATGTCCTGGTGTGCAATGTTAAGGACCTGGAAAAATTAAAACCCGAAACCCAGGCCGGAAGGATCAGCTCAACTGTAGGACTCAGAAAAAGAGAGATGATGCTAGATAAAGCAGATGAGCTGGGAATCAAGATCCTGAATGAATAGAATCTCATAATCCAAATAATATCATCAATCATAAATCATCTCATAAATCATCAATATCCTAAACCGTTTGCATGGCGATAATCATCAGATTAACAACCAAAAAAAAACGGATATCCTAGGAATATAGGGCCATCATCCCACAAGAATGATGGAAAGATGCAAAAAAATGAAAATGGATGCAAAGGGAAAATATGGCATCCAAAAAAATCCTGAGCTAAATTTCAGGATCGAGAAAAAAAAAGTTTTGATCAACCTTTTTTCAAAAGGTTGATATTGGAGGTTTCTTTATGAATCTTACTACTCAAAAGAGACTAGCTGCAGACCTACTAAAGGTGGGTGTGAACAGGGTATGGATAGACCCTGATAATCTGGAAGAAGTTTCTCGGGCAATCACCCGAGAAGGAGTTAACAAACTCATCCAGGACGGGTACATAAAAGCACGACCCAAAAAAGGAATCAGTAGTTACCGATCAAAAAAGATAGCAGAACAGAAAAAGAAAGGAAGAAGGAAAGGCAGAGGAAGTATAAAAGGAGCTAAAGGGGCAAGAAACCCTAAAAAGAAAGCCTGGATGACTACCATCAGGGCACTCCGAAAGGACCTCAAGGACATGAGGGATGAGCGTGAAATCAACCGCACCACCTACCGTAAACTATACAGAATGGCTAAAGGTGGGGCATTCCGTAGTAAATCCTACATGAAAACCTACGCCAGAGACCACGACCTATTAAGATAAAGGGGTAATGACAATGGCACACGGATCAAGATATAAAGTAGCATTTAAGCGTAGAAGAGAAGGAAAAACCGACTACGGTGCAAGATTAAAACTTATAGGATTGGACAAACATCGTCTGGTAATTCGAGTTACTGGTAATCATACCATAGCCCAAATAGTTGATGTGGAACTTTCCGGAGATCAAACACTGATTTCAGCCCATTCTCAGGAACTTAAAAACATGGGATGGATGGGTAGTGGAAAGAACACTTCCGCAGCATACCTAACAGGATACCTTTGCGCTAAGAAAGCCATCAAAGAAGGTTTAGATGGGGCAGTCCTAGATATGGGACTTAAAAGCTCAACTAAAGGTTCCAGAGTGTATGCAGCACTCAAAGGAGCAATTGATGCCGGTCTTGAAATACCTTACAATGATATTGTACTTCCTGATGATGACCGAATCACCGGAGAACACATTGCCCAGTACGCCCAAACATTGGACAAAGCTGAAATGGAAAAAAAGTTCTCCAAATACCTGAAAAAGGGACTTTCCCCACAGGACTTACCTGATCACTTTCAAAGTATCAAGGAAAAGATCGAAAAAGAGGTATTATAATGAATGATTATAACAACGAGGAATGGGAGCCCAAAACCAACCTGGGGCACATGGTAAAGGAGGGTCAGATCACCAGTATCGATGAGATATTCGACCGGGGCCTCCCCATCATGGAACTGGAAATAGTGGATTCACTACTCCCAGATCTCGAAGAAGAGGTAATGGACGTGAACCTGGTGCAGAGAATGCACAAATCAGGGCGTAAAGTTAACTTCAGGGTAATCGTAGCTGTGGGAAACAAAAACGGATACGTGGGATTAGGCCAGGGAAAAGCCAAAGAAGTAGGTCCAGCCATCAGAAAAGCAGTAGATGACGCCAAATACAACATCATCAAAGTCCGGAGAGGATGCGGAGACTGGGGATGCGTCTGCGGACGAGAACATACCGTACCATTCAAAGTAGAAGGTAAAAGTGGCAGTGTCCGAGTAACTCTTATACCCGCCCCTGGAGGAGTGGGACTGGCCATAGGAAACGTGGGCAAAACCATCCTGGGACTGGCAGGAATTGACGATATATGGTCCCAGACCAGAGGACAAACCCAGACCACCATCAACTTCGCAGGAGCAGTATTTGACGCCCTTAAAAAGTTAAGCATGGTTAAAGCACCTACCAAAAACCTTAAAAAACTAGGCGTCTGTGTGGAGTAAGGTGATAAATATGATTATAGCATTAAGAGTCAGAGGACGCACCGGGATCAACCGTGACATAGCTGACACCCTGGACATGCTCAGACTAACACGAATCAATCACGCAGTTCTCATGCCAGACACTCCCAGCTACCAGGGAATGCTCCAGAAAAGTAAAGACTACATAACCTGGGGTGAAATCGACCAGGAAACATTAACCCAACTAATAGAAAAAAGAGGAAGATTCCCTGGAAGAGAAAGATTCACATCTGAAGCTCTAGCTGAACTGGGAGATTATAAATCAGCAGAAGAACTATCAGAAGCCCTACTAAAAGAGGAAACCACCCTGGAAGATGTTGGTCTAAAACCAGTATTCCGACTACACCCCCCAAGGAAGGGATATGATCACATCAGAAAAAGTTTCAATGAAGGAGGAACACTGGGTTATAGGGGAGAAGAAATCTCTGAACTTATAAAAAAGATGGTGTAAATACATCACACATAAAACCCCTCACAACCTAAAAAACCCTAAAAATTGAAACATCAACCTAAAATTTCATCCAATCACAATTCAAGGTGTACAATATGATAAGGAAAACCCGCAAAATAAACAAAATGCGAGGCTCACGTACCATCGGCGGAGGCTGCTCCAAGAAGAGGAGAGGAGCAGGGCACCGTGGTGGAAGAGGAAAAGCCGGAGGTCATAAACATATGTGGACATGGGTAGTTAAATTCGACCCAGACCGCTTTGGTAAAAGCGGTTTTAAAAGACCTCCAAAAACCATAAACAAGTTTAAGACAGTTAATCTAGATTATCTGGATGACAACGCAGAAAAACTGGTTCAAAAAGAATTAGCCCAGAAAGAAGGTAAGAACATAATCATTGATGTTAGCCAGTTAGGCTATGACAAAGTTCTGGGCAAAGGAAAAGTTACCCGGACACTAACCATAAAGGCGAAACATTTCTCACAGAGCGCCATTCGTAAGATTGAAGAAAACGGTGGAGAAGCAGTAACTCTCTAAGTAATTTTTACTTTAAAAGACCATGTTCCCATAAGGAGTGAATATAATTGTTGAAGGAAGCTCTTCTGCAGATGTTCTCATTTTTACCCCAGGTAAGGTCACCCACATACCGGGTTCCCTTTAAAGAAAAATTAAAGTGGACAGGGATAATTTTGATCCTCTACTTTGTACTGACTCAGATACCATTATTTGGTTTAAGTGCAACTTCAGTAGATCAGTTCGCCCAATTAAGGGCTGTAATGGCTGGTAGTTTTGGTTCTATCGTGACCCTAGGTATAGGGCCCATAGTAACCGCATCAATCATACTCCAACTTTTGGTTGGAGGGAAGGTCCTTGACCTGGATCTTTCACAGCCTGAAGACAAGGCTTTCTTCCAGGGAACTCAAAAACTCCTTGCCATAATTTTCACCTTCTTTGAGGGTGGAGTCTTAATACTCACTGGTTCCCTTTCACCATCATCCCCAGAACTAGTTTGGATCATGATTTTACAGGTCGCAATTGGAGGAATATTGATCATATTCCTGGATGAAGTGGTATCTAAATGGGGATTTGGAAGTGGAGTGGGACTTTTCATTGCAGCCGGTGTTTCAGCACAGATCATAATCGGAACATTCAATCCATTAGCAACTTCTGTATCACCCGGAGTGCCCTCCGGTGCAATACCTCAATTCATATACCTGCTAACCACCAGCCAACCCGACTTCAGCATATTAATACCAGTATTCTCCCTTATCGTGGTGTTTTTAGTGGTGGTATATGCACAGAGTATGCGAGTTGAAATACCATTATCCTTTGGAGGAGTGAAGGGGGCCCGTGGTAAATATCCTCTAAAATTTATCTACGCCAGTAACATGCCAGTTATCTTGACCAGTGCATTACTCATGAACGTACAATTATTCGCTGCATTATTCCAGAAATTAGGATTCCCTATTCTGGGAACTATATCCAATGGACAAGCAGTCAGTGGAATAGCCTACTATTTAACCACACCTAGCGGTATTTCCAATATCTTCACTAACCCATTAGGAGTGTTATTTTATGGAATAGTATTCGTAGGATCATGTATACTATTTGCATGGTTATGGGTGGAATTAAGTAACATAGGACCCAAAGATGTGGCCAAACAGTTACATGGTATGGGTATGCAGATACCTGGATTCAGGAGTAGCCGTACTCAGTTTGAAAGAATACTCAAAAAATACATCCCAGCTATAACAGTAATGGGAGGGGCTGCTGTAGGTCTCTTGGCCTTAGGAGCTGACCTTACTGGTGCACTGGGAGGAGGAACAGGTGTTCTTCTTACTGTTGGTATTGTGTACCAGCTTTATGAAGAAATTGCAAAAGAGCAACTCATGGATGTACACCCAATGCTCAGAAATTTCTTAGGTGAATAAGATGAAAGTTGTTGTAGTTGCAGGAATACCCGGATCAGGGAGCACTACAGTGCTCAAACACGCATTAAAAGAAACAGACTATGTTCATGTGAATTATGGGGATGTGATGCTTGAAATAGCCCTGGGAATGGAATTAGTCGAGGAAAGGGACTCCATGCGCAAACTCCCTCCAGAAACCCAGAAAAAAATTCAGAAAAAAGCCGCCAAGGCCATAAGAGAAAGATCAGCTGAATCCAACATCATTGTAGACACCCATTGCACCATAAGAACTCCCTCCGGCTTCCTACCAGGACTGCCACAATGGGTTTTAGGGGAACTGCAACCAGACATGTTCATATTAATCGAAGCTGATGGTGATGAAATACTCATGCGCCGTATCAGTGACACAACCAGAACCAGAGACTCAGAACGCCTCAATGACATCAAACTACACCAAGAAATGAACCGAGCCACAGCCATGGCCTACGCTGTATACACTGGGGCCACAGTTAAGATTATAGAAAATCATAATGACCGGTTAGATGAACCGGTTAACCAAATGAAAGAAACCCTGATGAGATAGGAAAGGGATAAAGAAACCCTGATGAGATGGGGAAATCTAATAAAAAACCCTCATTGATAGGGGTTATAAGAGGAAATTAAAATGGCATTTGAATTCATAACCCAACCGGTATTTGCGGCACTGGACTTCGTGTTCATGCCACTGATCAATAGTTTTGGCCCCATAATTGGTGTGTTTGTGATATCCACCATTGTGGCTTTCTTCATAACCCTGGCCAACAAACTACTGGTTGACCAGGACAAACTACAGGATTCACAGCAGAAAATGAAAGCATTCCAACAGGAAATGATGGCGGCCCAAAAATCTGGTGATCCCAAGGCAATGGCTAAAGTACAAGAGAACCAAGCAGAGTTCATGAAAATGCAGCAGGCAATGATGATGAACTCTTTCAAACCCATGATCGTCACCTTCGTACCCATCTTACTCGTTTTCTGGTGGATGGCACAGGAAACATTCATAAGCAAGTTAGTAGTAGAATTACCTTCCTTCGTATTCTACGTACTTTTAGTGCCATTATTCCACATGTTCTATCACCAGTCACCAGGAGTTCCCTACATGGCCATTGAATGGTTAGGATGGTACATACTATGCTCCTTTGCCATGTCCTTCGTGTTCCGTAAGTTCATGGGACTTAAAGGGGGAGGAATGTAAAACAACCATATCATTAACTTAAAAATTAGTTTAAACTTAAAAAGGAGATAATAACATGCCAGCGTTAAGATACAGATCACGAACCTATAAAAGAACCTTCCGCAGGACTCCAGGAGGCAGAACAGTCCTCCATTACAAGAAAAAGAAACCTAAAAAGCACCATTGTGCTGAGTGCGGAAAACTTTTACATGGAGTTCCTAGGGGAAGACCTTACGAGATAGGAAAACTTTCCAAATCTAAAAAAAGACCTAACAGACCATTCGGAGGTAACCTATGCCCCGAATGCACCCGCCGGTTCTTCAAAGACCAGGCCAGATCTGAGGCCCGATCCTAAATGATCATAACCATCGGTGGATTAGCTGGAAGCGGAACCAGCACAACCTCACACATCCTATCTGAAAAAACAGGAATACCCACTGTCTCAGCAGGGGACATATTCCGACAGATGGCTCAAGAAAGAGGTATGGAAATACTGGAATTCAGCAAATTCGCCGAGGGAAACAACCAGATCGACCAGGAAATCGACCAGAGACAGTCTAAATTAGCACGCGAGGCCGATGATCTTATAGTGGAAGGTCGCCTTTCAGCATATTTTGTGGATGCTGATTTGAAAGTATGGTGCACCGCACCCCTGGATGTCCGCACAGAGCGGATCAGCCAGCGGGAAAACAAACCAACCTTACAGGCCAGAGAAGAGATCGTAACCCGTGAAGCTAGTGAAACCCAGCGGTACAGGGAAATACACCAGATAAACATTAAAAACATGGATGTCTATGACATCATAATTAACACTCACGCCTTTAAGGCTGATAGCGTCGCAAAAATCATATTAAAAGTAACTGAGGTGATCGAATGCCAGCAATAGAAGTTGGAAGAATTTGTATGAAAATTTCCGGAAGAGAAGCCGGTGAAAAATGTGTAATAGTCGAGATCATAGATGATAAATTCGTAGAAATAGTAGGAAGCGCAGTTAAAAATCGTAGATGCAACATAAAACACCTGGAACCAACCCAACAGGTAATGGATATTAAGAGCGAAGATCCAGAAGCCATCAAAAAGGACCTGGAAGCTGCCATCAGTTAAACCTACAGAATTTAACCTAAACCAATACATTAAAAACCAATACATTAAAATTCAAGGACCAGTTGAAGGTTCCCATCAATATGACAGAACTACTCCAAAAAGCCCATGGGGAAACAGACCCAAATCATGGCTGTCCACCAGACGCAAGATCCATGGAGGAGCACCTGTCAAAGGGGATAATCAACCTGGATAAACCTTCAGGACCAACATCCCATGAAATCGATTCATGGGTTAAACGGATTTTAAAATCCGATAAAACAGGTCATGGGGGAACCCTGGATCCCAGGGTCACCGGCATCCTCCCGGTTGGAATAGACACTGCAACCAGAGCCATACAATTACTCTTAGAAGCACCCAAAGAATACGTGTGTCTCATGCACATCCATGAAGATGTGGGAGAGTCACGGGTGGTGAATATCCTTGAGGAATTCACCGGTAAAATATTCCAAACACCACCAATGCGTTCAGCCGTTAAAAGAGAACTCCGGGTACGTAACATATACTATGTTAACATCCTGGAAATAGATGGCCAGGACGCACTCTTCAGGATAGGCTGCGAAGCCGGTACATACATACGCAAATACTGCCATGATATAGGCGAAGCATTAGGTTGCGGAGCCCATATGGCAGAACTTCGCAGAACCCGTGTGGGAGATTTTAGGGAGGATGAAACCCTAAAAACCCTTCAGGACGTCAATGATGCCTACCATTACTGGAAGGAAGATGATGACCAGACACCCCTACGGGAATGCGTCCAACCAATGGAGAAAGCTGCCAGCCACCTCAAAAAGATTGTGGTGCGTGACTCAGCAGTAGACGCCCTATGCCACGGCGCAGACCTGGCAGCAGGTGGGATTCTCCAGTACTCTGAAGATATTAAAAAGAATGAAACACTGGCAGTAATGACCCTCAAAGGTGAACTGGTAGCAGCAGGCAAATCAATAGCCACAAGCCATGAAATGGAACGGGCAGAGAAAGGTATTATGGTGGATATAAAAAAGGTTTTTATGGAACCTGGAACATATCCCATGATGTGGAAGTAAAAAAAATCTACTATTTACCTCAAACTACCACCCATAACCAATGTACAATTGGTGTGATGTTAATCATCATTAGAAAAGAAGAGAATGTTTTAGCCAACTATAATAGAATATTTAATCTTATGCCGGGATAGTCTAGCCTGGTAAGGCGCAAGACTGGAAATCTTGTGGAGCTTTGCTCCGCCTGGGTTCAAATCCCAGTCCCGGCGTTCACTAAAACCCTTAGGGGTACGTGTAAATAATAATAGCGGATAATAAATGAAAATCAAACTAATTGAATAATAATTGAATGATTTATAAAAAATCAGATTCATGGTTTTAAAAATCGTAAAATCAATTAAGAAATCAATTAAAAAAAGAGGGAGTTTGAGCAAAAGTTTCAGACCATCATAACAGATGGGAACTGATGATCCGCGCAAAAAAACTCCCAAACAAAAATAAACATGGATATAAATGGAGGAAACCTCAATGGAAGAAGATTTCAAACACATGGTTCGGATCGCCCGTAAAGACGTAGACGGGAACAAGACCATTGTCAACGCCATAACCGATATAAGGGGAGTGGGCAAGGCATTATCCGGTGCACTGTGCACTAACCTGGATTTAGATCCCAACCAAAAAATAGGATACTTAGCAGATAAAGAAGTGCTACGTCTGGAAGAGGCTGTCAAAAACCCCCAGAAATGTAACATCCCCCAGTGGATGCTCAACCGTAGAAATGACTATGAAACTGGAGAAACCACTCACCTCATAGAATCAGACCTGTTAATGCGCCTAAGGGACGATCTCAACAGAATGAAGAAAACCCGTAGCTACAAAGGCAGAAGACATGAAGTGGGACTGCCTGTAAGGGGTCAGAGAACCAAATCCACCTTCAGAAAAGGCGGTTCAGTGGGAGTTAGAAGGAGAAGAAGAGGATAAACCTGAGGAGAAGATAACATGGGACATCCAAGAAAAGCCAGAAAAAAATATGATACACCTTCACACCCCTGGAATGCAGACCGCATAAAACAGGAAAATAAATTAACCCAGAAATACGGCTTGAAAAACAAGAAAGAGATATGGAAAGCCGAAACTATGGTTAAAAGGTACAGGAGAGATGCTAGGGAATTATTAGGTATGAGTAGTGAGGACAATGCACAGGAAAGACAGCAACTCCTGGGTCACCTCATAAGATATGGAATATTACCTGAAACAGCCAAACTGGAAGACGTTTTAGATCTCACTGTGGAAGATGTTCTACGCCGAAGACTACAGACCGTAGTTCACAAGAAAGGATTAGCATATACTGCTAAGGAAGCCAGAGTATTCGTGGTTCATGGTCACATCGCCATGAACAACAAAAAGGTCAACTCACCCAGTTACCTGGTGAGAAAAGGAGAAGAAGAACAAGTTGGATACTACCCTGGCTCCGCAGTCATAAAACTCAAAATCCCTGAAAATCCTAAAAAAGAAAAACCTAAAAAGGAAAGACCAAAAAGGGATTCATATAGAGGAAGAGGAAGGAGAAAAAGAAGATAAGGTGATAACATGGCAGAAAAAGCAAAAGAAAAATGGGGAGTAGCCAATGTATACTCATCCTTCAACAACACCATCATCACCATAACCGATGTTACCGGAGCAGAAACCATCAGTCAATGGTCTGGTGGAAAGGTAGTCCGAGCCGACAGACAGGAATCATCACCATTCGCAGCAATGGAAGCAGCCAGCCGAGCAGCAGATGATGTTAAAGAAAAAGGAATCGTAGGACTACACATCAAAGTACGAGCCCCTGGAGGAAACGGACCACGTTCACCAGGACCTGGAGCACAGGCAACCATCCGAGCACTGGCCCGTGCAGGAATCAAAATCGGAAAAATTGAAGATGTAACACCCATCCCCCACGATGGTACAGGAAGACCCGGTGGTAAAAGGGGTAGAAGGGTTTAAAAACGTGATGTGTCTTGTATGGAGATAGAAATTAAAAACAGGGATGATAACCAGTTAACCTTCATCATTGAAGGAGCAGACGTGAGTCTGGTTAATGCCCTGCGCAGGATTTCCATGGTGGAAGTGCCCACCATGGCCATTGAAACCGTGGAGATCTTAAAAAACGATGCAAGAATATTCGACGAAGCATTAGCCCACCGACTGGGGATGGTACCACTCACCACAGACGCAGAATCACTGGTACTCCCAGCCGACTGTGATTGTGATGATCACTGCCCCCGTTGCAGCGTATCTCTGGTACTGAAGGGCAAAGGACCAAAAACATTATACTCAGGGGACCTCAAATCAGAAGACCCCAATCTTAAACCAGTATTAGACACCATTCCACTGGTCAAACTCAAAGAAGGAGAAGAAGTGGAAGCAGAAGCAATAGCACAGTTAGGTGTTGGTGCAGAACACGCTAAATGGCAGCCCACTACCAGTTGTGCTTACAAATACTATCCACAGATCACCATCGACACTGATAAATGCGAGGTATGCCTTAACTGTGTGGAAGAATGCCCCAGATCAGTCTTAGAATATGATGAAAAGAAGAAAACCATAGAAATCGTTGACCTGGAAAACTGTTCACTTTGCCGCACATGCATGAAAGACTGCCAGAACGACGCCATCACCGTAGATGTGACTGGGGATAAATTCATATTCCATATTGAAACAGACGGTTCACTATCTCCAACAGAAGTACTATCACGCGCATCTGACATATTAGCAGGAAAAGCTGATAAAATCATTACCTTCAAAGAAGGAGGAAGTTAACAATGAAAACTAACCCCCAAATTAACCAACTCATAAATATCCTCAAAGAAAAATCCTACCAAGAAGAGGTACCCCTCTGGAAGGACCTGGCACGCAGGCTGGAAAGACCCACCCGCAGACAGGCTGAGGTCAATATTTCCAGAATAAACAGACACACCAGTGATGATGAAACCGTGCTTGTCCCAGGGAAAGTCCTGGGAAGCGGAGCACTGGACCACAAGGTTCAAGTAGCAGCACTGGACTTCTCCCAAACAGCTGTGGAGAAAATTTTAAGTGCAGGTGGAAAATGCCTGGACATCACCCATCTGGTGGAAGAAAATCCACAGGGAAGCAAAATAAAAATTATTGAATAAAGGTGTTACAGATGATCGTAGATGGAGAAGGACTCGTTCTAGGAAGACTGGCTAGTACAGTCAGTAAAAAACTCTTAGCAGGGGAACGGGTGACAGTTTTAAATGCAGAAAAGATTATAATATCTGGTAACAGGGACTGGGCCTACGCAAAATACAAACAAAGAATAGACCGGGCCAGCATATCCAACCCCCGCAGAATGGGGCCAAAATATCCACGCCGACCAGATGATATATTCCGAAGAACAGTAAGGGGAATGCTACCCCACAAACAACACAAAGGAAGAGAAGCCCTAAAAGGCCTCCGTGTTCACGTAGGAATACCCCAAGAATTCGAAAAAGAAGAAATAAATGAAATAAAAGAAGCCCAGCCTAAGAACATCTCCAAATCAGTGGAACTAGGAAAAATATCCAAACTACTGGGAGCAAAGTTCGAATAAAGGAAGTGTAACTATGAAAAAAGTTATTCACACCAGTGGAAAAAGAAAAACAGCCATAGCCCGGGGTAGATTCAGGGAAGGAGAAGGCAGGATACGTATAAACAAACAACCAGTGGAACTATACGACCCAGAACTGGCTCAACTCAAGATCAAAGAACCAATAACCCTGGCCGGAGACCTAATAAACAAAGTAGACATAGACGTAAAAGTCATTGGTGGCGGAGTAATGGGACAGGCAGAAGCCGCCCGTATGGTCATAGCCAAAGGACTGGTACAGTGGACTGGTGATCTGGAACTTAAAGAAAAGTTCAACCAATACGACCGTACCATGCTGGTAGGAGACCCCCGCAGATCAGAACCCAAAAAATATGGTGGTCCCGGAGCCCGAGCTCGTAAACAGAAAAGTTACCGATAAATTAATTACCCCATATTTTTATATTTAATTTATAAAATGAAAATATATAGTAAAAAGAGGAGAACATGATTCCTGTAAGATGTTTGAGCTGTGGAAAGGTAGTATCAGCTTACTTTGAAGATTACCAGAAAAGAGTCGAAAATGGAGAGGATCCCAAAGAGGTCCTAGATGATCTGGGAATCACAAAATACTGTTGCCGGAGAATGTTCATAGCTCATGTAGAAGTATGGTAGGGGCCGTAGGGTAGCATGGTCCATCCTCCCAGCCATTGAAAGAAGTTTCCAGATATGATGATTTTCTCAAATTAAGGAGAATTGTTAACACAGGATAATTTCTTACAACTGGAACGGGGATGGTCAAACACCGGAATGCTGGCGACCCGAGTTCAAATCTCGGCGGCCCCACTACTTATCACCTAATTACAAAACATGATGAAATTCCATTCAAATTAAGGATTATTTCACTCATATATAAAAAAAGAGGAGAAAAAGGCCATGGCAAGTAAAAAATTCACCCGTTTTGAAAGGGCCAGAATAATAGGAGCCCGAGCATTACAACTTTCCATGGGAGCAAAACCAATGGTGGATGTAACCCCTGATCTGGATCCCATCGACATAGCCACCATGGAACTTAAAAAAAATGTACTCCCACTGGATGTACGACCCCTGGAAACACATGAAAAGGCAGTATAAAATGTGAATCCCGTGAAAAGTCATGATAAATTGGGAAAATAGTCAACAAATGTTAAATGATCAAAACAACCCCCACTTTTTACCAGATTAAAGATCATATTATGATAAAAAAACCTAAAAAACCACTATTTTTTATTTCGTGAGGTGTTTTTTAATGGATAGCGTTATTGAAGACATCAGGGTTAGAAAAATTTTAGATAGCAGAGGAAACCCCACACTGGAAGTGGATGTAATCACCTGGAACGGATTCGGAAGAGCAGCCGCACCCAGCGGAGCCAGCACCGGATCCCGTGAAGTGGTAGCATTCCCAACAGGAGGGGTGGATAGCATCATTGAAGAAGTAGAGGATATAATATCCGCCGAACTCATTGGAATGGATGCTGAAGATCTTCAAGAGATCGACATGGTGTTAAAGGAAATAGACGGTACTGAAAACCTGTCCGCCATAGGTGGGAACACCACCGTGGCTGTATCCATGGCAGTGGCCAAAGCCGCAGCATCATCATACAACCTACCCCTGTACAGATTCCTGGGCGGTAACATGCCCTGTCAACTACCCTTCCCACTGGGAAACATGATAAACGGAGGAGCACACGCAGGCAAAAACGCACCAGACATACAGGAATTCTTAGTCCTACCTGTAGGCGCCACCAACATCACCGAAGCCGTATTCACCAATACTGCAGTGCACCGCAGGATAAGGGAAAAAATCGCAGAAAAAGACTCACTCTTCACCGGTGGAAAGGGAGATGAAGGAGGATGGGCACCTAACCTCACCAACCAGGAAGCACTGGAAATCCAGGCAGCATCCTGTGAAGAAATAAGCCAGGAAACCGGAGTAACAGTGAAACCCTGCCTGGACATGGCAGCCAGTGAATTCTGGGATGCGAACCAGGAAAAATACATCTACGGTAAAGAAGGAATTAAAAGAGACACCGGAGAACAGGTAGATTATGTCAATGAAATAATAGACACCTATGGCATGTTCTTTGTGGAAGACCCCATCAGAGAAGGAGACTTCCAGGGATTTACTGACATAACCCAGAAAGCAGGTAATAAATGTTTAATCTGTGGTGATGACTTATTCGTAACCAATGCAAACATATTGGGCGAAGGAATCGAAAAAGGTGCAGCTAACTCCATAATCATAAAACCCAACCAGATCGGTACTTTAAGTGATACTTATCGCACCATTAACCTGGCCCGGACCAACAAATATGTTCCAGTGGTATCCCACCGTTCAGGTGAAACCACTGATGAAACCATAGCCCACCTGGCAGTGGCCTGGATGGCTCCAATCATAAAAACCGGGGCCCTGGGAGGAGAAAGAATAGCCAAACTCAACGAACTTATACGCATTGAAGAAGAGATGAGCAACCCAAAAATGGCAGATCTCAAATTTTAGAGACCTATAAATCAAAAACAATATTTTTTAACATAGTAAATGCTCATTAAATCTTAAATGATATTTTAATATAATCAATATTGATTAAAATCAAATTATTATTAAATTAAAATTCGAATCTAAAGGAGAATATTAAATGGTTAAAATAACAATCGACCACGATGCATGTGAAGGAGCAGACTGCGCAGAATGTGTGGACGTCTGCCCCATGGAAGTATTGATCTTAGACGGGGACAAAATCATCATCCAGAATAAGGAAGACTGCAGCTTATGCGAAGTCTGCATGGATGTCTGCCCCAACGAAGCAGTGAAGGTTGAAGAAGACTAAGAAGGATTCATATTAAATTGGGGAAGATAAAATAAGAATTCTCACGGAAGATATAATGAAAACTTCCCATTTAAAAATAATAGTAATCCCCTAAAAACATATCAAAAATATTTTATAAACTAAATTAGAAGGTGGTAACTTTGTCAGAATTACTAATCCCATTGGACAAATACTTAGCAGCAGGTTTACACATAGGTACACAACAGAAAACCAAAGACATGGAAAGGTACATCTACCGGGTACGAGCAGACGGACTATACGTATTAGATGTTAGGAAAACAAACGACCGAATCATATCTTCGGCCAAATTCCTGGCCAAATTCGACCCAGAAGATATATTAGCAGTGTCAACCCGACAATATGGTCAAACACCCGTACGCAGGTTTGGAGAAATAACCGGGGCCCGTACCATTCCTGGAAGATTCATACCAGGAACCCTAACCAATCCTAACTATGCAAAATTTATGGAACCCGAAGTGTTAATGGTAACCGACCCCAGAAGCGATTCACAGGCAATAATCGAAGCCAAACAGATTGGAATTCCAGTAGTTGCACTCTGTGACACCGAAAACCTCCTGGGCAACGTGGATATTGTGATACCTGTTAACAACAAGGGAAGAAAAGCAATAGCATTAGTTTACTGGTTAATGGCCCGACAGATACTCAGACAAAGAGAAGTAATCGGACCTGAAGATGATCTGGACGTTCTTCCAGCAGACTTTGAACTCAAAATATAAAAAACTAAATCTCAGAACACATTCTAAAAAAAAGGTCATATGGAGCTCAACTCCCAATTAGACAGTCAAAATGTAAGTCAGGAATTTTTAAGTAAGTATGGAATTTTTAAACTTATTAAGTTTAAACTTCCTAAAAACACTTCTTAAAAACATCTATAACCATAAAAAGTTTAATTGAGGGATTTTCAGTTATTATGGGATTTTCAGTTGTTATCAATCCAAAAACCATTTTCTTGATCGTATCTTTTAGAAAAATGAGATAATGGATTTATCCGTTGTCAAAAAAGAAGGGGGAATTTTGAAATGATCAGAAAACCTGCAGTTGCTGGATACTTCTATGAATCAGATGAAGGTTCATTGAAAAAGAGAATCAAATGGTGTTATACTCATAAAGTTGGTCCTGGCAGACTTCCAGGCGATTTTGGGAATAAAAGGAGTATTAAAGGATTAATCGCACCCCATGCTGGGTACCAGTACTCCGGGCCAGTGGCTGCACATTCCTATTTGGAACTTGCTGAAGATGGCATGCCTGAGGCAGTAATAATCCTGTGCCCCAACCACACCGGCATGGGATCAGGACTCTCCACTATGACTGAAGGATCCTGGTTAACTCCCCTTGGAGAAGTGGAAATAGATAGTCAACTGGCCAGGCAACTGGTAGAGAATTATCCATTACTGGATGATGATCCATCAGCCCATGCCAGAGAACACAGTTGTGAGGTGCAACTGCCTTTTCTACAGGAACTGGCTCCAGATTTCAAATTCGTTCCCATCTGTATGATGATGCAGGATCTTGAAACCTCCCGGGAATTAGGACTGGTTATAGCTGAGACAGCTGCCAACTTAGAACGTGACTTGGTGATAATAGCCAGCACAGACTTCACCCATCAAATGCCCCAGGAACTTGCTAAAGCACAGGATACGAAAGTCCTGGATGCCATAGCATCATTTGATGAAGAAGAGATGATAAACAGGATAATTGAATATAATGTGACCATGTGTGGATACGGGCCAGTGGCAACAACCATGGTAGCCTCAAAGGCCATGGGTGCCACCAATGCGGAGATCCTTAAATACGCCACCAGCGGAGATACCAGTGGAGACTACACCTCTGTAGTTGGATACGGATCTGCAGTATTCCGATAAAACCACCACATTATCTGCTTAAAAATTCTTAAAAAAAAAGTGGATAAACACTTTAAACATTTTTAAACACATCAAATATTCTTAAAAACAAAAATAAGCACACTAGATATTCTTAAAAATATAAACAATCACATAACTCACAATCATATAACCTTTAACCATGATTTGGAATGTTAAAGGTTTATCTGGGACCACATAACTGTATTGAAATTAAATTCAGAATCCAATATTAATACAACAGAATTTAATCCATTAACTGGTTTAAGTTATTAACCATATTAAATCCGGATAACTAGATTTAATCCTATCGGGAGTCCAATTTAATGAAAGTCAGTGCATCTGCACCAGGCAAAGCCATCCTTTTCGGAGAACACGCAGTGGTCTATGGAAAACCAGCCATTGCAGTAGCTGTTGACAGGAGAGCCATAGTAACCATCCAGGAAGGAACAGATAATCATATAAATGTCAAAATCCCTGAACTGGATGTTCGCGGCGTTATTGATATTGATAATCAGCAGATAAGTCATCTAAATCCTGAAGATACTTCTGAACTATCAAACGATCCATTTAAATCATCATATGATGCAGGAATCCTGAAATACATCCAGAAAGCTCTCTCTAATTTCAAAACAGACCATGGTCTGGACGTGCAGGTTGATCTGGAGATACCCATAGGAGGAGGGCTGGGATCATCAGCAGCTGTAACTGTTGCCACCATGGCAGCAGCAGCACGCTACAACCAGCAGGAATTAACACTGGAATCACTGGCCAAAATGGCCCACCAGGTAGAATTAGAAGTACAGGGAGCGGCAAGTCCACTGGACACCACCATATCAACCTATGGGGGATTCATCTACTTCACTCACAAAGATGGGGCGGTGAAGATAGAAACATCCATGGAAATGCCACTGGTAGTAGGACACACTTCCAAACCAGGAAACACCGGAGAACTGATCTTAAAGGTTAGAAAACTAAAGAAAAACCATCCTGACATCATAGGTCCTATTATGGATACCATTGAAACTATAACCAATGAAGCCAGAGAATCCATTATTAATGGTGAAGAGGAGAGTGTAGGAGAATTAATGAACATCAACCAGGGATTGCTTGATGCCTTGGGTGTTAACACGCCTAAATTATCCAACCTAATTTATCAGGCACGCAGCGCAGGGGCCATAGGTTCCAAAATAACCGGAGCCGGTGGCGGTGGCAGTATCATCGCCTATTGTCCTGGAAAAGCCAAAGAAGTACTTAAAACATTAAAATCAGTCGAAAACGCATTTGAAGTTAGCATATCCTCAAAAGGAGTGACATGGTAATGATTAAGGGTACAATGTTTGGGAGTAATATAAGATGATAATCCTCAAACTGGGTGGAAGTGTAATCACCCGAAAAGATAAGAACAAACCCACCCTGGACCCTGTGAATCTGGACCGCATAGCCCAGGAAATAGCCAATGCCAATGTGGACCAGCTGATCATAGTCCACGGAGCCGGCAGTTTCGGCCACCCCTATGCCAGTAAATTTGAGATTGGCGCAGAAATTACTGATAGAACGGAATTCTTCCGTAAAAAAAGAGGATTCACCCTAACCCAGAATGCAGTTGGAAACTTAAATCACTATGTGTGTAACTTCCTCCTGAAACACGGAATTCCAGCCATAGCAGTACCACCATCATCATTCATGATCAGTGAGAACAAACGGATAAAAACCGCTAACCTGGAAATGGTGAAAAGATATCTGGAAATGGGAATGGTACCAGTCTTACACGGTGATGTGGTACCTGATGATAATCAAAAAATCAAGATGGCAGTGGTATCAGGGGACCAGATAATCACCTATCTTGCAGAGAAATTCAAACCCGAGAGGATCATCCTGGGTTCAGATGTGGATGGCATATACAACCGTGATCCCAAAGGTCATTCTGATGCTCAGCTACTCCCTATGGTGAAATCTTTAAAAGATCTGGAGTTTTTGGAAGGAGCCCGCACAGTAGATGTCACCGGTGGAATGGCAGGGAAACTAACAGAACTTATACACCTGGCAGAAATAGGAATTGAATCAGAAATAATAAATGCAAGTTCCCCGAAAGTTGTGGAAAACGCCCTTAAAGGTGAAAAAGTCAAAGGAACCCGAATAACCAGATGATCACTTAAAAACAATAGATAACTACATTAAAACCAATCGAAAATTAATATCAAAAATTAATCAATACAAATTCAAGATTACAAATTCAAGATTACAAATTCAAGATTACAAATTCAAGATTAATCAAATACAAAAATTCAGAAATTATAACCAATTCATACGCATAAAAAAGGAAACCATTAAAATAATAGTTAAACATGAAATTAGATGAAAAGGAAGAGATCATGATTTCAGATAGAAAATTAGAGCATTTGCTCTTATGTACCCATAGCGATGTGGAGTACCATAAAAAAACAGGATTCAGTGACGTGGAATTAGTCCACAAAGCAATCCCTGAAGTGAATCAGGAAGAAATAGATTTATCAACATCCTTATTTGGTAAAAAAATGGATGCACCCATTATAATAACTGCTATCACAGGAGGACACCCAATCTCCACGGATGTTAACCGTAAACTGGCTCGTTCAGCACAGAAACTCAACATAGGGATGGGGCTGGGAAGCCAGAGAGCAGCAGTTGAAAACCCAGAACTGGAATCCACCTACACCGTGGCACGCAAAGAAGCACCGGACGCTATTTTAATAGGGAACATCGGAGCTCCCCAAATGGAACAGGCGCACCAGGCTGCAGAAATGATGGAACTGGATGCCATGGCAGTGCATTTGAATACACTGCAGGAAGCCATTCAACCAGGAGGAGATCTGAACACCATAGGGTACTTGGAAAAACTCCAGAAAACCGTGAAAGGTATGGATCTACCAGTTATGGTAAAGGAAACCGGGGCAGGAATTAGTGGCAATGACGCCCAGATACTGGAACAAAAAGGGGTTGCTGCAATAGATGTTGCTGGAGCAGGGGGAACAAGCTGGGCAGCAGTGGAAAAATACCGATCACAAGATAAAGATATGGGAGAAGCCTACTGGGACTGGGGCATACCCACCGCCGTCAGCACCGTGGAAGTATCACAATCCGTAAACCTATCAATAATATCATCCGGGGGAATAAGAAACGGATTAGACGCAGTTAAATCAATAGCCCTTGGGGCCGATGCAATAGGAATGGCCTTACCCGTCCTCAAAGCATCATATTTAGGGGAAAAAGCTCTCTTAAACTTCTTTGAAAAATTCCTGGCAGAGATGAAGGTGGCCATGTTCCTGGTGGGAGCAAACAACCTGGAAGATCTTAAAAAAGCCGACCTGGTCATCACAGGAAAAACCAGGGAATGGCTTATAGAAAGGGGATATGAAACAAAAACTTACGCCAGGAGGTCCGCATTATGAGTGTGGAAGTAATCGCCATAGGCGGATACGAAGAAGTGGGCAAAAACATGTCCGCAGTCAAAGTCGGAGAGGACGTAGTGATCTTTGACATGGGAATCAACCTGGACCGGGTTAACATTCACGAAGACACCGACATAGCCAGAATGCACAGCCTCGACCTCATAAAAAGGGGAGTCATACCAGATGACACCCTGATGAAGGAAGTAGATGGGAAGGTAAGGGCCATAGTATTCACTCACGGACACCTGGACCATATCGGGGCAGTGGCCAAACTGGCACACAGATACGAAGCACCCCTTATAGGAACACCCTACACCCTGGCACTGGTGGAAAACACCATAAAACAGGAAAGAAAATTTGAAGTATCCAATCCCCTACAAGTGTTAAATGCAGGAGAAAAAATGCAGATCTCCCCTGACATAACACTGGAATTCGTGCACACTACCCACAGCATACCCCAGGCAGTGAACGCAGTACTGCACACGCCAGAAGGTATCATAGTATATGCCCTTGACTTCAAATTCGACAACCATCAGATGATCAGCCCACCACCAGATTACCAACGCCTCAGAGAGCTGGGAAACCAGGGAGTACTGGCACTCATTGTGGAAACCACTAGAATGACCGAAAAACAACAGGAGAAAACCCACTCTGAGAAGGTGGCCCGCATAGTTCTGGAGGATATCATGCGGGACATTCTACCAGCCAAGGAAGGATTACTGGTCACCACATTCTCCAGTCATATTGAACGAATACAGGCCATCTGTAACATTGCCCAGGAAAGTGACCGGAAGATCATGCTACTGGGAAGATCAATGGAACGTTTTGGTAGTATGGCAGAAAAAATTGGCATACTGGATCTTCCCAAAGGAGCCAGTATCTTTGGAAGCCCCAAATCAGTTAACAGGGCACTGGCACGGGCTGAAGAGAACCGTTCCGACTACCTGCTAGTAACCACAGGACACCAGGGAGAACCCGATGCACTTTTGCCCAGAATAGCCAGTGGCAGAACCCAGTTCAACGTCGCCCAGGGAGACAACATAGTTATCAGTGCACCCATAATACCCAACCCCACCAACGTTGCCAACAGGAATCTCATGGAACGTCGGTTGAAAGATAGTGGTGCACGCATATTCACCAATGCCCATGTATCTGGTCATGCTGGCCGAGAAGACCATCGTGATTTCATACGCATGCTCCAACCACAACACATCATACCCGCCCACGGTGACCTGGAAATGCTGGCAGCATACACCGAGTTAGCTGAGGAAGAGGGATATAAGATGGGTAATGACATTCATGTACTTAGAAATGGACAGGCACAGGTTTTCAACGGAGGAATTTAATGGAAACAAAACTGGAAGTAACCGAGATCCTCAAAAGATACTCTGCAGATATTGACCAGGAAATAACCAGGGCCCTGGAAACAGTGGACCCAGAAACCTTGCTCCAGGCATCAGAACACCTGGTCAAGGCAGGTGGTAAGAAACTCAGACCAGCACTGGCAGTTTTAAGTGCAGAAGCAGTTGGTGGTAATGTTCAATGCGCCCTTAAAACAGGAGCTGCCGTGGAATTAATCCACACCTTCAGCCTCATCCATGATGATATAATGGATCAGGATGATAAAAGAAGGGGAAAACCATCAGTCCACGTACTATGGGGCGAACCCATGGCTATATTAGCTGGAGACACACTCTTCTCCAAGGCCTTTGAAACAGTGATGAAGAGTGAAGAAGATGGTGTAACTGCGGAAAAAATATTACCTGCCCTGCAAACGGTAGTGGACAGTTGTGTAAAGATATGTGAAGGTCAGGCACTGGACATGGGATTTGCCGAACGCCTGGATGTTAGTGAAGGTGAATATTTAATGATGATCTTCAAAAAAACCGCCGCACTCATCGCTGCTGCCACCAAATCCGGTGCCATACTGGGTGGAGGGACACCGGAACAGGTTGAAGCTCTGGCTGAATACGGACGACTCATTGGAATGGCATTCCAGATACAGGATGACTACCTTGATGTGGCCAGTAGTGAAGAAGACTTGGGTAAACCGGTGGGCAGTGACATAGTGGAAGGAAAGATGACCCTCCTGGTGGTACATGCACTCTCCCAGGCTGATGAGAAAGACACAGAAAGACTCATAACCATCCTGAAAGAAGAAGGTGACCAGAACGTTTCTGAGGCAGTAGATATACTGGAAAAATATGGTTCCATACAATATGCTTGGAATGTGGCCCAGGAAGATGTAAACCAGGCTAAAAGCTTATTGGACATCTTGGATGACAGCCCAGCTAAAGATGCCCTCATATTACTGGCAGACTTTGTACTGGAGCGCAGCAATTAAAATTAGATATTAAAGGCAAACGTTAAGATTAAGCGTTAAAATTATAATTAGGCGTTAAATATTGTTAAAATTTTAATTTCATTTATGGAGTGTTTATGTTAAGGGATTATCATGGATAAACTCAAAAAACTCATCAAAAAACAGGCACTGATCAATGCAACCAGCCACAAAGGGCAGGCCCAGCCCGGGGCAGTGATGGGAATGATCATGGGCAACCATCCGGAATACCGGAAACAGGCAGGAGAAATATCCAAATTAGCCGCCCAGATAGTTGGAGAAATTAACCAAATGTCCCGAGAAGTCCAGAAAGAACAGTTGGATAAACTGGGTGGGCATGTGGCGAAGAAGAAAACTGAAAAAGTCAAGGGGCTTGCTGATCTGCCAGATGTGGATGGTGAGGTAGTGCTGCGTTTTGCACCAAATCCATCAGGCCCCCTCCATATAGGACATGCAAGGGCAGCAATTTTAAACCAGGAATACAGGAAACGATACGGGGGTAAGCTAATCTTAAGGGTAGAAGACACAGACCCACGCAGGGTGGACCCTGAAGCCTACCAGATGATACCTGAAGACCTGAAGTGGATGCAAGTTGAATGGGATGAGGAGATCATCCAATCTGACAGGATGGAGATCTACTACCAACATGCGGAGGAACTCATAAAAAGAGGCGGAGCTTACATGTGCACTTGCCCAGGAAATGTGTTCAAAGAACTGAAAGACTCCTCACAAGCCTGCCCCCACCGGGATGCCTCAGTAGAGGAGAACCTTGCACTCTGGCACCAGATGCCTGAGACTGCTGAGGGAGAAATGGTTCTCAGGGTGAAAACAGACATCCAGCATAAAAATCCTGCCATCCGTGACTGGGTGGCCATGCGAGTAGTGGAAGATACACACCCACGTGTAGGTTCCAAATATCGTGTTTATCCTATGATGAACTTCTCAGTAGCCGTGGATGACCACCTCTGTGGAGTAACCCACGTACTCAGGGGTAAGGATCACCTGGCCAACAGTGAAAAACAGGAATACCTATATCATCACATGGACTGGGAAGTACCCCAGTTCATACACTACGGAAGACTGAAAATGGAGGACATCCTGCTTTCCACATCAAAGGCAAGGCAGGGCATAGAAGACGGCACCTACAGTGGATGGGATGACCCCCGTCTGGGCACCATACGTGCAATTGCCAAGAGAGGTATACAGGCCGAGGCCATCAGGAAGCTGATGATGGAGATCGGAGTGAAAATAGCAGACTCTACAGTAAGTTGGAAGAAGATTTACGGACTTAACCGTGGATTCCTGGAAGATAAGGCCAACCGTTACTTCATGGTGGCAAATCCACATGTGGTGGAGATCGAGGGCATTCCTGACTCACTTAAGGGAACAGTGGAACGGCCTCTACATCCAGACCATCCAGACAGGGGAATGCGCCAGTTGGACTTTGAAGATATGATCTACTTGGATCGCAATGACATCCCCACAAACCCAGAACAGGTTTTAAGGGTAATGGATGCAGTAAACATCACCTTCCAAGATGGAGAGGCACATTACCACAGTGCAGGACTAGAAGAAGCCCGCAAAGCCAAAGCCAAGATCGTGCAATGGGTACCCTTAAAAGGAGTTGTAGTGATTGAGGTGGTAATGCCAGATGCCACAGTGGTCACTGGATATGCAGAGCACTCTATTTCATCAGTCAAAGGGGGAGATGTGGTCCAACTTGAAAGGGTAGGATTTGCCAGGTTAGACCAGATAAATGGCCATATACCCCGGTTTTATTACGCCCATAAGTAGGGAGGCAATGGTTAAATCCCACTTAAGTTCTTTTTTTAAATTCATTCCTTATTTATTAATTGGATTTAAATTTTAGTTTTTTTCTTATTATTTAGATTTTTAATTATTGTTTTTTATTATTTATGAGATTTTCAGCACTTGATTTTCCTTTTTTTTGGAATTTGTTACTTTTCATTGCTTAGGTGAATGGTTAATGAAATTATCCCCTGCTTTTGGTTTAAAAAAATTGTTATTGTGAAAATTGTCACCAAAGTAGGGATAAATCATTTTGTTTCTGTGATGTCAAGTTATAACTGCCAAAAATTCCATACATATATAATAACGTATGTAATGTCAATTTAATATTAACTCCACCTGAGGAAGTATAAATGGAATATTACCATGACGATAAAATGCAGAAACTCTTCCAGGTCCTGGAAGAGCCCAAAACATTGGATGACATAGACCTGTCCCGTCCATTTATCCAGAATCTCCTTTTGAAGATCATAAACACTTATGGAAACATCGCAGTTCAGCAGATGCACGAAATAACAGGTTTGCATGTGGATCTCCTTGAACAATGCCTGAAACCAATGGAAAAGGATGATTTAATAGTTCAGACTGGTGGTGGGTTCCTGTTTGCCAGTGTGGATTACACCATTAAAAAACAGGGCCACCAGAAGGCAGTTAAACTAACAGAAGAAAACCCATACATAGGAACCGCCCCAGTAACCTATGATGAATACTTCAAAATCATGGAAGTCCAGTTGAAGGGAAGATACCCTATGAAAATACCCCCGGATGTAATCCAGAGAGCATTCCATGATGTTGTAGGAATGGAATATCCTAAAAAGGTTCTAACTGAAGCTGCAATTGGAGGTAAAGGTTTCTTCATTTACGGACCACCAGGTACGGGTAAAACATTCCTCACAAGTAAAATGTCTGAATTATTACCGCCAATAATCATGCCACGCTACGTTGAATTTAGTGGAAACATAATACAGATGTTCGACCCGGATTTCCACAAGTTACGACCAGAACAACCCGGAGATGTTAGGTGGGTTAAGATATTTGCACCATTCGTCTTCACTGGATCAGAACTCAGCACTGAGAAAATGGAAACATTGTACAACCCAAATAAGGGAGTTTTTGAAACATCACCTATTATAAAAGCCAACGGAGGAGTGCTGTTACTGGACGATCTGGGAAGGCAGAAAGAAGATCCTAATGTTCTTTTAAACAGGATGATTGTTCCACTGGAGAATAAGAAGGATGTGATCTATGTTAAAGGAGCACCAGTAATAGTGCACACTCATTTTATCCCAGCATTATCCACCAACCTGGAGATTACTATAATAGATGAGGCCCACCTTCGCCGGGCACCTTTACACGTGTATCTGGAAGTTCCCAGTTCTGATGAGATCGTTGAGGTCTTCAAACGTAACTTAGATGTGTTAAAAGAAGAGTATGATGAGGACGTCCTGGAGCGTTTCAGAAGAGTGTATATTCCACAACTTGATGGTGGGGAAAGCTTAAAACCAACCTTTGCCCATGCCCGTGACATAGCCCAGATAGCACAGGCCATCCGCATCCGTAGGGGGGAGGAGAAGATGACAGTGGAAATATTAGAAGAGGCACTGAACCAGCATATCTTGGTATCCATGCAACGTGAATACACTCCAGAACTATTTGATCGGATTATAAATCAGGGAAGTAATCCTCATCAGTAGAGTATATCTTATTGTAGTGAAATCCTCATTAGTAGTAGAGTAAAATCTTCATTGGTATTTTATCAATTCATTAATATTCCTATCAATAAAGTGTTTGAACCAATCTTTTTGCAGAATTTACACCAAAATCCCATCTAACATTAGATAGCGAATAAGGAGCAATATCATTATTAATGGCTGAAAATCCGTTTAAAATTGGATTGGTGGATTATCATCCATTTTTACAGGTTTGGGAAAATCTTTTTAACAAGCAACCTCCAATATAAGAGAGGTTAAAATCACAAAGAGGAATGATCACATGACATGCAACATACTAGTAGGTGGAGGCTGGGGCGATGAAGGTAAGGGTAAGTGTATTACTTACCTCTGCTACCATGATAAGCCGGAAATCATCGCCAGGGCAGGAGTTGGACCCAACGCAGGCCATTCAGTGGAGTTCAACGGAGAAAAGTACGGGCTGAGAATGATACCATCAGGTTTCGTTCACACTGGAGCAAGACTACTCATAGGTGCTGGTGTCCTGGTGGATCCCGAGGTCTTCCACTACGAACTGGATTACCTAGACAAATATAATGTTAAACAGAGAACCTTTGCAGACTACCGCTGTGCTATAATCGAAGAAGAACACAAACAACAGGACAAAGCCTCCGACCATCTGTACAAAAAGATTGGGAGCACCGGAACTGGATGCGGACCAGCAAACCGTGATAGGGCCCTGAGAACCGTGAAACAGGCCCAGGATATGGAATCCATGGGAGGATTCACCACCGACGTACCTCTGGAAGTGAACACCGCCTTGGATGAGGGAAAAGATGTGTTCATTGAAGGATCACAGGGATTTGGATTATCACTCTATTATGGGACTTATCCCTTTGTTACCAGTAAGGACACCACTGCCAGCAGCATGTCAGCTGATGTAGGTGTGGGACCCACCCGTATTGATGATGTTATTGTTGTTTTCAAATCATACATAACCCGTGTAGGTGAAGGACCATTCCCATCTGAGATGAAACCTGAAGATGCCGAGAAAATGGGACTTGAAGAATTTGGAACAGTTACCGGCAGAAAAAGAAGAATTGGACTCTTTGACATGGACATGGCCAGGGAATCCTGTATGATAAACGGCGCCACCCAGATAGCACTAACCTGTGTGGACAGATTATACCCATCCTGTGAAAGGGTCACTGAATACTCAGATCTTTCTGGGGAAATTAAACGTTTTGTGGAAGAGATTGAAGACGCAACCAAAGTACCAGTGACCATTATAAGCACAGGACCTGACCTAAAGGACACCATTGACCTCAGGGAAGAACTCATGTAAAAACATTTTTTTTTAATATACCTTTTTTAATTTGTTTAGGTGGAGAATAAGGAGATTAATAATAAGGAGAATGAAAGATGCTGGAGATAACTGTCCATGAAATAAGGGGACACTGCCCAGTATATAAAGAGGGTGACCGCATGGTGGTTGATGATCCAAAAATAGTTCTGGATGAAACCGATGCTGTGTGTACTCATGCCCTATCCACTATCCTACACTACACCACTATCCTGGAAAATGACTGGATCCCATCTAAACTGGGATTAACCAGGGAAGGTGATGAGGATCATGCCTACCTGCAATGTGTGGACCCTGGAGAACCATACACAGATGGGGGAACAGTTATCTTCCGTTGCAGGAAAATAGATAAGTAATGGATAAAACAGATATTTATTCTAAGTAAGTCTTTCTATGTAGAGTGAGTCTTACACAATTGAATAAATTTTCTGCAATTAAATAAACCGAAATTACATAAAAATACCATTAATCTGGAGGGGCGGAAAAAATGAGGATCTACATTTTAAGCTCCGGTAAATATGGTAGCAGGGTGACAAATAACCTTGCAGAGCATGGAATGGCCAGTAACATTGTGGGAATTGAAGAATTCCCCGAAGATTTACCTCTTTTTATTGATGAATTTCAGGAATACATCCCCCATAATTTACCACTAGCTGATCTGATTCTGGCAGTGGGTCTCTCAGGGGATATAAACATGATAGTCCCGGAAGTAGCTCGTAGGACTGGTGCTAAATCTGCGATAATACCCATCTATGGGCCGGAGCAGATGCCACCAGGCCTGCAGCAGGAGATCACTGAATCTGCCCCTGACGTCAGGATTGTTTTTCCCAAACCTTTCTGTTCACTGGAACCAGTGGGTGATGCTCCTATAGACGAGTTTGCCAGTCATTTTGGCAAACCAGTCCTGTTCATCAAATCAGACAGGTTCATAAAAAAGGTTGAAGTTTTGAGGGGTGCTCCCTGTGGTTCCACCAATTACATTGCCAGGGGCCTGTGGAGCATGCCCGAAGATGAAGCAGAACTCCAGGCAACCCAGAAACTCCACAACTATCCCTGTAATGCCAGCACCGACACCGACCCCTCAGTGGGTGACACCAGCATGCACCTGGCTAGCTACCAGATAAAAGAAGCAGTTAAAAGGGCGTTAGGTTTTGCTGTGAAATCAGCAGTGGTGGACAGTGAAATCTGCAATCTGGATAAGTGCCAGGAAGAGTGTATCAAAAGTTGCCCCCAAGTACTGATAGGGTTGGACACCATAACTCTTGATGGGGATGGTCAGGTAGTGATTGACCCTGCAACCTGTGGATACTGCGAGATATGCCTGAAAGAATGTCCCTTAAATGCCATCAGTATTGAAACTGGAAGGTTTGAGTTGTAGTGAATTTCTGGGATTGTAATTAACTCAAGAGGTATAATGTGAATGTTAAAGAACGATTAGAAGTGTTGAAAAGTTAACATTCAAGAATCAAAACTAATTCAAGGTCATATTACTGTCATGTTTATATATTGTTAACTATATATAACCAAACATGACTTCGGTATCATCAATTGAAGAAGAAAATCCAAAACCAAAAGCAGTGGGCACTAAACTAACACCCAGGGAAAACGAAGAGATACAAAATTTAATTGATGCTGGAATATATCTCAGTTTCTCTGATTTTATAAGAGAAGCCATTAGGGATAAGCTCAAAGCGATAAAGGTGATCAAGATTCGTGAAATCGATTACGACACTGCTAAAAAAGAAATTTTAGGTTATTATAAAAATTATTCTGAAAGCTATGATTATGAAGTTGCAGATGATCTTGAATTAGATTATGAATTTGTTTGCCAAGTTCTTAATGAATTAGAACAAGAAGGACGTTTGGGATTGGTTGAATGAGTACATATACTGAGGAAGGAACCATTATAAAAGGTGTCAAAATAGTTGGTGAAGCAAGAAAAATCACTGATCCGGTAACAATAGCCAAAACTGGCAGGCATAAAGCCCAAAGAATTGTTCTAAAGGATAATGCGATGTGTCGCATAGCTAGAAAATATAGATTCATTAAATGATCAATGAAATTGAATACCTATTACTATTTTCATTAACCCAATCTAACACACTAATTTGGAGTACATACTCCAAATTAACTGAATATTTCCTACAAAAAAAATATTTAGAAGAATAATATGAACAGGTGTTCCCAATGGATGATAAAGAAAAAGTAATTAAAGCTTTCCGAGACTCTGAAGAACCTTTAAACGCCACTAAAGTCAGCCAGATGTCTGGTGTGGAGAAAAAAGAAGTTGACAAGATCATGAAAGAACTTAAAAAAGACGAAACCATCATTTCACCAAAAAGGTGTTAATGGGCCTTAAAAGAATAAATGGATAAAACATTATTAGAATTAAAGAAAATATTCTTAGAATCAAATTTCTTAGAATTAAATAAATATTCTTTTTTTTAAAAATTGGTGATACGGTCTTGTTAGAACCAAACTTTATGGCTGGATTATAGGCAGTTATCTTCCAGAACAATATCAACTAATTTATTAAGGACTTTAAATTAAGGACTATTATTGATGAATATTTTTCTAACTGAATTATGTTGCAAACTAAAATGGGATGAGTACTATGAAACTTTACATAATAAGTTCAGGGAAGTATGGGAGTCGTATTGTCAACAGTCTGGCAGAAATGGGACTGGCCAGTAGTATGGTGGGTTTAGAAGAACTACCTGAAGACCTACCAGAGTTCATTGATGATTTTTCCAGTTACACTCCTAAAAACATACCCCAGGCAGACCTGATACTGGCAGTGGGACTATACGGAGATATCAACATGGTGGTGCCCTTAATTGCCAACCAAAGTGGTGCCAAATCAGTTATAATTCCCATCCATGACCCTAAACAGGTGCCACCAGGTCTGCAGATGGAAATAGAAGAATCTGCTCCTGATGTGAAGATAGTATTTCCCAAACCTTTTTGTTCACTGGAACCGGTAGGTGACCTGTTCATAGATGAATTCGCCAGCCAGTTCGGGAAACCATTACTGGAAATTGAATCTGATGGCCTGGTTAAGAAGGTGAAAGTAATAAGAACTGCTCCCTGTGGCAGTACTCGATACATAGCAGATAATATTGAAGGTTTTCCTGCCCAAGAAGCAGAACTTGAGGCAGGTAACAAGTTACATAACTATCCCTGCAACGCCAGTATGACCACCGACCCTGTGGTGGGAGACACCATACTCCACCTGGCAGGATACCAAACCAAAGAAGCGGTTAAAAGGGCTCTGGGTTTTGCAATGCGGTCTGCAGTGGTAGATCATGAGACCTGTGAGGCAGATGAATGCCAGCACGAATGCATCAAACACTGTCCCCAGGTGCAGATTGGGGTGGACACTGTGACCCTAAATGAGGACCAGCAGGCAGTTATTGACCCGGCCAGTTGTGGATGCTGTGAAATATGTATCAATGAATGTCCCTATGGTTCCATAGAGATGGAAGAGAAGAAATTCCCATTATAATAACACAACCTAATTATTTGTAGACAAATTTCATATTAATTGGTGTGATAACCCATGAGAGGTAAAGTAGTTTTCATTGGAGCAGGACCTGGAGACCCAGAACTATTAACTATAAAGGCGTTTCGAGTGATTGAAGACGCAGATGTGATTATCTACGCCGGCTCATTGGTGAACCCTGAGGTTCTAGGTTATGCCAAATCCGATGCTTTGGTCTATAACAGTGCCGAGATGAATCTGGATGAGATCCTGGATGTGATGGAGAAATCTGTCCAAGAGGAGAAACTAGTTGCCAGGGTGCATACAGGTGATCCTGCAATTTACGGTGCCATCGGCGAGCAGATGCAGTGCTTGCGGGAGAAAAACATTCCATACGAGGTCATTCCAGGTGTGAGTTCTTTGTTTGCTACTGCAGCAGCCCTTGAATCTGAGCTGACTTTGCCTGAGGTCTCTCAAACAGTTATTATAACTCGTCCATCTGGTAGAACTCCTAAACCTGATCGTGAAGCTATCTATCGTCTTGCAGAGCACCAGGCCACCATGTGCATCTTCCTGGGGGTGCATATGATTGGGAAGGTGGTAACTGAGCTTTTAACTTTCTACGATCCGGACACACCTGTGGCAGTGGTGCAGAAGGCCAGTTGGGATGATGAAAAAGTAGTTAGGGGAACTTTAGATAATATCGCTGGTAAGGTTGCAGAAGCAGGTATCAAAAAGACCGCCATTATTGTTGTTGGAGACGTGCTTGGTACATCTCGTGTGACTCCATCCAAGCTATATGATTCCCATTTCTCACATGAATACAGGAAGGGTAATGGAGAACAAGACGATTAGTTCTTACCTGTAAAATAATTATGGCTATCTTTAAATTAACAAGAACAATTTACTTTAAGGGATCAATTTATTTTTTATAGTGAGGTTTCTATTAGGTAGGCCAATTTATTCACGCAAATAGTTAAAACAAATACCACACATTGGTATTTGTTAATAAATCCTTTTTTCTACCTAGTTCTTTCGATCATCCTGGAGATACTGTGGAGGATGAGTCCGGTAAAGCCCATGAAAGAACCGAATATGGTTAACAAAGCTGCCAGGGCTGTTGGTATGAGGGTAATGGAAGTGCCACTTAAGTATTCTGTAAAGAATCTTATGCTAAGCACGATCCCGATTAACACCATGATAAGTCCAGGTATACCAAAATAATATAATGGCCGGTTATATTCCATGTCTCTGATAATCTTCACCAGAACACTAACACCATGTTTTATCGGATTGGCTTTATGATGACTCTCCTCACCATAAACTGCACTTATCTCAACTTCTTTAATCCTTAAACCTGCTTTAGCTGCATCTATAAGCATTTCACTTTCTATGGTGTAACCAGTGCTGTGGAAACCGAATACTGGTATGGTTTGCCCTGAGAATGCCCGGAAACCACTCTGACTGTCAGTTATTTTCAGATCCCCGCTGATGTTGGTGGCAGCATCAAGCACACTTTGTCCCACCCTCCGGTAGGCAGGAGTTTCATCATCCTTACGGTTCAAGTAACGGCTTCCATTCACCACGTCCGCCTCATCATTGAGTATGGGTTCCACCAGTTTGGGTATCTGGCTGGTTTCATGCTGGCCATCAGAGTCCAGGGTTACTATAATATCTGCATCTTGAACAGCTTGGAATCCAGTTTTTAAGGCTGCTCCCTTCCCCTGATTGGTGGTATGAACTATTAATTCAGCTCCGGCTAATTTGGCGATCTCGCCAGTTTGATCACTGCTGCCGTCATCTACAACAATAACCCTTGATGTATGCTGCAGAGTTCCAAGAACTACACTTCCAATGGTTTTCTCCTCGTTGTAGGCAGGTATGATGGCGGTTATCATTAATGTTTCTCCTTCAACTAGCAATGTTTTATTACATGTTAATATATTTAAATATGCTCAAGGCAATGAAATTAATAGTTACAGTTATATGTTAATAGCACTAAAGTCTTTTTATTAAATTTTCTATGATACTAAAGTTATTCATTAGAATAGGTTATTTATTGACTAGTTTTTCATAGGCTAGTTATTTATGGAATACAATGTTACGTTGAAAGTTCAGGGACCAACAAGTGATGAGGAGTAAACAACGTGAAGATCGCTGAGAAGGTACATGGCAAACGTTTTGACGTGGAATTACCCTGGGAATATGTGGTAACTCTAATTTTCTACCTTTTGGCTCTGATTATTGCAGAACTTTTGACCACATATGTCAACAAGATATGGGGCCTGTCAGCCCATACCATCATCCTGTTTATTCTCCTGGTTAACGCTGCCATGGTGGAGTCAAAGGATTTCTCTAACCTGCTTCGCAGTATGATGCCCATTCCTATTATACGTATTGTAGGACTTTCTATTCCTATGATGCAGATAAAACCATTATACTGGTTCCCCATAGTTGCTATTCCTCTTTTTGCAGCGTCCATAGCCCTTATGCGTAGTCAGAACCTCTCACTGGAGGATGTGGGGCTGTTTTTTGGGGATTATAAGATCCAGCTTCTCATTACGCTAACCGGTTTTTTCACAGGGATCATTGAATTTTTCATCCTAAGACCGGATCCTTTAATCTCCCAGTTTACTCCCATGCTGCTTATTGGAGGCTTTATAATATTATTACTATCCACAGGATTGGCTGAAGAATTACTGTTCCGTGGAATCCTCCAGAACAATACCATGAAACTGATAGGTCCTGCATGGGGACTTTTATACACTTCTTTAGTATTTACCACCATGCACATAGGTTGGATATATTTTGCTGACCTTGTATTCGTATTCTGTGTGGCGATGTTCTACGGTTACTGTTTAATTAAAACCAAATCCCTCATGGGAATCACTCTGGCACACGGATTATCAAACAGCATGCTGTTTTTGGTGATGCCATTTATTAATCTGGCTTATTTCGGTCTTCATTAAATCATTTAGTTCCCATTATGCCATTAAGTTAACATTAACTTGGGCATTAAAGATTTTTTTCTAAAAAGGAAATTCAATAACTCCAGTGATATAAAAACATAACATAATGGAATTTAGAGTATAATTGAATAGTTATAGCCAATATCTGAAAAGTAGGTATATGGATATCTGAGATTAAGAGAAGTAATTAAAGATAATATGTTTTCTGAACTCTTCTTGCCTTAGATATCTGGTTGTTTGGATAGTATATGAAGTCACTTGTTCCTACAATACGGAGATTTTCACGCTTTAGTGTATAAGTACCTTCCCAGTCTGTAGCGACACCATCAATCGTGAAATTTCCTCCAAAGGTCTTACCATTGTTCTGGAAATCTGTTTTTCCTGTCCATGCAGCACAAGTGAGATTCATATTTCCCTTGAATATGGTGTTGAACATGGCCCCTTTAACATCCTCTGATAATAGGGAGTAAATTGTCCCTGGTGTGACCTTAATCTCATCAATTCTCCCAGTACCCTTAAGTCCATCTTCAGTGTAATCCAGGGGACTTTCAGATTTCTCTGCTCCTGTTAACTTTAAAAAAAAGTTAAAATCTCTTCCTTTTCCATTTATCTTATAGTATCCGCCTAAAGATCCTTCACTGAGGTTTTCTGGATGGGTGGGAGGTATCCATACTTTTGAGGAGTACTTGTAGGTGATCTGATCAAAAGCCAGGGCACTGAAAAACCCGGTGGTGACTTCCAGTAGGGCTAAACCTGCAACTGCAACTAAAACTATCAATAGGATCAGGATTTTTTTATTCATATTAACCAGATTCTTTCAAAGGATAGATAAATCTTTTTAGGTTAAAATAGTTCAAAATAAAATAAAAAAAGGGGAGGTGTATTGTTTTATACAATACTTGCAATAGCACGACACAGTTCAGGTAGTCTAGTAATGATGATAGTCACGCTTCCATCAGCATTAACGATTAAAAGTTCTTCTTCATAGACTGGTTCCTCGTCAGAAGTGTCGTATTTATGGATCTTTGCAAGTTCTTCCTCTGTTGTAGCAATGAATGCTACGCTATCGTTGATCTCTGGTGATAACTGGTAGATGGTCATTGGACTGTAAGTTACATTGGTAGTATTGTCATTAATTGTGGGGTATCGGTTATTGGACCAACCCTGGAAGGTTATGTTCAGGGTATTTTCATCACCCACACCTGTGGTATTATTGAAAAGAGCTTTCCATGATTGGAAACGGATGGTAGTTCCTGCAGGTAAAGGTTCGTCTCCATATCCTAATAAATTGGACAAATCAATGGTTACATTGTCGTTGGGTTTAACATAAATATCCATCCAAAGTGTCACATTTGTCCCATTTTTATAGGTGGAATTGCCAACTAATTCAACTTGTGTCCATGTGGTACCATTGTTTATGACTGCAAGTTTAGTACTTTTATTATTGATATTGTTGTTGTTATTATTGTTAGAACATCCCGATATGGCCACAACCACTATGACGACTGCCAGGACAGCTAATAATCCTAAATCTTTTCTCATTTTAAACCCACTCCTACATCACTGTAACAACTTTATATGCGACTACTGCACCAAAAACAAACAATAATGGTAGTATAGCTATATTAGAGCTGTTGATAAAAGTGTTAATTTTACTATTTTTGCCGGCTTCAGAACTTAATATTTCCTTCAATGCCAGAAAAGCTATGAGAGCAACCACAGCAATTAAACTGTAGCCTAAAATATCTGCCGAAGTTACTGCCGTAGTGGCAGCAGCTGTAGCCGATGTTGCGGATGTGGCTGCAGTGGTAGTGGTGGTTGTAGTAGTGGTCGTGGTTACAGTCGATATCATGAGTATACCTTCTTTTTTTCATAATATATAATATTTTCTTTTTTTTAGCAATATTTATTTTGTCTAACAATTGTTCTGCCTATTAATTGATCTTTTATTGTGAGAATAAATACTAACATTGATTATGATATTTTATTTTTTACTTATACATAAACTTTTCTAAAAAATCTTGAGTAAATAGTGGTATATGTTCATTAACTTTGTTATTAACCTAATTATTCTTTTAATCACGCTTAATTATCTAAAAAATTATCCGGTTATATTAAGCCACAAGTGCAAGGATCGATACACAGTATTCTGATCAGGTAATTTGTAGAGTAAAAATTCCATTTTTTTCTGACCTGTACTCCCTGCAGTGAAATTGAAGGGTATTTCCTCCTTCTGACCATTATTTAAGGTTATAGTTTCATTTTTGAGAGTTGTGTTACTAACTGTAACTACTAGTTTATATTTCGTGGTGGTTTGTTCATGGTTCACCACCCATATAGTTAAATTCCCGTTCTGGTTGGAGGTAAGGTTAGTGGGGTAATCACTGGCTGTACCATTGGGTCCCAAGATGTAGAATTCAGTGAATTTTTCACTTTCTCTAGGTTTTAGGATAATGTATGTTGTAGTGCAGATGGCTAGGAGTATACTGAGAATAAGTATAATGGAAAGTATCCTTTCATTTTTTGATTCTTTTTTAAAGGATCCTTTGATGCTTCTGATAAATTCAGCAAATGGTACGAAGAAACGTTCTTCTTCAGGTAATTCCTTCCTTCGCAGATAGGCAATTATACACATGGCAATGGTGAATATAGTGAGACTGATAAGTATAGGATCCAGGCGGATACCCCATGGTGTGTAGTTAAGTCCCAGGCCAATCAGAGGTGTTACTGCAATACTTAAACCAAAACTAAGAGCAGTTCTTTCAATACCTTCTAAATTTCCCCATTTTGTGTAAAGAGCAGCAATAAGTGAATAACCCGGAATGAAAAGCACCATTAAAATTCCCAGGATGGTCCTGATAAATGTCTTGTTAAGTGGAGGAATAATTACAAAGGCAGCAGTGAGCAGGGTTAAAACCACCATTAAGATAATATCCACGTAATAGTTACTGGGTTTATAGGTGGGAGGTTCTTTATGCACCTTTTTATCATCAACAATCCCAAGTTTTTTCCCTGCAGGTGTTGCTTTTTCTTCTACTTTTTCTTCAGTCTTTTTATCAGTTTTTAAAGGAGGCCTTTCAGCAACCTCTTGAAATTCTTCTTTTCCTGGTTCTTCTGTTTGAAATTCTTTTTCAGAGGGATAGGGTTCAGTTGAAATATCTTCTTCATATTCTTCAATTGGAACATCCCCCATGCGCATTTTACGTAAAAATGTACCGACTACTAGGATTATAGTTGCAACGAATATTATTTGGATTAGATATTTGGGTAAATCTGGGAGAAGGGCACTGCTCCATGCCAGGAAAGAGAAGGCAAACAGGATTATGCCAATAATTACACTGGACAGGATGGTTTTCCTTGAACTTACCCTCGATCTGTCCGGGAAAATAAGGGTTAGCCCTGCATATCCCAGGGCGAACAGGAGTATAATGAAGAAAATAGTGTTACTCGTGGTGTCCTTCATTGGGTTGAAATAAAGGAACACTGAAGAAATTACATTTAGAATGAGGATTATAATCAGATCCCAATTTTTGAAACCAGGCTTTGTTGTCCCGGTTTCTTCTTCCATCCAGAAAGGTCTGTCTATTTCTTCTTCATATTCTGTAGGGGATAATTCTGTTTTAACAGGTTCCTCCACCCTGAAGGGAACACTTTCAGGTCTTTCATCCTCAGGGGGTTCTTCGTCAAGGTAACCTCTTTCCTGCATCCGTTTATGCTGGAGGGGTTTTTCTTCCTTTAAATCTTTATATTCTTTATATTCTTCAGATTCTTCAATGTCTTCTTTATCTTCAGAGGATTCTTCATCATAGGGGGCTTCGTCATAGTCTTCTATTGGCTCGTCAGAGACTTTTTCATATTCAGAATCTTCATCATAGTATTCAGAGTCTTTAGGATATTCTTTTTCAGAGTAGTTCTCTTCAGAGTAGTTCTCTTCAGGGTATTCCTCTTCAGAGTATTCTTCTTCAGGATATTCTTCTTCAGGATATTCCTCCTCATACTCGTATTCATCCTCTTCTATGACTCTCTGCCGCATATATGCTGCTCTTTGAATGGATTCTTCCAGGGTGAGCTGAACTCCATCTGATGGAGGTTCTTCCTCAAATGGTTCTTTTCGGCGGCCCATGGCTAATAAAGATAGAAGTATAGCCAGGCATAGGAGTATGCTTGTGAGGTTTCCACTGACAAAACCCATATTGAGAGAGTTGAAGATCAATGGTAAGAATAAAACGAAAAACAGTCCCAGTACAAAGCCAACTCCTGCACGCATTGACCAGCCAATTTTCTCATCAGTGGGCCAAATGGCAGTCATGAGGGCATAACCTGGTAACAATAAGATTGAAACGTACTGTATGAAAGTTAAAAGATCACCCGTTAGTAATCTAAGCCAGCTTATGATAAGTACTGCTAGACTGATAATAATAACCAGTAAAATGTCTTTCTGATATGAAAGTCTCATAGACTGTATTGGGATGAGGAAGTATAAATACTTAAATAAGGAAGGGGTGTAAGTTTAGGATGTAGTAAGATTCTAAATTATCATTGTTTCTTTTTAAAAACCAGATCTTTTTATTATTTGTATAATATCATGATAGCATTGTTTTTGTTGCAAAATAGGAACTGATTTTTTAAAATTACAGGGTTAAAACTTTTTTTAACTATTTAAATTTCAAATTAAATCTTAATCGAGATTTATAAACAATTTTGAAGAGTATAACTATGAACATGCTCATTGAATGACACAGCTTTATTCTGCACATTTCAAAAAAATAATAATTAAGTTAAATCAAGTTGACGTTTATAAAAAACCAATTAAATTTTCCAGAGATAAAAGGGGACAATGTGGCCATTAAAAAATGTTATATCTGTTTTAAGGGGAGTCCATTCGCCCAAATCAAAATCTTTGGACACAATGCGCGTTCCATTTCTAAGTTCTCTTTGAAGTTTAGGTCTTATTTTTATGTGGAATGAAGGAGTTACATAAAGGGTAACAATAGTTGCTTCAGAAATATCTGCTTTTGTTATGTCTTGTTGTAAGAAGATTGTCTTGTCTTTTACTCTTTCTGTATTTGCATTCTTTTTTGCTTCCATAATACGTTGGGGGTTGATATCTATACCCACCCCTTTGGCACCGTATTCTTTGGCTGCAGTGATAACGATCCTTCCATCACCACAACCAAGATCATAAACCACATCTTCAGGTCCAATATCAGCAAATTGGAGCATATTTTTTATTAAATCTTTAGGAGTCTTTACAAAAGGTTCAGGTTTTTGAGTATGGGGGGTCATTGCAGATTTAAGAAAATCTTTAACCCAATCAGATTTATTTTCCCTGATCTGAAAGTAAAAAACATCTTTTTCACTCTTATTAACTAAATAATCTTTTTTTTGGAATAATTTTCTAATTAAATACCTTGAAATAATATGGGTAGGTTTATCTGATTTAATTTTAATCATGATGTCATCAGGATATTCTGTTTGGAACAAATAATTTACTAAAGAAAGGTTAATTAATAATATCCTTTCTAAACGGAATTTTTTGGACCTATAAAAGACTTTCTCCCAGTTTAAACTATCATTACTCTGGATAAATTGGGCTATGTCACAGATATCACTCAATCTATCCCAATGATAATAGGCGCATTGAATACAATATACTAAAAGTAAATCTTCACGGTAAGTGTTTAGAGTAACAACATCACTGGATTTTCTTTTTGTAAAATTCCATAGTTTTCCCAAGTCATGGGAACATGAAAATGATTTCTTAAGATAGTCCCATCTTATATTAATTGGAATTGCTGAATTGTCACTAACAAATTCATATTTTAAGGGTTGAGTGAAATCAGATCCTACAAAAGAATCAGAATTGGATTTTAGGATGTAATTATGGGCTAAAAGCATTTCTTTTGTTTTTATAGCATCTTCTTTTCTAATAATTAAATCCAGATTATTCAGTTGTCTCAATGATAGATTTTTATAATATCTATCTGCAAATAACGGGCCTTTATATGGTATCACAATTATTTCGTGTGATCTGAATAATTTCAGGATTCTGAACAGTTCTACTGATAAAAAAAGATTATATTTTGCCTGTTCATCAAAATTCTTGCTTAAAATATTGAGGATGTGGGTAGGGATTTCATCAGGGCAGATTTTAATTAATTGGAAATAAAGAAGCTGGATGACCTTATGTTTGAGTGCAGTTAAAATGAGATAATTCCAATCTAAATCTCCTTTGACCAACATTTTTATTTTGTTCTTAGTTTCAGGGGTAATATTGGTACGCGCACAGCACAGGATCAGGTCATCCTCAAATTTGTTTTCATTTTTTGAATTATTTATCATCTGGTCCTCTATTTTTCCCTATTCATGGATTAATTCAGAATTCTTTCTTTTTAGGTTTATACCAACATTTTTCTCATTACCCGATCTTAACTACCAGAATTATTTCATTAATGTTGTACAAATGGGTATATTATTCATGTTACTCTATTTGGTTTATAACTGGAAACAAATATAATAAATGTTATTCCGATAATCTCTAAAATATCACTAATATGGAGAGTTGATAAATGTCCATTAAACTATCTGAATCATCAGTTATTTGCCTTTCAAATAAATCAATTTCATGTAATTTAGATGATGAGGTCGTAATTTTAGGTCTTGATGATGGTCTTTACTATGGTTTGGATTCTGTTGGAGCATTTGTGTGGGATCTTATCAAAGAGCCAGTTGCTGTTGGTGAGATTCTTGAAAACATATCGAATGAATATGAAGATGTTCCTAATACTTTTAAAAAGGATTTAATGATTTTTTTGGATGAACTTCTAGAAAAAGGACTTATTGAGGTAAGGGAATGAATTTTTTGCATAGGTTTTTTCTTTTACCTGTCGATTTAAAAAAAATGCTAATCAAAGCCTATATTTGCATGTGGGTTGTTCAGATAAGTCTTTGGATTTTTCCCCTTCCTAAATCTCAGAAGATCATCAGATTTTTAAGTAAAAATGATCGTAAAAATGATCCCATCGAAATTGGCGGAGTTAAATACAGGGAAAGGGTCATATGGGCTGTTATGGTCGGAAGTAACTTTGTACCCAAAGCTAAATGTCTCACAAGGACTCTTACGGCGTATATTCTCTTAAAAAGGCGGAATTTCCCGGTTGTACCAAAAATTGGGGTTCTTAAAAGTGATGGAAACTTTAAAGCTCATGCATGGCTGGAGAGCGAAGGAGAGGTATTGATGGGAATAACCAACAGCAAATATCAAGTTCTAGATTTCAAGTGGTAACTTATATGAGTGGTATAAATGGAATTTTTTCAAAGGATGGTTCTATAATTGATCCAGTTCTCCTTGATGGGATGAATAAAGCTACAAAGCATAGAGGTCCTGATGGACAATATATGTGGAACCAGGGAAGTGTTGGATTTGGAAATTGTATGCTAAGAACAACACATGAGTCCTTAAACGAAAAACTTCCTTTCTATTGGAATAAAGAAAAATTGGCTATAACTGCTGATGCCAGAATAGACAATAGGAAAGAACTTTTCGATTCTCTAAAAATTAAAAAAAATTTAACTAATATAACTGACTGTGAACTTATTATAAGATCTTATAAAAAATGGGGAAAAGAATGCCCTAAAAAACTCTTAGGAGACTTTGCTTTTACCATATGGGATGGTAATCAGGAGAAAATCTTCTGTGCAAGAGACCATATGGGTGTAAAACCATTTTATTACTATCAAGTAGATGATCTATTTATTTTTTCCTCAGAGATTAAATCCATTTTCACGATTCCAAATTTAGATATAAAAATCAATGAAGATTATCTGGCCAATTATCTTGCATTGTTCTTTGAAGATCGGGAAAAAACATTCTATGAAAACATTTATCGGCTTCCAGCAGCTAGTTTCATGGTTATTGCCAATGATTATGTAGAAAAGGGAAAATACTGGTCTTTAGACCCCAATTATGAATTAAATCTTGAATCTGAACAAGAATATGCGAATCAATTTCTTAAAATATTCAAGGAAGCTGTCAGATGTCGATTGAGAACCTGCTCTCCCATGGGGTCCATGTTAAGTGGAGGTATGGATTCCTCGTCCATTGTATGCACTGCAAAGCATATTCAGGGAAATAATTCACAACCTTTTTATACATTTTCCAATGTTTTTGAAGATATCCCTGAGTCTGATGAAAGATACTACATAAATTCAGTTCTTTCAAAATATGATCTAGAAAGTTATTTCATACCTGGAGATGACATCAGTCCATTATTTGATTGGGACCGAGTAATGTGGCATGAAGAAGTTCCATTCCTTTCACCTAATCTATTTTTAACATGGGCAATGTATTCTGAAGCCAAAAAACATTTACGCGTTCTTTTAAGCGGTTTTGATGGGGATACAACTCTGCACCGTCATGGGCCTGGATTTTTAGTGGAATATGCGTTAAAAAATAAGTGGATAAGATTTTCAAAAGAGTTAAACGCAGTATCCGAGGTATATCATTTTCATCCACTGAAACTTTTATTGAGTTCAGTTGTTATTCCCTTAATTTCTAAACCAATGATTAAATTAAGGGATATATTAAATAGTAAACAGGCGTGGGAAAAGAATAAAATCATAAATCCAGATTTTGCTAACAAAACACAGGTATTCCAACGAATGAGAAGTTTTGAAGAAGATAGTTTAACACTAAAAAGTTCAAAACTACACCATTACCATTTACTTTCTTCAGGTATGCATCAAGATGCATTGGAAGAACTTGATAAAGCTTCTGCAGCATTTTCGATTGAAACACGTTACCCGTTTTTTGATAAAAGATTGATCGAGTTCTCTTTAGCTTTACCTGCTGAACAAAAACTGTGGGATGGATGGGATAGAATTATATTACGCAGGGCAATGTCTAATATATTACCAAGAGAAGTTCTGTGGCGTAAAGAGAAATCTGATTTAGCACCGGTTTTCAGTAGGAATATAAGGATTTTTGGAAAGGATCATATCTCAAATATTTTGTCTCAGGATTCTGATCTATTAAATAAATATGTTAATTTGGATAAGCTTAGAAAAAGTTATGAATCGTTACTTAATGAAAGAATGGTAAACGATCCAGTACTCTGGCAGGCAATTTGTTTATCTTACTGGTTAAAGAATAATAACGCGAATTTAGGATAAAATTTGTTATTTCTATTTTTTAAAGGGGATTCAGTAATCTTAGATTAGACAAAAGAGTCTTGAATAGAATTAAAATAAAAAAAGAATTAAAATAAGTAAAAAAAATAACTCCGTCAGGAGTCATTTTTTTATTTTAAGGAACTTCGAATCTCACAATACTTACATCTGGTTCTGTTGGGTCGTATTCGGTTTGATGTGTTTTAATAGCGTCATTAGACATAATACCAGACTGGGTCACTATAGCATAAACTACAAGTATTGCGTTATTCTCCTCATTGGCTTCTAGAGATGTTATATTCCAAAATCCAGTTTCAGGGTCGTATGATGGGTCTTGTTCTATGTAAGTGTTTCCGTTGTCCCATGATACCCAGTAGTATAGGCATTTTAGCCATACAGGATAGTTTTCGTATATTTGTATGTTTGTGGCTGTGTCTGGTCCGTTGTTGGATACTGTGGTGTAGTATTCTATGGCGTTACCTTTTTTGACTGGTTCACCGGGATTGCTGAAGTTCCATAAGGTCATTTCAACTTCTACATCAGCTGTTTTTGTACTATTTGTTGGGGTATCATCAGAAGTGATGACTGTGGGAAGTTCATCAGATGGTACGTTAAAGCGTACAATGGCGTAGTCAGGTTCTGTTGGGTCGTATTCGGTTTGATATGTTTTAACCGCATCGTTAGATACAATCCCTTTCTGGTTAATGATAGCGAAGATTACTAATTGAGCATTTTTTGATGGGTCTGCTTCAAGGCTGGCTATGGTCCAGTAACCTGTTATGGGGTCGTATGATGGGTCTTGTTCTATGTAAGTGTTTCCGTTGTCCCATGATACCCAGTAGTATAGGCATTTTAGCCATGTTGGATAGTTTTGGTATATTTGTATGTTTGTGGCTGTGTCTGGTCCGTTGTTGGATACTGTAGTGTAGTATTCTATGGAATCACCCTTTTGGACTGGTTGGTCAGGATTGCTGAAATTCCAAACAATCATATTAATCTCGACATCTGCTTTTTTGGTGTAAACTTGTTCTGTAGTGGTTGCCGGTGTAGGATCGTATTCGGTTTGGTTGGTTACGGTTGCTGTGTTGGGTGTGTTGTTACCAGCCATGGCTGCGGTGGCTTTTCCGGTGATGGTGAGGGTTGCAAATGCTCCTTGTGTTAGGCTGTTAATGGTCCATATTCCGTTGCTGTATGTTCCTGATCCGTTGGAAGGTGTGATTGTGAGGTCTTCCAGTGCAGGTGCTATGTCAGATATTATTATGTTGTGGGCAGTGTTGGGTCCGTTGTTGGTGGCTGTTACTATGTAGGTTACTATGTCTCCGACGTTGACTTGTGGTATGCTTCCTGTTACTCCGTTGATGGTTTGGGTTAGTGCTATGTCGGCTTCATTATTAATGTAGATGGATGCGTTGGGTATGGGTACTGTTTTGGGGTATTCGGTTTGTGTTTCGGTGGCTGTGTTGGTGATAGTGGTTCCTGCTTGTGCTGCGGTTATGGTTCCGGTGAGTGTTAGGGTGGCTGGTGTGTTGGTGGGTAGGTTGGTTATTGTCCATATTCCGTTGGTGTAGGTTCCGGTGCTGGGTGTTGCGGTGAATCCTGTTGGTAGCTGGCTTAGTAGGTCGGTTATTTTTATGTTAGCGGGGTCTGGGCCTGTGTTTGTTACAGTTATGGTGAATGTGGCTTTGTCGCCCACGTTAAGTGTGCTTTGATTGACAGTGTTGGTTATAACTACATTCGCCAGTTTAGTGTAAACTTTTTCGGTGGTGGTTGTTGGTGTGGGGTCGTATTCGGTTTGGTTGGTTACGGTTGCTGTGTTGGGTGTGTTGTTGCCAGCCATGGCTGCGGTGGCTTTTCCGGTGATGGTGAGGGTTGCAAATGCTCCTTGTGTTAGGCTGTTAATGGTCCATATTCCGTTGCTGTATGTTCCTGATCCGTTGGAAGGTGTGATTGTGAGGTCTTCCAGTGCAGGTGCTATGTCAGATATTATTATGTTGTGGGCGGTGTTGGGTCCGTTGTTGGTGGCTGTTACTATGTAGGTTACTATGTCTCCGACGTTGACTTGTGGTATGCTTCCTGTTACTCCGTTGATGGTTTGGGTTAGTGCTATGTCGGCTTCATTATTAATGTAGATGGATGCGTTGGGTATGGGTACTGTTTTGGGGTATTCGGTTTGTGTTTCGGTGGCTGTGTTGGTGATAGTGGTTCCTGCTTGTGCTGCGGTTATGGTTCCGGTGAGTGTTAGGGTGGCTGGTGTGTTGGTGGGTAGGTTGGTTATTGTCCATATTCCGTTGGTGTAGGTTCCGGTGCTGGGTGTTGCGGTGAATCCTGTTGGTAGCTGGCTTAGTAGGTCGGTTATTTTTATGTTAGCGGGGTCTGGGCCTGTGTTTGTTACAGTTATGGTGAATGTGGCTTTGTCGCCCACGTTAAGTGTGCTTTGATTGACAGTGTTGGTTATAACTACATTCGCCAGTTTAGTGTAAACTTTTTCGGTGCTTGACGCAGCGTTACTATTATACTGGTCCTGAGCAGTTCTAGTGGCAGTGTTAGCTGTGGTAGTTCCAGCCATAGCAGCTGTTGCAATTCCAGTGATAGTCAATGTTACACTTTTACCCTTTGATAGTTGGGCTATGGTCCAAACTCCTGTAGTGGAGTTATAGTACTGAGCACCATTGGAGGGAGTTATAATCACATTGCTTAACCCTGCAGGAACTATATCAGTTATTAATATTCCTGTGGCGGTCTTGGGTCCGTTGTTGGTGGCGGTAACAATATAAGTTACAGTATCACCCACATTCACCTTGGGGATAGAACCTGTCACGCCATTTACAGTCTGGGTTATAGCTACATTGGCAGTAGCATCAAAGTTAATGAAAGAGTAATCGCGGAGGGTGTAACTTAAGAGGTTAGGTACCACCAGGTTCTGGGCAGGGTCTAAAGGATTATCATACAAAAGGTTTCCATAATTACCTAGAACTGCGGCTAATACCGTTGCCGTGCTACTGGAAACTCCATTTCCATATAGGGTAACAGAAACCTGTCCATTACTGTTGGTTGTACCTGATGAACTGCTTAAAGTACCTTTATCTGTGTAGAAATTCACGGTCACACCAGGCAAAACATCACCGTTCTGATCTCTGACAGTGGCAGTTAAAACCACACTACCACCATTGGCTACTCGAGTTGTTTCAGGGTCTAATGTGATCTGATATGGGTAGTCGATAGACTGGGCTGAATTTATCATCTGCCAAGCCCTAGTTACTGCAGCAGATTGATCATAACCGTACAGGAGCATTCCATCATATTGGTTATGATTTATGGAGGAACTGTAGGTTAAAAACTGCCATATGGTTTTGCCTGGAGAGTAAGTTCCATAGGGGGCGGATGTGAAGTACCAGATGGCACATTGTAATGCAGCAGCTTCATTGTTGCTCATATAACTAGAATAATAGGTTTTAATTAGATAGTTAACTTTACCCCAGTCCACATCTGTTGGTAGATCTCCTGTAGTCCCAGGTAGAGGTCCATTCACAAGTAACTTGTCGCTGCTAGTTATTGGGGTGTAGACATCAATGCAGAAGGCATCTACTGCCCCTAAGGTTTGGACATCAACATTTATTAATCCAGCCCAACTCCAACTTCCATAGGTTCCGTCTGAGTTATGTTCCGCCTGTACCCAAACAGTTGAGCCTGGATTTCCAGTGGTAGCAAAATTACTGACATATGCTGTGTAGGGGGTCAGTTCAAAGTTAGCAGTGCCGGTTAAGGTTCCAGTTCCAGTAACAGTCACGCTTTTGGTGAGTGAGGCACATCCTATGTAGCTGGTTATAACGTTGAATTTGGTATCTGTACTGTAAAAGCTTATAGAATAATATCCATTTTCATCAGTGGTTGTGGTGCCTAAGACTCTGCCGCTGGTGGAGTTCACAACCACGGTGGCGTTGGCTAAAGGGCGTACCACATTATATTCATTGATGGTTACTGTTCCATTGATGATTGGATCGCAGCCTTTGTAGGTATCTTTAACTTTAGAAACGCCAATGCCATTATTATTGTTGTCGGCGTTGGACAACGTTTGAGTATCATTAACAGTTGTCACATTAACAGTTGTCACGGCTGCAGATGTGCTGACAATTGTAAGCACAAATACAAACAATAGAACAACCATTAATGCATTTTTTTTGGTTCTAATTTTTTATTCCCCCTAATAAAATTATTAATTATCTTTTTGTAGTTCGTATTCACATTCGAACTATATTGTTCATTGTGAGAAATATATTAAATATAGTGCAATATTCAATGTGATTATTTTCTGTGAATTTTTATATATAAATGTTCCCAATTTTTTTATATTATCTTATATATTATGTGAATTAGGTCACACGCCCTTTATAAGGAAGTGAGGTTTTTCACTAAATTAATAAAACACAATCAGGTAACAATATTATAGCATGTGACAAATTTTATATTTAAATTCGATAAAAAAGAATTATCACAAAAATTTTATTATTTTATTTATGTCTGTGAATTTGTTCACAAAAATTTTAATTGAATTTTTAATAATTAATATGTGAACTTTTAATAATTTAATAATTAATATGAAAATAAAAAGATTTACTAGGTGTGGAATATAAACTTTGATAAACCTGAATAAGGCATACAAAATTTTTTAGAAAAATAAGGTAGAAATAGGGATTTCAACTTATTCAATACTTTATTGGATAATATCCTGAATTTATTAGATGTTTTTGTTTCAGAATTTTTTTTGAGATCTAGGAAAAAAAATTTGATAAAAAATTAACAGACACGTGTACCTGCTATTTTGGGGTTATCCCTCGGACAAACTGAGCCTGAAGCTTCTGTCAATTTTTTCAATGAACCATATGCTTTTAATTCTGGTTTTTTATATTTATGTCCTTTTTTCATCCACATCACCTATGAGCAATAAAAAAAATGGATACCCACTACATATGGGCCATTTTGTCTATGTAAGTATCTATTCTATACTACTATTTAAATTTTTGTCACAACACAATTATTGACCAATTATAACATCATGTTTGATTACCCGCACTTATTGGGATTGGGCGGGATTGGGCGTATGTTTTGTCGGCAATCTTTATGTAGTTTATAGTAGTTTACTTACTTAAATGACTAATTGTGTGGGTTCCTTCATTCCTTTGAGTAAAGGGTCATGTTTCAGTTGTTTCATATTATGTTTTTTTATATGTAGATGGTTACGGTTTGGTTGTTGTTGAGTGTGTTGTTGTCGTATTCTGTTTGTTCTTTTAGGCTTGCGGTGTTGGTGAATGTTCCGTATTTGTTTATTACTCCGTAGATTATGAGTTGGTATGTTTGTCCTGCGGGTAGGTCTGGTAGTGTCCATATTCCGGTGGTGGTGTTGTATGTGGGGTCTAGTTCGTTCCAGGTTGCTCCGTTGTCGTAGGTGGTCCAGTAGTATAGGCAGCTTAGCCAGTTGGTGGGGTATAGTTCGAATAGTTTTAGGTTGGTGGCTGTTTGTGGTCCGTTGTTTCCTATGGTGATGGTGTATTCGATGTCGTCTCCGTATTGTATGGGTTGTCCGGGGTGGCTCCAGTTGTATATGGTTTTGGTTACGTAGGTGTCTGCTG
>MVPY01000035.1 GCA_002067065.1 Methanobacterium sp. PtaB.Bin024
GGGGCAGACATCCATACAGGCATGGCATGATTCACCCTTACATTCAGTAGTGTCCATTATGACTTCGCCTTCGAACGGTTTTACCACTGAAGCTGCATCCACCGGGCAGATCTCCTGGCACCAACCACAATTCACACACAGATCTTCCTGCAAGATAGATCTTCCTTTAATTTCAGCGTCTTCAGGGTTCAGCCGATAGTCACCGTATGAACAGGAAGTACAAACGGCTTTTATGGCGTCAACAGGACAGGCACGTTTACATACCAGGCAGTAAACACATTTATCTTCATCTACTTTGATGTCACGTTCCATCTGTTCCTTAACAGTCATGTCTATGGCCTGTGGCGGACACAATTCTTCACATATTCCACAGTAGATACATTTATCCTTGTCTATATTTATTTCACCAGTCACAAGTTTAGAACGGTCAGGAAGTTCTCTTTTGATGGTTATGGCATCCTGTGGACATGCAGTTTCACATGCCTTACAGTACAAGCACTCTTCATCATCAATTGATGCATTATGGCTCCAGTTGGGATATGCATCAAGGTCTTTGATATTCTCATCGTTTATTCTAAATTCAAGCGCTCCGAAAGGACAGCTTGAGGCGCATAAACCGCATAAAACACAGTTTTTACCATTAACGTTAAGGTAGTCCATATCTACAAGGCCCCTGGCTATTGGCAGTACTGGGCCTAATTTCAGGGATTCTGTGGGGCATATTTCTGTGCATATTCCACAGCCCACGCATTTATCGCTGATGTAATCCAGGGAACGTTTTTCATTCCCATCTCTTTCTACCGTGCTCATAATACCATTCCCTATCTAATTTTTAGAAACCATCTAATATATAATTTTAAGAATTTCAAAATTTAAGCTTTAGATATGGCTTGATTAGGACAATTAGTGATGCATAAGTCGCAGTCATCACATTTGTCCGGATATAAAACCAGTTCTCCATCTTCCTCTACTAATGCTCCCTGTTCACAGAGTTTGATGCATAAGCCTTCTCCTGGGCAGTTTGCGATTTTTCCACATTTTTCTGAGTCTATAACTACTGGCATGATTATCACCGTCAATAATGAGTTGATGATCTAAATATGCGATATGGATATATAAACATATCGAATTTTGTTCATATCCTGCCATGGAAAAATATTATTTAAAATCCTGAAATAAAAGTGAATATAGCTTTTCGTTGGAAATGCAAAATAAAAATTCAAATGTTAATCTTATTAAGATGATGGCAAATACCAAACAAAGTAATTTAAAAAAATTAATTTAAAAAATAAAAAAGATTTCTGGAGAATTTAGTCTTTTCCAACTATTACTTCAGTGGATTTTACAATTACAGTAATTGCATCTCCTTCTTTAATGTCTAAATCTTCGGCTGCTTCCTTGGTTATTATGGCAGTAATAACGTCTGGGGCCTCAATTTTTACTTTAACCTTGGCCATTATCATTCCAGTGTCAACAGCTTCTACTTTTCCCTTTAATGTGTTCCTTGCACTTATTTTCATCACCATCATCTCCCTTTTCTCTTTTTTTCCTATACGTACTGCACATATTTTTATATGTTATATAATTAAAATAATTTTTTAAGTAAAAATATACATATCGCAGATTATTATACGGTGTAACAATGAATTCAGTAAAATACAACCCCATAGGGACAATACACTCCCCTTTCAAAGACCTCCACGGAATGCCAATACAACCTGTTGGTGCAGAAGGAGTTAAAGGAAAAATAGAAATTAAAAAAGAATATGAAGAAGGTTTAAAGGATTTAGATGGATTTTCGCATATCATATTAATCTATCATTTGCACTTATGTAATGGACATTCTCTTATGGTAAAACCTTTTCTGGACACTGTGAAAAGGGGAATATTTGCTACAAGAGCACCTAAACGTCCAAATCCCATTGGACTTTCAGTAGTTAAATTGGATAAAGTAGAAGGAAATATTATTCACATATCTAATGTGGACATCCTTGATGGAACGCCTCTCCTGGATATAAAACCATATATTCCTCATTTCAACGCTTGTATGGATGAAGAGGTGCGCATTGGCTGGTTTGATGATAAAAAACACGAAGCGAAAGAAAAAAAATCAGATAAACGGTTTGTTGATTAGGGTAAGGATCAGTTAACAGGATGCATTGACCTGATAAATTTGATCATTCCGGTCTTTTAAAAAAGTCAAAAAGAATAAGTTCCTGGCTATCCATAGCAGGGGAATATTTTAGCTCAGTTACCTTTAGATTGATCTGATGCCAGATCTTGGCCAGGGGAATATCCATTGGACAAACATCTTCGCACTGGCCACAGTTGGTGCAGGATTCAACCATGTGGATCAGACGTTCCAAGTGAAAAAGAGGTGAAGGGGGTATTCTCCCTTTATCAACCCATTCTGGGGTGCCAGATTCTAAGGTGCAATCCTGGCAGTAGCAGACAGGACAGGCATCCCTGCAACCGAAACATTTGATGCATTTTTTGAATTCCTCCTGGTAAAGGGTAAAAGTACTCAAAATATCATTTTCGTTCTCTTCAAAGTCATGGATCTGCCATTTTTTAGCTAAATTAACCATTGATGTATTGATCCTGCCTCTATTTTCAACAGATTCCTTAGAAGGCTTTTTAACTAATAAATATCCCGATTCTATGGCTTTAGCCAGTATTTCGGCACCACGTTCTGAGAAAACCTCCACACAGGAATACTCACCAGCATAACTTCCTGAAACTCCCCAGTTACCAAAACTGACATCAGCACTGGTGGGAATATTCATTTCGCATCGCCTACAATTGTACCTACGGCCGTAGGTGCCTTCCTCAAGCTGGTCAATGTTTATCTCTTTTTTGGAACCATCTATTCTTTTAATGATGAATTTACCCCCATCAATCTCTTCATTGGTAACGTCATCAGCATTAACATGGAAAACCGTTTCAATCATGTTCCGAGTAGTAACTGGTGGAAATGTTCCTCCACAGTTGACTCCAACCATTATTAGATTGTTTAAATCGATTTTTCCTCTTTTACCTAATTCTATAATGGTTTTGGCCTCACAGGGTTTTGCAGTTATGGCCAGCTTCAAATCTGGGAATTCATCAAAATATTTAACCAGGATCTTGGCTATATTTAAGGTTCCGCAGTGGAGAGAACCGGCTGTTCTGCCTATTTCATCAGCATCACAGATGAGGGCAGGAACTGCGTCATAAATATCATTACCCTTTTCAACGGCCAGAACACCGTCGACTATTTTATTTTCCAGAAGAAATTTCATTAACGTGGTTAAGGAACCACCACATTCTCCTAATTCTGATATTTCCCCATCAGAGGATTTGAGATAGTAAATCTGGTTAATCTGGATCATTGTTATCATCCTGGCCCTTATTTACGTGTTAATGATTTTTGGATTGATTTAGGTTATGATATTTTTTCTATCCTGGCTGTTAGTGCCTTCAGTTCTGGCATTTTGGTAGAAGGATCCAAAACCTTTGAATTGGTAAGAAGGTTAGGTGCACAGTCTAAGAAGTGAATGGGCAAAAATAAAACTCCGGGAATGATATCTGAAGTTATCCTGGCTTTAGTTTCGATTTCTCCATGTCTGTTTTTGATTTTGATCTTTTCATGATTTTTGACACTTAATCTGGCAGCATCTTCTGGATTAATTTCCACAAAACTCTGAGATAATTCATTATCAAGGGTCCCGGACCTACCTGTCATGTTACTGTTATGATAATGAAATATCACCCTCCCAGTGGATAAGATAAAGGGATATTCTTCATCAGGAGTCTCAGACAGACTTCTAAGTTCAATAGGTTTAAAAACTCCAATACCATCGGAAGTTGCAAATTTTTCACCATGTAATACCTTGGTTCCAGGATGATCTGGGGATGGACAGGGCCACTGCAAACCCTCCACCCTATTCAACCGTTCCCATGTCATACCTGCATATTGGGGGGTTATTTCTGTTATTTCGGTGAAAATATCCTTTTCAGAGTCATATGAAAATAGTGAGGAGCCCATAACCTCTGCTAGGTTACAGAATACCTTCCAGTCGGCCTTTGCCTCACCAGGAGGATCAACAGCTTTTCTGACACGTTGCACCCGTCTTTCGGTGTTGGTGAAGGTGCCATTTTTTTCAGCCCAACTAGTGGCTGGGAGGACGATGTCAGCTAATCTGGCAGTTTCTGTAAGAAATATATCCTGCACAACCAGGGTTTCCAGATTCAGAAGGGATTCTTTAACTTTCAATGTTTCAGGTTCAGAAAAAACCGGGTTTTCTCCCATAATAAACATGGCCTTCATTCTCTTATCATGGGCTGCTTCTAAGATCTCTACCATCTGCAGACCAGGAAGATCATTCAAATCACCACAACCCCACTGGCACTGGGCATCCTCCCTCACCGAGTCAAGTACATACTTCCTATAACCAGGATAAAGGAAGGGAAGAGCGCCCATATCACAAACCCCCTGAACATTATTCTGACCACGAAGAGGGTTCAGACCCGCACCTTCTTTCCCGATATTCCCGGTGAGCATGGCTAAATTTGCAAGGGACATTACATTATCCATTCCCATAGTATGCTCGGTTATACCTAAACAATACATTATGCAAGAATTTTTGGCTTTTCCATACATTAATGCTGTTTCTTCAATTAGGGTGGAATCTATTCCAGTAATTTTTTCAACGGATTCTGGGGAATAGTTTTCTACTATGGCCTGTAGTTTTTCAAAACCCTTGGTACGTTTCTCTATAAACTCGTTATCTTCTAAACCTTCCCTGATTATTACATGCATTATGGAGTTGATAAGTGCTACATCAGTACCAGGAGTAAGTGGCAGGAACAAATCAGCATGTTTAGCGGTGGCTGTGTAACGAGGGTCAATTGCTATGAGTTTAGCCCCATTGGATTTTGCTTTAAGAATACGTCTACCTATAAGGGGATGCTGTTCCAGGGGGTTTGACCCAATTATGAATATACATTCTGATTTTTCTATATCACTAATTGAGTTGGTCATGGCCCCTGAACCAAATGTAAGATTGAGGCCTGAAACTGTGGGGCCATGGCAGAGTGCTGCACAGTTATCTATGTTATTGGTCCCGATAACGATCCTGGCAAACTTCTGAAGCACGTAATTGTCTTCATTGGTACAACGAGCAGATGAAAGGAATGCAATCTGGTCTGGATCCTCATCGATGACTGTTTGGAACTTATTAGCTATAAAATTCAGGGCTTCTTCCCATGATGCCCTTTTGAATTCACCATTTTCTTTAATTAATGGTGTTTTCAGTCTTTCATGATGATTAACAAACTCGTGGGAGAAATTACCCTTAGGACACAGTTTTCCTTGGTTAACTGGGTGTCTTTTCCAAGGTTCAACTCCTTTAATCTTCCCGTTAATGTTAACCAGATTTAAACCACATCCACATCCACAGTAAGGGCATATTGTGGGCACAAATTCCAGTTTCATTTTTATCAGGATCACAAATTGTAATTTATGTAACATCTGGTCTATTTCCCTCTAAATAGTTTTTTAATAGATACTATAAATCATAGTTATATGGGAAAAAGTAAGAACTGGTTTTTAGAATAAGCAGGTTATTTAAGGTTTAAAATAGGGATTAAAGTTAAAAAAAGGGATTTAATATTTTAAAACTCTTCCATCTGGGATATGTCCATTAGAGTTTCTACTGCTTTGGTTTGCACGTTTATTCCTGCCTCTTTAATTGCTGCTATTGGGTTTAAACCACCTGGAGCAACTATTCCTGCGTGATAACGTTCTACTTTGGCATTGTAGATTAGTTCGCTGGGTTTACCAATTTTCAATATTGAGAAACCTGCGTCTTTCACTTCTTCTAAGACATCCAATGCTTCAGGACGGGCCACATAGGGTATTTCCTTAATACTGGCCAGAATTCTTCCACCATTTTTTAGAGAGTCAACTACAGATGTTAGCCCTTTGGATAAATAGATTTCATGCGGGTCAAGGGATGAACCATTATAGGCAGTTAGTTCAATGAATCGGGGAGATTTACCTTCTGTTTCCAGGATTCCTCCGTATTGGGGAGTTGATGCAATGCCCTGTTTGGTGAGAATTCCGTCAATGGTGAGACTGCAAACTGTGGCTAATCCTTTCTTTCCTTCAGGTCCCGGAAGGATCTGGAAATATCTGCTGGTACAGTACTCAGGACGTGAGGTCATAACTTGATCAAAGATATTCAGGCCTTCTTCAAAGTCTTCTTTATTTAGGTAGGACACATTCACAATCACGTTCCCTTCATGCCCTTCTGGATCAAAATCAACCTTATGGATAAGGTTCCATGCTTTTGAAAGTAAAAATTTGACCTTTTTACCCTTTTCTGGCCCTGCATTTTTTAAAAGATTAGTGGGGGTGGTGACAGATTTCATTTCAGAGAATTCAACTGTGCTCTCAGCCATTCTAATATTAACTTCATAACCTGCCTCTTTGGCAGCGCATAATGGTGATATGCCACCTATGACTGCAATACCAACCATATCTGTGTCTACTGGAATTCCCAGAACCGGTTCGCCTGCTTTACCAATTTTTAAAAGTCCGGAGACTCCTATTTTTTGGAGATCATCGAACAATTTAATGGATTCTTCCCTGGCATTGGCAGGGATTAGGCGGAAATTAGCAGGAATATTTCCGTTACCTTCCTTTATCACTCCTAAAACAGATGTCATCTCCTGATCTGTGAATGCCTCCAGTGGGGTCATGGAAGTCTTTTTATAGGCAATAAGCTCAGTGAAACTCGTTGGAACGTTATTTTTTATCTCCACCAGCCCTCCGTATCTAGGGATAACTGGAATACCTGCTTTGAGCAACATACCATCTATGGTGGTTCCACAAATAGTGTCCATTTCCATCTGGTTTTCATATTTCCCAGATGAAGATGGATCGGTGGTTTTTATGAAGGGACTAACTGCTATTCCATGGTTAAAACTGTTTTTAATGATTTTCATTAATTTTTCGTCATAATCAAAGGTGGATGTGTTGACAATTACCTTTCCTAATCCGGTTTTGGGATTGAGAGTGGTATGGTACATCATGTCTTCAAATTTAGAGAAAATGAAATCAACTTGATCATAAATAAGGCCTTTTCCAAGCTCTTTAATGCCTTCCTGTGTTATTCGCCTTCCAGAGTATCCTATTCGCTCTGTAAATCCTTTTTCGTCCAGAATACGCATATGGTATCGGACTGCTCTTTCACCAAGGTCATATCCTTTCTTGCGAAGCTCTTCAGCTATGGTTTTTGCACCTAAGACTTTGCTTCTGTCTGCCAGGATCCTCAGGATCTCCATCATTTTACGATCAGTTTCCTGTGGCATTTATTCACCCAATTTATTAATATTCAGTAATTGGTTCTAATTTTTAAGTGGTGTTATATTATATTTATAGTATTACCAGTTTCATTTATGAATTCTGGTGTTATAATCCTATTTATGAATGGTGTATAAGAATTTTGGTTCGAGTTAATTTGAAATTGATTTTAATAACATGGATTAAAATGGGAATTAGAAAGACGAAATAGATCAAATAATAAAAACAAAAAGAAAAAAAGGAAATAGGTTTAGATCTGGAGGTATTTGTCCAGTTCGTATGGGAATACTTGTATCCGGTAGTCGTCCCATTCTTTCCTTTTTAAGTCCATATACTGGGTGTAGACATGATCTCCCAAGGATGCTTTCACCACATCATCCTTTTCCAGAGCGTGGTATGCTTCCCATAGGCTGGATGGTAGGGTGTCTATACCTAATGGTGCCATTTCTTCTGGGGTTAATTGGAATACATCGATTTCAGTAGGCTCTCCAGGGTGGATCTTGTTTTCGATACCGTCCATACCTGCTTCTAACATGGCAGCGAATGCCAGGTAGGGGTTACAGGATGGGTCTGGGCATCTAAATTCCACCCGGGTACCATTACCACGGGAAGCAGGGATTCTGACCAGGGTGGATCTGTTTTTGAGCCCATAGGCAATGTAAACTGGGGCTTCGTATCCAGGTACCAGTCGTTTGTAAGAGTTAACTGAAGGAGCCACAATGGAAGCTAATGCTTTTGAGTGTTTGAGTAAACCTCCAGTGAAGTACAATGCTTCTTCTGACAATTGGGTTTCTGTGTCCGGGTCAAAGAACACATTTTCACCATCTTTAAATAGGCTCTGGTGGCAGTGCATTCCGCTTCCGTTCACCCCGAAGAATGGTTTAGGCATGAAGGTGACCATGGAGCCTAGTTTGTCGGCTATGGCTTTGATGGCCTGTTTAAATGTGATTACTGCGTCTGCAGTTTTGAGGGCATGGTCGAATTTGAAGTCAATTTCATGCTGTCCAGGTCCTACTTCGTGGTGGCTAACTTCCACATCGAAGTTTAATTCTTCCAGTCCCAGGACGAGTTCCCTTCTCATGTCAGTTCCCTGATCTACAGGTTCTACATCGAAGTAGATACCTTCATCATGAGGGTAAACATTTCCTTCTTCATCAACATCTACTATGAAGAATTCTGGTTCTGGGCCCACATTATATTCGTAACCCATTTTTTCGGCTTTTGCCAGGGTTTTCTTTAGTATGTATCTTGGGTCTCCTTCAAAGGGGCTTCCATCGGGCCAGTAGATGTCACAGATGAATCTGCAAACTCCCTGTTCTTCAGGTCTCCAGGGAAGAGCCGAGAATGTGTCTGGGTCGGGTTTTATGACCAAGTCACTTTCATTGATATCTACAAATCCTTCAACAGATGAACCATCAAATAATAGTCCGTCTTTTATAATATCTTCTATGTCGTCTGGTTTTACTAGGGGGATGGCCATGTTTTTGGGTGTCCCATGTATGTCCACGAATTGCAGCCTAACGAATTTAGTGCCGCATTTTTCAATACTTTCAATCACTTTTCCAATTTTGTCTTGCAATTTGTAACCTCCGTGATCTTCACCGGAAGGATGTTTCCTTTTACTGATATATAAATGTTTGTGGTATTAAGATGATGATAAACATATTGTTCAAAAATGATTGGGGGACTGTTAAACTTTGAAAAGTTAAATGAAATAATAAATTTAAAATATCAACTAGTTCTAAACACTGTGATTATATTTTAGTCCCGTTTATGAATTTCATCTTCACTGAAGTTATTTTTTCTCCAGTAAAAGAATTTAACCAGACATCATAGGTAGCGTAATCATGTGCAGGCACTTGAGGGACCATTATTATGGTTTTTGATATGACTTCTTTTTTATTATTGTATCCAATTACAGTTAAGTTTACAAAACGGTATTCTTGGCCTATTTTGTTTTCAACCAGTCCAGTTACATGATAGGAGTTATTATTATTGGATTCATCTATGTTAATTGTAAACTGGACGATATCATCAGTTTTGACATTTTTCTGGTTAATAAGACTACTTGGGTCGAATGTGCATCCACTGGTCATTAATATTAAAATTATCATGGATAATCCCAATACAATTGAAATTTTTAGTTTATTCATATAAACCCCTTTTATTTATATATTAGAATTCATTAGTGTGTTTGTTAATTCTTTAATGAGTTTGCCTTGTTATCAATAGTTGAATTTAAAAACGTATCACTGAGAATGCCTCTTCTTTTGCAAGGTCAAAGATCAGGACATTAGGTGCCATTATTGGATGTCCTTTTCCAGTAATGATTTTCACGGCTTCAAAAGCTTGGAGACAACCAACAATATTAGGAACCGGGCTAATTACTGGTGGAACTTCTTTGTTAAGTTTCATAATGTTGGAGGTTATTTTTTCGGTCAGATCTTCTCCTTGTGAGGGTAATTTAAAAAGTTCTTCATAGGATGGGGTGTCAGGGGTGATCACTGTCACTTGGCCCATGGTGCCGTGGATTGCACCATGGATAAATGGAATATCCGTCTCTTTGGCGTATCGACTAACTATGATGCGGGTTAAAAGGTTGTCAAGTGCGTCTATTACTATTTCACTACTCTTCAGTATTTGGTGAACATTTTCATTGTTTAATTCTTCATTAAATGCTTCGATCTTGATGGAGGGGTTAATTGATTGAAGTTCTTTTTTTGTAACTTCTGTTTTTGGTCTTCCAATACTTTTAATGTTGCTCATGATCTGTCGGTTGAGGTTAGAGATTTCAAAAAAATCTTTATCAATAATACGGAGTTTTCCAACCCCCATTCTGGCCAACATCTCCAATACGGCACCACCTATTCCTCCACAGCCTATGACAGTTATTTGGGATTCTTTAAGTTTTATTTGTTGATTTTCATCAAGAATTCCTTTTTGTCTATCTACCATTTCCCAATAAGTTTTTTCATTGTTTTTACTTGGCATAGGAGCACCGAATAGCATTTTACTAAATGGTATGAACACAAATGTGGTTCTTCTTTTATACATTTAATTTTCCACATTTTTAACATTTTTTCATCTGGAACCAAAAATCTGTCATGATAAACAGATATATCATAATTTTATATATCTGAACACGATATATATTGTATATTATTCATAAATTTAATGTGATAAATGAAGTACACATCATTAACTGGGTTAATATAAAATCTAATCAATGGTTTAATGTGTAAGAATATAATTTAAAAAAGGAGAAGATATGAGAGGAGGAGTTGGAATGGACAAATTCACCGAAGCAATGGAAAAAATGTCACAAATGCCTGAAGAACAATATAAAACATTAATTAATTTGGAAAAGAAAAAAATATGCATATGCAGGAATTGCCCTAGCTTTAATCAGTGTATGGAGGAGGATAAAGAAGCTTTATTCTGCATTCTTGGGAAAAGTAGTTGTGATGTAACTATTGCAGAATGTAACTGTTTAGAATGCCCAGCCCACAGTAATTTTGACATGAGACACAAATCTTACTGTGTTGAAGGTTCAGAGGAGGAACAGCGAAATAAATGATATTGGAACTTTTTTGGGGGTTTATTTTTCAGTCCATCTTCTATTCTAATTTCTAATTCTAGCCAATCCCCGTCCATTAAATCTTCTAATTCTGTTATTCTTCTTTTTTTCCTAGTTTCTATTGTGGATTGCGTGGGATGGGGTGATTTTTTTATTTTTGACATAGATTACTAAATTAGTTGGAAAATAGTGAAAATTTAGCGAAAAATAAAGGATTTAATTTAACAAAATTCTAAATAAACAGAATTTAAGTGCCGGGGGCGGGATTCGAACCCGCGACCTCGCGGTATCCCAGGAAAAAGTCAGAGCACTTGCTTAATACCCTATGAGCCGCGCGCTCTAACCAGCTGAGCCACCCCGGCATGGCTTATATGCTGTTCATTCTTATCTAATTTAAAGTTTTCTATGGCTTGTTTTGGTGGTGCCTACTAATTTATCTATGGTTGGTTTTTATTATATTAATGGACTAAATTTTTAAATTAATTAAAATTCTAAATAAATTAAAAATTCTATGGATTTACTGCATACATAGAGGTATACATAGAGGTGTTATAATTGGATGAACATGTGATGGAAGCTTTAGGAAAGTCAAAAGTGGTTATTAAAGAGGGGAAGGTGATTAATGTTGAAGAACCACTGATTGATTATTGTCCTCTCTTTCACAAATACAGAGGAATCGAAAAACTCAACCCCCAGATCATCCAGGAAAACATGGAGTTCCGTATTAAGGACTTTGGCATGTGCACCAAAGAAAGAAAACTGGAAATGGGCGATTTCTTATCATTCGGAATATCTGAAACTTTAGGGACATTATTAGATGAAGATATTATTGAATGTGTTGTTATAGTTTGTGAAGGCTGTGGCACAGTAATTGTTGAGGATCCGGTTCTAGTTCAGGGGATAGGGGGTAGAATTTCAGGTATTATCAGCACCAGTCCCATAAAAGAAATAATCAATACTCTGGGTAAGGAGAAAGTACTTGATCCAGAAAATGCAAAGATAGATCAAATCCAAGGTGTAATAAAGGCCATAAATAATGGTTACAAGAAAATCGGGGTGACTATTGCCTCGGCAGATGATGCACTTAAGATTAGGGAGATAGAAAGTCAGCAGGAGGATGTTAAGATCTATATATTCACAGTTCACACTACAGGCATTTCCCGAGGGAAAGCAGAGATCCTATTTGAACATGCTGATGTCATCACTGCCTGTGCCTCACTTCATATAAGAAATATCGCAGAGGAGAGAGGTACTTTTTCAGTGGGAGCATCCATACCTATTTACGCCATCAGTAAAAACGGTGAAAAGTTCCTGAAAATGAGAATAGAAAAAATAGGGGGATTGAAGGAGAAAAAAGATGCTAAAATCCCTGATCCTCTCATTTAAATGAAAAACATGCCTTTAGAGATTAATTTCAGAAGTATTAACTCATAATTTCAGATGGATTACTTAATTCAAAAACTTGCCACGAAAATGTCTTAGTTAAAGGGTATATATGGAATGTCTAATCATCCAAACCAGCAAGGGCACGGATTAGAGAACTCTGAGTGACAAGACCCACCAGATTCCCATTATCAACTACTGGGATCCTTTGATAACCTTTTTCTGCCATGATCCTGGTGATATTCATGATAGGAGTGCTTTTCTCCGCTACTTCGGGATCTTTACTCATCAAATCACCCACTTTAAGACCAAGAGCTTCTCCACCAGCGAGTAAAATGTCACGATGAGTTATTATCCCAACCAACTCACTTTCATCTACAACAGGCAAACCTCCTACATTGCAACGCATCATCTTAAGTTTGGCTGCCGCCACCAGGTCATCAGGAGAGGTTACATACACTTCCTGGATCATGATATCTTGGGCATGCAATTTTTTTATCATAATATTTAATTCTCAACTACTTACTATATTAAAACGAGGGTGAAAAAAGTGACTCAGTTGTACCAGGCTGGCAAAGGCCAGACCACAGACGAAATACGAAAAGTAGCCGAAAATGAAGGCATAGATGTTCAAAAACTCACACGTCGAGTTGCTAAAGGTCATGTGGTGATTCCCACCAATAAAAACAGGAACACCAAACCCTGTGGCATAGGAAGGGGACTAAGCACCAAGATCAACGCCAATCTGGGTTCTTCCCCTGAACTGGAAAAAGTGGAGTTGGAAATAAAAAAGGCACAAATAGCAGTACAATATGGTGCTGATGCTGTTATGGATCTTTCTACTGGCTCTAATTTCAGAGAAGTTCGAAATGGAATTATTAAATCTACCAATGCACCATTAGGAACGGTTCCTATATATCAAGCAGGGATCAGTGCTGCGAAGAAGCGTGGCGCAGTAGTAAACATGGAGGAAGATGACATGTTCCAGGCAATTGAAGAACAGGCCCAAGAAGGGGTTGATTTCATGACAGTCCACAGTGGAATCACATTAGGCACTGTCCAGAAAGTCAAAAACTCTGAAAGGATAATGGGAGTGGTAAGCAGAGGAGGTGCTTTCCTTGCTGCCTGGATACTTCACAATCAGGAAGAAAACCCATTATACAAAAATTATGATTACCTACTGGAAATTGCCAGGGAACACGATGTAACTATTTCACTGGGAGATGGTCTCAGACCAGGATGTCTGGCTGATGCTTCAGACATACCTCAGATAAGTGAGCTTATAATCCTGGGAGATCTGGTAAAAAGAGCTAGAGATGCAGGAGTGCAGGTTATGGTAGAAGGCCCTGGTCATGTACCCTTAAACCAGGTTGAAGCCAACATGCAGATTCAAAAAACAGTGTGCAAAGGAGCACCATTCTATGTACTGGGCCCCATAGTAACTGATCTGGCACCAGGATACGATCATATAACTTCAGCTATTGGAGGGGCATTAGCAGCAAAGGCAGGAGCAGATTTCCTTTGTTACGTTACCCCTGCAGAACATCTATCCATACCAGGATTACAGGAAGTTAAAGAAGGAGTAATCGCATCAAAAATAGCTGCACAGGCAGCTGATGTTGCTAAAGGGCATAAAGGTGCGTGGACTAAAGAATTGGAAATGGCCAGAGCAAGAAAGGAATTTGACTGGGAAAAACAATACCAACTGGCATTTGATCCAGATAAGCCCAGAAAATGCCGTGAAAGGAGGCCAACAGCTCGGAATGATATGTGCACTATGTGTGGAGAATTTTGTGCCCTTAGAATGGTACGAGATAACATGTAGGTGGCTTTATTGGTTATAGGAGGATATTCATTTGCTTTGCAGATAATAATCCGGTTCAAATTAAATACAATGTTTGACATATTAATAGAAAGAGCTTAAAAAAAATCCAGTTTTTTATTAAGAAAACGAATAACTGATAATAATTGGTGTATAATCTTTAGATTGTATTAAAAACATGATATTATCAAGGAGAAAATAAAAATGCCAATGCAACATGTTGAAGGTCAAAACAAGGGTCCTGTGGTTCTTTATGCTTTAAGTACTTGCGGATGGTGTAAAAAGACCCGAATGCTTCTGGAGGAAATTGGGGCAGAGTATGATTATATCTATGTTGATCTTCTTGAGGGTGATGAAAGACAGGAGATAATTGAACAAGTGAAGAAATGGAATCCACAACTGTCCTTCCCGACCCTGGTGATAAATAATAAAGAGAGCATAGTAGGATTCAATGAGGATAAAATTAGGGAGAATCTGGAATGATTGTGGTTGATGTTTCCGAAGAAGAGCTAAACCGTTTTTACGAAAAGCTGAAGCAGGAAGCTGAATCTGCTGGTTATCATCTTAATCCCGACGAAGAATTCACCAAGGAACTTCTGGAAAGCATCCTTATAAACAAAAATCGTTATGGGTATGGTGCTTGCCCCTGTCGTTTAGCCTCAGGCATTAAAGCAGAAGACCTGGATCTTATCTGTCCATGTGACTATCGTGACCCTGATCTGGACGAATTTGGAGCATGTTACTGCGGACTTTATATCTCTGGTGAGGTATTAAGTGGTGAAAAAAAATTAACTTCCATACCTGAAAGAAGACCTGGACCAGACCAACGTACCAAAGTTGATGAAAATTCTCATAAACAAACAATAACTGATCTTCCTCTGCCAGTGTGGCGATGTAGAGTTTGTGGATATTTATGTGCCAGAGAAGAGCCCCCTGAAACTTGTCCCATCTGTAAAGTTGGGAAGGAACGATTTGAAAGATTTTTATAAGGGTATAATGGAATAAACGTGAGCATGATTCATTTTTTTTAGATTAAGCTAATATTTAGATATTTATCCTGTCATTATGATTCACGGGTTGTTTAATCTCTTTTGAAAGGGTTAAAATGTTTTATTAAAGATCATTTTATGCTCTTTAAAAAGGGAAATATTTATTATCAACAACAATCATATAAAGAGTCAGTTAAACAGATCACTTATTAAAAAGTAATGATAATAATGTAATAAATTTAAATAAGTAAAATAATAAATGAAAAAAAATACTCCCCTAAAACAACCAAGAAGGTGGAAGTCAAATGGATTATATGTTTGAATTGTATGAGCAAGTTAAGGATGACATGAAATTTTTTATAGCCTCTGATGTAAGGGCAAAGATATTGATTAGTTTAAGGAGCGGATCTAAGAATTTAGCTGATTTACGTAAGGAAATTCATCTGAGTTCATCTACTATTTTACACGGAATGAACCAATTGGAACAGAAAAGTTTTATTTTCCGGGAATCAGGAAACTACTCCCTATCTCAAACAGGCGAAGTTGTAGCCAACAAATTAATTGACGTAATGCGTTCATTCTATTCCCTGAACCTCTGCGAGGGGCTGTTTTTGAACCATGATATTAGTTGCATCCCTCCAGAATTGTTTAAGGATATTGGATGCTTGGAAAAATCATTTATTGTAAAATCTACCAGCACCAATATTATGAGGCCTCAAGAGGTTTTATCAGAATTTTTAGCCAAAAGTAAAAACTTTAAACAGCTCACTTCAGTATATAACCCATCCAGTGTTCAGATTTTCCTGGAAACCCTGGAAAAAGGCGGTAAAGTTCAGCTTATAATGACTGAAGGGATTATTGATAAACTGGTGGAAACTGCTGGAGAAGAGAAGCTGGAAAAATGGATCAAAAAAGGAAGTTTACAGTTAATGAAAACAGATGAGGATGTGAAGATATCATTAACCACCGGTGACAATTTCATTGCCCTGGGACTGTTTTCAACTGATGGGGCATATGACCTGAATATTTCTTTAATAAGCCGTGGCGAAGAAGCCATTTCATGGGGAAACAGATTATTTGATTATTACTTTCAAATAGCTACTCCTGTGATGTTTAAAGCCCGTGAAATACAGGATGAAGTAATGGTCCGGGGAAAATAGAAGCAACTCTTTTTTTTATTAGTTGTTACTTTATTTTTTAATTTCAATTATTTTTCCACTAAAACTATTTTTTCCTTGTATGTCTTCCCTAAAACGGATTTTGAATCTTTTATGGAAATTTTTTTCTGAAAATAAGGTTTATTTTTCAAAAAAAGGCGTCAGAATGCCTGTTAATAATATTCTTTGAATACAAAATAGTAAACTTAAAAGGTTAATGGGCTGAAATTAAAAATTAAGTATAAATTGACATAGGTCAATACCACTTACATATAGAATAAATAAATTAGAATAAATAAATAATACTTTGTGGGATGTTATGGTGGAAGATATAAGAGTTCTAATATTAGAGGATGTGCCACTGGACGCTGAATTAATAGAAACCCAGCTGAAAAGAGAGAATATTCAGTTCAAATCTAAGATCGTGGAAAAGGAAGAAGATTATCGCAGAGAAATGGCCGAATTCCAGCCCGGCATCATTCTGGCAGATCATTCCCTACCACAGTTTGATGGTATCACTGCCATGAACATCGCCCGAGAAATCTCACCAAACACACCATTCATTTTTGTCAGTGGTAAAATAGGCGAAGATTTTGCTGTTGAAATGCTTAAGGAAGGAGCAACTGATTACGTTCTAAAAAATAATCTAACAAAATTACCTCACGCAGTAAAAAGAGCGTTAGAAGAAGCAAAAGAAAAAATGGAGAAACAATCTGCTGAAGAAGCTCTTAAGGAACGTGAAGAGAAATATAGGAATCTTTTTGAATATTTCCCTAATTATGTAGTTGTTTTGGGATTGGATGGGAGAATAATGGATCTTAACCATGCAGCGGCAAAATTCAGCCCTTTATCCAGGGAGGATACTGTGGGTATGTATTTCACAGATCTACAGTCAATAACTGGGGAAGATTCATCATTTTATCAGGAACTATTTTCAAAATTCCTGGAAGGGGAAGAAATTGGAGCATTTGAATCTCATTTAACCTCAAGAGAAGGAGAAATACGTTTAATGGAAGTATATCCTGCACCATTATACAAAAATGGCGAATTATATGCCATACAAATCATAGCTCAGGACATCACTGAACGTAAAAAGGCAGAGACAGAAATCACCGCATCTCTAGGGGAAAAAGAAATGCTTCTGGGTGAGATTAATAGTAGGGTTAGGAACTACATGAACATCATATCCAGTTTACTGGAACTTCAATCGGTTTTCATGAATGATGAAGGGAATCGTGAAGTCCTGAAGGATAACAATAACAGAGTCAAATCAATGCTGTTTATACATGATGGATTTTCCCAGTCCGATGATTTCGCCCTGATTGATTTTTCTCAGTACATAAAAAAATTAATAGAACTCATTAATAGTTCATATAATGTGGATACTGATAGAATCAAAGTTAAATCTAAGACAGAGGGTTTAATGCTTGACATTGACTCGGCCATTCCCTGCGGACTCATTATCAATGAACTGTTAACAAATGCAGTAAAACATGCTTTCCCTGGAAATAAAAAAGGGGAAGTTTTGGTGGAATTTGGGCTTGATAATCAGGAAAACAATGTTTTAATTGTTAAAGATAATGGAGTAGGCCTTCCTGATGATATTAACTTTAAAGAAAATGGAACAATGGGATTTCAACTGGTGAATACTTTGGTTAACCAGTTAAATGGTAGTGTCATATTGTCTAGAGGTAAAGGAACCACTTTCCAGATTATATGGTCTGAAACAGATTATTAACTTTTTAAAAGGACAAAATTTCCTTTTTATTTCTAATTTTCCTTTTATTTGTCTATTTTGAGCTTTAATTTCCATATTCTTATCTGTAGTGCGACTATCAAATTTTGAATCCTTTTTCCTTTTGTATGGGTTTAATAAGTAAGTTTTAGTAAGTAAGCGAATTTATTAATATTAAGGGGATTGTAAAATTTTTAGTGTTAAAAGGTTAAGCTTTTAAATGTTTATGATAAGGGGATGACTGTGCAGGTGATATTCCAATGCTTTATCAGGAATTAGTAAGAGTTTATCAAGATCTGGATTCTACAACCAAACGTTTAGAAAAAACTGCTATTTTGGCCGATTTTTTAGGTAAAGTAGGGGATGAAGAACCAGAAATTTTATCGGTAGTTACTTTACTTTGCATGGGTCGAATTTTTCCCACTTGGAGTGAAGAAGAACTGGGAATAGGGGCTAAACTCCTCATGAAAGCCATTTCAATGGCAGTTGGAGTTTCCCCTGAAGATGTGGAGAATCAAATGCGGGAAACAGGGGACATTGGCTTGGCTGCAGAAGAACTTTACCAGAAAAAAAGCCAGGTCACACTGTTCTCTATACCTATCACCATAGAAAAGGTATACCAGAATCTGATGAAAATGGCAACTATTTCAGGAAACCGTGCTCAATTCAAGAAAATAGATTTTCTGATGGAATTGTTATCATCTGCATCTCCCACAGAAGCAAAATACCTCACTAGAACTGTTCTAGAAGAACTCAGGGTGGGAGTGGGAGAGGGAACCATTAGAGATGCAATTTCCCAAGCCTTTAAGATACCACAGGAAGTAACTGAAAGGGCCCACATGCTCACCAACGACATGGGGCTGGTGGCAGAGGTTGCCCTAATGAAGGGGGAGGGAGGATTGCGTAAGTTAACCTTAAAACCGGGAAAACCCGTAAAACCTATGCTGGCCCAACTTTCCCCCGGAATAAAGACAAGTGTGGAGGAAATGGGATGGGCTATCTGTGAAACCAAATATGATGGAATAAGGGTCCAAATACATCGACATGGTGAAAAAATCGATGTTTTCACCCGAAGACTGGAAAATGTTTCTGATGCACTCCCCGAAATAGCTGATTACATTGGAAAATCACTTCCACATGAAGATTTCATTGTAGAAGGGGAAATAATTGCCACTCGTGATGGAAAACCCATATCTTTCCAGTACATGTTGCAAAGAGTTAGAAGGAAATATGATGTTGAAAAGATGATTTCAAAAGTCCCTTTAACTCTTTATCTCTTTGATGTGCTTTACTATCATGGGCCAGTTCTTGATGAACCTCTCAAAAAAAGGAGAAAGATTTTAGAATCAATAGTTAAGCCTTACCCTGGCAAACTTGAGCTGTCCAGACAGGTTAAAGTTACTCCTGATGAAATTGAGAGGGCTACTGATCTTTTTGAAGCATCCATTAAGGGTGGTCATGAGGGTATCATGATCAAAGATCCACATGCTCCTTACATGCCTGGTATAAGGGGTAAAAAAATGCTTAAACTGAAGGCAGAACCGGAGACTCTGGATCTGGTGGTGTTGGGTGGAACCTATGGAAAGGGTAAACGGGCCCATCTAATTGGTTCTTATTTAATGGCTCTCCAGGATGAAAATGGCCAACTCCTAACTCTGGCTTATGCTGCTACGGGACTGGATGATCAAACACTACTGGAGCTTTCCAAGATGGTAGAACCCCTTATCATAAGTAAGAAAGGGAGAGAAGTTAAAATAGAACCTTCAATAGTTTTGGAGATAGCTTTCAGTGAGATAGTGGAAAGTCCAGAATCTGAAACAGGATATTCTCTACGTTTCCCAGTTGTTAAAAGGATAAGGAATGATCGAGGACTGGATGAAATCGATACCCTGGAAAGAATAGAATCCATCTTTAAAAATTCTCAAAAAAGCTGAAGTAATAACATCATTTCTTTTACTTTTTGGTGATGTGTAGATAAACCGATATCACCATAAAAAATTATTACCATATATATTAATAGTATTATTTACACTAGTAATATTTGTGGTTATTATGGAAGATGAGAAAATATTTAAATTGGCTTTATTCACTACTATTTTTGGTTTAGTGGGGATGATGTTCTCTGCAAGCTATGTAACTCCTCAAAACGTTGAAATCAGTGATATAGATCGTAGTATGCTTGATAAAGAGGTTTCAATTGAGGGATTGGTGACAGATGTAAGCAAATCCCAGAACGGTGAAACATATTTTTTGGAGTTGATGGATCAAACTGGAAAAATTAAACTGGTAATCTTCGAAAGTGCAGCATCTGAAATACAAAAAACTAGTGTTAACATTGAAAACTTTAAAAACCGGCGTATAAGGGCTGTGGGCACAGTTACGGAATACAAGGGTAGTCTGGAAGTGATACTGGAAGATGCCAGTTCCCTAAAAATCTTAGCCTAACAAAAAGTGTGGGATAGTGCCTTTTTTGGATTTTCCCTTAATGTAGATGGGGGTAAGTGGAAGGGTTCTATTATTCATCTATGTTTTTTTTAGTCTTCTTTTTTCGGGTTTTTTAGGCCAATGGTGTAACTTTTAATTTCGTCAAGGATATCATGGGCATAATAGGATGAGAATATTATTCCCAGAGCACTTACCACCCAGAAGGATGCTAAACGATCCACCAGGGCTATACTTCCGCCCACTGAGTTTGGAACTCCAAAAAGTACGAAAAGGCCAGTAAGTGATAGTTCAATGGATCCAATGCCTCCTGGCAGGGCAGAAACTACTCCGATAATGTTGGCCAGTAGGAAAATTATAATGATAGCAATGAAGTTGATCTGAACATCGAAAGCAATGAAAACAACATAAAGACGTGCACATTCCAGTAACCATGATGCGGCGGTTAATAAAAATACAACAAACAGGTTTTGGAAGCTGCTGAATGATCTGGTGTATTCAATCATGCTACGCAGCCCCTGGGTGAATTTATGATAAAAATTTTCCACCACTTCTTCAGGAATAGGTAAAAACCGTAATATATAATGAGCACGATTATAAATCCATAAACTGGTATCTTCCCTCCAGTTAATCAAATAAACCAATATCAAAAGGCTTAAAGACGCTAAACCGCCTATAATGGCTATTAATCTTATTTTTGGAAGTACACATGCGCATAGTATTAATAAAATAGCTCCTATTGCACCGTCGAAGAATCTTTCAGTTAGTCCTGCGGATAAACCCTCGGAAACAGTTATTTCATTGATTTTTTTACCAGCCACTGCATTTAAGACCTCACCAGCACTGCGCATGGGACTGAAATTACCTGCAAAAAGTCCTATAGTTTTAACAATGAAATTCTTCTTGAATTCCCCGGGTTGGTTAATGATGAAACCCCATCTTAAAGAACGTATCCACACCACAAAAAGGTGTATGGAAACTGCTAGGAGTATTAACCACATATTCGCAGTTTTTATAACATCCCACATTTTCTGAGGACCAATCCAAATAACAAGGAGTACCAGTAGAATGATACTCACCAGGAAAACATAATATCTTTTCAAGATGGGATCCTCCTGAGGAATTTGCGCAACAAGAGACGTAGAGTGAACATTATGTAATGGATGACATGTCGGAATCGAACGTATGACTTTTCATTACCATAAATACATTCGATAGGTCTCTCATTTACAGTAAGGCTGTTTTGAGATGCCTCACACAGGACTTCTGACTCGTATACATAATCATTGTAGGGTATTGTAACAAAAATGGGGGCAGTTTTCTTTGAAATTGCTCTAAAACCACACTGGCTGTCGGTAATATGGTATCCTGTCACATACCTTATCAGTCGGGTGGTGATTTCATTGGAAAGTCTACGGTGCAGGGGCATGTTCTGGGGGTTGGCTTTAAGGAAACGGGAGCCAATAATCATGTCAGCATCATAAAGGCCTTCTAATAAAAGTGGTATACAGCGGGGGTCATGTTGACCATCACCATCCAAGAAAACCATCAGATCATAATCCTCTTTAATGGCATATTTGAGCCCCGTTTTTATTGCAGCGCCTTTTCCAAGGTTTTTAGAATGGCTCATAATCTCAGCTCCTGCATTTTTCGCCAGAGATGAGGTCTGATCAGTGGATCCGTCATCAACCACCAATACATCAGTGTATTTTTTAGTCCACCTGACCACTTTTCCTATGGTTTTTTCTTCATTATAAGCGGGAATTATGGTTATGATTCTCATTTAAATTCTTTATCCACAAATCTAGTTAATTATATGAATAAATTTAAACTGCACATCAAATATAAATGATGGTGCAATTGATGGAAATACCGCTTATTTTAAATGTTTATTTGAATTAATAGACTATTAAAATCAAAATAATTATACAGAATATTAATCTAATGGAAGTTTAAAAAGATCATTATAATAAAAAAACTTTATACTGTATTTGAATCAATTTCTACTACCAAAATAAATACTGATAATAGAAGCTATCATATTTGTTGAGTAGGGGGTGTTTCGGATGAAAAAATGGATTTTATTCCCATTAACAATCGTTTTGATAGTAGTTTTATTTTTTGCACCGTATCTATTTCAAAATTTCACTGATGATGAAAAGATTATACTGGCAAGAGGAGGGAATCTACCTTTAAATGAGCAATTAGAATTGCGTGACGCACTTAGTTATAATAATGAAGTGAGAAAAAGTTTGTATGAAAAGTTTATCAGTACTGGAAACTCTGAATACAACAGATCCTATGTTGATGCAGGTTATACAATAAAAGTCTTTTCTAATCTGGCAAAACAGAGAAATATAACTGATGTTGAATTTAAAATTTTAATCACCACCTTAAAAGCTAACAATGCATATTACGCTGTCAACACGTCGCCAGAGAATTCATGTCAAGGAACTTTTTCATCTAAAGCACCATATGATAATTATTTAAAGATTAACAACACTCAATTCACCAGTAAACTTCCTTTTGTATATTATAAGGGACAGGGATGGCAATTATATCCGGTTACCTCCACATTCTGGGCTTCAGTCTATTTTGAGAGGGGTGACTATCAAAGCGGAATCGAAATTTTGGATGAATTAAGTCAATATATGAGTACTGAAGAATATAATGGCATGGAATATGGGGTTTTTAATGTATATTTCCAGTATTCTAACTCTAGCATCCCATGGGCTTCATCTTATTCTCAGGGAATGTCGGCTGGTTTGTATACACAGGCGTATAATGAAACTAAAGATGAAAAATATCTGGATCAATCAAAACTCCTTTTTAACTCATTTAAAATACCGCTGAATGAAAGTGGTTTTATAGCTCCCACTGAATATGGGAATTGGTTTTTGGAGTACAATTTCAAGCCGGATCATCTAATTCTCAATGGACACATCATAACCATGAAGGGTGTTTACACTTATTATCAAGTAACTGGGGATCCATTGGCATTAGAACTCTTTGAAAATGGTACAGAGAGTGTTAAGGCAATTCTACCAGAACTGGACAGTGGAAACTGGAGTTATTATGCTCTTACTGGTAAAGATGAAAAACCAGCTTGGGAAGCCAGTGAATATTATCATGGTCTGCATGTTGAACTTTTAAAATGGCTTTATACCACTACTGGAGATGATTTCTTCAACCAATACGCTTCTAGATGGGAAGAATATTTGGAAAATAGATAAAATCGTATTACAAAATCGATATAATATTTAGGATTCGTGCATCAGTTTAAAAGGGATGTTGTTAGATAATCTTGTTGAATTTGTATTTAAAAAAAAGATAATATGAATATTTCAACTAATTCAAATAAGATTAATAAAATTTTGCTCTTAACACCAGCTATTGTGGCTCTGTGTATTGCACTTTTGCCTACATTGAAGTATCAGCTCCCACTAAGCTGGGATGTTTACTATCATATTCACATGGCAAAACTTTATTTTTATCAGGGGTTCACCTTTTGGGATGCTGTAACTTATGCACCATTTGGAAGGCCAATTTACTATCCTCCATTGTTCCATGTTTTACTTGGTTTGATGGGACAGATCTTTAATGGAGACTTCTTCTTTGGAGCTAGGGTGATACAACCAATATTAGCCTTTGGTGTGGTTTTTTCATTTACCTACCTGGCATACAGAGTATATGGTCTGTCTGTTAGTTTCATATCCGGGTTTCTAATTATCATGTCATTAACTTTTCACAGGTTTATGCTTCCGATTCCAGAATCACTTGCTCTGATATTCTTTTCATTATCCCTCTGCTCTTATTATTTATCTCTACAAAATGGAGGGGTTAAATATGGTGTCACTGCAGGAATATTGGCTGGAATGGCTCTTTTAACCCATCCTTCTTCTGCGCTTATCCTAATAATGGTTGTTTCAGTGTACAGTCTACTGTTAAGACTTTCAGAAAATGCAGGAGAGGATTACAATTTTACTAATTTCTGGTATTTTATTTCATCTGCTTTATTGATGGCTTCTCTGTGGTGGGTACCTCTTTTATTAAATTATGGATATATTGCTAACTTTTCAACTGTTATAACTCCTCTTTTAGATTATCCAAAGGTTTTTGGAATAATATCTTTAATATTTGCATTGTGGGGGGTGTATATTTTAATCAAAAGGAAGGAAAAAGGTGATCTACTTGTTTTAATTTGGTTAATATCTGTTCTGGCATTGAGTCAGATTTATCTACTTGGAATTAATGTATTAAATGATCGTATCCTTAATTTTGCAGTTTTTCCAATGGTTTTAACCGCATCGGTGGGTATAAATTATTTTAGAGAGAAAAATAGGCTGGTTTTCAATATTTTAACTTTGTTTATAATAGTATCGGCTCTTTTATCTGGATTTTTAGCTGTTGATAATTCCAATCCTTACCCTTCACCATCGCAAATGGAAGTGGTCCGTTGGTTTGAAAACAATGGGGATGGTACCAGTGTGGTAATGGCAAATGATTCAGCACTGGAACCTGTTATTCTAGCTTTTTCAGGGCAACCAGTCGCAGGTGGAGGTTACGGAGTAGCAAAGATCAAAGAACTAGATCGACAGAAATATATGAACTTCCGGTACAGCCTGGAAGATCTGAAAAAGGATCGAGTGGGTTATCTTATTTTGAATCATAATCAGGAAAGCCTTCCCTATTCAGAGTTGGTATACCAGAACCAAGACTATAAAATATTCAGGATGGAAAACAATTAGATACAAACATTTTAAAGGTATAAGTAAATTTGATACAAAAATGTGTGACTGGTAGAGTAACAGGTAGAATATATCCAATAAGCTTAAGATCATATATTAAGATCATCAGAAGAGTCTTAAGATCATAAAAAGTTCGTAAAAGTGTAATGGATTATAATAGTCAGGTGATTATTTATGAAAAAATTATTCGGAACCTTTGGGGTTAGAAGAATTGCCAATAAGGAATTAACACCAGAATTCGCATCAAAATTAGCTGCAGCTTACGGTACACTGGTGAAAGGATGGGTGGCTGTAGGTGGAGATCCACGTACATCAACTTCCCTCATCAAACACGCAGTGATAGCAGGACTCCTCTCATCAGGTTGTAAGGTGGTTGATCTGGGAATTCTACCCACACCTGCAGTGCAATACGCAGTGAGAAACTATTACGATGGTGGGGTGATCATCACCGCCTCCCACAACCCACCACAGTATAATGGGATAAAATTCGTTGATGAAGATGGAATAGGGATAGCTGGAGATATGGAACTGGAGATAGAGGACATGTTCTTTGAAGAAAACCCTGACCGGGTTTCCTATGATGAAATTGGAGAAGTCACCACTAACGAGGGACTGATCGATGAATACATTGATGAAGTAGTACAGCGCGTGGATCATGATGCCATAAGAAAGGCAAAAATGAAGGTTATTGTAGATTGTGGAAGCGGAGCAGCCTGTTTCACCACACCATATGTCCTGCGCAAATTAGGATGTGAAGTGACCACCCTAAACTGCCAACCCGACGGATTTTTCCCTGGGAGAAACCCAGAACCAACTGAAGACAACCTTCAAGAGCTCATAAAAACTGTGAAATCCACAGGCGCTGACTTGGGAATTGCTCATGATGGAGATGCAGACAGAACCATCTGTATAGATGAAAATGGAAGCTTTGTGATGGGAGATAAGACATTCGCCCTGGTAGAGAAACAGTTACTCCAGGAAAACCAAGGAGGAATCATAGTAACTACAGTGGCCACATCAACTGCCATCTATGACATAGCTGAAGAATTCGGGGGAAAAGTAACCGCTACCAGGGTAGGTGACCTCTTGGTAGCAAGGGAACTGAAGGAAAGTGATGGTTTGTTTGGTGGGGAAGAGAATGGTGGCTTAATTTTCCCTGATTTTGTTTATGGTAGGGATGCAGCCCTTTCAACTGCTAAGATCGTTGAGATCATGGCTTTAACTAAAAAACCGCTCTCCCAGTTAGTGGCAGAACTCCCAGCCTACCAGTCAGTGAAGATGAAAGTGGAATGTCCTGATGACCGTAAGCAGGAGATCATGGATAAAATCGCTGCAGACACCCAGGAATATCACGTAGACACCACAGACGGGGTTAAAATATTTCGAGAAGAAGGATGGATTATAATCCGCCCATCAGGAACAGAACCAATTTTTCGATGCTTTGCAGAATCCGAAAATAAGGATGATGCCACAAAAATGGCGGAATGGGGCATATCATTGGTTAAAAAACATTTAAAAAACTAATTTTTTTCTAAATAAGTTTTTCCTATTTACTTTCTATTAAACTATTTTTTTTCTCTCTTTTTTTGTCCGGGATCGTCAAAATAAAAGCCGTAAAACTCTGCACAGTAGGCACACAGGGGGAATTTATCGTAACGGTAGCGGCTACCATCATCTTTGTTCATGTCAAACTTCTTACCACAAGTGTAGCAAGTTTCAATTTTTTCAGTTTTCTCACTTTCTTTGATTTCTTCTGTTTTTGTGGAGTCTTTGTTAGAGTTTTTATGTAGTTTGTTGTTTGTAACGCTATTTTTGTCTATTTTAACACCACCATTGATTTTAAAAGTTTGTCTGTGATTATTTGAATTGGTGTGTTTAATTTTATACTAACTTTAATTCTAATATTTATTCATTGTAGATGATATTGATTTAATGGTTGGGTTAGTTGGAATCCTTATTTCAAGCGAAAAATAAATTACAGATATCTACACAGATTTATGATCATGAATAAAAAAAGAAAAATTGCCTGGGGGATTACTGGAAGCGGTGAAAAACTGGTGGAAACCGTAGAAATCATGCAACAGATGAGAGATGAGTACCATAAACTTTTTGATATACGTGTATTCATTTCCAAGGCGGGAGATCAAGTTTTAAAATATTACAATCTTTCCAACACACTGGAAACGAAATTTGACAAAACATGGACTGAGATAAATTCAAATGCCCCTTTTTTAGCCGGACAGATCCAACTGGGAAAATATGAGTTTCTCCTGGTTGCTCCAGCAACATCCAACACAGTTGCCAAGATTTCTCTTCGCATTGCCGACACTTTACTTACCAACGCAGCCATCATGGGCCAGAAAACAAACACCCCACTATATATCATGCCCACAGACTTTAGAGAGGGTATAGTTACCACGAAACTCCCTAATGGCAAAGATTTAGAGTTAACCATAACTAGAGAGGATGCAGAACACGTGGAAAAATTGGCAGCAATGGAAAGTACCACTGCCTTTGAATCTCCTGAAGAAATACCAGCCCTATTTGAAAAACACGCCAATCAGCTTAAATAAGTTCTCTTCTAAGCTGAAGAGTAACACTGAACTTCTTTATAGGGAATCCTTCATCATTATCATCGTTAATTGGTGAAATTCCCCGGAAATAGTGTTCTACTGCACCGGTACTGTCTATGTCCACAGGCACAGTTTCCATATCCTCCAGAGCATCGAAAAAATGATATATTTCCATTATTTTTTCTTCTGGGCCTTTAAAATTTACAATCATAGCTCCTTCTCTTCTGTTCTGGAGCGATATATATTTATCATCAACATCTAGAGATTTATCTTTCTTTTTACTGCCACTAACTCGGTGAAACACGATATTTGACATTTTTAACCCCCAATTGTTTCAGGTATGCTTTAATCCTAGGGTATTTATTTGATTTTTATCGGATATAAAATTTAGCACATAAAGTAGGATTTTCCATTAAAAAGAAATATTCGTGCTTTAAAAGCAGAATAAAAGCTGATTGAAGAGTGATGGTGAAATATTATTGGATATAAACTATTAATCATAATTTATAACCAATATCTCGAAGAAACTTCTGTCTCCAGGCCACATCTTCATCTGTCTCCAGGCCATTAGGTTTAAAACCATCGATAACTCCGATTATCCCTCTTCCCTGCTGGCTCTCCACAATCAACACCTGAACTGGGTTGGCAGTGGCACAGAAAAGGTTCACCACCTCAGGAACATCTTTAATTCTTTGGGTGAGGTTGATTGGGAAGGCATTACGGAGGAAAATTAGGAAACTGTGGCCACAGGCTATTTCTAGCATCTTATTCCCGGCTAGTTTCTCCAGTTCCTCATTGTTCCCTGCAGTTCTCACCTTACAGTCACCTGAAGCTTCTCCAAATGAGAGTCCGAACTCAGCCTGAGGTACAGTATTTACTACGGCTTCATAAATGTCTTCAACAGTTTTTATAAAGTGACTTTGGCCCAAAATGAGATTACAATCTTCTGGTGCTTCTAATTTAACCATTTTAATATCTAGTTCCATGTTAATCCCCTACTTATAATCAGATAACACTATGTTAATTTAATGTTTTACATTTTTAGAGGGTGGTTTCTTTTGATCGATAAATTTATTTATATTGTAAATAAATTGTCATTAATGATCATTACAAAATCATTGGGTGAAAAATTATTTGTTGTAAAAATTCAAAAATTATAAATATAAAAGAGTAACCTAGATCAGAGATTAGATCTAGATAATCTCTAGGTGATCCTGTTTAGTTTTATAAAACCATGGCTGATTAGCCAAGGGCTTAATCCAAAAGGTTCAATCATATTGAATGAGAGGTTTTAATCATGAAAGAGAAGATGAAGGAAATTGGCCTGCGAATAAATGAACTTCGAGAGTTATCGGACCTGGAAGTTCAGGATATGGCAGATTACCTTGAAATATCCAGTGAAACTTACAAGGAATATGAAGATGGGAAAAAAGATATCCCTGCCAGTATTTTATATGAAATCGCTCATAAACTGCAAGTGGACATGGGGTTGCTTTTAACTGGAGAAGAAACCAGGATGCATATATTTAGCGTAACTCGAAAGGGGAAAGGAGTTGAAGTAGGACGTAGAAAACAATACAAATACGAGAATCTGGCTGAAAAATTCATACACAAGAAAGCCGAACCATTCATAGTCACTGCAGACCCCAAAAATGGAAATACAAAACCTGACACTAATTCACATCCTGGACAGGAGTTTGACTACGTTTTAGAAGGTGTTCTTAAAATTTACATCCATGACAATGAGATCATACTCAATGAGGGAGATTCAATCTTCTTTGATTCATCCTATGAACATGCCATGGAAGCCCTGGAAAACAAACCCGCAAAATTTCTGGCTGTTGTGATGTAAAACTCATTTTCATAGGAAAAAACTTTAACAAACTGCATAATAATCATGAAAATCTAAAAATAAGGATAAAATCAAAATTTATTTAATGAACGGTGATAAAAATGTCATCTTTACTTGAAAAATTTGTTTCAAAGGCCAATTTTGACTCTTATCAGGATTTTAAGGACAATTTCCTTATAAAAACACCTGAAAACTTCAACTTTGCCTATGATGTAGTGGATGAATACGCTCGTCTGTATCCTGAAAAAGTTGCCCTGGTATGGTGTAACGATGATACTGACCGGATATTCACCTTCAAAGACATGAAAGAATACTCAAACCAGGCAGCCAACTTCTTCGCCCAGAAAGGGATAAAAAAAGGAGATAGAGTAATGCTCACATTAAAGAGCCGTTATGAGTTCTGGTTCTGCATCTTGGGCTTGCACAAACTAGGGGCCATAACCATCCCTGCCACCCACATGCTCAAAACCAGGGATATTGTGTACCGTGTAAAAAACGCCGGTATCAAAATGGTGGTGTGTATAGCTGAAGATGGAGTGCCCAATTACTTTGATGAAGCCCATAAGAAATTGGGGGACACTGAACTAGTAAAGGTACTAGTGGGTGATGAAGATAGAGATGGATGGTTAAACTTCCGGAAAGAAATCGAAAATGCATCCCCTGAATTTTCGCGTCCAACTGGTGATAATGGCACTAAAAATGAAGATTTAGCTTTAATCTACTTTTCATCAGGGACTACTGGTCTACCCAAGATGGTCATGCACCAGCACACCTACCCTCTGGGTCATATAATAACTGCAAAATATTGGCAAAATGTTGTAGAAGATGGATTGCACTACACTGTGGCTGACACTGGTTGGGCCAAGGCAATGTGGGGTCAGATATACGGTCAGTGGATTGCAGGCACAGCAGTATTTGTGTATGACTATGAACGGTTTGATGCAGCGAAAATGCTGGATAAATCATCACATCATGGAGTAACCACTTTCTGTGCACCCCCCACCATATATCGCTTCCTAATAAAGGAAGATCTTTCCCAGTACAATTTTTCAACCCTTAAATATGCAGTTACCGCGGGAGAACCATTAAACCCTGAAGTTTACAATAAACTATACGAATTCACCGGCTTAAGGCTTATGGAAGGATTTGGACAGACAGAAATCGTGGTCTGTATCGCCAACTTCCCCTGGATGAAGCCCCGTCCAGGATCCATGGGAAAACCATCTCCAGGCTATGATATTTGGATTATGAATCCAGAAGGTAAAGAATGCGATGTGGGTGAAGAAGGAGAGATCGTGATAAAAACTGCTGAGGGCAGACCACCAGGATTGTTCTGTGGATATTACAGGGAAAAGGAGAAAACCGAAGCTGCCTGGCACGACGGATTTTACCACACCGGAGACACTGCCTGGAAAGATGAAGATGGTTATCTCTGGTTCGTAGGACGTAATGATGACATGATAAAAAGTTCAGGATATCGTATCGGACCATTCGAAGTTGAAAGTGCAGTAATATCCCATCCAGCTGTCCTAGAATGTGCTATAACAGGAGTTCCACATCCAGTAAGGGGGCAAGTGGTAAAAGCCACCATAGTATTGACAAGTGGTTATGAATCATCTCCTGAATTAGCTAAGGAAATTCAAAACCATGTTAAACAGGTCACTGCTCCTTATAAGTACCCAAGGGTGGTGGAATTTGTGGATGAACTGCCTAAAACCATCAGTGGTAAGATTCGAAGGATTGAAATCCGAGAAAAGGATGAAAAAGAGTAGGACATGATAGGGCTGCAGAAGTATTCTAAGTAGTCTAAGATTTAAATTTTTACGTCTACTCTTTATGATCTAGGAAAAAACTAACTGCATTTTTATAATGTCATACCTTTTAAAATGTAATACTATTACATTAAAAAAGATGATAATTGGAAGAGTTAACAGGATGATATGAATTATGACCAAACATGGAAAAGAACCATATCCAGTTTTCAATGAACTGGAATGCAAAGCCTGTGAGCGTTGCATAATCGCATGTCGTGAAGGCGTGCTAAAAATGAGTGAAGACATTAATAAACGTGGTTATCATTACGCAGTCTACACAGGGAAAGGATGCACGGGTTGTGGAGACTGTTACTACACCTGCCCTGAACCACTGGCAGTAGAAGTTCACATACCACGAAAATCTCAAAACAACCATCAAAAGGAGTCAAAGGATAATAAAAGGGATAAGGAGGAAGACAAATGACTATCCAGCTAATCAAAGGAAACACTGCAGTTATCATTGGAGCAATGTACGCTGGTTGTGATTGTTTCTTTGGTTATCCCATCACACCAGCCTCCGAAATCCTCCACGAAGCCTCATTATACTTTCCTAAAGTTGGCAGGAAATTCGTGCAGGCAGAATCAGAGGAATCCTCTATAAACATGGTTTACGGAGCAGCTGCAGCTGGTCATAGAGTCATGACAGCCTCTTCAGGACCAGGAATCAGTCTTATGCAGGAAGGATTCTCTTTCCTGGCAGGAGCAGAACTACCCTGCGTTATTGTGGATATTATGAGAGCAGGACCTGGTTTGGGAAACATAGGACCAGAACAGGGAGATTACAATCAGGTGGTGAAGGGAGGAGGCCATGGAAATTATTATAACATTGTTCTGGCCCCTAACTCGGTGCAGGAAATGTGTGATCTTACCATAAAATCATTCCAACTGGCAGAAAAGTACCGTAACCCCGCAGTGGTTCTGGCAGATGGGGTACTGGGTCAGATGGTGGAAAGACTACAATTCCCACAAGAAACCTTAAAACCAGTTTATGATGAATCATGGGCAGTCAGAGGTAACCATGAAACTCATGAAAACCTGGTAACCAGCATATTCCTTGACTTCGACCAGTTAGAAGACTTTAACTATCGCATCCAGGATAAATACCAGAAAATCAGGGAAAATGAGGTGGATTATGAGGAATACCAGATGGAAGATGCTGAGATCATCCTGGTGGCCTACGGAATAAGCAGCCGCGTGGCCCGTTCAGCAGTGGACCAGGCCCGCCTGGACGGAATAAAAGTAGGACTCTTCCGTCCCAAAACATTATTCCCATTCCCAGAAGAAAAACTCCGGGAAATTGCCACCAGTAGAGATTGTAAGTTTCTATCAGTAGAAATGAGTAATGGGCAGATGAAAGAGGACATAACTCTAGCAATTCGCTGTCAAAGCCAGGTGGAACTGGTGAACCGTATGGGGGGAAATCTCATTGACCAGAAAAGCATCACAGACAAGATCCATGAAATGGCAGGTGATAACTGATGACTGAAGAAAACACCAGGGATGATAAACAGAGAGAAGAGATCACCATGGATGAGAAAATCATCAAAAAACCTGAATCCATGCTGGATAGGTATCATCGTAAAGGTGGAAGTGCTCCCACTGCTACTCATTACTGTCCAGGATGTGGTCATGGGATACTGCACAAACTCATAGGTGAGGCCATTGATGATCTGGGAATACAGGACCGCGCAGTTATGACCAGCCCAGTTGGATGTGCAGTCTTTGCCTACTACTATTTTGACTGTGGACATGTGCAAGTTGCACATGGCCGTGCACCAGCAGTGGGAACCGGACTATCCCGTGCAGAGGAAGATGCAGTGGTAATGTTATATCAGGGAGACGGAGACCTGGCATCTATAGGACTGAATGAAACCATCCAGGCTGCTAACCGTGGAGAAAAAATGGCAGTTTTCTTTGTGAACAACACAGTCTATGGAATGACCGGAGGACAGATGGCACCCACCACCCTAGTGGGAGAAGTCACAGTAACCTGCCCAACAGGCAGAGACCCCCGTTACATGGGCTACCCTCTGCACATGTCAGAATTATTGGACAATCTGGATGCTCCAGTATTCATTGAACGTGTCTCTGTTTCAGACCCGAAACACATCCGTAAAGCCAAAATAGCGGTTCGAAAAGCCTTGGAGGTTCAGAGGGATGGTAAAGGTTATACCTTTGTGGAAGTACTCTCTCCCTGCCCTACAAACTTGAGAATGGATGCAAAGGGGGCTGAAGATTTTGTTAACAATGAAATGACCAAAGAATTCCCCTTAAAAAACTTCCGAGACAAAAGAAAAGAAACAGAACCCCTCTGCAGGGCAAGCAGTGATTTTTCACAGGAATCATTAAATGAAATCTTTGAAGTCCAGGAAGGCAATTCCTGGGAAGCAAAAGATGATCCCTCCTTCCAGAGGAAGGTGGTACGCATTGCAGGATTCGGAGGACAGGGAGTTTTAAGTATGGGCCTTACACTGGCCCAGGCAGCCTGTAATGACCAGCGACACGTGTCATGGTATCCATCCTACGGACCAGAACAGAGGGGAGGAACATCAGACTGTACAGTGGTTATATCCGGGGAAACCATAGGATCCCCTGTACTGGAAACTTCTGATGGGCTGGTGGCAATGAACCAACCCTCACTGGAAAAATTCGCCTCCAAAGTTAGAGAAGGTGGACTTATCATCTATGAAAGTAGTATAGGTGAGTTTGAATCCCCTGAAGGTCTCAAGACTCTGGCCATACCTGCTCGTAAAATTGCCAAGGAACATGGTGTGAAAAGGGCAGCCAACACAGCCATGCTAGGGGTAATAATGGAATTGGGATTAACTGGTCTTCCTAAACAAGTTTTCACTGAAGCAGTTGAGCACACCTTCCGCAGCAAACCCAAACTGGTACCAGCTAACCTGGAAATACTGGAAGCCGGTGCAAAATGGGCACGGGAAACCTTTAAAACATAAAAAAATTTTTTTTCATCTTTTTTTATTTCTTTTCCATTTTTATCCCTTTTTTCACTATTTATTTCTTATTCTCAAATTTTTCTATATTCTTCAACGTTTATTTTTCATGTAATCCATTATTTACCTCTTAATCAGTTTAGGTAAATAATGCAAAAATAAACTTTATAACTCAAATTTTAAGTAAAACGAAGATCAAATTATTATATAGAAATATACTGGTTTATGGGTTGAATGGAATTATATTCAATCAATTATTTAGCATGGGGGTGAATTAATGGTTTTTTTATCAGAAAAGGAAGATATTTCCCTGGTTTTGTGTGGTGAAGCAGGGCAGGGAATCCAGACTGTGGAAGCGATACTGGCTCATGCTATTAAACAGAGTGGTTACCATATTTTCTCCACCAAAGAATACATGTCACGGGTCAGAGGAGGGCAGAACTCCACAGAAATAAGAATATCATCCCATCGAGTTGCTTCTTATGTTAACCGGATCGATATTCTCTTAGCATTAAGTTCTGGAGCTATAAAACATCTTGAAGATAGAATATCCGGTGATACTCTAATAATAGGTGATCCAGAACATCTTAAAACTGTAAAAGAAGAGGGCATTTTTCAGGAGCATGGTCTGAATACTGATAATTTTATAGAGATCCCCCTTATGGAATCTGCCCAGGAAATCGGGGGGCTCATATTTGCCAATGTGATAGCAGCAGGATTCATATCCAGCATTTTAAACATCCCTAAAGAGATATTTGATGGGCTTATCAGTGACATGTTCACAAGGAAAGGTGCCCAAATACTTGAAAACGATTTAAAGGCAGGAGAGGCAGGTTACCAGATAGGCAGGGAATTAATGGAATCTAAATCAGAGATAATTCAAGTTTCGCTCTCTGGTCAGTCAGAAGTTCGTGATGAACTTTTAATGAACGGAACTGATGCTGTAGGATTCGGTTGTCTTGCAGGAAAATGCAGATTCATGTCTTCATATCCCATGACTCCTTCCACTCCACTTCAGAGTTTTCTGGCCAGTAATGCCCATGAATTTGAAATGATATATGAACAGGCAGAAGATGAAATAGCAGCAATCAACATGGCCCTAGGAGCATCCTATGCAGGGGCACGGAGCATTGTAGCCACTTCAGGCAGTGGATTCGCCCTAATGGGGGAAGCCGTAGGGTTAGCCGGGATGATAGAAACTCCTCTAGTTATTTACATTGCTCAGAGGCCTGGCCCGGCTGTGGGACTTCCCACCCGCACCAGTCAGGAAGACCTGAACCTGGCACTCTATTCTGGACCTGGTGAATTCCCCAGGATCATATTTGCACCAGGAAAACTGGAAGATGCATTCATACTAACTCAAAAAGCCTTTAACCTGGCTGAAAAATATCAGATCCCGGTTTTCATATTAACAGACCAATACTTTGTGGACTGCTACTACAATCTCTCTTCCCTTCCACTGGAAGATGTTGAAAATGAGAATTATCTTGTGAAAACTGCTCCAGACTATCAGAGATATCTTATCACCCATGATGGGATCACTCCACAGGGAATACCTGGATATGGCGATGGGTTGGTGGTTGTAGACTCAGATGAGCATGATGAAGAGGGACACATCACCGAAAACCTGGATTTAAGGACACAGATGGTTGATAAAAGGTTAAAAAAGCTTGAACAAATCAAGGAAGATGTTGTTTCCCCTGAACTTGTGGGTCCTGAGAATTACCAGGAACTGGTGGTGGGATGGGGTTCCACCTACTGGCCCATCAGAGAAGCTTTAGAAAATCTACTCCAAAGGAATGAGGAAAAGAAAATAAGTTTCCTTCACTTCAAGCAAGTCTATCCCTTCCATAAATCAGTGGCTGAGTATCTGGAAAGGGCTGAAGATGTTATAATATTTGAAAACAATGCCCAGGGACAACTGGCAAACCTTATAAAACTTGAAACCGGTTTCGAAATACAGGAAAGGGTTCTAAAGTACAATGGAATGCCATTTTCAGTGGAAGAAGTGGAAGAAAATCTCAAAAGATTCACAAGTATTGAAAATGTTGATACTTCAGGTGCTGAGGAGGTGTCCAAATGAAACCCAGGGATTTTGACATGCCAGATGCAGATGTGGCCTGGTGTCCAGGATGTGGTAATTTAGCAATCCTGCGCAGTCTCAAAACTGCCCTAGCTGAACTTGAAATCTTACCACAAGACCTGGTTTTCGTATCAGGAATAGGGCAGGCAGGAAAACTACCTCACTATATAAGGGGAAATGTATTCAATGGCCTGCATGGAAGGTCTTTATCTCCAGCAACAGGTATAAAAGCAGCTAACCCGGAATTAACAGTCATAGATGTGAGTGGAGATGGTTGTATGTACGGTGAGGGGGGCAACCACTTCATTCACACCATCAGACGCAATCCGGACATGACCAACCTAGTACATAACAACATGGTCTATGGCCTAACTAAGGGACAGGCATCACCCACTAGCCAGATAGACTTTAACACACCTTTACAAGTTGATGGTGTATTTTTGGAACCTTTCAACCCATTAGCAGTGGCTATTGCTCTTGATGCATCATTTGTAGCCAGAGCATTCAGTGGGGACCGTAAGCAAACCATTGAAATCTTAAAAGCAGCCATAAAACATAAAGGATATGCCTTGGTGGATATTTTCCAGCCCTGCGTAACCTTCAACAAGGTAAACACCAGAAACTGGTTCAAAGAACACACTTATTACTTGGAAGAGGATCATGATCCCAGTGACAGGAACCAGGCATTCCAGAGAGCCACGGAAACAGGAGAATATCCTCTGGGAATCTTTTACACCAACCCCCATAAGAAAACCTTTGAAGAAAATCTCAGTGTGTATTATGAGGAAAAAACGCCATTATTCCAGAGGAAAGTTGATATACAAAAAATCAAAGCACTTATTGAGACAAAAAGGTGAATTCTATCATTTTACAATTGAATTAAAGAATATAAAAGGATTGTAATAAAAGAATTGTAATGGAAAAAATAACAATAATTATGTTATAAAATAAGCATTTCTCATGAAATAAGGGTAAATAAACTTAAAGCTCTGTCAAGTCAATTAGAGGTGGAAAATGAGGAAAATTAGAATATTATCCTGGAATGTTAACGGAATCAGGGCAGTGCACCGTAAAGGATTCCTTGACTGGTTTAAGGAGGATAAACCAGATATATTATGTATTCAAGAAACTAAAGCCGTTCGTAAACAATTTCCAGCTGACATCAGAAATATTAATGACTATCAACTGTACTTATCTGAAGCAGAACGCAAAGGATACAGTGGAGTGGCCACTTACACCAGTATGAAACCGGAAAAAGTTAAACAAGGTTTTGGAATCCCAAAATTCGACAGTGAAGGCCGCACACTCATAACAGATTATGGGGATTTTGTACTGTTTAACATCTACTTTCCCAATGGTAAAATGTCCCAGGAAAGACTACAGTATAAATTAGATTTTTATGATTCCTTCATGGACTATGCTGACGCCCTTAAAGAAGAAGGAAGGAACATCGTAGTTTGTGGTGATGTTAACACTGCTCATAATGAGATAGACCTAGCAAGACCCAAGGAAAACGAGAAAATTTCAGGTTTCCTGCCTATTGAAAGGGAATGGATCGATCGTTTCCTGAGCCATGGCTATGTGGACACCTTCCGCGAGTTCAACCAGGAAACTGATCAATACACCTGGTGGAGCTACCGTACTCGTGCCAGAGAACGGAATGTGGGCTGGAGACTGGACTACTTCTTTGTTAATGAAGAATTTATGGATAATATTCAGTCATCTTACATCCTTTCCGATGTCATGGGATCTGACCACTGTCCAGTGGGTATAGACATAGAGGTATAAACATAAAAATTGGATGATTAATGAGTCCACATACTCATAAATCAGCATACTCAAGATGAATCTTATCCAACCACCTGAAATCTGCCCTGAGGGAGATTATTCTGTCAAAACAAAGAAAAACATGCTTCAAGTTAATCTGATGGGACATCATGTTATTCAGCCATAACAGTAGTAAATGGATTTGGACAGGGATTTTAGCAGTTTTCATTTTCCTAATTTTATTGTTCACGGCCTATCTGATGTTTCCCGGACAATACACTCCTCTTGAAAACTGTATAAGTGACCTTGGAAACATGGAACTAAACCCTCAAGGAGCAATGATATTCAATTTAGGTTGTATTTTAACTGGATTTGTCCTTATACCTTTTTTTATTTCGTTATCATGGTTGAAGAGGGAAAATTGTAATAAATTACTTATAACAACCCAGATATTCGGCTTCATTGCTGCTATCTTCCTGATCATGGTGGGTATTTTCCCTGAAAACTACCCACCCTGGCACTGGATATGGTCAGCCCTGTTTTTCATAACCTTACTGATATTCTTGGTTCTGGTAACAATTCTCATGTGGAGTCATCCTCTATTTCCCAGACCGCTGGCTTACTATGGATTTCTTGTAATTGTCGTGGATTTGTATTTCATTACCATTAACATAATACCTATTTGGCTGCCAAAACCACTGTTAGAATGGCTTTCAGTTATATTTGCACTTGGATTGCTATTAGGCATGTCCTTTGTTATGTTAACCAGCAGAAACAAAAAGGATTCAAAGATCAATACTTGAAAGATCAGTATAGATAAAGAATTATGGATAATAAAAGTCTTGATTCGGAGGAGTAGAAATGGACAAATTTGAGGAAAAAATGGGAGAAATTGCAAAAGAAGGCCTATCAGAAGACAAAGTGAATAAAAGATTTTTGGATGACTGGGGAGACGATTGTATTTGTCCGGATTGTCCCATGTATAACCAGTGCGCCCAGGAAAAATATGAAGGACTCTACTGCCTCCTAGGTAAGTCAGAATGTAACCTGGAGGAAGACGACTGCATATGCCCTGATTGTGACGTATTCGGGGAGTTAGATCTTAAATATGATCTTTTTTGTATCAAGGGTTCTGAAAAAGAATTAAGAGGTATTTAATTAGTTCAAACAGTCTTTAATAATTAATTTTATTAGAGCTTCGCTGAATTTTTGGCTGTTCTGTCATACTGATCATGTTATTCATTAAACTATTCATTATTCATTTTTATTTTGTTATTATAAAGTTGAATTCACCATTTTAGAATATATTAGATTTTAACTGGAGAACTTACATACACATTACATGTTTTATAAAATTTTTAACAGATAAAGAACCAATCTAAAATGGGGTTGTAAAAGAAATATGGATAAGCTATTTGAAAATTTAACAATTCCCCTATCAAATTCTATCTTACCTAAGATCAATATTATCAACTGAATAAGAGGAATGCTATGAGTTATCGTAAAACCGCCAAAAAATTTTTAGATTTACAGGGAATATCCGTTGGGGATCAAATTTCAATAAAAAAAGATGGCATAGAATATCAGGGAATGTTATTAGACCGGGCTGAAGATGCTGATGAATGGCACGTGGTGTTGAAACTGGCCAATGGTTATAACATAGGAGTGAACATAGCTGAAGCTGAGACTAAGCTCCTGGAGAAGGGAGAAAAGCCCAAAATCGATCTTTCACCATTAGACATTAAGGAAGACCCGGAAAAAATGGACATCTCCATCATATCCACAGGGGGAACTGTGGCTTCCATAATCGATTACAAAACCGGGGCTGTGCATCCTGCTTTTACTGCCGATGACCTGTTGAGGGCCACTCCAGAACTCCTGGATGAGGCCAACATCACGGGGAAGGCCATAATGAACATCCTCAGTGAGAACATGAAACCGGACTACTGGATCCAAGCTGCCAGGTCAGTGGCTGATGAGATAACAGGGGGTGCTGATGGGGTAGTGGTGGCCCATGGGACCGATACCATGCATTACACTTCTGCTGCTTTAAGTTTCATCCTCCAAACACCAGTCCCTATAGTTTTAACTGGTGCCCAGAGGAGTTCTGACAGACCATCATCTGATGCCTATATTAACCTTATGAGCTCAGTTGCTGCTGCCAAATCTGACATTGCTGAAGTTATGGTTTGCATGCATGCCACAGAAAATGATAGTCAGACCTATCTGCACAAAGGTACCAAGGTGCGTAAGATGCATACCAGCCGCAGAGACACTTTCTCCAGTATTAACACCCTCCCCATGGCTCAGGTTAAGGATGGAAAGGTGAAGATCATTGATAAAAATTATCCATACACCAAACGAAAGGAGATCCAATTGGAAGTTAATGACTCATTAGAACCGAAAGTAGCATTTATAAAAAGTTATCCGGGAATTTCAGGAGAAATTATAGATTACCATACAGATAAATGTTATAAGGGTATGGTGATAGAGGGAACTGGACTGGGGCACTGTCCTGACTACCTCATCCCTCCAATAAAAAGGGCAATTGATGAGGGAATACCAGTGGCAATGTCTTCCCAGTGTCTGTACGGCCGGACCAACCTGAATGTATACAGTACTGGTCGTAAACTCGTATCTGCAGGGGTGATACCTGTGGGTGACATGCTACCAGAGGTAGCTTATGTGAAGTTGGTGTGGACTCTGGGACAGATCACAGACCCTGAAGAAGTTAAGAAGATAATGCAAACCAACCTCAAGGGCGAACTGGTGGAAAAATCATCCTCGAAATATTTCATAAAAGATTACGGGATATAACAGGAGATAACAAGATATAACTGGAGATAAATGGTGATATACATGGTTGAAAAAGTAGATTACGAAGAACTGGGCCTGATGATGGGCCTGGAAATACACCAGCAACTCAACACAAGCAAAAAACTCTTCTGTCCCTGCAAATGTGAATTAACAGATAAAAAACCTGATTACAGAGTTTTAAGGTACTTAAGGCCTACTCAGAGTGAACTGGGTAAAATTGATCGGGCTGCCTTTGAAGAATCACGTAGGAAACTCACCTTCCTTTATGATGCTTACTCAGAGCACACCTGTCTGGTGGAGGCGGATGATGAACCTCCGCACCCTCTAAATCCAGAGGCCCTGGAGATCGGTCTCATAATTGCATCATTACTCAACATGCAAGTGGTGGATGAGTTCCACACCATGCGAAAACAGGTAATCGATGGAAGTAACACCGGAGGATTTCAGAGAACAGGACTGGTAGCCACCAACGGACACATGGACACTCCCTATGGCAGGGTAGTAATAGAGAATCTTTGTCTGGAAGAAGATGCTGCACGCCGTATGGGTCAAAGGAAGGGAACCATGGGATTCCGTCTGGATAGGTTGGGAATACCATTACTGGAGATAACCACTGATCCTTCCATCAAACTCCCGGAACAGGTTCGTGAAGTAGCCTACCAGATTGGCCAGGTACTGCGCAGCACCAAGGTCAAACGTGGTTTAGGAACCATACGTCAGGACTTGAACATTTCCATTAGGGAAGGTGCTCGAGTTGAGATTAAAGGAGTTCAAGACTTGGATTCGATGCCTATATTGGTGGAAAATGAGGTTAAACGTCAATTAAATCTTTTGGAAATACGTGAAGAACTCCATAACAGGGGAGCTGAGGTTGAAGAAAAAATTTATGACCTCAGTGATTTATTACGTGAAACAGAATCCAAAATAATATCTAAAGCCCTTAAAAAGAATGGAAAAGTCCTTGCTATAAAACTGGTCTGGTTCAGTGGATTGATAGGTAAAGAATTGCAACCTAATCGTCGATTCGGAACTGAAATGGCAGGTTATGCTAAAAAAATGGGGGTGGCAGGTATCTTCCACACTGATGAACTCCCAGCCTATGGAATAACTCAGGAAGAAGTTGAGAAGATTAATGAGTTTCTAGGGATTAGTGAAAATGATGCTTTCATTCTGGTGGCTGATGATGGTGATAAGGCCCACAATGCCTTGGAGGAAGTTCAGCGCCGGGCGAAAATTGCCATGGAAGGTGTGCCTGAAGAGACTAGGAAGGCTTTGGAGGATGCTAACACAGAATATCTCCGCCCTCTCCCCACTGCGAGCAGGATGTATGTGGAAACCGACATACCGGCTCAGGTAATATCCCAGGAACACCTTGAACATGTCAGGGCCAATTTACCAGAACTTCCTGAGGAAAAAAGGATCCGTATCATTGAAGAATATGAGTTAAGTGATGATCTGGCCCATCAGTTGGTGAGGCAGGATAAAGTAAGACAATTTGAGGAAATACTGGTGGTATGCGAAGTTGAACCAACCACTGTGGCTTCTCTGTTGGCTTACACTCTCAAAGAACTCAAAAGAGAGGGTTTAGATGTGGATAACCTGTCTGACACCCATATTTTAGGGACATTCCAACTACTTTCAGCGGACAAAATATCTAAAGATGCAGTTGCAGATGTTTTAGTGGGAATTTTAAAGGAAAAACTACCTCCAGAAGAAGTTGCAGAGAAATTAAACCTTTTAATGCTTTCAGATGAGGGTGTGGCTGAAATTATCAGGGAAATTGTATCTTCCAATGAAAAAATGGTCAAAGAAAGAAACATGGGCGCCATGGGTCCTCTGATGGGAATGGCAATGAAAGAACTCAAAGGAAAAGCCGATGGAAAACTGGTAAATAAACTTTTGAAGGAAGAAATACAGAAATATATGGGGTAAATACACATCATGAAATGACTAAAGTAGGTGAAGGTGTTTTCTATGGAAAGCTCTGTGGAAGAATATGATTTGATTATCATTGGAGGAGGACCAGCAGGATTAACAGCAGGAATCTATGCTGGAAGACAGGGAATGAAGGCCATGATTCTGGAGATGATGACTGGAGCAGGTTCAGGGTACATGGTGCCCAGCATGGAAAATTATCCTGGATTTGAATCTATTTCTGGGAAGGATTTACTGGAGAAAATGAGAAAACAGGTAGAAAAACATGTTCCTATGAGGAACATGGAGGAAGTTAAGAAAATTGTTAAAAATGACACGACCAGTATTTCTGTCTCAACATCCAAAGGGGAATATAATGCCAAGGCCATCATAATATCCACAGGAAGTCGTCACAGAAGACTGAAAGTACCTGGTGAGATTGATTTTATTGGTCGTGGAGTTTGTTATTGTGCCACTTGTGACGGACCATTATATCAGGATAAAAATGTTATAGTGGTGGGTGGAGGAAACGCAGCTGTTCAGGAAGCAATCTATCTAGAAAGTTTGGGATGCCATGTAACTATCATACACCGTAGAGACCAGTTAAGAGCAGAGAAATACCTCCAGGAAAAGTTAAAAGAAAAGGAGATTCCGGTAATCTGGGACTCGGTGGTGGAAGAGATAAAAGGTGACATGATGGTAGGCAGTGTGTTACTCCACAACCGAAAAACTGATGAGAAAACAGAACTACCTACTGATGGTGTATTTATCGCAGTGGGGGAGGAACCCCTCAGTAAAGTAGCTCAGAATGCAGGAGTTGAGGTTGATAAAGCTGGGTATGTTATAACTGATAAATACCAGCGAACCAACATCCCTGAAATCTATGCTTCAGGTGACATAACCGGCGGAATTAAACAATGGATTGTAGCCTGTGCTGAAGGCGCAGTAGCATCACTATCAGCTTTTGAAGATGTTATGGAGTAAAATTCGTTTTTATTATTTTTAAATAAATTATTAAAGTTAAATAAACCATTAAAGATTAAAATGAAACATAATATTAGATTCGGCCCTGCAGGCAACCCCCTAACCTTCAGTGGCCAAACAATCAACGTCTGTGACTACATCCATGAATTAGGATTAGAAGCATATGAATACCAGGCCACCTATGGAGTACGCATTCAGAAACAATCAGGATTAAAACTGGCTGAAAATGCTCGAAAAAATGATGTTAGGGTTTCAATGCATGCTCCATATTATATCAATCTCGCAGCCCAAAAAGAAGATGTTTTAAAACGATCTATTGCGAGATTAGTCCAATCAGCCCGGGCTGCAGAATGGATGGGAGCATATCGTATTGTTTTTCACCCTGGGTTTTATACTAATTACAGTCCTCAAGAGGCACTCAAACGGTGTAAAAATTCGATAACTAAATTAATGGAGGATTTAGATTCAGGAGGAATGAAAAATTTCATATTTGCCCCTGAAACTACTGGGAAAAGGTCACAACTGGGTGATCTGGATGAAATTATAGATATCTGCCAGTCATTTGATCATTTCGCCCCAACAATTGACTTTGCACACCTACATGCCAGAGGAAGGGGATCTATCAAAGATATTGATGATTACCATAAAATATTAGGAAAATTAGAGGAAGAACTGGGAGGGGGACGTCATGAAGATGAATCTCTCCACTGTCACTTCACCAGAATTGAATACACCGATGCTGGTGAAAGAAAACATCACATGCTCACAGAACAAGAATACGGTCCACCTCTGGAACCATTACTGGAGGCACTGATTGAAGGTGGTTGGAATGCCACCATTATATGCGAAACTCCTTTACTTGAGCAGGATGCTCTTTTAATGCAAAAAACCTACCAAAATATGGTAAAATAATAAAATAACTGAATGAAATTTTTCATTGATAGAGTCTTATGGATTAGTTTTTAAACTATTTGAACCAGGATAAATCCTCATATTAGATTTTAAAAGATTTTGATTGCAAAAATGTCCTGTTAGCTGAGACTAACAGATGAATATGTTTATAAGTATTTATTAATGTATATTTTAATTAAAAAATAAGATCTCTGCTTGGAATTAATATTGTTCTAATTAAGTGGGTGGGCTAATGGAAGATCCGGTCATGGTTAAAAATTTTAATAATGATTTGGAGGAAGATGAATTATTAAAACTAGTCAATGATGTTATCGAAGAAAATGTGTTAATAAATATTATTAACAAGTTCCTTGATGAGGATACTGACTATTTAAAGGCTAAAAACCGTGAAATTAGATGGTTAGCTGCTAAAGTAAGGTTTAGGGCCATAGAATATTAATAATTTTTCATGTTGTAAAGTTTTAATATTTAATAAATCGTATTTTAATGAATTTGTATTATTTTTTAATAACAGTCTAGTAATGGGCTGAATATTATTATTATTATTCAAATTTTTTATTCAATTACAAAACGACATTGCTTGTCTCCTAGGGCATAACATTCAGTTTCAGTAACTTTAACTTCTTTTTGATTGTATAAGCTGAACAATGATTCTAGTATTCCACTATCAAATGCACAGGCAGGTCGACCTAGGTAGGGGAGTCCACTGCATTCAAAACAATCCTGCACACCAATTGTTATAGGTTGGAGATCTTTAACTTCCACAAAACCAAGACTGTGAGTTTCCCAAAAAGCAGCAATGTTTCCCAGGAAATTAGTCATATCAGGATCCTTAACCTTTACATATAAAGCTTCACCCACTTTTAAACCAGCTTCATAGAGTATAGGATCTATATCAACTCCCTGATTTAAGAGAGAAATCCTTAAAGTGTGAAATATCAGCCTAAAGAACTCAAATGGATCATTTTCACTTGCAATGTACCTCTGGATATAAGCGGAAATGTCTTCCTGAAGCTGTTGACGATGTAATTTACCTATGTATTCTGATTGAATAAAAAAAATCTTCTTTCTAGCATCATTAGGGTCCACACGAGAGCTGATTATGCCTTCTTTGGCCATAAGTTTAAGATGGCTGGAAACAGTGGATTTAGCACGGCCTGAATGTTTCACAATTTCGTCAAAGCTGAGATCACCCTCCCTTAACATTGACAAAATTTTGACCCTTACTGGGCTTTTAATGGCCTTTACGCCCTCAGGGGTGGAGAAAAGTTCTATTTGAACATCATCTGAAACTGCAGTTTCTTTTTCATTTGATTTTTTTTTCATTTTTTTCAATTTTGAATCTTTTAAGGAGTTTTTAATAAGTAATTAGATTTTAAATGTATTAAAGGGTGAGGTTAATTATTTATTGACCTCTTTCACAGCGGATGCACATGTCTGTGTCGCGATCAGTCTTGAAAATTTTCCCACATTTTTTACAAGTAACATCTCTTAGTGATGATTTTTTATCAACAACTTCCAGGGAACACGAGCATTTCCAACCCATTTTACCCTTTAACGCCTGTTCAAATGCTTTATCCTCATCAAAATCTTTTTTAGGCATTTAAAATCTCCTTTCACCATTTTTTATAATAATTTAGTTTCAGTGGTGGGTCTAGGGACTTTAACCACTAAAAAACGGAGTATTTCATCACTTTCATTATACCAGCAATGTGGAATGCGAGCTGGACTATCTATCAGTGAGTCTTTTGTAACTTCTTTTTTCTCTTCACCTATTTCAACTATACCTTTGCCCTCTAAAACATAGAAAAATACATCTACAGGAGTTATGTGTTTTTTAAGTGATTCACCTGGTTTAAGTGTTATATGTACGGTTATGGCATTTTTTGTATCATATAATTTCCGGACATCCACTTTGTGAGGAGTGTCCACGACTGGACTTTTTTTCATTTCAACTATATTCATTTTCACACCCTCAGATTTTTACATACTAACTCAGCTAATAAAAAAAGGAATTAGAATTATATACGAATTTTGAAATGGAATTGGGGGGGGTAATTAGTTACCCCATTATGGCCTTTATATCTTCTTCTGGATCTCCTATGGGTCTAAGATCGTAGTTTTCAACAAGTATGTTCAGTATTTCCTGGTTAACCCACCCTGGCAGTATAGGTCCAATGTACATGCCTCTCATGTTCAGGGCCAGTAAACTCCAGAGGATTGCAACGGCTTTTTGTTCCATCCAGCTTAAGACTAGGGTTAATGGAAGTTCATTGAGTTCCACTCCAAATAGTTCCGTTAAGGCTACTGCAATGTCTACTGCTACAATGGCATCGTTGCACTGACCTAAATCTATTAATCTGGGCACTCCCTCAATATCTCCCAAGTCCAGGTCATTGAATCTGTACTTACCACAGGCTAAAGTCAGGACAACTGCTTCTGATGGTAATTTGGAAACCAGTTCTGTGTAGTATTTTGCTTGGGGTTTAGGAGAGTCACATCCACCCACCAGCACAAACTGTTTGATTTTCCCTGCGTCTACCAGTTCTTTAATTTTAGGAGCGAGAGATAGTATGGTGGAAGCTCCGAATCCAGTGGTTAAAATAGTTTTTTGGGGTTCATCTTCTAGTTCTGGTAGTTCTAGTGCTTTTTCAATTACTGGGGTGAAGTCGTAGTTTTCTATGTGTTTGACTCCTGGAAGCTGTGCCACACCACTGGTGAACATCCTTTCTTTGTATTCAGCTTTAGGTAACAGTACACAGTTTGAAGTTCCCAGGATGGCAACAGGGTATTTGGAGAACGTTATTTTTTGATCAAACCAGGGTCCGCCTAGTTGTCCTAATAAGTGTTTGTATTTTTTAAGTTCAGGGTATCCATGGGCGGGTAGTAACTCTGAATGGGTGTAAACGTTGATTCCTTTTCCTTCAGTTTGTTTTAAGAGTTCTTCCAGGGCTTTCAGGCTGTGACCGGTGGCCACGATCCCTGGGCCTTTAACTGATCCAACCGGTACTTCAGTGGGCACAGGTTCGCCGTAAGTTTCGATGTGGGCTTTTTTAAGTAGCTGCATGGTTTTTATGTTCATTCTACCTGCTTCCAGTGCCAGTTCCACAAATTCCTGGGGGTTGAAGTTGACATTGGTTAAGGTGGAGTAGAAACCTTTTTCCAGGAAGGCATCCACTTCTTCGTCACTGTAACCTAACTCACGGGCGTGGTAGAGATAGGCTGATATTCCCTTTATGGCGAATAAAAGGTTGTCCTGTAGTCGGGCTACGATGGGTTCTTTTCCACATACTCCTTTAATCGTGCAACCAGTTTCACGGGCAGTTTGTGAGCATTGGTAACAGAACATGTCTAATGCTTCTTTTTTTTCCATTTTTATTTCCTCCATACATCCATAAGGTTGTTTTATTAATATCGAATAGTTCTACGTTTATCGAATGTTATATACTTATAGAACAAAATATTTAAAAGTTGTGGTTACTGTCAAGGGAAAAATGTTTCATTCATAAATTGATTAAATATTAACATACTCATAATTAGGAAATATTCTGAATTTAACCTCTATACAATAAATGGTGGTTATAATGGTTTCTAATGATGAAATAAAAAGAAAACTAGCTGAAAAACGGAATCCTGGTGTTAAAAAGAATCCGAGTAGTGAAAATTTAGCTGCAGATAGGACGGTTTCAAGTGAAGAACTCAAGGATAAGTTCAGGAAACAAAGAGATATTAAACGCGAAGATCATGGTTATTTAATCTGTGATAAGTGTGGAGGTTACTATGAATTACAAACTGGAGAGTCTCCAGATGATTTTGATGATGAATGTGAATGTGGGGGAAAACTTGAACATGCAAAAACTTTAAATGACAGTTAAAAACCATAAAATGTAAAAAAGGGACTGCAGAAGAAACCATACCCAATATAGTAAATGTTTTATTATCAATAGATTTGTTTTGCATGAAAAAAGAACTAATTTTAGGAATTCTGTATTGAAATAGAGAAATGTTCTTGAACAAAAAAACTCTTAAATAACCGATATCATATATATCCTAAGAAGAAATACGCTTTACATATTTCAAAAATTAACACGTATACAATTACCTTTATCAAAATAACAAGTGATATATTGAAATAATTATCAATGTTGTTATATCTATCCCAATTTTTGACATAACTTTTAGTCTAAATGTAATAAATATTTTAGTAATTTCTCAGATCAAATAGGATTAAGCTGTATGTTTATTATAGGAAAATCGGTTCCACACGGACTAGAGGAAGGAAAATATTCATGATAATTTGGCCATTTTAATGCTCTGTGATTTTACTGTTATTTGCAATTCTTCAACTACTGAAGATATCATATTTTCAATTTATCTCTAAGATCCTTTTTAAATACAAC